>NZ_CP109487.1:4407500-5007500 GCF_036227605.1 Streptomyces sp. NBC_01439 | reverse complement strand
TGTCGTCCACGCCCACGAAGGCACGGACGACGAGGGCGATGACGATCAGCAGGGCGGGGAGCGCGAAGAGGATCAGCGCGCGGCGCCTGCCGAGCAGGGCCCGGTAGGTGAGCCGGGCAACGGTGGGGTCGTACACGTACATGGGTGCCAGCTCCTTTCAGGCCGTGACGAGGTAGGAGAAAACCGACTCGAGGGACTCGTCGGAGGGCGAGACCGTCAGCAGCCGGATGCCGTGCGCCCGGGCCACGCGGGGCAGCAGTTCGGTGAAGCGGCCGAAGTCGACGGCCTGGATGCGCAGCGCGCCTTCCTTGTGGTCGACCTCGATGCCGGCGGTGGAGGGATCGGCGATCAGGGCCGCGGCGAGCACCCGGTCGTCGGAGGAGCGGATGACGTAGCGGTGCGGGCGGTCCGTCATCAGGCGGCGGATCTTGCGGAAGTCGCCGGAAGCGGCGTGCCGACCGGCCACGACCACCTCGATGTGCGAGGCGAGCTGCTCGACCTCCTCCAGGATGTGGGAGGAGAACAGGACGGTGCGTCCCGCGTCACCCATCCGCCGCAGCAGGTCCATGAGCTGCATGCGCTGGCGCGGGTCCATGCCGTTGAACGGCTCGTCGAGGAGCAGGACGGCCGGGTCGTGGACGAGGGCCGAAGCCATCTTCACGCGCTGGCGCATGCCCTTGGAGTACGTGGAGATCTTGCGGTCCTGGGCGTACTCCATCTCGACGGTGGCGAGCGCCCGCTGGGCGGCCGCGTCGTCGAGGCCGTGGAGTTCAGCGTTGGCGACGACGAACTCCCGGCCGGTGAGGAAGTCGTACATGGCCTCGCGCTCCGGCACGACGCCGATCTGCTTGTAGACCTGCTCGTTCTGCCAGATCGGTGCGCCGTCGAGGGTGACGGTGCCCGTGGAGGGGGCGAGGAAGCCGCCCATCATGTTGATGAGGGTGGACTTTCCGGCGCCGTTGGGACCGAGGAGCCCGGTGACACCGGGTCCGATGTTCATGGTCACGTCGTTGACGGCGACGACGTTCCCGAACCAGCGGGAGGTGTGGTCGATGTGGATGGTGGTCACAGCCCGGCCTTCCGGTAGCGGGCCATCAGGGCGGCGTAGGAGCCGACGATGAGGCCGAGGGCGACGAGCAGGTAGACGACGCCGACACCGGCCGAGGGGCCCTCGCCGCCGGGGAAGGCGGAGGTGGCTCCCAGGAAGGCGGTCTGCACTCCGTCGATGAGGGTGATCGGGGAGAACAGGCCCATCCACTCGATGGCCTCGGTGTTGCCGGTGCTGTAGGAGATCCCCTGGACCGCGGTCACCGCGCCGAACGGGATCAGGAGCACCGCGATGATCGCGGCGACACCGAATCCGCGGCGCGGGGTGAGCGCGGCCATCACCAGGCCGAGGCCGGCGAAGAGCAGCGACAGCAGCAGAACCGACACGAGTCCCTGCCCGAATCCCTTGGTCTGGTGGGCGAAATCGAACTTCGCGAGGAGCGAGCCGATCCACATGATCAGCAGCGGGGTCGCGGTGAGGACGAAGAGGGCCGAAGCCATGGCCGCGTACTTGGCCACGACGTAGTCGACGCGCTCGATGGGCCGCGAGAAGTAGAGCGGCACCGTCTTGAATCGCAGGTCCCGCGAGACCGACTGCGGCGCCTGGGACGCGAGGAAGAGGCCGATGATCACCTGGGTGGTCAGGGCGTACGTCGTGTACTTGATCGGCAGGTCGGTGGAGCCGGGCACTGCGATGGCCACCGCGACGATGATCAGCGCGGGCACGCACATCACCGCGAACAGGAGCATCGGGAGGACCTTGGACTTGGCGGAGCGGCCGAGGCCGTAGGCGCCCCGCAGCGACTGCGAGAACAGCGACGTGCGGGCGTATGCGCGGCCGAGCCGGGGTCCGTCGTAGGACCGGTAGCCGATGTTGTGGATCTGGGTCGAGGTGTCAGGCGCCATCGGAACCGGCTCCCTTCTGCTGGACGGTGTACGAGGGCTGGTTGTTGTCGCGGAATACCTCCGCGATGTGGTGACGGCGCTGCTCCATGCGGACCAGGCCGATGCCCAGCTCTGCGACGGTGTCGCGGACGGTGTCGTACGTCTGCTCGCCGGTGGCCTCGACGAGGAGGATGTGGCCGGCTCCGGGCAGGCCCTGCTCCTCCCCGGCGTGCAGGGTGACACCGGCTTCTGTGAGCGCCTTGCGCAGGGCGGCGGTGCCGTCCGGGTGGGCGTCGGAGTCGGTGACCTCGACCGCGAGGGTCGTGGTGATCTGGGTGAAGTCGCTGGTGGAGCTGGAGCGCAGCAGCTTGCCACCGTCGACGACGACCACGTGGTCGCAGGTCCGCTCCAGCTCACCGAGGAGGTGGGAGGTGACCAGGACGGAGATGCCGAAGTCGGTGTAGATGCGGCGGATCAGGCCGAGCATCTCGTCGCGGCCGACCGGGTCCAGACCGTTGGTCGGCTCGTCGAGGAGGACCAGCTGGGGGTCGTGGACGAGGGCCTGGGCGAGCTTGACGCGCTGCTTCATGCCGGTGGAGTAGCCGCCGATGGGGCGGTAGCGCTCCTCGTACAGCCCGACGTGGCGCAGGGTGTCGGCGGTGCGCTCGCGGGCCGCGGTCGGCGGCAACCCGGACATGCGCGCCATGTGGACGACGAACTCGGTGGCCGAGACGTCGGGTGGCAGGCAGTCGTGCTCGGGCATGTAGCCGACGCGTTCACGGATGGCGCTGCCATGCGTGTGGACGTCGAGGCCGAGCACGGCGGCGCTGCCCTCGGTGGCGGGGGACAGTCCCAGCAAGATCTTGATCAGCGTGGACTTGCCGGCTCCATTGGCACCCACGAGGCCGGTCACACCAGGCCCGATGTCCAGGGAGAGCCGGTCGAGGGCGGTCACTCGGGGGTACCGCTTGCTCAGGCTTTCGGTCGCGATGACAGTCACGGGTTCGACGTTAGTGGGGCAGCTCTCGTGAAACGTCAGACCTGGAGCTGGATCCCGTCTCAGCCTTCAGGCGTACACGCCCGTACTGGAGGCTGATATGGACCCGACAACTTTGTCCACAGGTCCGTGCACGACCCTTGACGTGATCTCCGGTCATTGTCACATTCATCAGTGTCAACTTACGGGCGCGTACGGCTACACGGATGGACGGGCTGATATGGCTGGGGACACCAAGCAACGCACCGCGCGACTCTCCGGACGACGCTCCGCCGACCTGAGCGGCTTCAGAGAGGTGCAGCGCCTCTCGTACGAGTGCGCCGAGGCCGTCGCGGCCCAGCTGCGTCCCGGGGTGACCGAGCGCGAGGCCGCGCGGATGCAGCGCGAATGGCTAGGGGAGCGCGGGGTACGGGACTGGTTCCACCTGCCCTTCGCCTGGTTCGGGGACCGCACCGCCTTCGCGAACTTCCGGCTCCCGCTGCAGTTCTTCCCCACCAACCGGAAGCTGGAGCCGGGGATGGCGTTCATCCTCGACATGGCACCGGTCTACAAGGGGTACGCGGCGGACATCGGCTATTCGGGCAGCCTCGGGCTCAATCCCGTGCAAGACCGGCTCATGTCCGACCTCCAGGCGCACCGCGTACTGATCCTGGAGCAGGTGCGCGAGGGCCGCTCCCTGCGCGAGATCTACGAGGACGTCGAACGGCTGATGACCCGGCAGGGCTACGCCAACCGGCACCGGGCCTATCCCTTCGGCGTGATCGCGCACAAGATCGATCGCGTCAAGGAGCGGCGCTGGTCTCCGACCGCCTTCGGCTTCGGCACCCAGTCCCTCAAGGGACTGCTGAGTGACGCCCTGCACGGCCACCGTGAGGGCTGGTCCCCGCTGTGGAGCCCGTACCGCTTCTCCGACCATCCGCCGCAGCCCGGCCTGTGGGCGGTGGAACCCCACCTCGGATTCCGGGGTACCGGCGCGAAGTTCGAGGAGATCCTGGTCGTCACCGACTCCCGGGACCCCGAGGAGAGCGCGTTCTGGCTGGACGACGATCTGCCGCACGTGCGGCGCTGGGCCGAGGAGAAGGCAGCATGAGCGACATGGGCGGAGCGGGAGCGGTGGGCCTGGCGGGTGCGCGCGAGCGCCGGGTGAGCACCGGTGGGGTCGAGCTGTGCGTCGTCGAACTTGGTGAGACGGGCCGGCCGACGGTGCTGCTGGTGCACGGCTACCCGGACAGCAAGGAGGTCTGGTCGGAGGTCGCCGAGCGGCTCGCGACGCGCTTCCACGTGGTGCTCTACGACGTACGCGGCCACGGGCGCTCCACCGCACCGCAGCCGTTGCGCGGCGGCTTCACCCTGGAGAAGCTGACCGACGACTTCCTGGCGGTGGCGGACGCGGTCAGCCCGGACCGGCCCGTGCACCTGGTCGGCCATGACTGGGGCTCCGTACAGGGCTGGGAGTTCGCCACGATCGCCCGTACCGAGGGCAGGATCGCCTCCTTCACTTCGATGTCGGGTCCCTCCCTCGACCACTTCGGGCACTGGATCAAGAAGCGGATGGCGCGGCCCACCCCGCGGGCGGCGGCGCAGCTCCTCGGCCAGGGTGCCAAGTCCTGGTACGTCTACATGCTGCACACCCCCGTACTGCCGGAGCTCGCCTGGCGCGGGCCGCTCGGCAAGCGGTGGCCCGCCATGCTCCAGCGGCTCGAAGAGGTTCCGGCCGGCTCCTATCCGACGGCCTCACTGCCTTCGGACGCAGCACACGGAGCCTGGCTCTACCGCGACAACGTGCGGCCTCGAATGCGCCGGCCGCGCCCCGACGCGTACGCCCACGTACCGGTGCAGCTGATCACCCCGACCGGGGACGCCTTCCTGTCCGAGCGGCTCTACGACGGTCTGGAGCGGTGGGCTCCGGACCTGCTGCGGCGGACCCTGCCCGCCAGGCACTGGGTGCCTCGGACCCGGCCCGACCAGCTGGCCGCCTGGATCACCGAGTTCGTCACCGACCGGGAGGAGCCCGCGACGCGGGCACCGGAGCAGAAGGCCCCGGGCAAGTACGCCGACCGCTTCGCGGGCCAGCTGGTCCTGGTGACCGGCGCGGCCAGCGGCATCGGCCGGGCCACCGCCTTCGCCTTCGCCGAGGCCGGGGCCCGCGTGGTCGCCGTCGACCGCGACGCGGAAGGCGCGGCGCGCACGGCCGACATGGCCCGGCTCGTCGGCGCCGCCGAGGCGTGGGCCGAGTGCGTGGACGTCAGCGACGAACAGGCGATGGAGAAGCTCGCGGCGAAGGTCGCCGCCGAGTACGGAATCGTCGACGTCCTGGTCAACAACGCCGGGATCGGCCTGTCCGGCTCCTTCCTCGACACCACCGCCGAGGACTGGAAGAAGGTCCTGGACGTCAATCTGTGGGGGGTCATACACGGCTGCCGGATCTTCGGGAAGCAGATGGCCGAGCGCGGCCAGGGCGGGCACATCGTCAACACCGCCTCCGCCGCCGCCTACCTGCCGTCCAGGACCCTGCCCGCCTACAGCACTTCGAAGGCCGCGGTGCTGATGCTGTCGCAGTGCCTGCGCGCGGAACTGGCCTCGAAGTCGATCGGGGTCTCCGCGATCTGCCCGGGCATCGTCAACACCAACATCACCGCCACCTCGCGCTTCGCCGGGGTGGACGAGGCCGAGGAGAAGCGCCGCCAGGAACGCTCCTCGCGGCTGTACGGGCTGCGCAACTTCCCGCCGGAGAAGGTCGCCGACGCGATCCTGCGGGCGGTGGTGCGCAACGAGGCCGTCGTACCCGTGACTCCGGAGTCCAAGGGCGCTCTGTGGATGTCCCGCTTCGCCCCGCGTGCCCTGCAGCGCATCGCGCGGCTGGAGCCAAAGCTGTGAACGGGCCTGCGGACCCGATCGGCCGGCACCCGATCAGTCCGCGCCGGGTGGCCTTCGATTGGAAGACCACTCCTCTGCACTGGATACCGGACGAGCCCACCGCCACGCACGTCATCAACGTGCTCCACCTGCTGCTGCCCGCCGGGGAGCGGTGGTTCGTCAGGGTCCTCAAGGAGGGGCTTCCCCTGGTCACCGACCCCGCGCTGCGCAGTGACGTCAAGGGGTTCATGGGTCAGGAGGCCACGCACAGCGTGCAGCACTCCTCCGTGCTGGACCACCTCGCCGAACAACGGCTGCCGACGGAGGCGTACACGCGGCACGTGGACTTCCTCTTCGAGAAACTGCTCGGGGAGGCCCCGCCGTTCGGGGTGCCGGTCACGGCGCGGGAGTGGCTGCGCTTCCGGCTGGCCGTGGTCGCCGCGATCGAACAGTTCACGGCGGTCCTCGGGGACTGGGTGCTGCGGGCCGACGGGCTCGACCGGGCCGGGGCTGACGAGATCATGTTGGACCTGCTGCGCTGGCACGGCGCGGAGGAGGTGGAGCACCGTTCCGTCGCCTTCGACATGTACCAGCACTGCGGGGGAGCCGGTCTGCCCCGCTACGCGCGCCGCATCGAGGGGATGGTCGTGGTCGCGCCCGTACTGGCGTGGCTGTGGGTGTGGGGGACCTCGTACCTCATGCGCAACGACCCGGAGCTCGGCGGTCGGCTGCGCTACTCGCTCGGCGCGCACAACCGGGCGGTGGCCAAGGGCCTACTGCCTCCGTGGAGAGAGCTCGGCATGGCCATACCCCGCTACTTCCGGCGGTCGTACCATCCCTCGCAGGAGGGCTCGCTGCGCAGGGCGGTCGAGTACCTTGCGGCTTCACCTGCCGCCCGGGCCGCGGCGGGGGCGGTCGGCCGAGCCGCGATGTCGTAGGGAGCCGGGATTGTCCGATCAGGCGGTAGCCGAGTACCGGATCGAGGATCTGGCGCACCACAGTGGAGCAACGGTGCGCACGATCCGGGCGTACCAGGACCGTGGCCTGCTGCCGAAACCGGAGCGGCGGGGCCGTTCCAACGTCTACCGGGACACGCATCTGGCACGGCTGCGCCAGATCGCGGACCTGTTGGACCGCGGCTACACCCTGGCCTCCATCAAGGAACTGCTGGAGGCCTGGGACGCCGGGCGAGGTCTGGGCGGCGTACTCGGGCTGGTCGCCGAGGTGCACGGGCCGTGGACCGACGAGGAGGCGACCCGGATCAACCGGGAGGAGCTGGACGAGCGGTTCGGCGGCCGCCCGGACGACGACGCCGTGGACGAAGCGTGCGAACTCGGGGTGCTGGAGCGGATCCCGGGGCGCCCGGACCAGTTCCTGGTGCCCTCCCCGCAAGAGCTGGCGGTGGCCGCCGAGCTGCATGCGGCCGGGGTGCCGCTGTCGGCGATCACCGGGCACTTGCGGGAACTGCGGGGACAGGTGGAGCACATCGCCTCGCGGTTCCTGGAGTTCACCACCGAGCACGTCTTCGCGCGCTACCTCGGACAGGTGCCGCCCACGGACGCGGACGCGGCGGAGGCGGCGACCATGGTGCGGCGGCTGCGGCCGCTGGCCCAGCAGACCGTGGACGCGGAGCTGGCGCGGGCGATGCGGCTCTTCGCGACCCGACACCTCCAGCGGCACCTGGGGTCGGCCGGCGCACCGGGGCCGACGGGGCCCGCGCCGGTGGCGCTGCCGGCCGCGACGGTACGGGCCGTACAGGATCTGGTGGGTGCCGACCACGTCGCGGAGTTCGTCCGGGCCGCGACGGAGCGGGAGCTCCAGGCCCGGACGATGAATGATCTGGCGCGCCGACGGGAGCAGTAACAACGCCTGGGCGGGTGGTGACGACGAAAGGTTCGGTCGGGGCGGGTCGGGGCCGGTCCCCGGATTCCACAGGATCCCCGGATTCCACAGGGTCCACGGGGTCCACAGGGCGGATCACGCGTTTGTCGTCAAAACCCGCCCAAACGGCTGTGGACAAGCCCCCTTTTCCTGTGGGCAACTGAGCTTCCGTCTCACCCCACGGTCTCGTACGCCACCTTGGCTGGGCTCGCTCCGTCCACAGGCGCCGCCTTCGCACTCCGGCCGAACCCGAAGGTGTACCTGGCACCCGCCCCTGTCCCGGCACTCCTCCCGGTCCCGTACAGGAGGGCGGCCAGGGCCAGGCCGAGGATCGCGCCGACCAGCTGGGCGCCAACGAATCCGGGCAGCGACTGGGGGGCTATGCCGGTGAAGGAGTCACTGAAGCTGCGCCCGATGGTGCCCGCCGGATTGGCGAAGGACCCGGAGGAGGTGAACCAGATCGCGGCCGCGATGTACGCGGCGACCGCCACCGGGACGAGACCGGAGCGCCCGATCCGGCCGAGGCCCTGGATCAGGAGGACGAGACCGGCGGTGGCGACCACCTCGCCGATGAGCAGGTGACCGCCGTCGCGCACCTGGGTGGCGAAGGTGCCCGGGATCCGGCCGAACATGACGTCCGCGACCAGGGCGCCGCCGATGGCTCCGACGCTCTGGGCAACGGTGTAGACGAGGGCATCGCCGCCCCCCAGACCCTCGCCGCCGGTCCGCCGGGACCACCAGGAAGTGAGGGTGACGACCGGGTTGAGGTGGGCGCCGGACAGCGGCCCGAAGATCGTGATGATCAGCCCGAGGCCGATGGCCGAGGCGAACGAGTTGGCGATGAGGGCGACACCGGTGTCGCGGCTGAGCTCGGCGGCCTTGAGCCCGGAGCCGATCACGACCACGAGCAGGCCGGCGGTACCGACCAGCTCAGCAGCGGCGCGGCGTGACAGTGAGGGTGGGGCTGTCATGGTTTCTCCCTCTCAACAGAAGTGGCAGCGGAAAATATATTCCGCATCTTGGAAGAGCGATAGAGGGTGTCCACCACCTGTCACCACCGGCCGCCCCGGAAAATCCCTGCCGGGGGGCCGACCGACCGGGCACGCTGGGGCCATGGATGAAAGACGCACCGTGAAGGTGTCGAAGTACGTCTCGAAACACCTGCGACACCAGCCGGAACGGATCGGACTGGTGCTCGATCCCCATGGCTGGGTGGAGATCGACGACCTGCTGCGCGCGGCGGCCGCGCACGGCTTCCGTTTCAGCCGGGCCGAGCTCGACCACGTCGTCGCAGCCAACGACAAGCAGCGGTTCGCCGTCGACGGCACCCGGATCCGGGCCAACCAGGGGCACACCGTAGCCGTGGACCTGAACCTGCCGGAGGCCGAACCGCCCGCCTACCTCTACCACGGCACCGTCGCCGCCGCCTTGGAACCGATCCGCGCCGAGGGCCTGCGCCCGATGGCCCGCCACCACGTGCACCTGTCCCCCGACCGGGAGACCGCCACCCGGGTCGGCGCGCGACGCGGCCGGCCCGTCGTGCTCAGCGTGGACGCCGGGGCGATGCGAGCAGCCGGACACGTCTTCCGGATCAGCGCCAACGGGGTGTGGCTGGTGGATGCCGTACCGCCGCAGTTCCTGCGCTTCCAGTAATCCCGGGCCAGGCATCCGGGGCGCCGGAATTCACGCAGAGATTGTCCGACCATCCCCCTAATGTGTGAACCACTCCGGGATCTGTGAGGGGGGGACCTCGCGATCGCCGAACCATCCCTGCATGCACGCGAGGTGACGCCCCATGACGTCCACGTCCCCGTCCACGCCCACGTCCACACCGCCGTCGGCACCCCACAGCTTCCAGGTCGATCTGCGCGGCCTGGTCGACCTCCTCTCCCACCACCTCTACTCCAGCCCGCGCGTCTACGTCCGCGAGCTCCTGCAGAACGCGGTGGACGCGATCACCGCGCGGCACGCCCTCGACCCGGCGGCGCAGGTCCGCATCCGACTCTCGGCGTCCGGCGACCGCGTGACCATCGAGGACACCGGTATCGGCCTCACCGCCGCCGAGGCCCACTCCCTGCTCGCCACCATCGGCCGCAGCTCCAAGCGCGGCGGCGACGGCGATCTCAACGAGCAGGGCCTGGAAACGACCCGCCAGGAGTTCCTCGGCCAGTTCGGCATCGGCCTGCTCGCGTGCTTCGTCGTGGCCCGCCAGATCCGGGTAGTCACCCGCTCCGCCCGCGACCCGCAGGCCGCCCCCGTCGAATGGCTGGCCACGGACGATGGTTCGTACACCGTCCGCGAACTGCCCCACGAGGCACGGCCGGAACCCGGCACCACCGTCGTACTGGAAGCCCGCCCGGGCGCCGCGGAATGGGCCGTCCCGGCCAAGGTCGAAGAACTGGCCCGCGACTACGGCTCCCTGCTGCCGTACGAGATCACCTTCGACGACGGCCAGGGTGGCGAGCCGCGCCCCGTCACCGACCGGCCCGCCGTGTGGGACCGTCCCTTCCCCACCCCGGCCGCCCGTCGCGTCGCGCTCGCCGGGCACTGCGCGCAGCTCTTCGGTTTCACCCCGCTCGACAGCATCGACCTCGACCTGCCGGTCGCCGGCGTACGGGGGGTGGCGTACGTCCTTCCGGAACCGACCAGCCCCGCCCACCGGGCCGGACACCGCGTCCACCTCAAGGGCATGCTGCTCACCGACCGGGCCGACAACCTGCTGCCCGACTGGGCGTTCTTCGTCCGCGCCGTCCTCGACACGGACACCCTGCGCCCCACCGCCTCCCGCGAGAACCTGTACGACGACGAGACCCTCGCCGCCGTACGGGATGCCCTCGGCGCCCGTGTCCGCGGCTGGCTCGCCGAACTCGCGGCCAGCGATCCGGAGCGCCTGGCCGCCTTCCTGCAGGTCCACCACCTCGGCGTGAAGTCCATGGCCCGGCACGACCCCGAGCTGCTCGGGCTGATGCTGCCGTGGCTGCCGTTCGAGACCAGCGACGGCTCGATGAGCCTCCAGGAGTTCGCGGCCGCCCACACGGACATCCACTTCACCCGCACCGTCGAGGAGTTCCGGCAGATCGCACCGATCGCCGCGGCCCACGGGCTCGGCGTCATCAACGCCGGATACACCTACGATGCGGACCTACTGGCCCTGCTGCCCGCCGTACGGCCGGAACTCAAGGTCACCGAACTCGACGCCGGGGCCGTCACCGAGCGGCTGGACCCGGTGCCCACCGCGGCCGAACTGGCCCTCGCCCCCTTCCTGGCCACGGCGCGCGCCCGCCTGGAAGCCCAGGGTTGTGACGTGGTGCTGCGCGCATTCCAGCCCGTCGCCGTGCCGGCGCTGTACCTCGACGACCGGCAGGCCCGCCAGGAGCGCGACCGCACCGCCGCGCTGGAGAGCGCCGACTCCTTGTGGAGCGGCATCCTCGGCGCGCTGCGCGGCTCCGCGCCGCGCGCCCGTCTGGTGCTCAACCACAACAACCCGCTCGTCCGCCGGATCGCCGCGCTGCCCGACGAAGCACTGACCGGTACGGCCGTCGAATCGCTCTACGGGCAGGCCCTGCTGATGTCCCAGCGGCCGCTGCGCCCCGCCGACTCCACCCTGCTCAACCGGGCCTTCCTCGGGCTCCTGGAATGGGCGACCCACTCCACCGGTTCCCGCGACGCCCAGGAGGACCAGAAATGACGACGCTGACGCGCGGGGAGATCGTGCGGGGTCTGGCGGAGAACCGCGAATCGCCGAACGGCGCCGCACGCAACGCGCACGCCGAAGCCCTGGCCGGCGCGGCGGAGACGAGCGGTGACCGGGCCCTGTTCCGCGAGGCCCTGGACAACCTGATCAACGCCTACCTCTACAGCTCCGAGTCCTCCAAGATGCTGGTCCCCTTCGCCCGACTGCTCCAGGAGTACGACAAGGACCCGGGCGCCTTCTCCCATGGGGAGGCGCATGCGCTGTTCTGGCAGTTCAAGTGGGTGGCCACGGCGATCTCCGACTCTCCCGGGGTTCCGCTGGAGTCGGCCACCGGCTGGCTGGACGAGATGGAACGCCGCTACCGGATCGCCGGCTACAGCGAACGGCCCGTCCGCGAGGCCGAGATGTGGCTCGCCGACGCGATCGGCGAGGACGAACGCGCCGATCGGGCCTTCCGGCGCTGGCTGGCCGCGGAGCGCGACGGCATGAGCGACTGCCGGGCCTGCGAACTCAACGGGCAGGGCCAGTACGCCGCCCTGCACGGCGACGACGCCGAGGCCCTGGAGCTGTGGAAGCCGGTGCTCGACGGTGAACTGACCTGCGCCGAGGAGCCCCACCGGCTCCTCGCCACCTCGCTGCTGCCACTGCTGCGGCTCGGCCGAGCCGACGAGGCGCGCTCCCACCACCTGCGCGGCTACCGCATGGCACGCGGCAACGACAGCCTGCTGCCGTCGGTGGGCAAGCACATCGAGTTCTGCGCACTCACCGGCAACGAATCGCGCGGCCTGGAGATCCTGGCCGACCACGCCGCCCACGTGGCTCCGCTCGCCAACCTCGACGACCGGCTGGATTTCCACGGCGGCATCCTCGTGCTGCTGCGCCGCCTGCGGGAACTGGGGCACGGGCGCACCCCGGCCGTGCCCTACGAAGGAAGCCCCCGAACCGTCGACGAGCTGTACGAGGTGCTGTACGCGGGCTGCCTCGACATCGCCCGGCAGTTCGACGCGCGCAACGGCACGACCCGGGTCTCGGACCGGTTCCTCGCACAGATGGGCCGTGAGCCGCTGTTGGCCGAGCTGCCGCTGGGGGTCCGCAGCGCGGCGCTGCCGCACACCGCCTCGGCCCCCGCGCCCGCTCCACCCGGCCCCGGGCCGGACCGGACGGCCGCCGCCTTCACCGAGCTGGTGGAGCGGGCCCGCCGGGCCCGGGAACTGGGTCATCCGGGTACGGACGCACTGTGGGCCGAGGTGGCGGTCCGACTGGACGCGCACCCGGAGACCGATCCGCTGGTCCGCGTCGACCTCGCGGACCAGCAGGCTCTGGCTGCCGGGCGGAGCGGGACCACGGTGGCGCCGGAACTGCTGAGGTCGGTCCGGGACGACTACCGGGCGCTCGGGCTCGCCGAGCGGGCGGCACTCGCGGAGCTACGACTGGCCGGTGTGGCAGCACAGTCCGCAGCCGCGCCGACGGAGGTCCGGGAACTGCTGCGTGTCGCCCTGCGGTCCGCCGAGGCACTGGACGCCACCGAGCCGCTGCGGGCCCGGCGCATCGCGCTCGTGGAACTGTGGACGATCCGGATGGAGTCGTACCTGCGCTCGGTGGAGACGCCCGACACGGACGACCACCACGACCACCACGACCACCACGGGAAGCTGGCCACCGAGCTGACCGATTTCATCGCCGCCCACGAGGGCACCCTGGCGGATCTGGTGGCGGAGGCCGAGGAAATGCTGGGCCGGGTGGCCCTGACGCAGGGCGACCCGGAGCGGGCCTTGCCACTGCTCAAGGCGTCCGCCGCGCGGGCCGCCCTGGCCGGCCGGCCGTGGCAGGCCGTGGACCCGCTGGTGCTGCGGGCCGGGGTACTGCTGACGCTGGAGCGGCCCGAGGAAGCGGAGGCCGCGGCGCGCTCCGCGCTGGAGCACGTCGCCGAGGTGACCGACGCCGAGACGCAAGGCGTCGTACGGCTGACCCTCTCGGACATCCTGCTGCGACGGGGCGATGCGGCCGCGGAGAGCGCGGAGCACGCCTTGGCCGCAGCCCACTGGTTCGACCAGGCCGGACTCACGGCCGACGGCGGCGCGCATGCCAGGCTGCTGCTGGCCCGGGCGTACGCGGAGGACAACCGGAACGCAGAGGCGGCGGAGGTCCTGCAGTCGGCGCTAGCGGACCTGCTGGAGCACGGCGACCAGCAGGCGGTGTCCGTACGGGAGTTCCTGGGCGATCTGCTGCGCCGGCTGAACGAACCCCGGCCGGCAGCGGAGCAGTACCTGCTGGCGGCCGAGGTCACCAAGAGCTGGGAGGATCCGCGTCCGCAGGCGAGCCTCGCGCATTCGGCCGCCGACACCCTGAACGACGCGGGACTGGCCGTGGAGGCGGTCGCCGCGTACGAGCGGGCTCTGGAGTTGCACCGGCTGACCGGCGAGCTCCCGGTCGCCGAGGTGCGGATCCTGCGCTCCCTGGCCTGGCTGGGACTGCGTGAGGAGGTCACCGTCGCGGCGGTGGCGGAGGCCCGGAAGCGGATGGCGGAGGCTGTCGAGGTACTGGAGGCGGCCCTGGCGGCGGATCCCGGAGCTCCTGCGCTGCAGTCCGAACTCGCCCAGACCTGGCACCAGCTGGCACAAGTACTCGACCGGCACGTCAACATGAACGAGCAGGCCGACGAGGCCGCTGACGAGGAGGGCGAGGAGGGCGAGGACCAGGGCCTCCCCCGTGCCGGGGCGGAGCCGGCGGCCCGGCTGAGCCCCGCGGAGGTCGACGAGCTGCGCCTGGAGGAGATCGAGCTGTGGGACCGGGCCGCCCGGGTCTATGCCGAGCTCGGCCCCGACCATCTGCGGGACCGGTTCCAGTGCCTGAACAACGCGGCCTGGACCGAGCAGGAGCGGGGTGAGGCGGACGCGGGAGCCGCGCGCGTCTCCGCGCTGATCGACGAGGCGCGGGCGCTGCCCGATGACGACGTGCCGGACTGGCTCCTGCCGGCCGCGGAGCGCCTGCTCGCGCAGTTGAACGACCGCGACTAGTCATCGCCCTCCCGGTCGTCGTCGCCGCTGGTGCGAGCGGCGACGACGACCGGCGGATCACGGATCAGCTGTCGAGCTGGGCCAGGGCCTCTGTGGCGATCTTCTCGAACACGGCCTCGTCGGCGGCGAACTCGGAGTTCGGGATCGGGGCGTGGATCACCATCTCGGTGAACCCCAGATCGCGGTGCCGGCCGGCGAAGTCGACGAACGCGTCCACGGACTGCAGCACGGTGTTGGCCTCCGGCGTGAAGCCGGTCAGAAGGATCTTCTCCACGGGCTCCAGGTCCCGCCCGATCTCCAGGAAGGCCGTGCCGAGCCGTTCGAGCTGCCCGCGCAGGGCCTCGCGCGACTGCTCGGGCGTGCCCTCCTCGAAGAGCTTCGGGTCGCCCGTGGTCACCCAGGCCTGGCCGTGTCGAGCGGCGAGCCGCATGCCGCGCGGTCCGTTCGCGGCGACCGCGAACGGCAGCCGGGGCCGCTGCACACTGCCGGGGATGTTGCGGGCCTCCTCGGCGGAGTAGAAGGTCCCCTCGTGGCTGACCGAGCCCTCGGTCAGGAGCCGGTCCAGCAGCGGCACGAACTCGGCGAAGCGGTCGGCGCGCTCGCGCGGGGACCAGGCCTCCTGGCCCAGCGCGGTCGCGTCGAAGCCGTTGCCGCCCGCACCGATGCCGAGCGTGATGCGCCCGCCGGAGATGTCGTCCAGGCTCATGAGGTCCTTGGCGAGGGTCACCGGGTGACGGAAGTTCGGCGAGGTGACGAGCGTGCCCAGGCGCAGCCGCCCGGTAGCGGTGGCCGCTGCGGTCAGGGTGGGCACCGCGCCGAACCACGGGCCGTCGCGGAACGTCCGCCAGGACAGGTGGTCGTAGGTGTAGGCCGTGTGGAACCCGAGCTGCTCTGCCCGGAGCCACTGATCCCGTCCTCCCTCGTGCCATCGACGTACCGGAAGGATCACGGTGCTCAGACGCAGACTCATGCTTCGAGCCTACGGCGAGGCGATGTTTCACGTGAAACGGCGTCGTTTCACGTGAAACATCGCCCGAGGTGACAGTCCCCGCCCGTGGTCAGGACCTACTCGACCATGGGCGAAGATGGAGCCGTGACCTCGGCTCCCCAGTGCCCGGACGGGCCTACCCCCACGCCCCGGCTGATCGCCACCGACCTCGACGGCACCCTGCTGCGCGACGACAAGTCCGTCTCGCCGCGCACGGTCGCCGCGCTCGCCGCCGCCGAGGAGGCCGGGATCGAGGTCTTCTTCGTCACCGGCCGCCCGGCCCGCTGGATGGATGTGGTCAGCGACCATGTCCACGGCCACGGCCTGGCGATCTGCGCCAATGGCGCGGCGGTGGTCGACCTGCATGCCGGACGAGAGTTCGTACAGGTCAGAGCCCTTCCACGGATAGCCGCCCGCGCCGTCGTAGATGCCCTGCGGGCCGCGGCACCCGGCACCTCCTTCGCGGTCGAGTTGACCACCGGCATCAATTACGAGCCGGCGTACCCGCCCTTCTTCAAGGACCCGGGTGCCCGGGTCGCCACTGCCGAGAAGCTGCTGCACGAGGACACGGACGAAAGCTCCGAGCCCGTGCTGAAGCTGTTGGCGCACCACCCCGAGCTGGCCCCGGACGAGTTCCTGGCACTGGCGCGGTCCGCCGCCGGTGGATACGCGTCGATCACCCGGTCCAGTCCCACCTCACTGCTGGAGATCAGCGGGCCGGGCGTGTCCAAGGCGAGCACCCTGGCACTGTGCTGCGCCGAGCGGGGCATCTCCCCCGCCGAGGTCGTCGCCTTCGGGGACATGCCGAACGACGTGGAGATGCTCAGCTGGGCGGGCACCTCGTACGCCATGGGCAACGCCCACCCCGATGTGATTGCGGCCGCGTCGGGTCGCACGGTCGCGAACAACGAGGATGGGGTCGCCCTCGTCATCGAGCGCATCCTGGCCGATCGGACCGCGGCACCGCAGGTCTAGGCTGCGGGTTGGAGCGGGGCCTCCCACACCACGGTGGTCCCACCGCCGCCCTCACCGATGCCCGGCCCGTACGAGCTCGCGCCGCCCAGCGACTCGGCCCGTCGGCGCAGGTTGCGCAGCCCGCTGCGGCGGCCACCCTGCGGGATGCCCACCCCATCGTCGGCAACCTCCAGCCGGACCCCGGGCCGGCCGTCGGCGAGCGTGACGGTGGAGTCGATGACCACGTCGATCCGGGTCGCCTCGGCGTGACGGAAGGCGTTCGACAGGGCCTCGCGCAGCGCGGCGATCAGGTTCTTGCCCACCAGCTCACCGACGACCGTGTCGACGGGGCCGACGAAGCGGTGCGCGGGCTTGAAGCCCAGGGGCACCGCAGCCATGTTGATCTCCCGGAGCACTCGGGTGCGCAACCCGGACGGAGCCTCAGCCGGACCCTGTTGGAGGGCGAAGATCGCGGTGCGGATCTCCTGGATCGTCACGTCCAGTTCGTCCACGGCCTTGCCCACGCCGTCGCGCACTTCGGGGACGATGGACCGGCGCTGGGCGCCCTCCAGCATCAACCCGGTGGCGAAGAGCCGCTGGATGACCAGGTCGTGCAGGTCGCGGGCGATCCGGTCGCGGTCCTCGAACACCGCCAGCCGCTCGCGGTCGCGCTGTGCCTCGGCCATCATCAGTGCGAGTGCCGCCTGCGAGGCGAACTGGGTGGCCAGGGTCCGCTCGGCTTCGGTGAAGGGACGCCCGCCGCGGGCCCGGGGGGTGACCAGAGCGCCCAGCACCCGCCCGCCGCTCTGGAGCGGCAGCAGCATGCACGGGCCGTACCGGCTGGTGAGCTCGCTGGCCGTGCGGGGATCGGACGCAGCGTCGTCCACGAAGACCGGCTCGCCCTCCAGCAGCCGGTCCACCACCGGGCTCGCGGCCGGGATCACCACGCCGAGCGAGGTGGCCGGGTTCTCGGAGGAGACGGCGACGATCTCCATTCCGCCCTCCTCGGCCGGCAGCATGACGATCCCGGCGGCGGAGTCGGCCAACCGGCGGGCCTGTTCGGCGACCACCGCGAGCGCATCGTCCGCGTCCCCGCCGGACAGCAGAGCGGTGGTGACGGCCACCGAGCCGTCGATCCAGCGCTCGCGCTGGGTGGCGGCCTCGTACAGCCTGGCGTTGCCGATGGCGATGCCCGCTTCGGTGGCGAGTACCCGGACCATGTGGACGTCGTAGTCGTTGAACTCGCCGCCGCCGTTCTTCTCGGCGAGGTAGAGATTGCCGAAGATCTCTCCCTGCACCCGGATCGGCACTCCGAGGAAGGTCTTCATGGGCGGGTGGTGCGGGGGGAACCCCGCCGAGCGCGGGTCCTTCGTCAGATCGGCGAGCCGCACCGTGTCGAAGTGCGAGATCAGCGCTCCGAGCAGGCCTCGTTTCCCGTCGGGGCGATGTCCGATCTTCCGGGCCTGAGCGGGGCTGATCCCGTGGGTGACGAAGTCCGAGAGCCCGCGGCCCTCCGTGTCGACGACGCCGATCGCCGCGTAGCGGGCGTCCGCGAGCTCGGCCGCGGTCTCGCAGATGCGGTCCAGCGTCGAGTGCAGCTCCAGTCCGGTCCCGACCGACCTCATGGCCTCCAGCAGTTGCGGTACCCGGGCCGTGAGCTCGGTGGACAGTCCCTGCAGACTCCTGGTGGCCCGGGTGGTAGCCGCCAGCGGGTCCGAAGCTCCACCGGTTCCCGCAGTTCCCAGCGTTCCCGGCAACGGATCCGGCAGCGGATCCAGTGATGGACCTGGTGACGGATCCGGTGATTCCTGTGGCTGCTGCGCTGACATGGTCCTGAGCGTAGTTAGTCCCTATTGGCGGGGAAAATTGCCAAAGTCCCGTCCGTTGCCCTTTCGCGCTCCAGCAGCCGCTGCAGCGGTCCCTCGGCAGCGGCCAACTCCGTGTACGAGCCGCGCTGCACGACCTCGCCGCGGTCCAGCACGAGCACCTCGTCGACCGCCTCCAAGCCGGCCAGCCGGTGTGTGATCAGCACGGTGGTCCGGCCTTCGGTCGCGGCCAGCAGATCTGCCGTCAGGGCGTCCGCCGTGGCCAGATCCAGATGCTCGGCCGGCTCGTCCAGGACCAGTACGGGGAAGTCCGCGAGCAGCGCCCGGGCCAGGGCCAGCCGCTGGCGCTGACCACCCGAGATCCGCTCGCCGTGCTCGCCGACCAACGTGTCCAGCCCGTCCGGAAGGCCGTCGGCCCAGTCCAGCAGCCGGGCCGCGGCCAGCGCCTGCCGCAGCTGCTCCTCGCTCGCCCCGGTCCGGGCCAGACGAAGGTTCTCCCGCACCGAGCTGTCGAAGATGTGCGCGTCCTGGGCGCAGAGGCCCACGAGGGCCCGTACGCCGTCGCCGTCGAGCGTGCGCGCGTCGCTCCCGCCCAGGCTGTACGCGCCTTCGGCCGGGTCCAGGAACCGGAGGAGGACCTGGGCCAGGGTGGTCTTGCCGGACCCCGAGGGACCGACGACGGCGATGCGGCGGCCGGCCTCCAGGGTCAGGTCCACGTCCCGCAGCGCAGCCCGCTCCTGGCCGGGGTGACGGGCGGTGAGCCCCGCCAGCCGCAGCGGGAACGGCGAAGCGGGGGCCGCGGCGGGCTGCTCCGGCTCGGCGACCGGGACCGGCGCATCGATGACCTCGTAGACCCGCTCGGCGCTACGGCGCACCCGCTGGCGGTACTGGACGGCGAGCGGAAGGCCGTTCACCGCCTCGAAGGCGGCCAGCGGCATCAGGACCGCAACGGCCATGGCCACTCCGGACAGCCGTCCGTCCTGAACGGCGTTCGCGGCAACGGCCGCGGCGGCCACGACGGTGAGCCCGCACACCAGGGCCGAAAGGCCGCCACCCAGCCCGGCCGCGGCCGAGCCCCGCGCGGCGATGCGCGTCAGCAGGCCGTCGCTCTCGCGCGTCCGCCCCTTGCGGTCCTCCAGCGCACCGGCCACGGTCAGTTCGGCGGTCCCGGTGAGCAGATCGGCCACCCGGGTGGCGAGTTCGCCCCGGGCCGGCGCGAGCCTTTGCTCCGCACGGCGGGCGCAGGCGCCGCTGACCAGCGGTACCGCGATACCGGCGGCGAGCAGTCCGACGGCGAGTACGGCTCCGGCCTCCGGCAGCAGCCATGCGGTGAAGGCGACCGAACCCGATCCGACGAGCACGGCCGTACCCACGGGCAGCAGCCAGCGCAGCCAGTAGTCCTGCAGTGTGTCGGTGTCGGCCACCAGCCGGGCCAGCAGGTCCCCGCGCCGGTGCTCGCGCAGCCCGGCGGGCGCGATGCGCTCCAGCCGGCGGTACACGGAGACCCGCAGGTCGGCGAGCATCCGCAGCACGGCGTCGTGCGAAACGAGCCGCTCGGCGTACCGGAAAACGGCGCGGCCCATTCCGAACGCCCGGGTGGCCGTGACGGCCACCATCAGGTAGAGCACGGGCGGCTGTTCCGAGGCCCGCGAAATCAGCCAGCCCGACACGGCCATCAGGCCGACGCTGCATCCGACGGCCAGCGCCCCGAGCAACAGACCGAGCCTGAAACGTCCTTGCCACGCCCGAGCAACCGCCCGCACCCGGCGCAGCGGATCACCGGCCGCCCCCGAACCGGCCGCCCCCGAACCGGCCAGCCCCGAACCGACCGGTCCCGAACCGACCGGTCCCGAACCGGCGCCGGCGCCCGCCCGCTCGCGCGCCGCACCGAGGATCCACTCCCCGGCATCCGGGACGTGCTCGCCGCGGCCACCGGCCGCGCCGGAGGACAGCCGCTCGGCGCCGACCGGGGAAGCGGCGAGGCGGGGGAGTGTCTCCACGGCAAGCGGCCCCTCGGGGCCGTCGCCCGCCTCCATCGCCACCACCCGGTCCGCGACGGCGAGCAGCGCCGGCCGGTGCACCACCAACAGCACGGTCCGCCCGGCGGACAGCCGCCGGACCGCGTCCACGATCCCCGCCTCGGTCTCGCCGTCCAGCGCCGCCGTCGGCTCGTCCAGCAGCAGCACGGGCCGGTCCGCGAGGAACGCGCGTGCCAGGGCCAGCCGCTGCCGCTGACCGGCGGACAGTCCCACACCGCCCTCGCCCAGCGGGGTCTGCACCCCGCGCGGCAGCGCGGTCACGAATTCCCAGGCCCCGGCGTCCTTCAACGCCTCGGCCACATCCGCCTCGGAGGCCCCCGCGCGGGCCAACCGCACGTTCTCCGCGATCGTTCCTGCGAACAGGTGCGGCCTCTGCGGCACCCAGGCGATCTGCTGCCGCCACTGCGCCGGCGACAGGTCGGCCAGGTCCACGCCCGCGACCCGGACCCGCCCGGCCGTCGGCGTCACGAATCCCAGCAACACCTGGAGCAGGGTGGACTTCCCCGCTCCGCTCGGCCCGGTGAGGGCCACGCACTCCCCCGGCCCGACCGCGAGCGAGACCGGCCGGGGCGAGTCCTCACTGCGACCCTCGTAGCGGACGGCGATCCCCTCGATCTCGATCCGCAGGGGCGTCCCGCCCGGCAGCTCGGCGGCACCGGCCGTACCGGTGGTGGGGGTCTCCAGGACCTCGAAGATCTCCTCGGCGGCCGCCAGCCCTTCGGCGGCCGCGTGGTACTGGGCCCCCACCTGCCGCAGCGGTAGGTACGCCTCGGGCGCCAGGATCAGGATGACCAGCCCGGTGTAGAGGTCCAGTTCGCCGTGGACCAGCCGCATGCCGATGGTCACGGCCACCAGGGCCACCGACAGGGTCGCCAGCAGTTCCAGGGCGAAGGAGGAGAGGAAGGCGATGCGCAGGGTCCGCATCGTCGCGCGCCGGTAGTCATCGGTGATCTTGCGGATCGACTCGGCCTGAGCCTTGGCCCGGCCGAAGACCTTCAGGGTGGGAAGCCCGGCCACCACGTCGAGGAAGTGCCCGGAGAGCCGGGACAGCAACCGCCACTGGCGGTCCATCCGGGACTGGGTGGCCATGCCGATGAGGATCATGAACACAGGGATCAGGGGCAGCGTCACCACGATGATGGCCGCCGACACCCAGTCCTCGGTGACGACGCGGGCCAGCACGGCGACCGGCACGACCACCGCGAGCCCCAGCTGGGGCAGGTAGCGGGAGAAGTAGTCGTCGAGCGCGTCCACGCCCCGGGTGGCCAGTGACACCAGCGAGCCGGTCCGCTGCCCGGCCAGCCAGCCGGGCCCGAGCTCCGCGGCCCTGTCCAGCAGCCTTCCCCGCAGCTCCGACTTGACCGCCGCGCCCGCCCGGTGCGCGGCCAGCTCCGTGAGCCAGGCGATCAGCCCGCGCCCCAGCGCCACCGCCGCGAGCAGCAGCAGTGGCGTCCGGAGCGCCTGGCCGTCGAGCCCCCGCTCGAAGGCTCCGACCACGATCTCGGCGATCAGCATCGCCTGACCGACGACCAGCCCCGCCCCGGCAAGCCCCAGAGCCACCACCGCCCCCAGGAAGAGGCAGGTGGAACGGGCGTACCGCAGCAGGCGCGGGTCGATCGGTTTCACGTGAAACATCCCCTCGGGGAGGTCGTCAGCCGGACGGGCGGGTCATACGTCACGGGGACTCGGTTCAGGACTCAGTGCACGTCGACGATGTGCTGGGTCCCGATCCGCTTGCGGAACACCCAGTACGTCCAGCCCTGGTAGAGCAGGACGAGCGGGGTGGCCACGGCCGCACACCAGGTCATGATCTTCAGGGTGTACGCGCTGGACGAGGAATTGGTGACCGTGAGGTTCCAAGCCTCGTTCAGCGAGGACGGCATGACGTTCGGGAAGAGCGTGAGGAAGAGCATCGCGACGGCCGCCGCGATGGTGACCCCGGACAGTGCGAACGACCAGCCCTCGCGGCCGATCAGGTTGAGGCCGAGGGCCCCGACCAGCGCCAGCACCGCGACGATCATCGCAATCAGGCTCTGGCCGTCGCCACGCGAGACCTGGGTCCAGGTCAGGAAGACCAGGGCCAGCACCGCGGTGACCACGCCCAGCCGGGTCGCCAGCTTCCGCGAGCGGTCGCGGATGTCACCGACGGTCTTGAGCGAGGTGAAGACCGTGCCGTGGAAGGTGAACAGGGTGAGGGTGACCAGCCCGCCGAGGATCGAGTAGACGTTGAGCAGGTCGAGGAAGGTGCCGACGTACTCCTTGTTCTCGTCGATCTTGACGCCGCGCACGATGTTGGCGAAGGCGACGCCCCACAGGAACGCGGGGATCAGCGAGGTCCAGAAGATCGCGTGTTCCCAGTTGGTCTGCCACCGGTCCTCGGGGCGCTTGTGCCGGTACTCGAAGGCGACGCCACGGATGATGAGGCAGATCAAGATGAGCAGCAGCGGCAGGTAGAAGCCCGAGAAGAGGGTGGCGTACCAGTCGGGGAAGGCGGCGAAGGTGGCACCGCCCGCGGTGAGCAGCCAGACCTCGTTCCCGTCCCACACGGGTCCGATCGTGTTGATCAGGACCCGCTTCTCCGTGCGGTCACGGGCGAGCAACTTGGTCAGTACGCCGACTCCGAAGTCGAAGCCCTCCAGGAAGAAGTAGCCGGTCCACAGGACGGCGATGAGTACGAACCAGACATCGTGGAGTTGCATGGTGTGCGCTCCTCGGCCTCAGTACGAGAAGGCCATCGGCCGGTCGGGGTTCTTGTCGTCCCCACCGATCTTGGTGGGTGGGTTGAGGTCTGCCTCGGTGAGTTCGGGCGGGCCGGCCTTGACGTACTTGACGAGGAGTTTGACCTCGATCACGGCCAACACCGCGTACAGGAGCGTGAACCCGATCATCGAGGTGAGCACCTCGGCCTGTGACACGTTCGGCGAGACCGCGTCCCTGGTGCGCAGGACTCCGTAGACGACCCAGGGCTGGCGACCCATCTCGGTGAAGATCCAGCCCCAGGAGTTGGCTATGAGCGGGAAGCCCATCGTCCAGAGCGCGACGATCCAGTACAGGTTGGTGAACTTCGGGCTCAGCGGCTTCGTGAAGAGCACCAGGTGCGGGACCTCGTCCTCCCCGGTCCGCAGCTGCGTCGGCAGCATGAACCGCTTGCGGGTCAGCCACAGGCCCAGTGCTCCGATGCCGAACGAGGCCATGCCGAAGCCGATCATCCAGCGGAAGCCCCAGTAGGCGACGGGGATGTTGGGCCGGTAGTCGCCGGGGCCGTACTTCTCCTGCTCGGCCTTGTTGACGTCGTTGATGCCCGGGACGAAGGAGGTGAAGTCGTCGTTGGCCAGGAAGGACAGCAGGCCGGGGATCTCTATCGCGACCTTGTTGTGGCCCTTGTCGACGTCTCCGTAGGCGAAGACGGAGAAGGGCGCGGGCGCCTCCCCGTCCCAGAGCGCTTCCGCGGCGGCCATCTTCATGGGCTGCTGCTTGTACATCACCTTGCCGAGCAGGTCACCGCTGATCGCCGTGCCCATACCGGCGATGATCATGACGATCAGCCCGAGGCGCAGCGAGCTCCGCATCACGGGGACGTGCTTCTTGCGGGCCAGGTGGAAGGCGGAGATGCCGGCCATGAACGCGCCGCCGACCAGGAAGGCGGCCGTGATGGTGTGGAAGAACTGGGTGAGCGCGGTGTTCTGGGTCAGCACGAGCCAGAAGTCGGTGAGCTCGGCCCGTCCCCGCTCCTCGTTGATGCGGTACCCGACCGGGTGCTGCATCCAGGAATTGGCCGCCAGGATGAAATAGGCGGACAGGACGGTGCCCATGGACACCATCCAGATGCACGCCAGGTGGATCTTCTTCGGCAGCTTGTCCCAGCCGAAGATCCACAGACCGATGAAGGTCGACTCGAAGAAGAAGGCGATCAGCGCTTCGAAGGCCAGGGGGGCCCCGAAGATGTCGCCGACGAATCGCGAGTAGTCGGACCAGTTCATGCCGAACTGGAACTCCTGGACGATGCCGGTGACGACACCCATCGCGATATTGATCAAGAAGAGCTTCCCCCAGAACTTCGTGGCTCTGAGGTACTTCTCCTTCTCGGTGCGCACCCACGCCGTCTGCAGGCCCGCCGTCAGGGCGGCGAGCGAGATCGTCAGGGGTACGAAGAGGAAGTGGTAGACGGTCGTAATGCCGAACTGCCATCGCGCCAATGTCTCCGGCGCCAAAGCTAGGTCCACGTCGTCTTCTCCTTGTCGTCGCCGTGGTCACAGCCGCAGTCTGCCTGGCGGGTTCCTTCCATATCGGGAGGAAGCAGGACACGCTTGTGAACGCGTTCACATTCACAAGCATTATGTCGCACCACTCTCAGCCACTCTCGAGCGGGGTACCCCTCTAGCCAATTGATTCAACAGATTGTTGAATCCAGCTCATGCAGATACGGATCTCCTGGCCTGCGGGCCAACTCACCGCAACCCTCGACGAGACCCCGACCAGCAAGGCGCTGGCCGAGGCCCTTCCGATTTCCGCCTCCGCCAACACCTGGGGCGAGGAGGTCTACTTCGACACCGGGATCTCCGTCGCCCTGGAGGACGACGCCCAGCAGGTCGTCGCTCCGGGCACGGTCGCGTTCTGGACCGAGGGCGACGCCCTCGCACTCCCGTACGGCCCCACGCCCATCTCACGCGGGGGCGAGAGCCGCCTCGCGAGCCCGTGCAACGTGCTCGGCGCCTTCGACGGCGACCCCCGCCTGCTGTCCACCGTCCGCGACGGCGATCCCATCCGCGTGGAACTCGCCTGAGCCACCCCGAAACGCTCCGGCCGGCCGAGCATCTCCGCCGGGCGGGCGCCCCGGAACCGCCCGGGTGCGCTCACCGCCTCCGGCCCGCCAGCGCCCCCGGTGCCTCATCACCCCCGGCCGCTCGCCGCCCGGGGCTCCGTACCGCCTAGAGCTCCTTGAAGAACGCCTCGGCCGTGTGCAGGAAGAGGTCGTTCGCCTCGGTCTCACCGATCGTGACCCGCAGGCCCTCGCCCGCGAAGGGCCGGACCACCACACCGGCCTTCTCGCATGCACCCGCGAACTCGGCGGTCCGCTCACCCAGCCGCATCCACACGAAGTTCGCCTGCGTGTCCGGAACGGTCCAGCCCTGGGCGACCAGCGCCTCGTGCACCCGGGTGCGCTCGCTCACCAGCGCCCCGACGCGGCCCATCAGCTCGTCCTCGGCGCGCAGCGAAGCCACCGCCGCGTCCTGCGCGAGCTGGCTGACGCCGAAGGGCACCGCCGTCTTGCGCAGCGCCGCCGCAACCGGCTCGTGCCCGACTGCGAAGCCGACCCGCAGGCCGGCCAGACCGTACGCCTTGGAGAACGTACGCAACACGGCGACGTTCGGACGGTCGCGGTAGAGCTCGATGCCGTCCGGTACGTCCGCGTCCCGCACGAACTCGCGGTACGCCTCGTCCAGGACCACCAGGACGTCCGAGGGCACCTGGTCCAAGAAGCGCTCCAGCTCGGCGCGGCGCACGGCCGTGCCGGTGGGGTTGTTCGGGTTGCAAACGAAGATCAGCCGGGTCCGGTCGGTGATCGCCGCGGCCATCGCGTCCAGGTCGTGAACGTCGCCGTCGGTCAGCGGGACCCGCACCGAGGTCGCGCCCGAGATCTGCGTGATGATCGGGTACGCCTCGAAGGAGCGCCAGGCGTAGATCACCTCGTCGCCCGGGCCGGCGGTCGACTGGATCAGCGACTGGGCCACACCGACCGAGCCGGTGCCCGTGGCGATGTGCTCGACCGGCACGCCGAAGCGCTCGGCGAGCTCGTTCACGAGGCCGGTGCAGGCCATGTCGGGGTACCGGTTGAAGTTCCCGGCCGCGGCGACCGCCGTCTCCAGCACGCCCGACAACGGCGGGTACGGGTTCTCGTTCGAGGACAGCTTGTACGCGACAGGCCCTCCCGCGGCAGCCGGCTTGCCGGGCTTGTACGTCGGAATGCCGTCCAGCTCGGCGCGCAGCTTCGGGCTCTTCTCGCTCACCGCAGGTCCTCCTCGACCGTCCCGTACGACGTCGCCGTCGACTCAATACTGCTCACCTTATGAGGATTCCGCCGTTCCGAGAATGGGGGCGCCAGAAATGCGGGGGAGCGCACGCATATATGCGTGCGCCGGTGGCCTGCGCCGTGGCGCGCATCCCTCGTGCAGGTGAGTTGAGAACGACCAGAGATCACATCGTTTTGGCATGCCCGGACCCGACGACAAGCCCCACACTCACCCTCAGCGACCAAAAACCTTCATTTCCAAGGTCATTGTGGGTGGCGAACCATGCAGAAACGTGTCTGTCAACGCCTGCATATGCACCCAGACCACCCTCCCCACCGAGCCCTACTATCGGCTCGCCATGACAGCAGCAGGGAAGCATCAGGTGAGCCGGACCGAGACCACCCGGCGGGCCGCCGGCCGACAGGGCCGGGCCGGCATCAGGGACGTGGCCGCCGCGGCGGGCGTCTCCATCACGACCGTCTCCGACGCGCTCAATGGCAAGGGACGGCTGCCCGACGCCACCCGCCGCCACGTTCGCGAAGTGGCCGACCGGCTGGGCTACCGCCCGTCGGCCGCCGCCCGCACCCTCCGTACCGGCAAGTCCGGCCTCATCGGCCTGACCGTGACGACGTACGGGGATGAACCTTTCACCTTCACCGAATTCGCCTACTTCGCCGAGATGGCCAGGGCCGCCACCTCCGCCGCGCTCGCCCGCGGCTACGCCCTGGTCATCCTTCCCGCCACCTCCCGCCACGACGTGTGGTCCAACGTCGCCCTCGACGGCACCGTCGTCATCGACCCCTCCGACCACGATCCCGTCGTCACCGAACTGGTCCGCCAAGGCTTGCCCGTGGTCTCCGACGGCCGCCCCGCAGGCTCCCTCCCCGTCACCGCCTGGGTCGACAACGACCACGAGGCCGCCGTACTCGGCCTGCTGGACCACCTCGCCGCCGCCGGTGCCCGCCGGATCGGCCTGTTGACCGGGACCACCACCGACACCTACACCCGGCTCTCCACCACCGCCTACCTCAGCTGGTGCGAGCGCGTCGGCCAGGACCCCGTCTACGAGTCCTACCCCGCCCACGACCCGTGCGCGGGCGCCGTCGCCGCCGACCGGCTCCTCGCCCGCCCCGACCGGCCCGACGCGGTCTACGGGCTCTTCGACCCCAACGGCACCGATCTGCTCGCCGCCGCCCGCCGCTACGGCCTGCGCGTACCCGAGGACCTGCTGCTCGTGTGCTGCAGCGAGTCCACCGTCTACGCCAACACAGAGCCGCCCATCACCACCCTGTCCCTCAAACCCCGCCGCATCGGCACCGCCGTCGTACAGCTGCTCATCGACGCGATCGAGGGAGTGGACACCGGACGCCCCGTCGAACAGGTCGTCCCGACCGAACTCATCATCCGTACCTCTTCGCAGCGCAGGCAGCCCCGCACGACCGTCAGCCCGCCCCGTTCGCCGGCCCAGGACTGACCGACAGACCGTCCGGTCGGCCCGTCGAAGGGTCTCCCGCGGACCGTCCGCGGACCGTCCGCGGACCGTCCGAGGGCCATCCGACGACCGACCGAGCACCGACCAAGGACCGGCCGAGGATTTCCGCAACGCCGATATCGGGAGAAAACGGTAGGAACGATCGGCTCCGCAAAGGATTCACCACCCCTGGTGCGTCACAGAGCGCGAGCCGCATTCCTATGATGGGCGCACGACATCACGGACCCTCCTCACTGGAGGTCAGGAGGGTCCGCAGGTGTACGGCAGCGCGACGGTGGTGGAGGGGTCGATGACTCAGGGGGCCGGTCAGGGACCCGCGATGCGGACGGACACGCTGCGGGACTTCCGGGTTCCCGTCACCGAACCCGCCCTGTACGCCGTAACCACGTCCACCGGGCTGCCCGGAGAGCCCCCGGTGTACGGCGAGTACCCGGCGTACTACGAGGACGCCACGCCGAACGTGCCCCCGCAGCCCGGCTACCCGCCGCACGCGCCCACACCCCACCCGGCCGCACCGCAGGCGCCCGCACAGCAGCCTCCGTACCCCGACACGCGCATCCACGCGCGCCCCGATGCCGAACCGGCTCAGGCGACGCCCCGGGGGCCCGGCGAGGACGACCTGGAGGGCTACACCCCCACCTACCGGGACCTACCCGTCATCGGCCGCGGCGCACTCGGTGGCCCCGGCGACACCGTCCAGGTCCAGTACGTGCCCCAGGAACAGGCGGCGGGTCCCGGCCCCCTCTACGTGGTCGGCGACGTCCACGGCTACCTCGACGAGCTCGTCACCGAACTCCACGCCCAGGGTCTGATCGACGCGGAGCGCCGCTGGTCCGCCGGCAACGCCCGGCTCTGGTTCCTCGGCGACTTCACCGACCGCGGCCCCGACGGCATCGGCGTCATCGACCTCGTCATGAGACTGTCGGCCGAGGCCGCCGCCGCCGGCGGCTACTGCAAGGCCCTGATGGGCAATCACGAGCTCCTGCTCATCGGCGCCAAGCGGTTCGGCGACACCCCGGTCGTCTCCGGCGCCGGCACCGCCACCTTCCAGGCCGCCTGGCTCCTCAACGGCGGCCAGCGCACCGACATGGAACGCCTGCAGGACGTCCACCTGCAGTGGATGTCCCGCCTGGACGCAGCCGTCCTGGAGGAGGGCCACCTACTGCTGCACTCCGACACCACGGCCTACCTCGACTACGGCGACTCCATCGAGGACGTCAACGACACCATCCACGAGCTCCTCAACCGCGGTGACGCCGACATCACCTGGGACCTCTTCCGCAAGTTCACCAAGCGGTTCGCCTTCCGCGACGAGGAAACCGGCCCGACAGCCGTCCGCGAACTCCTCGACACCTACGGCGGCAGCCGCGTCGTCCACGGGCACAGCCCCATCCCGTACCTGCTCGGTGAAGTGGGCACCGAGGACGGCGACGAGTCACGCGGCCCCGAGGCCGTGGACGGCCCGCACGTGTATGCGGACGGGCTCGCCATCGCGATGGACGGCGGGGTGACGATGGCGGGCAAACTGCTCGTCGTACAACTTCCCCTGAGCGACTGAGAGCTTACGGAGAGGGGTATTTCCGGAAAGCCCCTGTCACGGCGTGGCGTGGGCGCTCTACCATCGCTCTATCCATAGCAGGCTCTCCTCCGTTTGTGCCGGTGCCCGGGTCTACGCGGGCATACCGGCTTCTACGGAGCATCGGGGGATGCACATGACCAGCGCTCCGCACCTGCTGACCGAAGACCGACCGGAGTTCGATCGGCTCGTCGACGAGGCGCTGCGCGCCGCGCACGAGCGGCCCGAACTCGCCACCCTCGGCGAACGGCTGAACGCCGAACAGCTGCGCACCATGGCACAGGGGGCCAGCGCCCTACTGGCGGCCGCGGCCGCCGCCGAGTACGACCACTACGTGAAGGTCCGCGAGGAACGACGCGACGGAGTACTGACCCCGCCCGGCATGACGGGGGACGAGGACGGCGCCCAGGACGGCGGGGGAGGTGCGGGCATCGGCGCCGTGGTCGCGGTCCTCGCGCCCGTACTGGCGGGCACCGCGATGCTGATCTTCCTGCTCGTGGGCTACATCCTGAAGATGATCGAGCCCGAACCGGCCTTCGCCGAAACCATGCTGACGGCGGGCTGGCTCTTCGGCGGGCTCACCGCGGCCGCTCTGCTCTTCGCCGTGATCGGGCTGCTGGTGACGGCCGTCCGCAACAGTGCGACCGAGGTGGCGGCGGACGAAACGGAGGCGATACCCGACGAGGTCGCCCGGGCCCGCGAGGCCTGGCGGCACGCCCTGCTGGAGCGCGGCATCATGCCCTTCCTGCGGGACGCACTGGCCGATCCGAGCGCCGGCCCCGGCTTTCCCACGCCCCGCACCCCGGCGGCCGGCCGCATCCCCAACCTGGGTTACAGCCGGCCCGACTTCACCAGCCCGGGATCCCCGTCGGAGAGCCCCCGGCCCGGCTACACGCCTCCGGACTTCACCAGCCCGGACTTCGGCGGCCCGGAACACGAACCGGAGTGATCGCGGCGCGGGGCGCCAGCGCCTCGCACCGGCCACCGACCGTAAGGAGGCGCCCCCGGAAACTCCGGTGAGGTGCCGGTGCACCGTGCATCGTCCCCACCGGTCCGGTCACCTGCCCCCCGGATATCGCAAGGCCGCCTCAGACTGTCCGGAAACCATCACTATGGTCCGTTCATCACTTGAGAGGGCCCCATCTCGTCCATATGGTCATTTACGACCGTAGCGGTGAACCACCACAGCAGGGGACTCAGATGGAAGACGGGCGGACGGCCGGGGCCGTCCTGGGGCTTGCGGGCTTCAACGCTGCACTGACCGTGGCAGCGACCGCCGCCACTTGGGATGACGGCCCCACTCCGTGGGCGGCCGCTGCCGCGACTTCCGCACTCGTCTTCCTCGTGCTCCTCCGCAAGCGCTGACGATCGCGATCCGGCCAGATCGTCGGCTGGAGCAACCGGAACGACCGCCCGGTGAGCACGGGGTGCCTCTGTGAGGGCGACCGACCGCAGACCGTCGAACCGGGCCGCCCCCGCCCCTCCGGCACCTGCGAGCCCAGGGGCCCTGGATGAGGGACCGACCGACGGCTCCCCCCACGGCGCCTTCAGGTCGCCGCCGTGCTCACGGCAATTGTCCTGCGAGATCTTCATCGGGGGAAGGAACTGTCCGCAGATCGGCCTGGTTCTCCCGCCTCAATCCGTAAAGGAAACCCCCTGGTCAGTAATCGGAAACGCCTGGCCCGGGGCTACGCCTGCCACTAGCGTCGGCGTCGAACTCTCATCCGCACCATCACCGGGGGGACTCATGCACGCCCGCACGACGCAACTGGCGGCCTCAGCCGTAGCAGCTGTCATCGGCCTGCTCCTCACGTCAGGGTGTGCCCCGGCGCAGGAGCCGAAGGCCGCCGCTGGGGTGTCGTCCGCCACTCCGCCGACCAAGGCCGCCGACACACCCCTAACGATGGCCCAGCTCAAGACCCTCGCCTTTAAGGACGGAGAAGTCCCGCAGGCCGACGAACCCATCGAGGTACGCGAACCGATGCCGGAAGGCAGCGGGCGCACCTTCCCGCCCATATCCGACCCCTCCTGCCAGCCGCTCATCGACGCCCGTTCGGGTTCGGGTTCATTCGCTCACGTCTTCCAGACCTTCAACTGGAAGACGAGCATCGATGGTGGCGGCTCAACACTCGCCTCCTACGAGAAGGGCAAAGCCGAGCAGCTCTTCGCACAGCTCAAGCAGGCCCTTGCCACCTGCCGGTCATACCGGGGCGAGGGCTACGCAGGGAAGTTCGAGGCGACGGTGAAGACGGAGGCACCGCCGCAGGTCGGCGACGAGGCAGTCGCCTTCCGGGAGATCATCCCCTTGGGGCCGGAGTACCCCGCAGACCGCAACGAGCAATTGATCGTGGTACGCACGGGAAACACCATCGCCACGTTCTCCGAGCTCAGCATGGGCAAGGAAATCCTGGCGTTCCCCGTTGAGCTGGTAAGTCGGCAGGTGGAACGGCTGCGGGACGCTCAACGAGCCTGATCAAGCGAACCGACCGACCGACGGCTCCCCCCACGGCGCCGTCGGACAGTCGCGTTCGCCCAGGTCAGTCGGCCAGCGGCAGGTAGACCCGGCTGCCCGAGGCCGCGAACTCGGCGGACTTCTCCGCCATGCCCGCCTGGATCTCCTCCGCCTTCAGGTCGCCGCCGTGCTCACGGCGGATGTCCTGCGAGATCTTCATCGAGCAGAACTTCGGACCGCACATGGAGCAGAAGTGCGCGGTCTTGGCCGGCTCCGCCGGGAGGGTCTCGTCGTGGAACTCGCGTGCCGTGTCCGGGTCGAGGGCCAGGTTGAACTGGTCCTCCCAGCGGAACTCGAACCGCGCGTCGGACAGGGCGTCGTCCCACTCCTGGGCGCCCGGGTGCCCCTTGGCCAGGTCCGCGGCGTGCGCCGCGATCTTGTACGTGATGACGCCGGTCTTGACGTCGTCGCGGTTGGGCAGGCCCAGGTGCTCCTTGGGCGTGACGTAGCAGAGCATCGCGGTGCCCCACCAGGCGATCATCGCGGCGCCGATGCCCGAGGTGATGTGGTCGTACGCGGGCGCGACGTCCGTGGTCAGCGGGCCGAGCGTGTAGAACGGCGCCTCCTCGCAGATCTCCTGCTGGAGGTCGATGTTCTCCTTGATCTTGTGCATCGGGACGTGGCCCGGGCCCTCGATCATCGTCTGGACGTTGTGGCGCTTGGCGATCGTGTTCAGCTCGCCCAGCGTCTTCAGCTCGGCGAACTGCGCCGCGTCGTTGGCATCCGCGATCGAACCGGGGCGCAGGCCGTCACCGAGGGAGTACGTGACGTCGTACGTCGCGAGGATCTCGCAGAGCTCCTCGAAGTTCGTGTAGAGGAAGTTCTCCTTGTGGTGCGCCAGGCACCACGCGGCCATGATCGAGCCACCGCGCGAGACGATGCCGGTCTTGCGGCGGGCGGTCAGCGGCACGTAGGGGAGGAGCACGCCGGCGTGGACCGTCATGTAGTCGACGCCCTGCTCGGCCTGTTCGATGACCGTGTCCTTGTAGATCTCCCAGGTCAGGTCCTCGGCGCGGCCGTCGACCTTCTCCAGCGCCTGGTAGAGCGGGACGGTGCCGATCGGAACGGGCGAGTTGCGCAGCACCCACTCGCGGGTGGTGTGGATGTTGCGGCCGGTCGAGAGGTCCATGACCGTGTCGGCGCCCCACTTGGTCGCCCAGGTCATCTTGTCGACCTCCTCCTCAATGGAGGAGGTGACCGCGGAATTGCCGATGTTGGCGTTGACCTTCACCAGGAACCGCTTGCCGATGATCATCGGCTCGATCTCGGGGTGGTTCACGTTCGCCGGAAGCACGGCGCGACCTGCGGCGATCTCCTCGCGGACGACCTCGGGGGAGACGTTCTCGCGGATCGCGACGTACTCCATCTCCGGGGTGATCTCGCCGCGGCGGGCATACGCGAGCTGCGTGACGGCGGCGCCGCCGCGACCGCGGCGGGGCTGGCGGGGGCGGCCCGGGAAGACCGCGTCGAGGTTCTTGAGGCCGCCGCGCGGCGAGGTGTGCTTGATGCCGTCGTCCTCGGGGCGCACGGGGCGACCCGCGTACTCCTCGGTGTCCCCGCGGCTGATAATCCAGTTCTCGCGCAGTGGCGCGAGGCCGCGGCGGACGTCGGTCTCGATCTGCGGGTCGGTGTACGGACCGGACGTGTCGTAGAGCGTCACGTCCTTGCCGTTGGTGAGGTGGACCTGGCGAACCGGCACCCGGAGGTCGGGGCGGGAGCCCGCCAGGTATCCCTTGTGCCAGCCGGGCTGGCGCTCGGTCTGGCCGTCGGCGTCCTGGCTGACGGCAGGCGTGCGTGCGTCCTGAATGGTCATGAGACCTGATCTCCCTACGCCGGCATTACCCGGTAACAGGTTCGGCGGTCGACGCAGCCTCTTCCCGTACGCATCGGTGATGCCCGTACGGTGATCAGCGTCCTCTCAGCCCGGTGCTCCGAGCTCCCGCGTTGTGCAAAGGTGCCCCCACGCTAGCGTCATCCATGGCGTGCTGAACAGTGGGCCCCCTCATCTCTTGCGATGATCTGCTGGTGACGCCCTCGCCGCAGCCCCCCATCGAGCACACTGAGCCCCATGGCCACAACGGCCACGCGCATGCGGGCCCCGGACCGTCCGACGGGCACTCCGACAGACACTCCGACGGGCACTCCGGCGGTGGCTCGGACGGGCAACCCCCGGGTCCACCCCACAACCACGGCCACGGCCACAGTCATGGCCACGGCCCGGCGGCCCCCGTCTCGAAGCACCTGCGCAAGGTCATCGCGGCCGTACTGATCCCCTTCGCCGTGGCCGTCTTCGTCGGCATGGTGGTGCTCTGGCCGGGCGGCGCCCCCGGCCACGAGCGCACGGGGGTGGGATTCGACCGGCAGACCCAGCAGGGCGTGGTCGTGTCGATCGAACAGGTCGACTGCAAGTCCGTGAACGCCGCGCAGGTACCGACGACCGGAACTCCCACTGCCCCCGGGGGCAGTGGGGCCCAGGCCGCGCCGACCGGTGAGTGCAAGAAGGCCACCGTCGAGGTCACCAGCGGCCCGGACAAGGGCCGCACCTTCGTGGAGGTCGTCCAGCCGGGCGCGCCGCGGCAGTTGGAGGACGGCCAGGAGGTGGTGGTGGCGTACGCACCGGACGCCCCCCGTGACCTGCAGTACTCGGTGATCGACGTGAACCGCAAGCTCCCGATGGCGCTGCTGGCCGGCATCTTCGCCGTCGCGGTCGTCGTCGTCGGGCGGATGCGCGGGCTGTTCGCGCTGATCGCGCTGGTGGTCAGCTTCGGCGTGCTGACCCTCTTCATCCTCCCGGCCATCCTGCAGGGTTCGAATCCGCTGGTCGTCGCGGTGGTCGGGGCGAGCGCCATCATGCTGATCGCGCTCTACATGTGCCACGGACTGACCGCCCGTACCTCGGTGGCCGTCCTCGGCACCCTGGTTTCGCTGCTCCTGATCGGGCTGCTCGGCTCGGGGTTCATCGACTGGGCGTTCCTCAGCGGCAACACCGACGACAACACCGGGCTGATCCACGGGCTGTACCCGGACATCGACATGAGCGGTTTGCTGCTCGCAGGCGTGATCATCGGATCGCTGGGCGTACTCGACGACGTGACGGTCACCCAGACGTCGGCGGTGTGGGAGCTGCACCACGCGGACCCCTCGATGGGGCCGCGCGCGCTCTACCGGGCGGCCATCAGGATCGGCCGCGACCACATCGCGTCGGTGGTCAACACCCTGGTGCTGGCCTACGCGGGTGCCGCGCTGCCGCTGCTCCTACTGTTCTCGATCGCGAACAGCAGCATGGGTTCGGTGGCCAATAGCGAGCTGGTGGCGGAAGAAATCGTACGGACCCTCGTGGGATCGATCGGCCTGGTGGCCTCGGTCCCCGTGACGACGGCGCTGGCCGCACTGGTGGTTTCTGCCGACCGACCGGGATCCACGGCGGGCACCCCGGCCGCGGGGACGGTCCGCGGCCGGGGCCGGCGGCGCAAGCGCTGAGCGGCCAAGGCGCCGGCCGGCCGTTCGGACCAGACCAGCGACCGGTCAGCCGGCGTTCTGTTCGTTCTGCTGCGATTCGGCAAGGATCTTGCCGAGGGCCTCGTCGAGGTTCTCCTCGAAGTCGCCCAGATTGCGCTCCTGTCCGAGCGGAACGATCCGGTCGGTCCGGTCGAGGAACGCGACGAGCGGCGCCGCGCTGGCACGGAACAGGGCCCGGTCGCCGCCGACCTGAAGGCGGATGTGGACGTCGGACAGGTCCTCCGGGTGGGTGGGGGCGATGTGCACATCGCCGTCACCGCACGGCTTGTTGATGCCGTCGAGGAGGAGCTCCCGGCCGAACGCCCAGGTCACGGGCGCATCTCCGGGAAGGTGAAAGGTCAGGCGGACTGCGTAGGGGTCGCGTGCGTCGTACCGGAGTTCCACCGGAATCCGGAACGAGAGCTCCTCGGAAACGAGGAAGCTCATCATGACCTCTGCCTGTACCGACTCGCGCATTGACTACCCCGCTGTAGTTGAAGTGGCCAGGAATGATCCCCCAGGACCCACTTGACAAGAGTGGTGGAAGCGGTAGCAGATCACAAGGAGTGAGTTTTCAGATACTGATAGAGAACGAGAGGGTGCTCAACAGCGCGCCTACTTCACTCCGTAGCCGATTGACTACATAGAGCAATCGTTCTTCTTGGTGGAGGGGTAGAGAAATGGCCATCGTCGCGACCGTGTCGCCGGCCGTCATGGGGATGGCTGCGCAGATCGTGCCGAGGGCATATTCCTGACGTTCGACCACCGGTTGCATTCGCCCGAGCGCCCCGATCCGGTTTTCCAGGGACCGGAGATCACGGACGGTATAGGGGGTGATGGCCTCGACCGGATGGCGGTCGTAGTAGTCCTTGCGCGCCTTCTCGTCGAGTTGCCCGAGCAGGCATTGCCCGATGGCGTGCGCATGGCCGGTCTCACGGAAGTCGGCCCACTCCTCGCAGGCCGGGCTGGCCGGAGTGTCCGAGACACCCACCACCTCGATCTCGCCCTCGCGGTAGACCGCGAAGTAGACGGGGGCCCCGACCGTGTCGCGGAAGTGCGCGAGCGAGTCGAGGATCATGCCGCGACGTTTCTGCTGGAGTCCCCCACGGGCGAGCCGCTCCGCGGCCTCCCCCAGTACGAACACGCCGCGCACTCTGCGCAGATAGCCCTCGTGCGTCAGTGTGCGCAGCAGGTGGTACGCGGTGGGAAGCGGGAGCCCGGCCTCGCGCGCCAGCTGTTTTGCCGGGGCTCCCCCGCTATGGGACCCCACCGCTTCGAGCAGCCTCAGCGCGCGCTGCACCGAACCGATCAGAGTCGGCACACCGGCGTTGTGAACCGGAGACAAAGCTCACCCCCAGGCGTGGCAGCGGGCCCTTGGGGAGGCCCGCCCTGCGGGGGCCGCCCCCGCGCCTGCCGTGGATCCTGGGGGTCGTACTCGGGCGGCTCGTTAGCGTCGCCGCAGGTCAGAGCGGCTGGTCGGAGCGGCGGTACCGGCTTTCGGTGCCCAGGGAACGGCATAGATTGCCACTCTATCCACCGATTCCGGGGATGTGAGCCGTTCAGCGCGTCATGTTCCCTCGCCTGGCTCAATCCCAGGTCCGCCCGAGCCGCTCCTGGCTACCACTTGTCGGAGGAGGCCTTCGAGCCGCCGCCGCTGAACTTCTTCACGACGAAGATCAGTCCGCCGACGAGGCCGACGAAGAGGAGCAGCTTGAAGACGAATCCGATCAGCGCGCCCAGGATGCTGGTGATCACGCCGCCGAAGACGAAGACGGCCAGCAGCGGAACCGCGACCCACTTAACCCACCAGGGCATGCCTGCGAATATCTTTCGGATGCCGTCCATGTCATCGACCTCTTCTTCGTCCGTGGCTGCGCCCGCTACTTCCTGCTCTCGATGCTAGGAGCCCGGGGCCCCGCATCGGGGCCCGCGAGCCCTCGGAGTCCCCTGATCCGCCCCTTAGGGGGATCAGGGCCGCAACCCTCATCCGGCGGGGCCGCTCAACCCTCCGGCGGTGAGAACACCACCATCACCTTGAGGTCCTCGGTGATGTGGTGGAACTTGTGCGCAACACCCGCCGGGACGTAGACGACGCTGCCGCGCGCCACGGTCGTTGTCTCCTCCCCGACCGTGATCGAAGCCCGGCCGCTGACGACGAAGTACACCTCGTCCTGGCGGTGCGGCAGCTGCGGATCGGTCTGTCCGGCGTCGAGCGCGTACAGCCCGACCGACATGTTCCGCTCGCGCAGGAACTGCAGATAGGCGCCGTCGTTCGCGGCCCGCTCCGCTTCGAGCTCGTCAAGCCGGAAGGCTTTCATCGTCGTTGTGCCCCTTGTACTCGATCGTTCCCTTGCATCCGCTGATCTGCGGATGTTCCACCGGGATCTTCTCTGCCACGATCAGACACATGACGAATTTCGTAGTCAAGACGCTCGCCAATGCGGCGGCCCTGGCCGTCGCCATCTGGCTGCTTTCCGGCATCACCCTCGACGACGGCAGCAGTACGGGCCGACGGGCGCTCACCCTGATCCTGGTCGCACTGGTCTTCGGCCTGGTCAACTTGCTCGTCAAGCCGTTGGTGAAGCTGCTCTCATTGCCGCTGTTCATCCTCACCCTCGGGCTGTTCACGCTCGTCGTGAACGCCCTGATGCTGCTGCTGACCTCGTGGCTGGCCTCGCAGCTCGACCTCAGCTTCCACGTCGACGGCTTCTGGACCGCCCTGCTCGGCGGCCTGATCATCTCCATCGTCTCCTGGGCCATGAACATGGTCCTGCCCGACAAGAACTGAACGGGCCTGCCATGTACCGCGTCTGCTTCGTCTGCACGGGCAACATATGCCGCTCCCCCATGGCCGAGTCGGTCTTCCGTGCCCACGTGGCGGCCGACGGCCTCGACACCCTGGTCGAGGTGGACAGCGCCGGCACCGGCGGTTGGCACGAGGGGGACGGGGCCGATCCGCGCACCATCGCCGTCCTGGAGGCGGCCGGCTACGAGCAGGACCACCGGGCCCGCCAGTTCCGCTCCTCCTGGTTCGCCCGCCTGGACCTCGTCATCGCGCTCGACGCCGGGCACCTACGGGACCTGCGGGCGCTCGCGCCCACTGCGCAGGACGCCGCCAAGGTGCGGCTGCTGCGGTCCTACGACCCGGCGGCGTCGGCCGCGGAGACCGACGTACCGGACCCTTACTACGGGCCGCGGGGCGGGTTCGAGGAGTGCCTGGAGCTGGTCGAGGCCGCGAGCCCCGGCCTGCTGGACGCCGTACGCGCCGCCGTGAAGGAGCACACCGCGTGAACGAATACGCCCCGCAACAGGCCGGAGCGGCCGCGCTCGGCGACGGCACCCGAGCCGTCCGGGCCGGACTGCCCGAGGCCGTCAAGAACGAACCTCCCCTGCCCGGCCCGGTCTTCGCCGCCCATTTCCACCTCCCCGGCGACGTCGAAGGCCCGTACGCCTACGGGCGCGACACCAACCCCACCTGGACGCTGCTGGAACGGGCGATCGGGGAACTGGAGGCCCCCGGCGAGGACGTGCACACCATCGTCTTCGCCTCCGGCATGGCGGCGGTCTCCGCCGTCCTCCTCTCCCAGGCGCACACCGGCGAGACCGTGGTCCTGCCCGACGACGGCTACCAGGCCCTCCCCCTGCTGCGCGAGCAGCTGGAGGCGTACGGGATCCACGTGCGCACCGCTCCGACCGCCGACGACGCCCAGCTCGCGGCCCTCGACGGGGCCCGGCTGCTGTGGATCGAGACCCCCTCCAACCCCGGGCTCGACGTGTGCGACGTACGCCGCCTCGTGGACGCGGCGCACGCCGGCCGGACCCTGGTCGCCGTCGACAACACCCTGGCCACCCCGCTCGGGCAGCGGCCCCTGGAGTTGGGGGCGGACTTCTCGGTGGCGAGCGGCACCAAGGGCCTCACCGGCCACGGCGACGTACTGCTCGGGTACGTCGTCTGCCGCGATCCGGAGCTCGCCGCCCGCGTCCGACGGTGGCGCAAGATCGTCGGTGCGATCCCCGGGCCCATGGAGGCCTGGCTCGCGCACCGCTCCCTCGCCACGATCCAACTGCGCGCGCACCGGCAGTGGACCAACGCACTGGCCGTCGCCGAGGCACTGACGCACCGGACGGACGTGCACGGACTGCGCTACCCGGGGCTTCCCACGGACCGCTCCCACAAGACGGCCGCCCGGCAGATGCGGGGCTTCGGGTCGGTGGTCTCCTTCACCCTGCCCGACCGCGCGCACGCGGAGCGGTTCATGGCCGCCCTGCACCTGGTCGAAGACGCCACGAGTTTCGGCGGGGTACGGTCCACCGCCGAGCGGCGCGGACGTTGGGGAGGCGACGCCGTGCCGGAGGGCTTCATCCGCTTCTCCGCCGGCGCCGAGGACACCGAGGACCTCGTCGCGGACGTGCTGCGCGCCCTCGACCACGCGGGCGCCAAGGGCTGAACCAGGGACGCCATCGCCGTGCGGAGCGGTCCGAGCCTCCCCCCTAGTGGCTCGGACCGCTCCGGGTTCTGCGCGCGAAGAACCACGTGACAAGGCTAATTGACTCTTCGTCAGAGTCCAATCACGGTAACGACAGGGAGCTATCTGCATATTTATAGTTGAAGGCCCCCACCGAGAGGTGCAGCGATGGACCTGACCCTGCTGCGCACCTTCGTCGCCGTCCACCGAGCCGGTTCCTTCACGCGCGCAGCCACCCTCCTCGGACTGTCCCAGCCCGCCGTGACCTCGCAGATCCGTACGTTGGAGCGCCAGTTGGGGCGCCCGCTCTTCCACCGCCGCGCCCGTGGCGTCACCCCGACCACCGTCGGCGACGAGCTGGCCCACAAGGCCGCCCCGCACCTCGACGCCCTGCTGCGGATCACCGAGGCCGAACGGGAGGCCGCCGGCGCGTTACGCACCCTCCACGTCGCCGGGCCTCCCGAGTTCCTGTGCCTGCGCGTGCTTCCCGCCCTCGCCCTCCTGGTCGGCCAGGGCCATACCCTGCGCGCCGCCCCGCAGACCGATGCCGAGGCCACCCTCGACGGGCTCGCCGCCGGCCACCACGACCTCGTCGTCACCACCGCCCACCCCAGGGGCGGGCTCTACACCACCACCGCACTGTGCGACGAGGAGCACGTCCTGGTCGCCGCGCCCTATTGGGCCGCCCTCGTCGACGTGGACCGGCTGCGCGAGGAGGGCTCCTCCGCGCTGGACGGCATCCCGCTGGTCGAGGTCCACGAGAGCCTGCCGCTCATCACCCGCTACTGGGCCGCCGTATTCGACGCCCTGCCCGATGCCGGGCCCCTGGCCGCCACCGTGGTCGTACCCGACCTCCGGGCCGTACTGGAGTGTGTCCAGGCCGGCGCCGGGTTGGCCGTCCTGCCGCGCTACCTGTGTCAGGACGCCCTGGACAGCGGTCGGATCGTGGCGCTGACGGAGCCCGCCGTGCCGCCGCTGCGCACCTGGTTCCTGGTCGTGCGGACCGGGAGCCTGGCCCTCGCCCACCTCGCCCGGGCGCACGACCGGCTGCTGGCCGCCGCAGTGCACTGGTGAGCCCGCTCTTTGCCGGCACGTGGCGCGTTTCAGAAGCGGAGTGGCGGGCCACTCTTCTCCCATGACCGAACGTCCCGTGGTCAAACGCACCGCCCGCGCGATCCTGCTCGACGGTGACGACCTGATCCTCATCAAACGCACCCGGCCCGGCGTCGACCCGTACTGGCTCACCCCCGGCGGAGGAGTGGAGCCCTCGGACTCCACCGTCGTCGACGCCCTCCACCGCGAGGTCCACGAAGAACTCGGCGCGAAGATCACCGATGTGGTGCCCTGCTTCGTCGACACCGTCGAGCACATCGCCGACAGGGGGGTGACCGGCGTGAAGGTGCAGCACTTCTTCGTCTGCCGCCTCGAATCGATGGACCCGAACCTCCGGCACGGCCCCGAGGTCGACGAGCCCGAAGGCGAATACGAGATCGTCCGCGTGCCCTTCAGTCGGGTGGGCATCGCTGCCGTCCATCTCGTCCCGCTGTCCCTGCGGCACTATCTCGACGGCAATATCGAGGGTGTCCGCGCCATGCACGCTCCCGACCTGGGCTGATGCCGAGCTGAGACCGGCGGGCTGCCTCCGGTCTCAGCCGGCGATGCCGGCCAGCTCCTCCACCGCATCGTGCCGGATCCGCTCACAGGGGATGCCGATCCGCAGGAGCTCGTCCACTCCGTTGCGGATCATCGCGGGCGGGCCGGAGATGAACGCGTCGTACGAGCTCCACGGCCCGTGCTCACTCACCGCGTGCGGCAGCTGTCCGGCCAGCCCGTCGCCGATCACGGGGCGCACCGACAGCCACGGGTGCGAGCGCTGGAGCCCCAGCAGCGTGTCCTTGTCGTAGAGGTCGCTGTCACTGCGGGCCCCGAAGAACACCTCTACCGGCCGTCGCTCGCCGTGTTCGGCGACGTCCTCGATCAGCGCCTTGATCGGAGCGATCCCGGTGCCCCCGCCCAGGCACAGCATGCCGTTGTCCGTGGTGTGGTCCACCACCATCGAACCGGCCGGCGGTCCCAGGCGCAGGACGTCTCCCGGGCGTGCGTGGCGCACCAGCGCGTTGGAGACCCAGCCCGCAGGGACGGCCTTGACGTGGAAGGACAGCAGCCCGTCGGCGCGCGGGGCCGAGGCGAAGGAGTAGTGCCGCCACACCCGCGGCCACCACGGGGTCTCCAGGCTCGCGTACTGGCCCGCGAGGAAGGCGTAGGGCTGGTCGGGGCGGACCGTCAGTACCGCGATGTCCGGGGTGCGTAGATCATGGGAGACCACCTCGGCGTGCCACCACGCGGGGGCCTTCGCCTCTTCCTCCGCCGCCGCGTCGATCATGATCTGGGAGATCGCGGTGTACGCCCGCACCCAGGCGGCCTGCGTCTCGGGGCCCCAGCTGTCCCGCGAGTACCGGGACAGTGCCCCGACGAGGGCCTCGCCCACCGCCGGGTAATGCCCGGCCATCGTGCCGTACTTGCGATGCCCGGCGCCCAGTCGGCGCAGATAGGGGACGAGGACGGCGGGATCGTCGATGTGCTCGGCGGCGGTCAGCAATGCCTTCAGGAGCCGGTCCCGCTGTACGTCCATGGCGGCGGGGAACATACCGCGCACTTCCGGGTGCCCGGTGAACACCAGTGCGTAGAAGTACGAGGTCACCTTGTCGGCGACGGGGGCGATCTCCGCGAGGGTCCGGCGGATGAGTACGGCATCCGGTGAGGGCTCGATCGCACCGCCCTCGCCGGATATCCGGGCCGATTCGCGTCTGTCCGATCTGGTGGGCGGAGCGTCCATGCGGTGCCTCGCTTCGAGCATCTCGGTCGGTCTGCACACGCCACGGCCAGTGAATCCGTGGTTCCGGGCTTCACAGCGTGCCAGCCGACCCTGAGGCCTGCGGGGAAATGCAGAAAATCCGCGATTCGAACCCACTTTCCTCCTAAGATGCGTCAACTCCCGGGCGCGTCACCCCTACGAGCTGGTATGCCTCCCGGAGATCCCGACCCTCATAGACATGGGTCGCGCGTTCGGCGAGATAAGGCCTCGCATTTACCGCGACCGAGACCGGCACCGCCTCGAAGAGCATCGCGTCGGTCACCGAATCCCCGTAGGCGACACAGTCGGCCCGGCTCACACCGAACTGCGCGCAGAGCCGGTCCGCCACCGTGACTTTGCCCTCGGGCGTCAGGATCCCGGACTCCTCCACCGGACGGGTGAACGGCACCTCCGGGAAGACCGAGCCGTGCGCAGCATGCGCACCCCACTCCAGCAGCAGCTCCACGAAGAACGACGGCGATAGCGAAATCACCGCGCAGTAGTCCCCGCGTTCCCTGATCTCCTGCCACACGTCCCGGATCCCCGCGAGCCAGGGAGCCCCGTCGAACGCCGCCCGGACGTGCGCGGGCGTCAGATCGGCCCAGAGGGCGTGGGCGGCCACGGAGAACTGGTGCGGGCCCATCTTCTGCGCTCCGAAGGCCCGTTCCAGCTCGGCGATCTCGGCGCTCAATCCGAGTTGGCGGGAGATCTCGACCGGCGCCGCCGAACCGTACATCAGCGTTCCGTCGAGGTCGAAGAGGTGCAGGAGGGTCATGGCCAACGAGGCTAGTCGGTCCGTTTCACGTGAAACACCGTGTTTCACGTGAAACACCGTCCGACGGCCCGCGCGGCGGCACCTGGCGTTTCACGTGAAACATCCGACCCCAAATCCTCTGGACGACCCCCAGTCCATGATCCAGTCTGGGCCAGGTGACACCACCACACCTCACCGATCTACCGATCCGGGCGCTCACCGTGGATGATCTCCACCGCTGCGCCGACCTGTCCGAAGATCGCGGCTGGCTCCGCGAGGAACACAAGTGGCGTTTGCTCCTCGCCGCCGGAAACGGCTACGGCGTCGACGCCCCGGACGGCCGGGGACTCGCGGCGGCCTGCGTCGTCACCCGCTACGGCGACGCCCCTGCCGGACCGGAGCTCGCCGCGATCGGGATGGTTCTCGTGGCCGACCGCTTCGCCCGCCAGGGCCTGGGTCGCCGCCTCATGGCCCACGTCTGTGACGACGCACTCAAGGGCGTCCCCCTCACCCTGCACGCCACTCCCTACGGGCGCCCCCTCTACGAAGAACTGGGCTTCGAAACCACCGGCCGCACCGAGATGCTGATGGGCGCCTTCCGGCACGAGGGCACCCCCGGCACGTACGGCACCTCCCGGGTCCGGCCCGCGACCGCCGAGGACCTCCCCCGCATCCTGCGTCTGGACGCCGAGGTCTTCGGCACCGACCGCACGCACATGATCACCCGGCTGCCCTCCTTCGCCGACCAGCTGGTCGTCGCCGAGGACCGCTCCGGAGACGGCACGCTCACCGGCTACGCCGCAGCCTGGCCCAACATGAACACCCAGGTCATCGGCCCGCTGATCGCGCATGACACCGCAACCGCCCAGTCACTGGTCACCGCGCTCGCGATCGACACCGACCGAGTGCTGCGCACCGATGTCGACGTACGACACGAGGAACTCCTCGTCTGGCTCAAGGAGCGGGGCCTGGCCTCCGTGGCCTTCAACGCCGTCATGACCCGGGGCATCCCCGGCCTGCCCGGAGACTGGACCCGCCGGTGGGCACCGCTCACCGTGGCCGCGGGCTGAGAGGAGAACGCATCATGACCGACACTCCCGAACTGACGATCCGTCCGGCCACCGAGGCCGATGTGCCCGCCATCGTCGCCATGCTGGCCGACGACCCGCTCGGCGCCACCCGCGAGTCCCCGGACGACCTCACCCCGTACCTCGCAGCCCTGCAGCGCCTCACCGGCGACCCGAACCAACACTTGGTCGTCGCCGTCCGCGCCGACCGTGTCGTGGGCACCCTCCAGCTGACCATCGTGCCGGGACTCTCCCGCAGGGGAGCCACCCGTTCCATCATCGAGGGCGTCCGCGTACACGCCGACGAGCGCGGCGGCGGCCTGGGCACCCGGTTCATCGAATGGGCCGTCGAAAAGTCCCGTGCCGAGAACTGCGCGCTGGTGCAGCTGACTTCGGACGTGACCCGGACCGATGCCCACCGCTTCTACGAACGGCTCGGGTTCACCGCCTCGCACGTCGGGTTCAAGCTCCAGCTCTGATCGACGTTCCGGCAAGCCGGGCCGCCGTGTCGGCGGCCCGGCCTACGATCGGGAGGATGAGCCTCCCTCTCGTCACCACCGCCGAGCGACGCCACCGGCTCGGCCGGCGCCACCGTCTGGCACCGTCGGCCCGCGCCGCGAGCGTCGTGGAGGCGGCGGACTCCGTCGTCGCCCTGCACGCGACCGATGCCGCGACCGTCTTCCTCTCGGCCCGCGCGCGGCTCGCCGAAGGCGGCCCGGACGAGATCGAGCGGGCGCTCTACGAGGACGTCAGCCTCGTGCGCCTGCTCAGCATGCGCAACACGCTCTTCGCGGTCTCCGCCGAACTCGCCCCGCACGTCGACGCTTCCACGGCCCGCGCGATCGCCGCTAAGGAACGCCGCACCCTCCTCAAGCACCTCGATGAAGACGGACAGGGACTCGACGCCGCTTGGCTCGCCGGCGCGGAGGCCGCCGCGCTCGACGCCCTCGACGCCCACGGCCCCTCCACCGGCAGCCAGCTGTCCGCAGCGGTACCCGCGCTGCGCCAGAAGATCACCATCAGCCGCGGCAAGAAGTACGAGACCGAGCAGGGCGTCGCCACCAGGGTCATCCGCCTGCTCGCCGCCGACGGCCGTATCCGGCGTGCCCGACCGCGCGGCTCCTGGACCTCCAGCCAATACCGCTGGGTCCACACGGAGCCCTGGCCCGCCGCACCCGCCGCCGAGGCCCGCACGGAGATCGTCCGCCGGTGGCTGCGCGCGTACGGTCCCGCCACCGAGGCCGACCTCAAGTGGTGGACCGGATGGACCCTCACGGACGTCCGCAGGGCCCTCGCCGCCGTAGGGCCCGACCAGGTCCGCCTGGAGGACGGCAGCACCGCCCTGGTCAGCCCCGGGGACACCGGGCCCGAACCGGCGTCGGAGCCCTGGGCGGCCCTGCTGCCCGGCCTCGACCCCACCGCCATGGGCTGGGCCGACCGGAGTTTCCACCTCGACCCCGCCCACAGGAGTGCCCTGTTCGACTACGCCGGCAACATCGGTCCCACCGTGTGGTGGAACGGCGAGATCGTCGGCGGCTGGGCGCAGCGCTCCGACGGTGAGATCGTCTGGCGGCTGTTGGGCAGGCCCGGCCGAACCGCCGAGCAAGTGATCACCACCGAGGCCGCGCGGCTCGCCGCATGGGTGGGGGAGGCACGGATCACCCCGCGCTTCCGTACTCCGCTGGAGCGTGAACTCGTCGCCTGATCCGGCCCGGGGCCGGGCCCGGGCGGTCAGCCGATGCCCCGCCAGCCCTGCGGGTCCACCCCGCCGGGCACCGGGGCGTCGGCGTCGTACGGCTCCCGGGTGAACACGAAGGACGCCAGGTCGAGATGGCTCACCGAGCCGTCCGCACGGCGCACCGCCCGCAGCGTCTCACCGGCGTAGTAGCCGAAGAGCCCGGTCCAGCTACCGTCCGGCTCCGCCCGGAAACGGGCCGTGCGCCCGCTCGCGCCCACCGGCCCCAGTTCCAGGAGTCCGTCCGAGGTCAGGCGCACCACCTGGGCCGAAGTCCCCCAGTACCAGGGGCCGCACAGTTCGAGCGGCACGTGGTCCGACTCGAGGAACGGCCGCCACGGTCGCGGGAAGCGCGGTTCGGCGTCCGCCACGATCCCCACGAGGTCCACGGCCACGGTCGAGGCCGGAAGGCCCGAGGTGCAGTTCGCCAGCACCACCGCCGCCACGTCGTCCGCCTCGCTCAACCACAGCCCCGCGACGAAGCCCGGCAGCGATCCGCTGTGCCCCGCGAGCCTACGTGCGCCGACCCCCATCAGCTGCATGCCCAGCCCGTAGCCCAGCTCGGCGAGACCGGGCTCCGGCGGCGCGGCCGCCGTGCGCATCTCCCGCACGGACTCGGCGCACAGGACGCGCTCGTCACCGCGCAGCAGGAAGTCTGCGAAGCGCGCCAGGTCCCGGGTCGTGGACCACAGCCGGCCGGCCGCGGCCATCAGCCCCAGGTCTTCCAGCGGTTCGGGCATCATCACGTCCGCCCAGGGATGCACCGCCCAGCCGCCGGCGTGCGGAGCCTGCGGCTCTCCGCCCGTGCGCTTCAGCCCCAGCGGCTCCAACACCTCGATCCGCAGGGCCTCTTCCCAGGACCTTCCGCGTACCGCCTCCACCAGCGAACCCAGCAGGGTGTAACCGGGGTTGGAGTAGTGGTGCCTGGTTCCCGGTGCCAGTTTGAACGGCTCCTCCCCCAGCACGTCGCCGAGCTCGGGCCGCTGCTCCCCGGGGGTGCGCTCCCACCACTCGCCGGGCGTCTCCGCCGCCAACCCGCCGGTGTGGGAGAGCAATTGGGCGATGGTCACCTGACCGGCTCCGGTCCCCGGCAGGTGCTTCTCCAGTGGATCGGTGAGGGAGATCAGACCCTCGTCCCGCAGCCGCATCACGAGAACCGCCGTGAACGTCTTGGTGATCGAACCGATCCGGTACTGCACGTCGCCGTCAGGACCGTGTCCCTCGACCGAGGTCCGGGAGCCCTCCCAGACCACCTCCCCGCCCCGCAGGACGGCCGCCACCACGGACGGCGCGCGCCCTTCGCTCTGCGCGACGGCGATCCGGTGCCTCAGCGCGCGCCTGGTGGCAGGGAGAAGTTCCAGGTCCTCAGCAAGCTCATCCATGAGCGGATGCTACGTGTTGGCCATGTCCACGAAGCGCGAGTAGTGGCCCTGGAAGGCCACCGTGATCGTGGCCGTCGGGCCGTTACGGTGCTTCGCCACGATCAGGTCCGCCTCACCCGCGCGGGGGGACTCCTTCTCGTACGCGTCCTCGCGGTGCAGCAGGATCACCATGTCCGCGTCCTGCTCGATGGAACCCGACTCACGCAGGTCGGAGACCATCGGCTTCTTGTCGGTGCGCTGTTCCGGACCACGGTTCAGCTGGGAGAGCGCGATCACGGGCACCTCCAGCTCCTTCGCCAGCAGCTTGAGGTTTCGTGACATGTCCGAAACCTCCTGCTGACGGCTCTCGGGACGGCGCGAGCCGCCCGACTGCATCAGCTGGAGGTAGTCGATGACCACGAGCGAGAGGTCGTTGCGCTGCTTGAGCCGGCGACATTTGGCCCGGATCTCCATCATCGACAGGTTGGGGGAGTCGTCGATGTAGAGCGGGGCCGCGGAAACGTCCGGCATGCGGCGGGCGAGCCGGGTCCAGTCGTCGTCCGTCATCGTGCCCGAGCGCATGTGGTGGAGCGCGACCCGGGCCTCCGCCGAAAGCAAGCGCATGGCGATCTCGTTGCGCCCCATTTCGAGGGAGAAGATCACGCTGGGCAGGTTGCTCTTGATGGAGCATGCCCGGGCGAAGTCCAGGGCGAGCGTGGACTTGCCCATGGCGGGACGGGCGGCGATGACGATCATCTGGCCCGGGTGCAGGCCGTTGGTCAGCGAGTCCAGGTCCGTGAAGCCGGTGGGAACGCCCGACATCTGGCCGCTGCGGGAGCCGATCGCCTCGATCTCGTCGAGTGCACCCTCCATGATGTCGCCGAGCGGCAGGTAGTCCTCGGAGGTCCGCTGCTCGGTGACGGCGTAGATCTCGGCCTGGGCGCTGTTGACGATCTCGTCGACGTCTCCGTCGGCCGCGTAACCCATCTGCGTGATCTTCGTACCGGCAGCGACCAGGCGGCGCAGGACGGCCCGCTCGTGGACGATCTCCGCGTAGTACTCGGCATTCGCCGCGGTCGGCACGGACTGGACCAGGGTGTGCAGGTACGAGGCCCCGCCCACCTTGCTGATCTCACCGCGCCGGGTCAGCTCGGCACCGATGGTGATCGGGTCGGCCGGCTCGCCCTTGGCGTACAGGTCGAGGATGGCCTGGTAGATCGTCTCGTGCGAGGGCCGGTAGAAGTCGTGGCCCTTGAGGACCTCGACGACATCTGCGATGGCGTCCTTGGAGAGCAGCATGCCGCCCAGCACGGACTGCTCGGCGTCGAGGTCCTGGGGAGGGACGCGCTCGAAGCCGCCGCCACCGTCGGAGTCCCAGGAGCCGCCCTCGCGGCCCCGGTCGTGCTGCTCCTCCCCGCGGCCACGGCCTTCGCCCTTACGGCGCGGACGGGCGGGCAGACGGTCACCCGGACCGCTGTCGGCCCAGGGGTCGTCCATGGGCTCGGGCATGCTCACCGGGCCGCCTCCTCCCGTCCGCAACGCGGACCTCGCCGTGTCACTCTTTCTACGACACGGCTCTGACATTTGGGGCACCCGAATCCGCTGTCGGCGAGTCGGGCAACGAACCACGGTAGGCCCGAGAGCGGCGTCAGCCAATCTTGTTATCCACAGGCTGTGTGGATGACATGTGGATGACGGCGCCAATGCTGTGGGTAACTCGCCGGAAGCTGTGTACGGACCGGGGGATGACGCTGTGGACAAAATCACCCGCGCCACCCGGTTACCCCATCTGACCTGGGCTTTCCTCCCCCAGGGGCGGCGGTGGAGAAAATTCTTGGACACTGCCTCAAGATCGCCTCCAACGAGGTGTGAGGAACGCCCAAGTCAACGCATCAGTAAGGATCCAAAGGTAGTTGCATCCATTACCTGTGGAAGATTAGATTGAGCGCATGACACAGGCTGTCGCAGCACCCAAGGCAGGGCCGGGACGGCACGACCGAGAGATCTTCGCACTCGCTCTCCCTGCCTTCGGCGCACTCGTCGCCGAGCCCCTCTTCGTGATGGCCGACAGCGCCATCGTGGGACACCTCGGAACCCCCCAACTGGCCGGTCTCGGCATCGCCGCCGCGGTACTCACCACCGCCGTGAGCGTCTTCGTCTTCCTCGCCTACGCCACCACCGCGGCCGTCTCCCGCCTCGTCGGCGCAGGAGACCTCCAGGCAGCCATCCGACAGGGGATCGACGGCATCTGGCTCGCCCTCCTACTGGGCGCGGCCGTCGTCGCCGTCGTGCTTCCCGCGACCCCCTCACTGGTCTCGCTCTTCGGGGCCTCCGACGCGGTCGCCCCGTACGCGATCACCTATCTGCGGATCTCCGCCCTCGGCATCCCGGCCATGCTCATGGTCCTGGCCGCCACCGGGGTCATCCGCGGCCTCCAGGACACCCGTACGCCGCTCTACGTCGCCATCGGCGGCTTCGCCCTCAACGCGGGCCTGAACGTCGCCCTGGTCTACGGTGCGGGGCTCGGCATCGCCGGCTCCGCCTGGGGCACGGTCATCGCCCAGTGCGCCATGGCCGCCGCCTACCTCGTCGTGGTCGTCCGCGGCGCCCGGCGCCACGGAGCCTCGCTGCGCCCCGACCCCTCGGGCATCCGGGCCTGCGCCCAGGCGGGTGCTCCACTGCTGGTCCGCACCCTGTCGCTGCGCGCGATCCTGATGATCGCCACCGCCGTGGCCGCCCGGCTCGGCGACGCCGACATCGCCGCCCACCAGATCCTGCTCTCCCTGTGGAGCCTGCTCGCCTTCGCCCTGGACGCCATAGCGATCGCCGGGCAGGCGATCATCGGCCGCTACCTGGGCGCGGGCGACACCGACGGCGCCAAGGCCGTCTGCCGCCGCATGGTGCAGTGGGGGATCGTCTCGGGCGTCGCACTCGGCCTGCTCGTCGTCCTGGCCCGCCCGGTGTTCATCCCGCTGTTCACCAGCGATCCGGCCGTCGAGGCCGCCCTGCTGCCGGCCCTCCTGGTCGTGGCCCTCTCCCAGCCCGTCTCCGGCATCGTCTTCGTACTCGACGGGGTCCTGATGGGCGCCGGTGACGGCCGCTACCTGGCCCGGGCCATGCTCCTGACGTTGGCCGCCTTCGCCCCGGCCGCACTGCTCGTGCCGATCCTCGGAGGCGGCGTCACGGCGCTCTGGTGGGCCATGACGCTGATGATGGTGGTCCGAATGATCACCCTCCGGCTGCGCGCCGGATCGGGACGGTGGCTGGTCTCGGGAGCCACCCGCTAGCACGCCGCCGGACCCCGTGGTGTTTCACGTGAAACACCACGGGCCGGCACCAGCGCGTTTCACGTGAAACACCGCCGAACAACGACGAAGGGCCGCACCCCCATGGGGTGCGGCCCTTCGAGCGCAGCCCTTAGGCGGCGACGACCTCGATGCCCACGTTCGCGGCCACGTCGGCGTGCAGACGCACGGAGACCTGGTACGAACCGAGGGTCTTGATCGGGGAGCCGAGCTCCACGCGGCGCTTGTCGACCTTCGGGCCACCCGAGGACTCGATCGCCGTGGCGATGTCGGCCGGGGTCACGGAACCGAAGAGACGACCGGCGTCACCCGCGCGGGTGGCCAGACGGACCTTCACACCCTCGAGCTTGGCCTTGACCTCGTTGGCCTGCTCGATGGTCGCGATCTCGTGGATCTTGCGGGCGCGGCGGATCTGCGCCACGTCCTTCTCGCCACCCTTGGTCCAGCGGATCGCGAAACCACGCGGGACCAGGTAGTTGCGAGCGTAACCGTCCTTGACGTCGACGACATCGCCGGCGGCACCGAGGCCAGAAACCTCGTGGGTCAGGATGATCTTCATTAGTCGGTCACCCTTTCCTTATCGCGCGGTGGACGTGTAGGGCAGCAGCGCCATCTCACGGCTGTTCTTGACGGCCGTGGCGACGTCACGCTGGTGCTGCGTGCAGTTGCCGGTAACGCGGCGGGCACGGATCTTGCCACGGTCGGAAATGAACTTCCGCAGCATGTTCGTGTCCTTGTAGTCCACGTACGCGGTCTTGTCCTTGCAGAATGCGCAGACCTTCTTCTTAGGCTTGCGCACAGGCGGCTTCGCCATTGTGTCTCTCCTGTGTGATCAAGAAGTGGGGATGCGAGCTGCCCTAGAAGGGCGGCTCGTCCGAGTAGCCACCGCCGGAGCCGCCAGAGCTTCCGCCCCAACCGCCCCCGCCGCCGCCCTGCTGCTGCTGGCCACCGGCCGGCGCGCTGGACGCCCACGGGTCGTCGGAGGGAGCTCCGCCGCCCTGCTGCTGGCCACCGGGGGCTCCGCCCCAGTTGCCACCGCCGCCGCCCTGCTGCTGACCGCCGCCGTACCCACCCTGGCCACCGCGACCGGTGGTCTTGGCGACCTTGGCCGTGGCGTTCTTCAGGCTGGGGCCGACTTCCTCGACGTCCAGCTCGTAGACCGTGCGCTTGACACCCTCACGGTCCTCGTACGACCGCTGCCTCAGCCGGCCCTGCACGATGACGCGCATGCCTCGCTGAAGGGACTCGGCGACGTTCTCCGCCGCCTGCCGCCACACCGAGCAGGTCAGGAACAGGCTCTCGCCGTCCTTCCACTCATTGGTCTGACGGTCGAAGGTGCGGGGGGTGGACGCGACACGGAACTTCGCGACCGCCGCACCCGAGGGGGTGAAGCGCAGCTCGGGGTCGTCGACGAGATTGCCGACGACCGTGATGACGGTCTCGCCTGCCATGGATGAACCTCTCGGCGGGGATTGCTGCTGGGCTGCTGTGCTACTCGATCCCGATTACCGCTGAACCGAAGTTCAGTGGGTCTCGGGGCGAAGGACCTTGGTCCGGAGAACCGACTCGTTCAGGTTCATCTGTCGGTCAAGCTCCTTGACGACCGCAGGCTCGGCCTGGAGGTCGATGACCGAGTAGATGCCCTCGGGCTTCTTCTTGATCTCGTAAGCGAGACGACGACGGCCCCAGGTGTCGACCTTCTCGACCTTTCCGTTGCCCTCACGGACGACGGAGAGGAAGTTCTCGATCAGCGGGGAGACAGCGCGCTCCTCGAGATCGGGGTCGAGGATGACCATCACTTCGTAGTGACGCATGTGGAACCCACCTCCTTTGGACTCAGCGGCCACGGTCGTTCCGTGGCAGGAGGGTCGTGATGCGTGAGCACGGCGTCCGCAGAGCAGACACCGCGCAGCTGTACAGACTACCTGCTCGCGTCCTTCCGGTTGAAATCCGGCGGGAGAGGGCCACAATCTGTATCCATCGGGTGTGCTCGGTGCTATGCCCTCGGCCCCTTGCCGGAGGCAGCCCGCAGCACCGCCAGCTTCAGCCAGGAGGTGCCCTTCCGATGGCACAGGCAATGCGGCCCCCTCAGATCTCGCTGCTCTCCACCGACGGCAAGCCCCATCCGCTGCAGGACACCCTGATGGCGGTCACTCTGACCCTCGGCGCCGTGGCGTTCGTCACGGCCTTCTTCCACAACCTTCACCTGATCAGCTCGTGGGCCGGGCTGATCGGAATCCTCACCGGCGCGTACGGACAGTTCGTCTCCGTCACGACACGCGAGCGCTTCGCGCTGATCATCGGCCTTGGCGCGTCTGCCATCGGCTTCTACCTCGGCATGTTCCACGGCGGCCTCTTCGGCGGATGACCGGGCTGACCGGGACACCTCCTCGGCAGGGCGCCGGCCACGCACCGGTCCGGGCCCACGGCCCGTCCCCCAGAAGGGTGGCGCCCCTGTCGCAGTAGGCTTCGCGCCATAGCAGCGAAGCCGCCGGAGGAGACGCCCCGCATGAGCCTGTCCCTGAGGACCATCAGCCGAGAGCAGCATCTGGGTTACCTCCAGAGCCTGCCCTCGGCGAGCCACTGCCAGGTCCCGGCGTGGGCCGACGTGAAGAACGAGTGGCGTTCCGAGAACCTCGGATGGTTCAACGAGTCCGACGAACTCGTCGGAGCGGCCCTCGTGTTGTACCGCCAGCTGCCCAAGGTGAAGCGCTACCTCGCGTACCTCCCCGAGGGGCCGGTCATCAACTGGTACGCCCCGAACTTGGAGGAATGGCTCCAGCCGATGCTGGCCCACCTCAAGCAGCAGGGCGCCTTCACCGTGAAGATGGGTCCGCCCGTCGTCATCCGCCGCTGGAACTCGACCGCCATCAAGGCCGGTATCCAGGACCCGAACGTGAAGCGCCTGCGCGACGTGGAGGCCTCGGTCATCGAGCCCCGCGCCTTCGAGGTGTCGGACAAGCTGCGCCGCATGGGCTGGCAGCAGGCCGAGGACGGCGGCGCCGGCTTCGGCGACGTCCAGCCGCGCTACGTCTTCCAGGTACCGCTTGCCAACCGCTCGCTGGACGACGTCCTCAAGGGCTTCAACCAGCTGTGGCGCCGCAACATCAAGAAGGCCGAGAAGGCCGGTGTCGAGGTCGTCCAGGGCGGCTACGACGACCTGTCGACCTGGCAGCACCTGTACGAGATCACGGCCGAGCGCGACAAGTTCCGCCCGCGCCCCCTCAGCTACTTCCAGCGCCAGTGGACGGCCCTCAACTCCGAGGACCCCAACCGGATGCGCCTGTACATCGCCACGCACGAGGGAGAGCCGCTGGCCGCCGCCACGATGCTCACCGTCGGCCAGCACGTCTGGTACTCGTACGGCGCCTCCGCCAACCACAAGCGCGAGGTCCGCCCCTCGAACGCGATGCAGTGGCGCATGCTGCGCGACTCGTACGCGCTCGGCGCAAGCGTGTATGACCTGCGCGGCATTTCTGACACGCTGGACGAGAACAATCACCTGTTCGGTCTGATCCAGTTCAAGGTCGGTACCGGCGGCGAGGCCGTGGAGTACGTCGGCGAGTGGGACTTCCCGCTCAACAAGATGCTGCACAAGGCCCTCGACATCTACATGTCGCGCCGCTGACCGGCTCCACCCCGCCCCACACGTACACACAGCACCGCTGCACCACGCAGCTTCTCAGGAGAGGTTCCGGACGGGCATGGCGCTCACGCTCTACGTCGACACCGCGCGCTGGCGTGCGCACCAGAAGCAGATCCAGGACCAGTTCCCCGGGCTGGTCCCGGTCTGCAAGGGCAACGGCTACGGCTTCGGCCACGAGCGGCTCTGCGAGGAGGCGACCCGCATGGGCGCCGACATCCTGGCCGTGGGTACGACGTACGAGGCCTCCAGCATCAAGGACTGGTTCGGCGGCGACCTGCTCGTCCTCACCCCGTTCCGACGGGGCGAGGACCCGGTGCCGCTGCCCGACCGGGTCATCCGATCGGTCGCGTCGCTCGACGGGGTACGCGGTCTGGTGGGGGCCAGGGTGGTCATCGAGTGCATGAGCTCGATGCGCCGCCACGGCATCTCCGAGCAGGACCTCGGCCAGCTGCACGCCGCCATCGAGGACGTCCGGCTGGAGGGCTTCGCCCTGCACCTGCCCCTGGACCGCCCGGACGGCTCGGACGCCGTCGAGGAGGTCATCGGCTGGATGGACCGGCTGCGCGCGGCCCGCCTGCCGCTGCACACCATGTTCGTCAGCCACCTGCGGGCCGCGGAGCTCGCACGGCTGCAGCAGCAGTTCCCGCAGACCCGTTTCCGGGCACGGATCGGCACCCGGCTGTGGCTGGGCGACCACGAGGCCACCGAGTACCGCGGCGCGGTCCTCGACGTCACGCGCGTGGCCAAGGGCGACCGGTTCGGCTACCGGCAGCAGAAGGCGGCGTCCGACGGCTGGCTGGTCGTGGTCGCCGGCGGTACCTCGCACGGGGTGGGCCTGGAGGCCCCGAAGGCGCTCCACGGCGTGATGCCGCGCGCCAAGGGCGTCGCCCGGGCGGGTCTGGCCACGGTCAACCGGAACCTTTCGCCCTTCGTCTGGGCGGGCAAGCAGCGCTGGTTCGCGGAGCCGCCGCACATGCAGGTGTCGATCCTGTTCGTGCCCTCGGACGCGACCGAGCCGAAGGTCGGCGACGAGCTGGTGGCGCACCTGCGCCACACCACCACGCAGTTCGACCGGGTGCTCGACGCCTGAGTCCGACCGGTCAGTCCCGGGCGCTCGCGCCCCAGGCGACCCGCTGTCCATCCGAGGGCGTCGCGTACTGCGGCGCCCTCGCCGCGTCTGACAGCACGAACACGTCCTCCGCGCCGTCCAGGACGCCACCGGAGGGGTCGTCCGAGCCGTCCAGGCGCACCATGTCCCGCTCGGGCATCAGGATGTCCCGGACGATGACCGCGCACAGGTACAGGGTGGTCAGCACGTGGGCGGTGATCGCCAGCTGGTAGCCCTCCACGGGCAGGCCCTGGTGCTTGTCACCGCTGGCCGTGTAGGCGAGGTAGAACCAGATCCCGAGGAAGTACACGACCTCGCCGGCCTGCCAGATCAGGAAGTCCCGCCAGCGCGGTCGGGCCAGTGCGGCGAGCGGGATGAGCCATAGCACGTACTGCGGCGAGTAGACCTTGTTGCACAGGATGAAGGCGGCGACGACGAGGAAGGCCAGCTGTGCGAAGCGGGGCCGGCGCGGGGCGGTCAGGGTGAGCAGTCCGACGGCCCCGCACAGCAGGAGCGTCAACCCGGTCGCGTAGGTGTTGGCGCCCTCCAGCGAGTTGCCCGTGCGCTGGGAGATCAACAGCCACACCGACCCGTAGTCGATGGGCCGTTCCTGGCTGAAGGTGTAGAACTTCTTCCAGCCGTCCCACGCGAAGAGCATGACCGGCAGGTTGACCATCAGCCAGGCTCCGGCCGCTCCGAGTGCGGCGGCGGCGAAGGCACGCCACTTCCCGGCCCGCCAGCAGAGCACGAACAGCGCCCCGAGCAGCAGTACGGGGTAGAGCTTGGCGGCGGTGGCCAGGCCGATGAGGACACCGAAGAGGACCGTCCGGCCGCGGGACCACATGAGCATCCCGGCGGCGGTCAGGGCGATGGCCAGCAGGTCCCAGTTGATCGTCGCCGTCAGGGCGAAGGCGGGCGCCAGGGCGAAGAGCAGGGCGTCCCAGGGGCGGCGACGGTGGGTGCGGGCGACGCACACGGCGATGACGGCCGCGCAGGCCATCAGCATGCCCGCGTTGACCATCCAGTACATCTGTTCACGGTGCTGCATGGAGCCGTTGCTGGGGGTCAGCCAGGAGGCGACCTCCATGAAGAGCCCGGTGAGCACCGGGTACTCCAGGTACTCCATGTCGCCGGGGAGCCGGTCGAAGTAAGGCGTCAGGTTGTCGGAGAAGCCCCGTACCGCGTACAGGTGCGGGATGTCGGAGTAGCAGGCGTGGGTGTACTGCGAGCCCGCCCCCCGGAACCACGCCCAGTCGTAGCAGGGCAGCTTCTGGACCATGCCGAGCGCGAACATGCCGATGGCGATGAGCGCCACGACCCGGACCGGCCCCAGCCAGTGCCCGCCGAGCCGGGCGTAGCGGCCGAGCGGGCCGCCGATGAGCTCACTACCGGCTGCGGCGACCTCGTCCTGCTGCGTCGGCAGTACGGGGCTGTCCTCGTGCACCTTGGTCATGGGCTCATCCTGCCGTACCGGACCGAACATGGGGGAAGGCCGTCGCACCGGGGGTGCGACGGCCTTCCTCGACTCACGGAGCGGTGGTACGGGTCACTCGGGGACGGAGTCGTTGACCCCGCCGGTGATGCCGCCCGGGCGTCCCGGTTTGCCGGTCGGCGTCGGGGACGGTGATCCGGTGGACCCGCCGATCACGCCGGTGCTGGTGCCGGACGTGTTGCCGGAGTTGGTGCCGGTGCCGGTGCTGGTGCCGCTGTTGGCGCCTCCGTTGGTGGTCCCCCGCGTGGTGTCCGGGTCGCAGTACAGCTTCCACGGCGGGCAGGTCGGCCGACCGCCCTTGGACGGGGAGGGCGACGCCGGCGGGGAGCTCGGCGGCTGCGTCGACGGGGAGGGGGACGCCGGGGCGACGACCGAGGGCGTGGGGGAGGGGGCGCCTGCGGAGTCGGCGGTCACGCCGATGTCCTCGGCCTCCGGGAACTGCTTGACCGGGAGACCCTTGAGCGCTTCGCCCATGTACTCGGTCCAGATCTCGGCCGGGATGTCACCACCGTGGAGGGAGGGGATGTCGCCCACGCCCCTCATGGAGATCAACTTCTTGTCCGGCGAGTTGGGGTCGGTGCGGAAGAGGACCACCGAGGTGGACAGCTCCGGGGTGTAGCCGACGAACCAAGCCGACTTGTTCTCGTCCGTGGTACCGGTCTTGCCCGCGGCGGGCCGGCCCAGCTTCTGGACCTTCTTGCCGGTGCCGTTCTCGACGACGTTCTCCAGCACCTTGGTGATGTTGTCGGCCACGGCGCTGTCCATGGCCCGCTGGTCCTTGGGGGCCTCGAAGCCCGACAGCTTCTCGCCGTCCTTCTCGACCTCGGTCACCGAGAACGGCTCGCGGTGCGTGCCGGAGGCGGCGAAGGTCGCGTACGAGTCGGCCATGCGGATGGCGCTCGGGGTGGAGGTACCGAGGGCGAAGGAGGCGTCGTTGTTCGGGTTGACCGACTCCTCCAGGATGCCCGTGGACTTGGCCACGGCCCTGACCTTGTCGTGGCCGACATCGAAGACGAGCTGGGCGAACGGGACGTTGATGGACTTCTCCATCGCCTCGTTGAGGGTCACGTACCCGAAGGAGGTGGGGCTCTCGTTCTTCTGCTTGAACGGCGCGCCCGACGCGTCGCGCAGGGGCTTGCCCTCACGGTTGTTGATCACGGTGAGGTCATTGGCCATGTACTTGCTGTCGGCCGAGATGCCCTTGCCCTTGGAGTTCTGGGTGCCGTACTCCATCGCCGCCGCCAGCACGTACGGCTTCCAGGTCGAGCCGACCGGGACACCGCTGGAGTTGGCGTTGTTGCTGAAGTACTTGTGGTCCCAGCCCGGGCCGCCGTACAGGGCGACGAGGGCCCCGGTCTTCACGTCCACCGAGGCCGCGCCGAACTGTACGAAGGTGTCCGTCTCGGGGCGGCCCTTCTCGTCGATGAACCCGTTGCGGGTGTCCTCGACCGCCTTGACCATGGCGTCCACCCTCGGCTTCTGGAAGGTGGTCTTGATCCGGTAGCCGCCCATGGCCATCTGCTCGGGGGTGATGCCCTTGGTCTTCATCACGTAGGCCTTGGCCGTGTCGACCAGGTAGCCGATCTGGCCGGTCATGCCGCGGGCCTGCTCCGACTCGACCCGCGGGGGGAAGTCCGCGTCCGTGAACTTCGCCCGCTCGGCCTTGTCCATCCGGCCGACCTCGACCTCACGGTCCAGCACCCAGCTCCAGCGCTCCCGGGCCCGCTTCTCGTTGAGGGCGGGGGTGGCCGCGGCGCCAATGCCGCCGTCCGGGTTGTAGAGGTTGGGACCCTTCAGCACGGCGGCCAGGAAGGCGCACTCGGAGGGGTTCAGGTCCTGGCTGTCCTTGCCGAAGTAGGCGCGGGCCGCGGCCTGGATGCCGTAGGCGTCCCGCCCGTAGTAGGCGGTGTTCAGGTAGCCGGCGAGGACCTTGTCCTTCTCCTCGGTGACACCCAGCCTTATCGCGATGAAGAGCTCGGTGGCCTTCCGCTTGAGCGTCTGGTCGGAGTCCAGGTACGTGTTCTTCACGTACTGCTGGGTGATCGTCGAGCCGCCCTGGGTCGAGCCGCCCGTGGCCATGTTCCACACGGCGCGGCCGACACCCATCGGGTCCACGCCCTTGTCCGTCTCGAAGGACTCGTTCTCCGCCGAGATCACGGCGTCCCTCATCGACCGGGGGATGCTGGAGATGGGCACGATCTGCCGGTTCATCGAACCGCCCGTCGCCACCATCTGGCTGCCGTCGGCCCAGTAGAAGACGTTGTTCTGCGCCTGGGCTGCCTTGTTCGGGTCCGGGTTGCTCACCATGGCGATACCGATGCCGGTGCCGGCCGTGATGACCGCGAAGAAGCCCAGGGCCGAGCCGGCGACGAACTTCCAGGACGGCACGAAGCGCTTCCAGCCGTCTCTGTCGGACCGCGGGTAGTTGATGAGCCGCTTGTCGCGCGTGGCGGCGCCGGCTCCTCTCCCGCGGCCGCTGCCTCTCTGGGCGGCTCGGCGGGCATCGGCACGGCTGCCCTGGGAGGGCTGCGGTGCGTACGGGCCGCTGTACGACGCCGTAGGGACGTCACGTCCGGCCGCGCCCCTTCCGGGGCGCGGCTGGGCGGCGCGGCGGGCTGAGGCGCGCCCACCGCCTTCGGGCTGCGGCAGTTTGCGACGGTGCTCGCTCATCGAACGACTACTCCTCGGGCAGGCGAGTGGCCTGGAAGCGGCAGATTAGTTCCGGTACCCCCCGGTGTCATGGCGCACAGACTACGCACGCTCAAAACGCGCTCAGTGCCGAAGTTCACCCCAAATCAGGCAACCTGCCTGGTGCGAATTGGTGATGTGACACCGGTCACCATGTCTCCCCTTGTCGATCAGAGCGCCCCGTTCTATCGTCTGGATGTATCGAGTCGATACATCAGCTCGACATAAAGACTCAGGGGCGGAGGAGGGGCAGGCGGATGAGCAGACGCTCAGGCATCCTCGAGTTCGCCGTCCTCGGCCTGCTTCGCGAATCCCCCATGCACGGTTACGAGCTGCGCAAGCGGCTCAACACCTCGCTGGGGGTGTTCAGAGCCTTCAGCTACGGGACGCTCTACCCCTGCCTCAAAACGCTGGTCGCCAACGGCTGGTTGATCGAAGAGCCGGGCAACGCCCCGGAGGACGCTCTCGCCGCTTCACTCGCAGGGCGCCGCGCCAAGATCGTCTACCGGTTGACGGCCGCGGGTAAGGAGCACTTCGAGGAGCTGCTCTCCCACACGGGCCCCGACACCTGGGAGGACGAGTCCTTCGCCGCCCGCTTCGCCTTCTTCGGCCAGACCGAACGAGACGTCCGCATGCGGGTACTGGAGGGCCGCCGCAGCCGGCTGGAGGAGCGTCTGGAGAAGATGCGTGCCTCGATCGCCCGGACGCGGGAGCGTCTCGACGACTACACGCTCGAGCTGCAGCGGCACGGCATGGAGTCCGTGGAGCGCGAAGTGCGCTGGCTGAACGAGCTCATCGAGAGTGAGCGGGCGGGACGGGATCGGAGACGATCCGGTCCGTCCAACGAAACTGAAAAATGAGGCCTGCACCTCGCAGGCCTCGTCCGAGAACAAACAGGGAGCAACCGGAATGGGTTCGGTTCGCGTAGCCATCGTCGGCGTAGGCAACTGCGCCGCCTCGCTGGTGCAGGGCGTCGAGTACTACAAGGACGCCGACCCGGCGGCCAAGGTCCCCGGTCTGATGCACGTCCAGTTCGGCGACTACCACGTGCGTGACATCGAGTTCGTCGCCGCGTTCGACGTCGACGCGAAGAAGGTCGGCCTCGATCTTTCGGACGCCATCGGCGCCAGCGAGAACAACACCATCAAGATCTGCGACGTCCCGAACGCCGGTGTGACCGTCCAGCGCGGCCACACCTACGACGGCCTGGGCAAGTACTACCGCATGACGATCGAGGAGTCCGCCGAGGCTCCGGTCGACGTGGTCCAGGTCCTCAAGGACCGCGAGGTCGACGTCCTGATCTGCTACCTGCCCGTCGGTTCCGAGGACGCGGCGAAGTTCTACGCCCAGTGCGCCATCGACGCCAAGGTCGCCTTCGTCAACGCCCTCCCGGTCTTCATCGCCGGCACCAAGGAGTGGGCGGACAAGTTCACCGAGGCCGGTGTCCCGATCGTCGGCGACGACATCAAGTCGCAGGTCGGCGCCACCATCACGCACCGCGTGATGGCGAAGCTGTTCGAGGACCGCGGTGTCCGTCTTGAGCGCACCATGCAGCTCAACGTCGGCGGCAACATGGACTTCAAGAACATGCTCGAGCGCGACCGCCTCGAGTCGAAGAAGATCTCCAAGACCCAGGCCGTCACCTCGCAGATCCCCGACCGTGAGCTCGGCGAGAAGAACGTCCACATCGGCCCGTCCGACTACGTCGCGTGGCTCGACGACCGCAAGTGGGCCTACGTCCGCCTGGAAGGTCGCGCCTTCGGCGACGTCCCGCTGAACCTCGAGTACAAGCTCGAGGTGTGGGACTCCCCGAACTCGGCCGGTGTCATCATCGACGCCCTGCGCGCCGCGAAGATCGCCAAGGACCGCGGCATCGGCGGCCCGATCCTGTCGGCGTCCAGCTACTTCATGAAGTCCCCGCCGGTGCAGTACTTCGACGACGAGGCCCTGGCCAACGTCGAGAAGTTCATCAAGGGCGAGGTCGAGCGCTAACCGAACCCACGGGTCTTCACGACACCTGGACTTCGGCAGTTCTTCCGCGGAGGGTCCCCGGGCAATGTGCCCGGGGACCCTCCGCGTATGTGACCCTTGCCCTCATGCCTGTCGTACGTGATCTGCGCGTACTCCTGCGCCTGAGGGACTTCCGCAACCTGCTCGCCGTACGACTGCTCTCCCAAGCGGCGGACGGCGTCTACCAGGTCGCACTCGCCACCTACGTGATCTTCTCTCCGGAGAAGCAGACCTCACCGGCGGCCATCGCCTCCGCCATGGCGGTACTGCTGCTGCCGTATTCGGCGATCGGCCCCTTCGCCGGGGTGCTGCTCGACCGCTGGCGGCGCCGCCAGGTCTTCCTCTACGGCAATCTCCTGAGGGCCTTCCTCGCCTGCGTCACCGGAATGCTGATCGTCGCGCAGGTGCCCGACTGGCTGTTCTACGCCTCGGCCCTGTCCGTGACCGCCGTCAACCGCTTCGTGCTGTCCGGGCTCGCCGCCTCGCTGCCGCACGTCGTCGGACCCGACCAGCTGGTCACCGCGAACGCGCTCTCCCCCACCGCCGGAACCCTCGCGGCGGTGGCGGGCGGAGGGCTGGCCTTCCTGGTCCGGCTGCTGGCCTCCGACTCCAACGCCCTGGTCGTGCTCCTGGGCGCCGGACTCTACCTGTGCGCGGCCCTGGTCTCCCTGCAACTGGCCATCGGCCTCCTCGGGCCGGACCACCCCGCCGGCCGGGCCCATCCCTCGGTCGCCGAGGGGGTCGCCCTCACGGTGCGGGGAATGGCCGAGGGCTTGCGCCACCTCGCCTCCCGGCGCGAGGCGGCCCGGGCACTCACCGCGATGACCATGATGCGGTTCTGCTACGGGACCCTGTTCGTGATGCTGCTGATGCTCTGCCGCTACGCCTGGTCGGACAACGAGTCCGACGGGCTGGCGCTGCTGGGCATCGCCGTCGGCGCCTCCGGGGCCGGGTTCTTCGCCGCCGCCGTGGTGACCCCCTGGCTGGTGGGCCGGCTGGGCCCGCTCGGCTGGATCACCGCATGCTCGGCCGGCGCCGCCGTCCTGGTGCCGGCCCTCGGCCTGTTCTTCGCCCCCGGGCCGATGCTGGCCGCTGCTTTCGTACTCGGCCTCGCCACCCAGGGCGCCAAGATCTCCACCGACACCGAACTGCAGTCCCAGGTGGACGACGACTACCGCGGCCGCGTCTTCTCCGTCTACGACGTCTTGTTCAACGTCGCGTTCGTCGGCGCGGCGGCGGTGGCCTCCCTCATGCTCCCCGCCGACGGACGCTCCGTGGCCCTGGTCCTCATCGTGTCAGCGCTCTACGCCGCGACCGCCGTGTTCCTGGCCCGGGGCGAGCGACGTTTCACGTGAAACATCAGCTCTGAAGAACGACGGGGGCCGATGTTTCACGTGAAACATCGGCCCCCGTCGTCCGTAGGTCAGGCCTGTGCGGCCCACCACTCCTTCAGCGCGACGACGGCGGCGTCACGGCCCATCGGGCCGTTCTCCAGCCGCAGCTCCAGCAGGAAGGCGTAGGCCTTGCCGATCACCGGGCCGGGGCGCACGTCGAGCACCTCCATGATCTCGTTGCCGTCCAGGTCGGGCCGGATCGCGTCCAGCTCCTCCTGCTCCTGCAGCTGCGCGATACGGTCCTCCAGCCCGTCATAGGTCCGGGAGAGGGCATTGGCCTTGCGCTTGTTGCGCGTGGTGCAGTCGGACCGAGTCAGCTTGTGCAGACGCTCCAGCAGCGGACCGGCGTCGCGGACGTAGCGCCGGACCGCGGAGTCGGTCCACTCCCCGTCGCCGTAGCCGTGGAAGCGCAGGTGCAGCTCCACGAGCCGGGACACGTCCTTGATCATGTCGTTCGAGTACTTCAGGGCGGTGAGCCGCTTCTTGGTCATCTTCGCGCCCACCACCTCGTGGTGGTGGAAGGAGACCCGACCGTCGCTCTCGAACCGGCGGGTGCGGGGCTTGCCGATGTCGTGCAGCAGCGCCGCGAGCCGCAGGACCAGGTCCGGGCCGTCCTCCTCCAGCGCGATCGCCTGCTCCAGCACGATCAGCGAGTGGTCGTAGACGTCCTTGTGCCGGTGGTGCTCATCACTCTCCAGCCGCAGTGCGGGCAGCTCGGGAAGCACCCGGTCGGCCAGCCCGGTATCCACCAGCAGTCCCAGACCCTTGCGCGGGTGGGCGGAAAGGATCAGCTTGTTCAGCTCGCCCTGGACCCGCTCCGCGGAAACGATCTCGATCCGCTCGGACATCGCCTTCATGGCCACGACGACCTCCGGGGCGACCTCGAAGTCCAGCTGCGCGGCGAACCGCGCCGCCCGCAGCATCCGCAGCGGGTCGTCGGAGAAGGACTCCTCCGGGGTTCCGGGCGTGCGCAGCACGCCGGCGGCCAGATCCTGCAGACCGCCGTGCGGATCGATGAACTCCTGCTCGGGCAGGGCCAGGGCCATGGCATTGACCGTGAAGTCACGCCGGACCAGGTCCTCGTCGATCGAGTCGCCGTAGGAGACCTCGGGCTTGCGCGACGTACGGTCGTACGCTTCCGAGCGGTACGTCGTCACCTCGATCTGGAAGTTCCGCACGGTGTCCCCGACGCGGGCGCTCTTCTGAGCCCCGACGGTGCCGAAGGCGATACCGACGTCCCACACCGAATCCGCCCACGGCCGGACGATCTTCAGAACGTCCTCGGGGCGGGCATCGGTGGTGAAGTCGAGATCGTTGCCGAGACGCCCCAGCAGCGCGTCGCGGACGGACCCACCGACCAGGGCGAGACGGAAGCCCGCCTCCTGGAAACGGCGGCCGAGCTCGTCGGCGACAGGAGCGACCCGCAGCAGTTCACTGACCGCGCGGCGCTGCACCTGACTCAGGGCACTGGGATTGTCTTCGTTGGCGTTCGGCACAACAGAAAAGGGTACGTGCCCGGCTCCCCAGGGGCCGCCCCGTTTTGCGGCCACCCCGGTACGCCGCCCCCGGGGTCCTGAGCCGATCATGTGGAGCAAGGCGCGGCACTCGCACACAGCGGGCCTCGTTACCATGCGTGGACGCACAAAAGACGACCACTGACACTTCGAGGGACGGGCTAGCGCGTGGCCGAGGCGGCTGACAACCAGGGGGCGTCCCCCGCTCCTGCCCGGCGCCGGTGGCTGCGGCGGGCGATCGTCCTGCTCGCCGGGACGCCCGTACTGGCTGCGCTGATCTACTCTCCCGCCCCCCGGGCCGAGGCCGCGCAGGCCTCGGCCGTGGACGTCCAGCTGACCTCCATGACCCCCTTGGCACCGGTGAAGAACGACACCCTCACCATCCGGGGCACCGTGCTCAACACCGGTGCCGAGACCATCACCGACGCACATGTCGGTCTGCGGGTCGGGCCCGCGCTCGCGGACCGCTCGTCCATCGACGAGGCGGCCGAGCGGACCGGTTTCCGGGCCGGCACCGACCCGGGTGAGATCGACTCGGCCTTCGCGGTGAAGATCGCTTCCCTGCCGTCGAAGATCAGCCAGGAGTTCACGCTCACCATCCCGGTGAACAAGCTGGAGCTGGACAAGGACGGCGTCTACCAGCTCGGCGTCTCCCTGTCTGGGGTGACCAACAGCAGGCCGTCCGAGCAGGTGATGGGCATCAAGCGGACCTTCCTGCCCTGGCAGCCCGAGGCCGCCGCCAAGCGCTCGCAGCTCACCTACGCCTGGCCGCTGATCTCCACCACGCGCGTGACGGCGGAGACCGGCTCCGACGAGCTCCAGACCCCCGTCTTCCTCGACGACTCCCTCGCCGACGAGATCAAGCCGGGCGGGCGCCTGGAGCAGATGGTCACCCTTGGCAAGGACCTCCCGATCACCTGGGTCATCGACCCCGACCTGCTCTACGCGGTCGACGCGATGACCAAGGGCTACCGGGTCCGCAGCCCCGGTGGCAAGCCCGTCCAGGGCAAGAACAAGGCCGTCGCCGAGCAGTGGCTGAGCTCCCTGGAGGCGGCCGTCCAGGGCAAGAAGGTCGTCGCCCTGCCGTTCGCCGATCCCGACCTCGCCTCCCTCGCCCACCAGGGCAAGGACGTCTCGGGCACCCTGGGCCAGCTGCGCCCCGCCACCGACAAGGCGAAGCAGGCCGTCGAGACGGTCCTGCACGTTCCCGCGTCCACGGACTTCTCCTGGCCCGTGGACGGCGCCATCGATCCCTCGATCGTCAATGTCGCCACCTCGGCCGGCGCCCACAACGTCCTCACCCGCAGCGACAGCCTCGTGGAAAGCGGCGCCCTCGGCTACACGCCCTCGGCCGCCCGGCCCATCGGCGCCGGCACCACCGCCGTCGTCGCCGACGCCGACCTGTCCACCGCCTTCGAGGGCGACATGCTGGACGCCGGAACCTCCACGCTCGCCGTGCAGCGGTTCCTCGCCCACAGCCTCGCCCTGAACCTGCAGAAGACCGACGAGCCGCGCAGCTTCGTCGTCGCCCCACAGCGGATGCCCAGCGTCAGCCAGGTCCAGTCGATGGCCGAAGCCGTACGCGGCCTCCAGGCGGGCCGCTGGACCCAGCCCGGGGACCTCGAGGCCGCGGCCGCCGCCAAGCCCGACCCCGGAGCCACCACCCAGGTGCCGGGCGCCGGCCAGTACCCCGAGTCCCTGCGCAAGCAGGAGCTGCCTGTGTCGGCCTTCGAGAAGATCCGCGCCACGCAGAACACCCTCGACCGCTTCAAGGTGATCCTCGCCGCGCCCGACCGCGTGGAGATCCCCTTCGGCAACACCACCAACCGCGAGATGTCCACCTCCTGGCGCGGGCGTCCCGAGGAGGCCCGCCTCTACCGGGACCAGGCCCAGGACTACCTGATCGGTCTCACCGAGAAGGTCAAGGTCATCCCCAAGTCCGACGCCACCTTGTCCGGGCACAGCGCCACCATCCCGGTCAGCGTCCAGAACAGCCTGGTCCAGGACGTCCACGACCTCGTGCTGCGCGTGAAGTCCGCCAATCCGACCCGCCTGATGTTCGGCAAGAGCGGGCAGGCCGAGCAGCAGGTCACCGTCCAGGGCGACCACACCCAGACGGTCAAGTTCACCGCCAACGCCACGGCGAGCGGCCCCGTCGAGGTCACGGCGCAGCTGTTCACCAAGGACGGCGTCCCCTACGGCAAGGAACGCAAGTTCACCGTCGAAGCCACCGAGATCACGCCCACCGTGATGCTCGTCATCGCCGGCGGTGTGCTCCTCCTGGTCCTGGCAGGCATCAAGATGTACGCCAGTCGCAAGCGCGTCGCAGCACGCGCGGCCGCCGAGGAGAGCACGCAGCCGAGTGACGAGTCCCCTGACACCGGAGCGCAAAGCACCGAGGGGTCCGGCGCGAGTGAGACAGTGGACCGTTGATTGACGCCGTGGCCGGTCGGCCTGGGGACGATGAGGTGGGGTTTCGATGAACGCGCCGTACGACGGTGACCGCGCGCAGGGCACTGGTGGGCCTGCGCCCTCCCAGGGCGCTGCCCCGGGCACCCCGGTGCCCGGGCAGGTTTCCGCGCCTGCGCCCGCGCCGGAACGTGACCCGTATGTCCAGGACGCCTACGACCACGACCCGTACCGGTCCCACGACCTGTCGGCCCAGGACCCGGTCGCCGAGGTGCTCTACGACCGCGCCTCGCACCCGCCGCCGCCGCCCGGCACCTACCAGGAGCCCGGCCCGCTCTACGCCGCGCCGACCGCGCCCTCGTACTCCCCCGACCCGCGCGTCTGGGCCCAGACCCCGCCGCCCGAGCCGGACGGTCCCTCGCGCCACCTGCCGTACGGTGACCACGCCACCACCACCCAGTTCGTCGGCGTGGACTCCCTCGTCACCGGTGCCTCGGACGAGCAGCCCGAACCGGATGCCTTCGCGCACCTGTACCGGGACCAGGAGGCGGCGCCCCGCACCGCCGTCGAGGAAGCCCCCGTCGCCGCACCGGCACCGAGCAAGCCCGCCGGACGGGCAGCGAACCTGCTCAAGTCCAGCGCGCTCATGGCCGCGGGCACGATCGTCTCCCGCCTCACCGGCTTCTTGAAGACCCTGGCGATCGCGGGTGCCATCGGCGTCGGCACCTTCAACGACACGTACCAGATCGCCAACACGCTGCCCACGATGATCTACGTGCTGGTCGGCGGCGGCGCCCTGAACGCCGTCTTCATCCCGCAGCTGGTCCGGGCCATGAAGAACGACAGTGACGGCGGGCAGGCGTACGCCAACCGGCTGCTGACCCTCGTCGTCGTGCTGCTGGCCGCCGTCACCACCATCTGTGTCCTGGCCGCACCGGTGTTCATCACGATGATGTCGCCGAAGATCGCCTCCGACCCCGAGCAGATGGACGTCGCGGTCGCCTTCGCCCGCTACTGCCTGCCCACCATGTTCTTCATGGGCGTGCACGTGGTCCTGGGTCAGATCCTCAATGCCCGCGGCCGCTTCGGCGCGATGATGTGGACCCCGGTCCTCAACAACATCGTGGTCATCGCCACCTTCGGCGCCTTCATCTGGGCCTTCGGCGGCTTCACCACTTCCGGCGTCAACGCCAGCACGGTCACCCCCGAGGGCGTCCGCCTGCTGGGCCTGGGCACCCTGCTCGGCCTCACCGTCCAGGCTCTCGCGATGCTGCCGTACCTGCGCGACGCGGGCTTCAAGCCGCGCCTGCGCTTCGACTGGCGGGGCCACGGCCTCGGCAAGGCCGCGGGCCTGGCCAAGTGGACGTTCTTCTTCGTCCTCGCCAACCAGGCCGGCCTCGTGGTCGTCACCCAGCTCGCCACCTGGGCCGGCTCGGTCGCCGAGAAGCAGGGCCACCCGGGCACCGGTTTCACCGGCTACCAATACGCGCTGCTGCTGTGGCAGATGCCGCAGGCGATCATCACCGTCTCCGTCATGACGGCCGTCCTGCCCCGCATCTCCCGCTCCGCGCACGACGGTGACGCCGCCGCGGTCCGGGACGACATCTCCTACGGGCTGCGCACCTCGGCCGTCGCGATCGTGCCCTGCGCCTTCGCCTTCCTCGCCCTCGGTGTCCCGATGGCCACCCTGCTCTACGCCGGCTCGGGTTCGGGCGCCCAGAACATCGGCTACATCCTGATGGCGTTCGGCCTCGGCCTGATCCCGTACTCCATCCAGTACGTGGTCCTGCGCGGCTTCTACGCCTACGAGGACACCCGGACGCCCTTCTACAACACCGTCATCGTCGCCGCGGTCAACGCGGCGGGCTCGGCGATCTCCTTCTTCGTCCTCCCCGCCCGGTGGGCGGTGGTCGGCATGGCCGCCGCCTACGGGCTCGGCTACGCCGTAGGCGTCGGCGTCGCCTGGCGGCGCCTGCGCACCCGGCTCGGTGGCGACCTCGACGGGGCGCACGTCATGCGCACCTACACCCGTCTCATCGGCGCCTGCGTCCCGGCCGCCGCCGTGGGTGGCGCGGCCGCTTTCGGGGTCACGCAGTGGCTGGGCAGCGGAGTCGCCGGCTCCGTCACCGCCCTCCTCGCCGGCGGCATCGCCCTTGCCGTGGTGTTCCTGATCGCCGCCAAGCGGATGCGGATCGAAGAGCTCAACGCGATGGTCGGAATGGTCCGCGGACGTTTGGGGCGCTGATGCGCACAACCGTCGCCCCCTTTCGTGTGTCGTGCTTAGCGTCGGACTGTGGGCACAATTGGCATGGCTTCGCAGACTGGCTGACAGCGCGCAACGGATGGGGAGGCAGGAACGACGGTGGCGGAACGTAGCACGGCTGCCGTCGACGTGGCCGACAACAGCGGCGATGAGCCGCTGACCGCTCAGGCGGCACAGGCCACGTCCGACGGGGTGGACACCCAGAACGGACGAGCCGCGGACGGACCCATGCCCGACAAGGACGGCGAACGCACCAACGCGGCCCCTGCGGCTGCACCCGAACTGCACAGCGGACACAAGCTCGCCAGACGCTATCGGCTGGAAGAGTGCGTCACCCGTGTGGACGGATTCAGCAGTTGGCGCGCGATGGACGAGAAGCTGCGCCGTGCCGTGGGCGTGCACCTGATGCCCGCCGACCACGCGCGCGCCCGCTCCGTCCTGGCCGCCGCCCGGTCCTCGGCCCTGCTCGGCGACCCACGGTTCGTCCAGGTCCTGGACGCCGTGGAGGAGAACGACGTCGTCTACGTCGTCCACGAGTGGCTGCCCGATGCCACCGAGCTCACCGCGCTCCTCGCCGCGGGCCCGCTGGAGGCCCACGAGGCCTACCAGCTCGTCAGCCAGGTCTCCCAGGCCATGGCCGCCGCGCACCGCGAGGGGCTCGCCCATCTGCGGCTGACGCCCAGCGCCATACTGCGCACCTCCACGGGCCAGTACCGCATCCGCGGCCTCGCCGTGAACGCCGCCCTGCGCGGCATCACCAGCGAGACCCCGCAGCGGGCCGACACCGAAGCCATCGGCGCGCTCCTGTACGCCGCCCTCACCCAGCGCTGGCCGTACGAGAGCGACGCGTACGGCCTCACCGGCCTGCCCAAGGGCGTTGGGCTGATCGCCCCCGACCAGGTGCGTGCCGGCGTCCACCGGGGACTGGGCGAACTCGCCATGCGCGCGCTCGCCAACGACGGGGCCACCGCCTCCCGTCAGGAACCCGCCTGCACCACCCCTGACGAGCTGGCCAAGGCCGTGGCCGCGATGCCCCGCATCCGGCCGCCGGAGCCCGTCTTCACGGCTCCGCCGGAGTACCAGCACACCACCTACCAGCAGGGCAGCTACGGACGCCCCACGCCTCCCGGTCTGAACACCGTCCAGAGTCGTCCCGTCGTCCCGCCGCCGGCCCCGCTGGAGAGCCGTACCGGCCGGGCCTTGAAGTGGGGCGTCGCCGCCCTGCTCATCGCCGCCCTCGGCCTGGGCAGCTGGCAGCTGGCCGACACCCTCCTGGGCCGCACCAGCCAGCAAGGGAACAGCGGCACCAGCAACAACACCAAGCCCGGGCCCGAAGACAACCCGAAGGCGCCGGAGCGGACCGAGCTGGCCATCAAGGGGGCGGCGGAGTACTACCCGGACGACAAGCCCCAGGATCTCGACGGGGTCTCCAAGGCCTACGACAACGACGCGACCTCGTTCTGGCGGACCTACCGGTACGACGACGGCCCTGACATGGGGGCCTTCAAAGAGGGGCTCGGCCTCGTCTTCGACCTCGGCGAAGAACAGGAGGTGAGTGCGGCCTCGATAGCGTTCCGGTTCCCCGGAGACCACACCACCGCGACGCTCTATGCCGCGCCGAGCCTGTCGTCGTCGACCCCGATCAAGAGCATGAAGCAGATCGCCACGGGGACGACGAAGGAGAAGCAGCTGGAGCTCGCCACCGAGACTCCGGTCAAGACGCGCTACGTGGTGCTGTGGCTCACGGCCATGCCCATGGCCGGCCCTTCGGAGTTCAGCACGGCCGGGTACAAGCAGGGCATCACGAACGTCGTCTTCTCCCGGATCTCCTAGCGCTGCCCGCGCTGTGTGCGGCCCGGTCCGGTCCGGGCAAGAGGTCTGCGGGAAGGATCTTCCCGCAGACCTCCCGGGGTATCCGGCCGCGCGGGTCCGCTCCGGGACGAACCCGGATCGACATGTGCTCGGCTTCCAACAGGAGGGGAATCATGAGGCCTGCGCCTGACGGCCCCGCCCCCGCCTCGGACCAGGAGCTCCTGGCCCGGCACGTCGCCGGGGATCCCGAGGCCTTCGGGGAGATCGTGCGGCGGCACCGGGACCGACTGTGGGCCGTGGCGTTGCGGACCCTCGGGGACCGCGAGGAGGCCGCCGACGCCGTGCAGGACGCGCTGGTGTCCGCCTACCGGGCCGCGCACACCTTCCGCGGGGAATCCGCCGTCACCACCTGGCTGCACCGCATCACCGTCAATGCCTGCCTGGACCGCGCCCGCAAGGCCGCCTCCCGCCGGACCGCCCCCCTCGACGATACGGACCGCCTGGAGCGCCTCCTGGAGCCCCATGAGTCCGCGGAGGCCCCTGCGGAGCGCCAGGACCTCCATCGCCAGCTCCTGGCCGCTCTGAGCACGCTCCCGGCTGACCAGCGAGCCGCGCTGGTCCTCGTCGACATGCAGGGGTACCCCGTCGCCGAGGCCGCCCGGATCCTCGACGTCCCCACCGGCACCGTGAAGAGCCGCTGTGCGCGCGGCCGGGCGAAACTCTTGCCGCTCCTCACTCATCTGCGCACGAATGCCGGGGATAACACCGCCACCGAGCGGGGAAGGAACCGGACGCCGGGCCCACCCGTCCCACCAGCGGCAGAACCCAGGCATCCAGACCCAGACGCTGTGAAGGGCGGAGGTGGACGACCGTGACCCCGCCCACTGGCATGTCCGGCACGACCGGCACGATCCGGCACCCGGACGTCTCGGAGATCTCCGACCTGACCGAAGGTCTCCTCTCCCCGTCCCGTACCGCCGAAATCCGCCGCCATCTCGGCGACTGCACCCTGTGCGCCGATGTCCGCACCTCCTTGGAGGAGATCCGCTCCCTCCTCGGCACCCTGCCGGGGCCGGCCCGGATGCCCGCAGACATCGCCGGCCGCATCGACGCGGCCCTCGCCGCGGAGGCCCTCCTCGACGCCACCCAGCCACAGGCCGAGGCCGTACCGGCCGACCGGCCCCGCACGCCGGACCGCGATGTTTCACGTGGAACGCCCCCAGCTACCGCTGGGAGGTACCCCCGGCCCGCCGGTCACCCGACCGGCCCAACCGGCCCCGGGCGACGCCGTGCGCGGCGCCGGATCGCCGTCCTCGCCGGTCTCACCGGAGCCGCCGCCTGCGCCCTGGGCATCTTCCTGTTCGGCGACTTCTCGGGCACGCCCACCCACGGAACCGCCGCCAGTGGCGAGGCATCCGACTCCGCAGCGCGGCCGTCCGCCGCCACGGGCGAAGGCAGCTACACCGCTCAGGGGCTCCAGAACAGTGTCAGGCAGCTCATCGGGGCCGATCAGGGCGCAAAGAACGTTCCCGCGGAGCAGAACAACACCCTCGGACTGGAGAACACCGCACCCGGAGACAAGCGGGCAGCGCCTTCCGTCCCTTCCTGTGTCCAGCAGGCCACCGGTCGCCCTGACACCCCGCTCGCCGCCGAACGCGGCAGCTACCAGGGCACCCCCGTCTACCTCCTCGTCCTGCCGCACCCGGCCGACTCCGCCCGTGTTGACGCCTACCTCGTCGACACGGCGTGCGAGCGAACCGGTTCGGCAGACCCCGGGAAGGTCCTTCTGACGAGCACCTATCCGCGGTAGCCGAGGCGCTCGGGGCCGTGGTGGGGCGGGTGGGGAATGCATGCGCCGTAGGATCCGTTGGGTGGGGTGAGAGTCCGCACCGGCCCCCGGTTGGCAGTACGCAGTCCGCAGAGACGAGGAAGAAACCCGTGAGCGACGTCCGAAACGTGATCATCATCGGCTCCGGGCCGGCCGGTTACACCGCCGCCCTGTACACCGCACGCGCTTCGCTCAAGCCGCTGGTCTTCGAAGGTGCCGTCACCGCGGGTGGCGCCCTGATGAACACCACCGAGGTGGAGAACTTCCCGGGCTTCCAGGACGGCATCATGGGCCCCGACCTCATGGACAACATGCGTGCTCAGGCCGAGCGCTTCGGCGCCGAGCTGATCGCGGACGACGTCGTGGCCGTGGACCTGAGCGGTGAAATCAAGACCGTCACCGACACCGCCGGCACCGTGCACCGCGCCAAGGCCGTCATCGTCACCACCGGTTCCCAGCACCGCAAGCTCGGCCTGCCCAACGAGGACGCCCTCTCCGGCCGCGGTGTCTCCTGGTGCGCCACCTGCGACGGGTTCTTCTTCAAGGACCACGACATCGCCGTCGTCGGCGGCGGCGACACCGCGATCGAGGAGGCCACCTTCCTCTCGCGCTTCGCCAAGTCCGTCACGATCGTCCACCGCCGTGACAGCCTGCGCGCCTCGAAGGCCATGCAGGACCGCGCCTTCGCCGACCCGAAGATCAAGTTCGCCTGGGACAGCGAGGTCGCCGAGATCCGCGGCGATCAGAAGCTCTCCGGCCTCACCCTGCGCAACACCAAGACCGGTGAGACCTCCGAGCTTCCCGTGACCGGCCTCTTCATCGCCGTGGGCCACGACCCCCGCACCGAGCTCTTCAAGGGCCAGCTCGACCTCGACGAGGAGGGCTACCTCAAGGTCGAGGCCCCGTCCACCCGGACCAGCGCCACCGGCGTGTTCGGCGCCGGCGACGTCGTCGACCACACCTACCGTCAGGCCATCACCGCCGCGGGCACCGGCTGCTCCGCCGCCCTCGACGCCGAGCGCTTCCTCGCTGCGCTCGCGGACGCCGAGAAGGTCCACGCAGCGGTCTGACCGGTCTGACCCCCACACCGCCCCACCCCACACCCCGCAGGAAAGAAGAAGGAGGCCGCTGTGGCCGGCACCCTCAAGAACGTGACCGACGCTGACTTCGACGAGCAGGTCCTCAGGAGCGACAAGCCCGTACTGGTGGACTTCTGGGCCGCCTGGTGCGGACCGTGCCGCCAGATCGCGCCGTCCCTCGAGGCCATCGCTGCCGAGTACGGCGACCAGATCGAGATCGTCAAGCTCAACATCGACGAGAACCCGGCCACGGCAGCGAAGTACGGCGTCATGTCCATCCCGACGCTGAACGTCTACCAGAGCGGCGAGGTCGCCAAGACCATCGTCGGCGCGAAGCCGAAGGCCGCCATCCTGCGCGACCTCTCCGAGTTCGTCGAGGTCAAGACCGCCTGACGCGATCGATGTTTCACGTGAAACGGGGCCGCCCCTCCAGGGGCGGCCCCGTTCCGCGTCTCGCGCTCACAGCGGCCGGAGCGCCGGCTCCTTGCGCGCCGCACCCAGCAGCCGGTCCAGTGCCAGCTCCACGTCTTCCTTCCACGACAGCGTCGAGCGGAGTTCCAGCCGCAGCCGCGGATGCACCGGGTGCGGGCGGACCGTCTTGAAGCCCACCGCGAGCAGGTGGTCGGCCGGCAGCAGGCACGCCGGGCCCTCCCAGTGCGCGTCCCCGAACGCCTCGATCGCCCGGAAGCCCCGCCGCAGCAGGTCCTTGGCCACCGTCTGGACCATGACCCGCCCCAGCCCCTGGCCCTGGTACCCCGGCATGATCCATGCAGTGATCAGCTGGACGGCATCGGGCGAGACCGGGCTGGTCGGAAAGGCGGTGGCCCGCGGCACGTACGCCGGCGGCGCATAGAGGACGAAGCCCACCGGGACCTCGTCCACATAGACCACTCGGCCGCAGGATCCCCACTCCAACAGGACGGCGGAGATCCACGCCTCCTTCTCCTGGGTGGGAGTACCCGCCTTCACCGCGGCCTCACCACTGACCGGGTCCAACTCCCAAAACACACAGGACCGGCAACGACGGGGCAGGTCCTGGAGGTTGTCCAGCGTGAGCGGTACCAGCCGACGACCCATGACCGCATCGTATCCACTGGTCCATCGTTCTTCGACAGCAAAGCGAAGGGGCGGACCGCACCGGTTCACACCGTTGCGGTCCGCCCCTGGGCGGCCCCGGGATCACTCCCCGGCGAGACCCTGATCCAGCACCCGACCCTCGCCCGGTGCCAGCGTCCCCAAAATCCGCTCCAGATCCTCCATCGAGGCGAACTCAACGGTGATCTTGCCCTTCTTCTGGCCCAGATCCACCTTCACCCGCGTCTCGAACCGGTCCGACAGCCGCGTCGCCAGCTCGCTGAGCGCCGGGGCCACCCGGGCACCCGCACGCGGGCCCCTCGGCTTCACCGCACTCGACGGCTCCGAGGCCATCAGCGTCACGATCTCCTCGACCGCACGCACCGACAGCCCCTCGGCCACGATCCGGTGCGCCAGCTTGTCCTGCTCCTCAGAGTCCTCCACCGAGAGCAGCGCACGCGCGTGTCCGGCCGACAGCACTCCCGCGGCGACCCGACGCTGTACCGAAGGGGACAGCTTGAGCAGTCGCAGCGTGTTCGACACCTGGGGACGCGAGCGCCCGATCCGGTCGGCCAACTGGTCGTGCGTGCAGTTGAAGTCCTTGAGCAGCTGGTCGTAGGCCGCCGCTTCTTCCAACGGGTTCAGCTGAGCCCGATGCAGGTTCTCCAGCAGCGCGTCCAGCAGCAGCTTCTCGTCGTCCGTCGCCCGAATGATCGCCGGAATGGCCTCCAGCCCGGCCTCGCGGCAGGCACGCCAGCGCCGCTCACCCATGATCAGCTCATAGCGACCGGGGGCCGACTGCCGCACCACCACCGGCTGGAGCAGGCCCACCTCCTGGATGGAGGTCACCAGCTCGGCAAGCGCGTCCTCGTCGAACACCTCGCGCGGCTGGCGCGGGTTCGGCGTGATCGCGTCCATCGGGAGCTCGGCGAACGTCGCCCCCGCCACCACATCGCTCTCCGGCTCGGACTGGGGCTCGGGTTCGGCCACCGGCACAACCGCAAGCGATGTTTCACGTGAAACATCGGCCTGTACGAGCGCAGCGAGCTTCGCCGCCGCCACCCCACGCTCCGAAGCCATCGTCGGCACCGCCGACGGGGACGTCGTCGCGGCGCTGATCACCGGCGGCGTCTTCTCCTGCGGAGCCGCGGGGATCAGCGCACCGAGCCCCCGCCCCAGACCCCTACGTCGCTCACTCACTGGATCCCCTCCGCCACACTGTGCGTGCTGTTGCTGCCCGGGCCCAGATGGGCGTGCCGAGCGTCGTAATGAATGCCGACCCCTCGATACGCGATCTCTCGCGCTGCCTCCAGGTAGGAGAGGGAACCACTGGAACCCGGGTCGTACGTGAGCACCGTCTGCCCATAGCTCGGCGCCTCGGAAATGCGCACCGACCGAGGGATGCTCGTCCGCAGCACCTCCTTGCCGAAGTGGCTGCGCACCTCCTCCGCCACCTGCGAGGCCAGCCGTGTCCTGCCGTCGTACATCGTCAGCAGGATGGTGGACACGTGGAGCGTCGGGTTGAGATGGGCCCGCACCAGATCGACATTGCGCAGCAGCTGACCCAGACCCTCCAGCGCGTAGTACTCGCACTGGATCGGGATCAGCACCTCCGCGCCGGCCACCAGTGCGTTCACCGTCAGCAAGCCGAGCGAGGGCGGGCAGTCGATCAGGATGTAGTCGAGGGGCTGGTCGTACGCCTGGATCGCCCGCTGGAGGCGGCTCTCCCTCGCCACCAGCGACACCAGCTCGATCTCCGCACCCGCCAGATCGATCGTGGCGGGAGCGCAGAAGAGCCCCTCTACGTCCACCACCGGCTGGACGACCTCCAGCAGCGGCCGGCTGTCCACGAGCACGTCGTAGATGGACGGCACGTCGGCGTGGTGGTCGATGCCCAGCGCCGTGGACGCATTGCCCTGCGGGTCGAGGTCGACCACCAAGACCCGTGCACCGTGCAGCGCGAGCGACGCCGCCAGGTTCACGGTCGTCGTGGTCTTGCCCACGCCGCCCTTCTGGTTGGCGACCACGATGACCCGGGTCTGATTCGGCCGGGGAAGCCTCTCACCGGTGCGCCCCAGGGCGTCGACCGCCTGCTGAGCGGCTCGGCCGATGGGGGTGTCGTTGTCTACAAGAGGCGGAGGCAATGTTTCACGTGAAACATCCTCACCCGCCGGTTCAGAGCGGGGACCGGGGACCGGATCGGCCATCGGCCCCGCGAGGTTGGCGTCGGACCGCACGGTGTCACTCTCCTCGACATCAGGCTCGCGATGAACAGAGCCTCCCATGTCACCCGGGTCGCGAACCAGCGGGGCCCGTACTCCTGTGGATGAATCCACCGATGTGGACAACTCTGTCCCCCTTGCGTCCTTGCGCTCGCGGGAGGAGGAAGCCGCACGACCGCGGCTGATGATTCCGTGCAGCAGAGAGCGACGTTTCACGTGAAACACGATGCCCGGAGGGAGTCTCCCGGCCGCTACGACACTCCGAAATCCATACCTATAGGGCCCAACACGGATGAAATCTCCCGTGTGGGCCCCGGCTGCCAGCAAATCAGCGGAGAACTACCGGCGCCGGCGGGTACGCCCCACCCGGGCCGCCTTAGCCCGCTTGGCCGCGAACCTCACCCCTCCAGGGCTCTCGCCGACCTCAACCCGCACCACCGTCGACAACGGGTCCACCAGACCCTCGCCCACCTGCAGCACCGAGGTCTTCACCACACCCAGCTTCGCCAGCGCCGTCTTCGCCGACACCAGCTCCTCGTCCGCGGTGTCGCCCTTCAGCGCCAGCATCTCGCCGTACGGCCGCAGCAGGGGCACTCCCCAGCCAGCCAGCCGGTCCAGCGGAGCCACCGCCCGCGCCGTCACCACGTGCACCGGCTGCAGCTTGCCCAGGACCTCCTCGGCCCGCCCGCGCATCACCGTGACGTGGTCCAGGCCGAGCAGCTCCACGGCCTCCTGGAGGAAGGTCGTACGCCGCAGCAGCGGTTCGAGCAGCGTGATCTTGAGATCCCGTCGCACCAGAGCGAGCGGGATACCGGGCAGACCCGCACCCGAGCCCACGTCGCACACGGTGACGCCCTGGGGCACCACCTCCGACAGCACAGCGCAGTTCAGCAGGTGCCGCTCCCACAGGCGCGGCACCTCACGCGGCCCGATCAGGCCCCGCTTGACTCCCGCGTCCGCCAGCAGCTCCGCGTACCGCACAGCTTCCGGGAAAAACTCACCGAACACCGCGCGCGCCTCTTCAGGCGCCGGGGGAAGCTCAGCTGCCTCCGTCACGGGGACCGTCCTTCCGTACCGCATGGTTTTTGAAAACCACGTCTTCAAGTGAGGCGTCGTTCACCTGTCAGGCCAGGCTGACAAACATCGGCCCCGTCTGCGACACAGACGGGGCCGAACAACTCGCGTCGACGATCAGGCCGGGAGCACGACGACGAAGCGCTGCGGCTCCTCGCCCTCGGACTCGCTCCGCAGACCGGCGGCCGCCACCGCATCGTGGACGACCTTGCGCTCGAACGGGGTCATCGGAGCCAGCTTCAGCGGCTCGCCCGACGCCTTTACGTCCGCCGCGGCCTGAGCGCCCAGGGCCGCCAGCTCCTCGCGCTTCTTCGCGCGAAACCCGGCGATGTCCAGCATCAGCCGGCTGCGGTCCCCGGTCTCCCGGTGCACGGCGAGGCGGGTGAGCTCCTGGAGCGCCTCCAGAACCTCACCGTCGCGGCCCACGAGCTTCTGCAGATCACGGCTGGCCGAGTCACTGACGATCGACACCGCGGCCCGGTCGGCCTCGACGTCCATGTCGATGTCGCCGTCCAGGTCAGCAATGTCCAGCAGACCCTCGAGGTAGTCGGCCGCGATCTCACCCTCCTGCTCGAGGCGGGTCAGGGTGTCGCCACTCTCAGCGGCGGCGGTGGTGGTGCCTTCCGTCACGGGAGAGACTCCTTCTTACTTCTTGGGAGCGGGCTTGCTGGGGGTCTGACGCTGCGCCTTCGACTGGCGCTTCGGCTGCTGCCGCTTCGCGGCACCGCCGCTCGCCGCATCCGAGTCCGCCGTGGCTTCGACACTCTTGATCACGGAGCCGTCGGGCTGCGCGGCCATGCCCTGCTTGGTGAGGGCGGCGATGAACTTGCGCTCGTTGTCGTTGCGGTCCGGGCCCTTGGCGACGATCGCCGCGACGACCCGCTTCCTGCCCCGGCCCTTGAGCTCACCGTGCGAGGTGATCTGCTTCAGCAGGCGGGTCAGGTACTGGTCCTGCGCCTTGCTGCCCGGCGTCGGGTTCTGGTTGATCACGTACATCTGCTGACCCATGGTCCACACGTTCGTGGTCAGCCAGTAGACGAGGACACCGACGGGGAAGTTGATGCCCATGACCGCGAAGATCACCGGGAAGATGTACATCAGCATCTTCTGCTGCTGCATGAACGGCGTCTTGACCGAGAGGTCGACGTTCTTCTGCATCAGCTGACGCTGAGTGTAGAACTGCGACAGCGACATCATGATGATCATGACGGCGGTCACGATCCGGACGTCCGTCAGCGTCGCACCGAGGGCGGCGACCTTCTCCGGGCTGTCCATGAACTTCGCGGCGATCGGCGCGCCGAAGATCTTGGCCGCACGGGCGCTGTCGACCAGCTGCTGGTCCATCGCGCCGACCGCCTTGCCATCGGCGATGTTCGACAGCACGTGGTACAGGGCGAAGAAGAACGGGGACTGCGCCAAGATGGGCAGGCACGAGGAGAGCGGGTTGGTGCCCGTCTCCTTGTACAGCTTCATCATCTCTTCGGACTGACGCTGCTTGTCGTTCTTGTAGCGCTCCTGGATCGCCTTCATCTTCGGCTGGAGCGCCTGCATGCCCCGCGTCGCCTTGATCTGCTTCACGAAGAGCGGGATCAGGCAGATACGGATCAAGATCACTAGGGACACGATGGACAGGCCCCAGGCCCACCCACTCGACTCACCGAAGATCGCCCCGTACATCGAGTGGAACTGGACGATGATCCACGAGACGGGGTAAGTGATAAAGCTGAACAGACTGGCAATCGTGTCCACTAATCAGGCTCCTTGAGCATTGCGAGATCTACGCAACGCACTGCGCAGCTGCTCGTGCCAACGCGGGCGTTTACGGGGTGGGACGTGGTCCACGCCACCTGGGGACCACGGATTGCACCGCAGGATCCGCCAGGCGGTCAGGGCCGTCCCCTTGACCGCACCATGCCGGTCGATGGCCGTGTACCCGTAGTGCGAACACGACGGGTAGTAGCGGCACACCGGCCCGAGCAGCGGACTGATCGTCCACTGGTACAGCTTGATCAAAGCGAGCAGCGGGTACTTCATCGAGCCACGCCTCCCAGGAGCCGCACCAGAGCGGCATCCAGGTCCCGGGCCAGCTCGTCGGGGCCGGCATCACCCGCTCCGGGCAACGCGCGTACCACCACCAGGCTACCGGCGGGCAGCTGGGACAGCCGCTCGCGGACCAGATGGCGCAGACGGCGCTTGACCCGGTTACGTATGACGGCGTTGCCGACAGCCTTGCTGACGACGAAACCCGCACGCGTCGAGGGATCGATCTCCCCCGGCTCGTGCGGGTCCGTTGCACCGCTTGTACGTAGATGGACGACGAGGAGCGGGCGACCGGCCCGGCGACCTCGGCGTACCGCGCTCGCGAAGTCCTCGCGCCGCCTCAGCCGATTATCGGGAGACAGCACGACGTCACGACCTGCGTGTTGTTACGCGGAAAGGGCGGCGCGGCCCTTGCCACGACGGTTCGCGAGGATCGCGCGACCGGCACGGGTACGCATCCGCAGGCGGAAGCCGTGGGTCTTGGCGCGACGGCGGTTGTTCGGCTGGAAGGTGCGCTTGCTCACTCGGGGGCTCCAGAGAATGAATCGTTGTGGCGGGACATCGCCTGGCTGTCACCGTGCGCCCACGAGGAAACTCGCGTGTTCGCCCGAGTGGCACCGCTAAATGATCACTATCAGTGACCTTCGCCCATCGGTAGGCAGGCGGCAGCAGCCATCGACAACTCGACCTGGTTACGGTACGCGCGGCTACGCCATCCGGTCAAACCGAGCCGACCTGGCCCCACACTGTGCACAGGCTGTGGACAACGACTTGAACCCTACCCGCTGGCCTGACTACCGTTGCCTGACCCCGGATTTTTTGTCCCGACCGTCCCAAAGAACCACACATTCGTGGGACCCCTGTGAGAGAGCGTGCTCTGTGGCTGACGTACCTGCCGATCTTGCCGCAGTGTGGCCAAGGGTGCTCGAAAAGCTCCTCGGGGAGGGACAGCCGGGGATCGAGCCCAAGGACAAGCAATGGGTCGAGCGGTGTCAGCCCCTGGCACTCGTCGCCGACACCGCGCTGCTGGCCGTCCCCAACGAATGGGGCAAGCGCGTCCTCGAAGGCCGCCTCGCCCCGCTGATCAGCGACGCGCTCAGCCGTGAATGCGGCCGCCCGATCCGGATCGCCATCACCGTGGACGACTCCGCCGGCGAGCCCGCGCCCCCCGCTCCGCCCGTCCAGCAGCAGGGCGGGTACGAGCCGTACGGCGGCCAGCGCCCCGGCGACGACCAGCTCCCCACCGCCCGCCCGGCCTACCCGGACTACCAGCAGCAGCGCCCCGAGCCCGGCGCCTGGCCCCGCGGCGGCCAACAGGACGACTACGGCTGGCAGCAGCCGCGCCTCGGCGGTTTCCCCGAACGCGACCCGTACGCCTCCCCGCAGCCCGGATACCTCCAGCAGTCCGAGCCCTCCGGCTACGACCAGGGCTCCTACGAGCAGCAGAAGTACGAGCCGTCCCCGTACGAGGCCCAGCAGCAGCACCAGTCCCATTCGTACGAGCAGCAGCCGTACGAGCCCCAGCAGTACGAGCAGCCGGCACCGCGCCAGGCCCCCGGCCGACCCGCGGCGCCGCCGTCCCCGTCCGGCGGCTCCACCTCGGGCCCGCTGGAGCCGACCGCCCGGCTGAACCCCAAGTACCTCTTCGACACCTTCGTCATCGGCGCCTCCAACCGCTTCGCGCACGCCGCCGCGGTGGCCGTCGCCGAGGCACCCGCGAAGGCCTACAACCCCCTCTTCGTCTACGGGGAGTCGGGCCTCGGCAAGACGCACCTGCTGCACGCCATCGGGCACTACGCGCGGAGCCTCTACCCCGGCACCCGGGTGCGGTACGTGAGCTCCGAGGAGTTCACCAACGAGTTCATCAACTCCATCCGCGACGGCAAGGGCGACGCGTTCCGCAAGCGCTACCGCGAGATGGACATCCTGCTCGTCGACGACATCCAGTTCCTCGCGAGCAAGGAGTCGACGCAGGAGGAGTTCTTCCACACCTTCAACACGCTCCACAACGCCAACAAGCAGATCGTGCTCTCCTCCGACCGGCCGCCCAAGCAGCTCGTCACCCTGGAGGACCGGCTCCGCAACCGCTTCGAGTGGGGCCTGATCACCGACGTCCAGCCGCCCGAGCTGGAGACCCGCATCGCGATCCTGCGCAAGAAGGCCGTACAGGAGCAGCTCAACGCCCCGCCGGAGGTACTGGAGTTCATCGCCTCCCGCATCTCGCGCAACATCCGCGAGCTGGAGGGGGCGCTGATCCGGGTCACGGCCTTCGCGAGCCTCAACCGGCAGCCGGTCGACCTGGGCCTCACCGAGGACGTCCTGAAGAACCTGATCCCGGGCGGCGAGGACAGCGCGCCGGAGATCACGGCCACCGACATCATGGCGGCCACCGCGGACTACTTCGGCCTGACCGTGGACGACCTGTGCGGCTCCTCGCGCAGCCGGGTCCTGGTCACCGCCCGGCAGATCGCCATGTACCTGTGCCGTGAGCTCACCGACCTCTCCCTGCCCAAGATCGGGGCCCAGTTCGGCGGCCGCGACCACACGACCGTCATGCACGCGGACCGCAAGATCCGCGCCCTGATGGCCGAGCGGCGCTCCATCTACAACCAGGTCACCGAGCTCACCAACCGCATCAAGAACGCCTGAGCGCGGCCCCCGACACCCGGTTCGGGGCCGCTCCAGGGCCCCTTCACACGCATTTAGAGGGCGCTCCCGGTCCATAACGGGGGCGCCCTTCTTCGTGCGCGCGCCCCTGACCTGTTCGAATACGCCCCCTGTGGAGCAACTCATCCACAGATTGGGAGACTTTCTTCCGTCCACACCCTGGGGACGGGGCGCGTCACCCACAATCTGTCCACAGGCGTGCGGGGTGAGGCTCCATCAGGGCTGGTCAGGCCCCTGTGGAATTGTGCACAAACGTCGTCCACAGGCTGTGGACAAATATTTCGTCCACAGCCCTGTCCACGGCGTTGTCCACCGTCGACCCACAGATTTCCACGTCCTGTGCACAGGATGCGCGGGCTTCTCCACACCCTTGTCCACTGTTCGGCAACGCACCACCCCCTCTCACCGCCCGGAGTGAAAGCCGTCACACCGATGTAGACGTTTGGGTTGTGGAGTACCGGGGGAAAGCTGGGGACGCACCTGTGGAGTAATCGGGGTCACCTGGGGACAGCCTGTGCAGAACTTTTCGTTCTCCACAGAGACACGGGGTTGTCCACCGGTGTCACCCACAGGGTCGGTGGATAAAAAACGGGGTTTGACCTGCGAGAACGGGCTTATCCACCGTTTCCACAGGCCCTACTACTACCCCCATAGAGAGTTAGGCCGGTTTCGGTTTTCAAGCGGGTCCTGTGCACAACTCGTCGATCGCCCGCCCCGACGCCTCGCTCCCGACTTGACCGCCAGCCGCACCGAGTGTCGGCGCCGTAGGTCAGACTGGTCCCCGGCATCGGTCGAGGCATCGACGGGCCGACGACGAAGGTCGGCAGACGAGCGAGCAACAGCAGGAGGCGGTTCCGGTGAAGATCCGGGTGGAGCGCGACGTACTGGCGGAGGCGGTGGCTTGGGCCGCCCGTAGCCTCCCGGCCCGGCCGCCGGTGCCCGTTCTCGCGGGCCTGCTGCTGAAGGCCGAGGAGGGCACCTTGAGCCTCTCCGGCTTCGACTACGAGGTCTCGGCCCGGGTCTCCGTCGAGGCGGACGTCGAGGAGGACGGCACCGTCCTGGTTTCCGGCCGACTGCTCGCCGACATCTGCCGCGCCCTCCCCAACCGCCCGGTGGAGATTTCCACAGACGGTGTACGGGCGACCGTGGTCTGCGGCTCCTCGCGGTTCACCCTCCACACCCTGCCCGTGGAGGAGTACCCGGCACTGCCGCAGATGCCGACCGCGACCGGCACCGTTGCCGGTGAGGTCTTCGCCTCCGCCGCCAAGCAGGTGGCCACTGCCGCCGGCCGTGACGACACGCTGCCGGTGCTGACCGGTGTCCGCATCGAGATCGAGGGCGACCGGGTCACCCTGGCCTCCACCGACCGCTACCGCTTCGCGGTCCGCGAGTTCCTGTGGAAGCCGGAGAACCCGGATGCGTCGGCCGTGGCCCTGGTGCCCGCCAAGACGCTCCAGGAGATCGCCAACTCGCTCACCAGCGGTGACACGGTCACCCTGGCGCTGTCGGGCTCCGGCGCGGGCGAGGGCCTGATCGGTTTCGAGGGCGCCGGCCGCCGCACCACCACCCGGCTGCTCGAGGGCGACCTGCCCAAGTACCGGACGCTCTTCCCGACCGAGTTCAACTCCGTCGCCGTGATCGAGACCGCCCCGTTCGTCGAGGCCGTCAAGCGCGTGGCCCTGGTGGCCGAGCGCAACACCCCGGTCCGCCTCAGCTTCGAGCAGGGCGTGCTGATCCTGGAGGCCGGCTCCTCCGACGACGCACAGGCTGTGGAAAGGGTCGACGCCCAGCTGGACGGCGACGACATCTCGATCGCCTTCAACCCGACCTTCCTGCTGGACGGCCTGAGCGCGATCGCTTCCCCGGTGGCCCAGCTCAGCTTCACCACGTCGACCAAGCCCGCGCTGCTCAGCGGCCGCCCGGCGATCGACGCGGAGGCCGACGAGGCCTACAAGTACCTGATCATGCCGGTGCGCCTGTCCGGCTGACGCCCACCTATTGACGTCGGGCCCGGTCTCGCACGCAGCGGGACCGGGCCCGACGTCGTCCACAGGCTGGGGAGGGCGGCGGGAAAACCGGGAAAGCCGGACGGGCCGCCATGGAGCGCCCGCAAGGCCCGCCGCCACGGCCCGGCGTAGGCTCGGATCCGGTGGGCGACCCCCTGCGCGTCCGGCGAGGACACGGCCGGGGAAGCCCCGGCAAAGACGGCCACAACGCTTAAGGAACCACCTGATGGAGCTTGGTCTCGTCGGTCTCGGCAAGATGGGCGGCAACATGCGCGAGCGCATCCGCCGCGCAGGCCACACCGTCATCGGATACGACCGCAACCCGGACCTCGCGGATGTCCACAGCCTGCAGGAGCTTGTGGACAGCCTGCAGGCCCCCCGCGTCGTGTGGGTCATGGTCCCGGCCGGTGCGGCCACCCAGTCCACGGTCGACGAGCTCGCCGAGCTGCTGTCGCCCGGTGACGTCGTCGTCGACGGCGGGAACTCCCGCTGGACCGACGACGAGAAGCACGCCGAGGAGCTGAAGGCCAAGGGCATCGGCTTCGTCGACTGCGGTGTCTCCGGCGGCGTGTGGGGCCTGGAGAACGGCTACGCGCTCATGTACGGCGGCGCCGCCGAGGACGTGGCCCGCGTACAGCCGGTCTTCGACGCCCTCAAGCCCGAGGGCGAGTTCGGCGCCGTGCACGCGGGCAAGGTCGGCGCGGGTCACTTCGCGAAGATGGTCCACAACGGCATCGAGTACGCCATGATGCAGGCCTACGCCGAGGGCTGGGAGCTCCTGGAGAAGGTGGACTCGGTCACCGACGTCCGCGAGGTCTTCCGCTCCTGGCAGGAGGGCACCGTCATCCGCTCCTGGCTGCTGGACCTGGCCGTGAACGCCCTCGACGAGGACGAGCACCTGGAGCAGCTGCGCGGCTTCGCCCAGGACTCCGGCGAGGGACGCTGGACGGTGGAGGCGGCGATCGACAACGCCGTGCCGCTGCCCGCGATCACCGCGTCGCTCTTCGCGCGCTTCGCCTCGCGGCAGGACGACTCCCCGCAGATGAAGATGATCGCCGCGCTGCGCAACCAGTTCGGCGGCCACGCGGTCGAGAAGAAGTAGCGCTTCGCACCACAGCGGTAACCACAGCACCACAGCGGTACAGCACCACAGCGAGTAGTTGGAAGCCGGGGGAGGTCGGCGCCGTATGCACGTTTCGCATCTCTCATTGGCCGACTTCCGCTCGTACGCCCGGGCCGAGGTTCCCCTCGACCCGGGCGTCACCGCTTTCGTGGGCCCCAACGGCCAGGGGAAGACCAACCTCGTCGAGGCGATCGGCTACCTCGCGACCCTCGGCAGCCACCGGGTCTCCTCGGACGCCCCGCTCGTGCGGATGGGCGCGGACCGGGCGATCATCCGCGCGGCCGTCACCCAGGGCGAGCGGCAGCAGCTGGTGGAACTGGAGCTCAACCCCGGCCGGGCGAACCGGGCCCGGATCAACCGGTCCTCGCAGGTCAGGCCGCGGGACGTGCTGGGGATCATACGAACGGTGCTGTTCGCGCCGGAGGACCTGGCCCTGGTCAAGGGCGACCCGGGCGAGCGGCGGCGGTTCCTGGACGAGCTGGTCACGGCGCGCTCGCCGCGGATGGCCGCGGTCCGCTCCGACTACGAGCGGGTGCTCAAGCAGCGCAACACCTTGCTGAAGTCGGCGGCGATGGCCCGCCGGCACGGCGGCCGCTCCCTGGACCTCTCCACCCTCGACGTGTGGGACCAGCACCTCGCCCGCGCGGGTGCGGAGCTGCTAGCGCAGCGGCTGGATCTGATCGCGACCCTGCTGCCCCTGGCGGACAAGGCCTACGAGCAGCTCGCGCCCGGCGGCGGCCCGCTCGGGCTGACCTACAAGTCCTCGGCCGGCGAGCCGGTGGACAGCGCCGCGGCGCGCACCCGCGAGGCCCTCTACGAGGTGCTGCTGGCCGCGCTGGCCGAAGTGCGCAAGCAGGAGATCGAGCGCGGCGTCACCCTGGTCGGCCCGCACCGCGACGACGTGGTGCTGCGGCTCGGGGAGCTGCCCGCGAAGGGGTACGCGAGCCACGGGGAGTCGTGGTCGTACGCGCTCGCGCTGCGGCTGGCCTCCTACGAGCTGCTGCGCTCGGAGGGCAGCGAGCCGGTGCTGATCCTCGACGACGTCTTCGCCGAGCTGGACGCGCGGCGCCGGGAGCGACTGGCGGAGCTGGTGGCCCCGGGCGAGCAGGTCCTGGTGACGGCGGCGGTCGACGACGACGTCCCGGGGGTGCTGGTGGGGACGCGGTTCGGGGTGTCCGGCGGTGAGGTGACCCGGCTGTGAACGAGCACGCCAAGGACCCGCAGGAGGGTCGCAGGACCCCGGAGCCCTCCGGGGTGGACCTCGCGCGCCAGGCCCTCGCGGCGGCGCGCGAGCAGGCGCGGGCCCGGGGCAACGCGGCCGGCGGGAAGAAGCGCCAGCAGCCGGGGCTGCGCTCGGGAGCCCGTGCGGACGGCCGGGACCCGATGCCGCTCATGGCGGCGCTGGACCGGCTGCGCACCGAACGCGGCTGGGAGATGCCGATGGCGGTGGCGGGCGTGATGGAGCGCTGGCCGGAGATCGTCGGCCCGGAGATCGCGGCCCACTGTGAACCGGAACGCTACGAGGACCGTGAGCTTGTCGTGCGGTGCGATTCCTCGGCGTGGGCGGCTCAGCTGAAGCTGCTGGCTCCGCAGCTGGTCGCGCGGCTGAACGCGGATCTGGGGCAGGGCACCGTACGCCTGATCAAGGTCCAGGGGCCCGGCGGACGGCCGAAGGGCTACGGGCCGTGGCGGGCGCCGGGCAGCAAGGGACCGGGCGACACCTACGGGTGAGTAGCCGGTCCGGCGGGTGGTGTCCCTCACGGTAGTCGGAGGTTGACAGCCCGAAGGGCTGGATGCCCGTGTGAGCCTCTTTGAGCCCCTCCCCGGATGTGGGGAGTCGGAGAGAGGAGGTTCAGGGCGGCACATGCGGACTCAGGTACCGGCAAACCCCCATTCATGTCCGTGGTACCGGTAGACTGAAGCGAATCCCGCCCGTTCGCGGGATCACGCAGACAACGCAGATCGACGCGGCCGCTCCCGCTGGCGCACTTGCTGGTCCGGGATACGGGCTGTGCTGTGCCAGAAAGGGCGCTTCGTGGCCGATTCCGGCGACTCCAACGAGAAGAATTACGACGCCAGTGCGATCCAGGTCCTCGAGGGCCTGGACGCGGTCCGCAAGCGGCCGGGTATGTACATCGGCTCGACGGGTGAGCGTGGTCTGCACCACCTCGTCTACGAGGTCGTCGACAACTCGGTCGACGAGGCGCTGGCCGGGCACGCGGACACCATCGACGTGACGATCCTCGCCGACGGTGGGGTGCGCGTGATCGACAACGGTCGCGGCATCCCGGTCGGCATCGTTCCGTCCGAGGGCAAGCCGGCCGTCGAGGTCGTCCTGACGGTCCTGCACGCGGGCGGCAAGTTCGGTGGCGGCGGCTACGCCGTCTCCGGTGGTCTGCACGGCGTCGGCGTGTCCGTCGTGAACGCCCTGTCGACCAAGGTCGCGGTCGAGGTCAAGACGGACGGCCACCGCTGGACGCAGGACTACAAGCTGGGCGTGCCGACGGCCCCGCTGGCCAAGAACGAGGAGACGGAGAAGACCGGCACCTCGGTCACCTTCTGGGCCGACGGCGACATCTTCGAGACGACCGAGTACTCCTTCGAGACGCTGTCGCGGCGCTTCCAGGAGATGGCCTTCCTCAACAAGGGCCTGACCCTGTCGCTGACCGATGAGCGCGAGTCGGCGAAGGCCACCGCGGGCGCCGACGACCCGGACGCGGACGCGGCCGAGCCCCAGGCGCGCACGGTGAAGTACTACTACGAGGGCGGCATCGTCGACTTCGTGAAGTACCTCAACTCGCGCAAGGGCGAGCTCATCCACCCGACCGTCATCGACGTCGAGGCCGAGGACAAGGAGCGGATGCTCTCGGTCGAGATCGCGATGCAGTGGAACTCGCAGTACACGGAGGGCGTCTACTCCTTCGCGAACACGATCCACACGCACGAGGGCGGTACGCACGAGGAGGGCTTCCGGGCCGCGCTGACGGGTCTGGTGAACCGTTACGCGCGCGACAAGAAGCTGCTGCGCGAGAAGGACGACAACCTCGCCGGCGAGGACATCCGCGAGGGTCTGACGGCGATCATCTCGGTCAAGCTGGGCGAGCCCCAGTTCGAGGGCCAGACGAAGACCAAGCTGGGCAACACCGAGGCCAAGACCTTCGTGCAGAAGGTCGTCCACGAGCACCTCAACGACTGGTTCGACCGCAACCCGGTCGAGGCCGCGGACATCATCCGCAAGTCGATCCAGGCGGCCACGGCGCGCGTCGCGGCCCGCAAGGCCCGTGACCTCACCCGTCGCAAGGGTCTGCTGGAGAGCGCCTCGCTGCCGGGCAAGCTGTCCGACTGCCAGTCGAACGACCCGACCAAGTGCGAGATCTTCATCGTCGAGGGCGACTCGGCCGGTGGCTCCGCGAAGTCCGGCCGCAACCCGATGTACCAGGCCATCCTGCCCATCCGCGGCAAGATCCTGAACGTCGAGAAGGCCCGTATCGACAAGATCCTGCAGAACACCGAGGTCCAGGCGCTGATCAGCGCCTTCGGCACCGGTGTGCACGAGGACTTCGACATCGAGAAGCTCCGCTATCACAAGATCATCTTGATGGCGGACGCCGACGTCGACGGTCAGCACATCAACACCCTGCTGCTGACCTTCCTCTTCCGCTTCATGCGGCCGCTGGTCGAGGCCGGTCACGTGTACCTGTCGCGCCCGCCCCTCTACAAGATCAAGTGGGGCCGGGACGACTTTGAGTACGCGTACTCGGACCGCGAGCGCGATGCGCTGGTGGAGCTCGGCAAGCAGAACGGCAAGCGGATCAAGGAAGACTCGATCCAGCGCTTCAAGGGTCTGGGCGAGATGAACGCCGAGGAGCTGCGGGTCACCACCATGGACGTGGACCACCGCGTCCTCGGTCAGGTCACCCTCGACGACGCGGCGCAGGCCGACGACCTGTTCTCGGTGCTGATGGGTGAGGACGTCGAGGCGCGGCGCTCCTTCATCCAGCGCAACGCCAAGGACGTCCGCTTCCTCGACATCTGAGTCGGCTCCGCTGACCGCCGCCTGAAAGGATTTCTGACCAGCAATGGCCGACGAAACCACCCCCACCGCAGAGAATCCCGCGGAAGAGGCGCAGCCCGTGCTGCGCATCGAGCCCGTCGGGCTCGAGACGGAGATGCAGCGCTCCTACCTCGACTACGCGATGTCCGTCATCGTCTCGCGCGCCCTGCCGGACGTGCGCGACGGCCTCAAGCCGGTGCACCGCCGCGTGCTGTACGCGATGTACGACGGCGGCTACCGGCCCGAGAAGGGCTTCTACAAGTGCGCCCGCGTCGTCGGCGACGTCATGGGCACCTACCACCCGCACGGTGACAGCTCGATCTACGACGCCCTGGTCCGCCTGGCCCAGCCGTGGTCGATGCGCATGCCGCTCGTGGACTCCAACGGCAACTTCGGCTCCCCGGGCAACGACCCGGCGGCCGCGATGCGCTACACCGAGTGCAAGCTCATGCCGCTGGCCATGGAGATGCTCCGGGACATCGACGAGGAGACCGTCGACTTCCAGGACAACTACGACGGCCGCAACCAGGAGCCCACCGTCCTGCCGGCGCGCTTCCCGAACCTGCTGGTCAACGGCAGCGCCGGCATCGCGGTCGGCATGGCCACCAACATTCCGCCGCACAACCTCCGCGAGGTCGCGGCCGGTGCCCAGTGGGCGCTGGAGCACCCGGAGGCCACGCACGAGGAGCTCCAGGACGCGCTGATCGAGCGGATCAAGGGCCCGGACTTCCCGTCGGGCGCCCTGGTCGTGGGCCGCAAGGGCATCGAGGAGGCGTACCGGACCGGTCGCGGCTCCATCACGATGCGCGCGGTGGTGGAGGTCGAGGAGATCCAGAACCGCCAGTGCCTGGTGGTCACGGAGCTCCCGTACCAGACCAACCCCGACAACCTCGCGCAGAAGATCGCGGACCTGGTGAAGGACGGCAAGGTCGGCGGCATCGCCGACGTCCGTGACGAGACCTCGTCGCGGACCGGCCAGCGCCTGGTGATCGTGCTCAAGCGCGACGCCGTCGCCAAGGTCGTGCTGAACAACCTCTACAAGCACACCGAGCTGCAGACGAACTTCGGCGCGAACATGCTGGCGCTGGTGGACGGCGTGCCGCGCACGCTGTCGATCGACGCGTTCATCCGTCACTGGGTGACGCACCAGATCGAGGTCATCGTCCGGCGCACGAAGTTCCGCCTGCGCAAGGCGGAGGAGCGCGCCCACATCCTGCGCGGTCTGCTCAAGGCGCTGGACGCGATCGACGAGGTCATCGCCCTCATCCGGCGCAGCAACACGGTCGAGATCGCGCGCGAGGGCCTGATGGGCCTCCTGGAGATCGACGAGATCCAGGCGAACGCGATCCTGGAGATGCAGCTCCGCCGCCTGGCGGCCCTGGAGCGGCAGAAGATCGTCGCCGAGCACGACGAGCTCCAGGCCAAGATCAACGAGTACAACGCCATCCTGGCCTCGGAGGAGCGCCAGCGCTCCATCGTCAGCGAGGAACTGGCGGCGATCGTCGAGAAGTTCGGCGACGACCGGCGTTCCAAGCTGGTGCCCTTCGACGGTGACATGTCCATCGAGGACCTGATCGCCGAAGAGGACATCGTCGTCACGATCACGCACGGCGGCTACGTCAAGCGCACCAAGACCGAGGACTACCGCTCGCAGAAGCGCGGCGGCAAGGGCGTGCGCGGCACCAAGCTGAAGCAGGACGACCTGGTCGACCACTTCTTCGTGTCCACCACGCACCACTGGCTGCTGTTCTTCACGAACAAGGGCCGCGTCTACCGGTCCAAGGCGTACGAGCTGCCGGACGCCGGCCGTGACGCCCGCGGGCAGCACGTCGCGAACCTGCTGGCCTTCCAGCCGGACGAGAAGATCGCCCAGATCCTCGCGATCCGCGACTACGAGGCGGCGCCCTACCTGATCCTGGCCACCAAGGGCGGCCTCGTGAAGAAGACGGCGCTCAAGGACTACGACTCGCCCCGCTCGGGCGGCGTCATCGCCATCAACCTCCGGGAGACCGGCGCCGACGGTGCCGAGGGCACTGCTGACGAGCTGATCGGTGCGGAGCTGGTGTCCGCCGAGGACGACCTGCTGCTGATCAGCAAGAAGGCGCAGTCGATCCGCTTCACGGCGACCGACGACGCGCTGCGCCCGATGGGCCGCGCCACCTCGGGCGTGAAGGGCATGAGTTTCCGTGAAGGTGACGAACTGCTGTCCATGAACGTGGTGAGGCCGGGTACGTTCGTCTTCACCGCGACCGACGGCGGCTACGCCAAGCGGACGCCGGTCGACGAGTACCGCGTCCAGGGCCGTGGCGGTCTGGGCATCAAGGCCGCCAAGATCGTGGAGGACCGCGGCTCGCTCGTCGGAGCGCTCGTGGTCGACGAGAGCGACGAGATTCTCGCCATCACGCTCGGCGGTGGTGTGATTCGCACGCGCGTCAACGAAGTCAGGGAGACCGGCCGTGACACCATGGGCGTCCAGCTGATCAACCTGGGCAAGCGCGATGCCGTGGTCGGCATCGCCCGCAACGCCGAGGCCGGTCAGGAAGCTGACGAGGTCGAGGCCGACGAGAACGACACCGAGGTGGCCGACGGACAGGTCGCCGAGGCAGCCGAGGGCACGCAGCCCTCGGCCGGGGAGCACGAGGAGTAAGTCGTGAGTGGAGCCACGGGCGCCGGACCGGCCAAGACTGGAGCGAACGGTGCCCGTGGCCCTGCCGCGGACTCCCAGGGGGGAACCGTGACGGACACTCGAGGTCCGAAGTCGTCGGTCGGCGCGGACGCCGGCCAGGACAAGCCCGCACAGCCGTACCACCCGCCGCAGGCCTACCCGGCGCCTTCGGGCCCCGGGACGGCGCAGGGCGGCGCGGGGGCGGGCGCGCAGCGCAAGCCGCGTGCGGGGGTCCGTACGGCCCCCCGCACCCGCAAGGCGCGGCTGCGGGTGGCCAAGGCCGACCCGTGGTCGGTCATGAAGGTCAGCTTCCTGCTGTCGATCGCGCTCGGCATCTGCACGATCGTGGCGGCGGCCGTGCTGTGGATGGTCATGGACGCGATGGGCGTCTTCTCGACCGTCGGCGGCACGATCAGCGAGGCGACCGGTTCGAACGAGGGCAACGGCTTCGACCTCCAGTCGTTCCTGTCGCTGCCGCGCGTTCTGATCTTCACGTCGGTCATCGCGGTGATCGACGTGGTGCTGGCGACGGCACTGGCGACGCTGGGCGCGTTCATCTACAACCTGTCGGCGGGCTTCGTCGGCGGTGTGGAGCTCACCCTCGCCGAGGACGAGTAGGCCCTGTGCCGGGCGCCCGTGACGGGTCGGATGACCTGCGCAGACGCCCCCGCACAACGGATTTTGGCCTGACCGGGTCTGTGCGCTAACCTTCAGGAGTCAGCGCGCAGCGCGGATGGGGCTATAGCTCAGTTGGTTAGAGCGCATCCCTGATAAGGATGAGGCCACAGGTTCAAATCCTGTTAGCCCCACAGTGTCGAAGACCCCCAGGCCAAGGCCTGGGGGTCTTCGTCGTTGGGCCAGTTGGTGGACCGCCAGGTCACCGATCGGTATCGGTCGGTGTGTATTGTTGGGCGCCAGAAGTCCCCTACGTCAACGAAAGACGAGGTCGCGCGGTGAAGAAGCTGCTCCTGGTCGCACTGGCCGCCATCGGCGGGCTCCTCGTGTACCGCCAGATCCAGGCGGACCGCGCCGAGCAGGACCTGTGGACGGAGGCAACTGACTCCGTGCCCTCTGGTTCCGGTGTGTGAGACCCAAGGCTGATCCCATGAAGCCCCGGCTGCCGCTGCTGCCGGGGCTTTGTGCTGCTCTGTGACGAAAACTTCCGTTATGTAAAGATTTGGCTTGCGCAAGCAAACTCGGGGTGGGCGTGATGGTTCGGGGACGGACGACGGCGTGGGCGGCGGCCCTGAGCATGGTCGCGGGAGCGCCGGGGGTCGCGTACGCCGACGGGGCCGCGCCGGGACCGCTGCCGACCTACCGGGCCGCGGACGGTGCCAAGTCGATCGAGGGTAAGCCCTCCACGGCCGACGCCCCGAAGATCGAGGCCGGGAACGTCTACCGGGACACGCTCGGGCCGGGGGAACGCGTGTACCGGCTCGTCCTCGACCAGGACGGGTCCGACGTCTACGTCTCCGCCGTGGTCCGTCCCGCGGCGGGCGCGAAGGTCTCCGGCGGCGACGGCATCGACGTGGAGATCATGACCACCGCCGGGCGTTCCTGCCCCCGGAGCGGCGGCCGGGCGAACTTCGGCTACGACCCCTACCCGATCGGCGCCGCCGGTGTCCGCCGGGGCGCCGAGGACGAGGACTGCGCGCCCGCGGGCGTGTACTACGCCAAGGTCACGCGGACCTCGGCCAAGGGCTACGACCAGAGCCCCTGGCCGCTGGAGATCAAGGTCCAGCGGGAGCCCGGCCGTGGCCCGGGCGCCCCCACGGCCGCGCCCAGCGGCTGGCCCTCGGGCGCCCCCGTGCTGCCCGGTACCGAGGCGGTGCCCCGCAGTGGCGGCACCGGCTTCAACGACGCCCGCGCCCTCGGCGCCGGCGTGTGGCGCGACGAGATGCGGCCCGGGCAGACCCGCTTCTACCGGGTCCCCCTGGACTGGGGGCAGCAGCTCGGCCTCGGCGCCGAGCTGGCTGCCGCCAAGATGACGAAGAACTACGGATCGGCGTCGGGCGGACTCACCGTCGCCCTCTACAGCCCCTACCGGGGCCTGATCTCCGACAAGGACACCTCGTACGACGGCAAGCAGGCCGGGATCACCCTGGAGAAGACCCCGCCCGTCACGTACGAGAACCGTTTCGCGGGCGCATCGAGCGTGCAGCCCGTCTCCGTCGCGGGCTGGTACTACGTGGCGGTGACCATGGGCGCGAAGGTCGCCGACTTCACCGAGGACGCGGCGCCCGTGCCGCTGACCCTGCGGCTGGACGTCACCGGTACGCCGGCCAAGGCACCCGCGTACACGGAGGGTCCGGCCGCGGAAGGCTTCGGGGTGGGCGACGAGGACCGGGCCGCGGCCAAGGAGGGACTCACCGCACCGGAAGCCGCCGAGGCCGCCGAGCGGCACTCCGCGATGCGGATCGTGGCGGGGGCCGGATTCGGCACCGGGACGGTCCTGCTGCTGGTGCTGGGCGGTTGGACGCTGCTCGGGCGGCGGCGCGGTGCTACAGCTGCGTGAGGGCCCAGACGCCCACGGCGAAGCAGAGCAGCGCCGCGGCGAGCAGGGAGGCCACCGCTTTCGCCGGGGGCGGGGCGATCCCGCCGCCCGCCCGGACCGGCGCCCCGGCGGGGGCCGAGGGGGCCGGCGCAGCCGGCGGCGGCAGGTGGAAGCTGCCCGTCTCCGAGGGGCCGTACGAGGGCACCTGGGACGGGACGGCGGGGGAGGCCGGGACGGCGGCAGCGGCCGGATACGGGGCCGGCGGCGCGGGCCGGGCCGCCGGAGCGGTCCGCGCCGTGGTGCGCGGGTCGGTCCGGACCGGCTCCGCGGGCACGGTCACGGAGGCGGCAGCCGCAGGCGCCGGGGCCTCGGCGGCGGGGGCCTGCGGGGTCCCGGGTGCCGTGTCCGGCGGCCCCTGCGGGCCGAATCCGGGCGGCAGCGGGCCCAGTTGGTCGAACACCTCCACCGGTTCCTCGTCCGGGGCGGGCGGGGGCATCAGCTCCACGGCCTCGGCAAGGGCCTTGCGCGCCCCTGTGGCCGTCCGGAACCGGCTCTGGGGGTCCGGCTGCAGGAGACCGGCGATGACGTCCCAGAGCGGTGCGGGAACGCCTTCGGGGGCGCCCGGGGTGCCCTGCGCGAAGAAGTGCTCCACCAGTGCCCGGGAGTCGGGCTTGCGGCCCTGGAGGAGGTACAGGGCGACCAGCCCCACGGCGAAGAGGTCGGCGGGGAAGTCGGGCTCGGCGCCCAGGAGTTGTTCGGGGGCGAAATAGCCCGGCGTGCCGACCACGAGGTCGGTCTCGGTCAGCCTGGGCTCGCCCTTGCGCATGGAGATGCCGAAGTCGGACAGCCGCAGGTGCGGCCGCCCGGTTCCGGTGGCCTCCATCAAGATGTTGGCCGGTTTGATGTCGCGGTGCACCACGCCTTCGGCGTGCACCGCCGCGAGCCCCGACAGCAGTTGGTCGAGCAGGGCGCACACGAACCGGGGCGGCAGGGGCCCGTAGTCCCCGATCACATGGCCGAGCGAGCCGCCGCCGACCAGGTCCATGGTGAACAGGACCTTGTCGTCGTCGGCCGCCCAGCTGGCCGGAGCCAGTACGTGCGGATGGTCGATCCGCAGCGCCTGCTCCCGTACGAACCGCAGGAGCGTGTGGGCGTCGCTCTGCAGGAGGACCTTCGCGGCCACGTAGCGTCGGCGGCGGTGGTCCCAGGCCCGCCACACGGCACCCGCGCCACCGCGTCCGATCGGATCGATCAGCTCGTACCGACCGGCGAAGACCTCACCCATCGCTGCGCCCGTCCCCCGTCACCCGTCGTTCGTCGTACGCCCCGTGCGTGTCAGTTCTGGTGGGCCTCGTAGTGGGCGACCGCGTCGGCGGTGCGGCCCGCGCCGTACACCCGGAGGAACTCTGCCAGTTCCGGGTGGCTGGGGGCGAGGGTGTTCGCCGCGTCGATGATGTCGCCGGCCGCGGAGACCGAGCGCAGCAGCGACTGGATCTCGCGGACGACCCGCTTGACCGTGGGCGCGCCGGAACTGGTGGTGGTCTGACCGCTGTTGCTGAGGACGGAGCCCCCCTGGGTCCTCTTGATCTCGTCCATCCGGTCGGTGGCCTCCCCCGCGCTGACGCTTCCGTCGGCCACCTGGCCGGCGAGATCCTGGAGGGCCTGGACGCGCTGGACCACGGCCGGGTTCCCGATCTTGGCGCGCTGGCCGCTCATCAGCTGGGACAGCATGGGCGCCGACAGTCCGAGGACGGCAGCGAGGCGGGCCTGGTTCAAGCCGAGGTCATCTATGAGCCGGCGGAAGAGCGCTCCCAGCGGCTCCCCGTACCAACTGCGCTGAAGCTCTCTGGCTCTGGCCGTGGCCTCTTGTTGTACTGCGTCCACTCTTACCTCTCCCCTTCGCTGGTGCGAACCTCGCCAGCATCTTACGGAGAGTGGTCGCACGGCGGGAGTCCCTATCATTTTGCGAGATGAGGGGGTACACCCGGTACTCTGTTCTGCGGAACGACCACACCTCCCGGACGGGACGGGTGCGTCCAGTTCCATGGGGCCTTAGCTCAGTTGGTAGAGCGCTGCCTTTGCAAGGCAGATGTCAGGAGTTCGAATCTCCTAGGCTCCACCTAGTAAATGCCCTCCGACCTGCGGAAACGCAGCCTCGGAGGGCATTTTTCATGCCCGTCGATGGGGGTCAGACGACGGCCGGCCGGCAGCTGAGGCAGCCCCGGAACCCGGCGGCGGACGCCTCGTCGGCCGAGGTGAAGGGCACCTCGTGGCGGGTGGTGATGCGGCGCGCGTGCGCGCACGTCGGGTAGCAGAAGATCCGTGTGGTGCCGCTGCCCAGGAACCGGGCGCCGGCCCGCACGAACCGTTCCACCCGCTCGGCGTCCACCCCCTCCCACTCGCGCAGCCGCCGTTCGAACCCGGCCGGCAGCCCGCAGTCCGCCGGGAGCCCGTCGTCCGTGCACAGCCGGTGCGCGGGCACGAGCACGGGGACGGGATTGGCCCGGACGGCCGCCACGACCGTCTCGGGTGCGAGACCCGGCATTCCGGCTTCGCGGGCCAGCCAGGCCGCCGGACGGAGCTGCCCGAACGGGATGGCCCGGGTGGCTTGCAGGACGGCGCGCTGTTCGTTGGCGAGCGGCCCGAACGCGTAGCGCAGGGTCCGGTCCCGGCCGCGCAGGGCCCGTGCCAGACCCGGCGGGGGCTTGATCCCGGAGAGCACCGACCGCCCGGTCCGGGCCCGGTAGGAGTCCTCGAACGCCCGGTCGTCGTCGTACCAGTCGGTGGCGGCGGCGCCGGTCACCGCGCCCCGCCCGTGGGCGACGTAGAGGGGGCCGACCGGGGAGTCGGCCCGCACGTAGCAGTCGTAGCGATGTGCCGGAACGCCCACGCGGTCCAGCACGCGCGCCGCGAACCCCGCGGGTGCCGCCTCGCGCAACGTGTCCAACTCGTCCGGCAGTCTCATTCCGTCGCCTCCTTCCTTTCCTTCCGGGCCGGTTCGTGTGCCGTCTTCGCCGTCGTTCCCCCGGCCGGCGCCCCGGCCGCTTCGTACGTCGCGAGGTCGGCGGCCAGGCCGGGCTCCGCGCGCAGGGCGGCCAGGCCCCGCGACACCTGGGCCTTCACCGTGCCGACCGGGCAGTCCAGGATCCCGGCCACCTCCTGGTAGCTCAGCTCGCCGATGTGCCGCAGGACCACGGGCAGTCGGTGGTGGTCCGGGAGGCCGGACAGAGCGGCCACCAGCCGGGCCCGGCGGGCCCCGTCGAGCGCGAGCTGTTCCGGCCCGGGGGAGCCGTCCGGGAGTTCGACGGCCGTGACTTCGATGCCGTCGGCGACGCCGGGCCGCCGGCTCAGGGTGCGGACGTGGTTGCGCCACACGTTCGCGGCGATGGTCAACAGCCAGGCGCGCGGCTGGAGCTGCCCGCGGCGCTCGGGCGGGTAGTCGCGCAGGGCGGAGTAGGCGCGCAGGAACGTTTCCTGGCCCAGGTCGTCGGCGTCCCGCGCGGAGCCGGACAGACGCAGCAGGACGGCGCGCACGGTACTGGCCTGGGTGCGTACGAGTTCGGTGAACCCGTCGTCCAGGTCGGTCGCGAGCAGTTCCGTCAGTGGCAGGGTCGTCTCGTCCATCCCCCTTGTGAACACCGGCCCGCTTGAGAACGTTGCACCTCACGCGAGAATCCTTTTGCTTTGCCCGCCATTCGTATTCGGCGTGATATCCAGTTCCCTTTATGTCATCCGCATATCGGACGCTCCGGATTGATCTTCCCGGGTCCGTCGGAGATCACACTCCCGTGGACCATGAGGGGATCGACTATTTCCCGCCAGCTGGCCGATATTCGCGGGGTTGCGAAAGCCGGAGGTAACAAGGGGTGCGATGCGGTCGCTGCGGAACAAAGGGGGCTGAGCCCCTTGACCAGTGGTCGCACCGCGAAGCTAGAGTTGCGGACGAGCTGTGGCGCTCGGCTGGGTCGCTCACGGTTCTTAGCTCAAGATCCGGCGAGGTCTCGGGGGAGGCGTGGTGGCGACCGTTCTGCCCACGGCAATGGAAAAACGATTCACAAGACGTTTACTTCCTGTATTCCTTTCGGCCGTACCCGCATTCCGGACATGATGGGGAACCCCGTCCGCGGCACCCCGACCGCGGACGAAGACTTAGGCGGCGGCAGCTGGTCGTTCGGCGAACGACTGCTCTCGTTCCGGGGACGGGAGGGACTGACACAGCGCGAGCTGGCGGAACGCGCCGGGGTGAGCGTGCGGGTCCTGCGGGACATCGAGCACGGCCGGGTGCACCGGCCCCAGACGCGGACCGTGCGGCTGTTGGCCCGCGTGCTGGGTCTCGACGCGGACACCGCACGGCAGTTGGCGCCGCCCGCGCGTGAGGTCGTACGCCCGGGGAGCCAGCGGCTCCACATCGGCATCCTCGGCCCGCTGTCCGTCCGCTACCGCGGTGTCGAGGCCCACATCCACGCGGCCAAGGTGCGGCGCCTGCTGGCCCTGCTCGCCCTGCGGTACCCCGAGGCGGCCGGACTGGGGGAGATCACGCACGCGCTGTGGCCGAAGGACCCGCCGCGTTCGTACCAGAACCTCGTGCACACCTACGTCAGCCAGGCACGCCGGGTGCTGTTGCTCCCCGGTGCCCAGGCGGGGACACCGGCCCCCTCGTTCCTGGCGCGCACGCACACGGGGTACGTGCTGGAACTGGAGCGCGACCAGGTCGACCTGACCCAGTTTCAGGACCTGTGGGCACGGGCGCGGCAGGCGCACGGGGCCGGGGACGCGGAAGCCGCCCACGAGCTGGCCGAACGCGCCTACGGCTGCTGGCGCGGCCCGCTGCTGGCCGGCGAGCCGCTGCTGCCGCACCATCCCGCCGCCATGGCGGCCGCCCGGCAGCGGGTCGAGAGCCTGCTGCTCTACACGGACCTCTCCCTGCAGGTGCGGCGGCCCGAGCGGGTGCTGGGGGCCCTGCGCGGTGCCACGGAGGAGGAACCGCTGCACGAAGGACTCCAGGCCCGGCTGATGCTGGTGCTGGCCAGCTGCGGGGAGCAGCGGGAGGCCTTGAAGACCTACTCCGAGGTGGCCCGCGGGCTCGACCGGGAGCTCGGCGTCCAGCCGGGCGACGAACTGCGCCGCGCTCACCTGCGGATCCTGCACCAGCAGCTGCCGTGGCCGCGGACGGGACCGGCGGCCGCGTGGGCCGCGTTCGACGTGCCGGCCGCGCCCCCGGCCCGGCCGGTCGCGCCCCCGCCGAGGCCCCGGCCGTCGCAGACGCCGGCGGCGAGCACGGGCTTCGTCGGCCGCGCCGCCGAGTTGAAACGGCTGGACCGGCTGCTCCTGCCCACCGGCGAGCGGGTCGGGCAGGTTCCGGCCGTGCTGGTCACCGGTTTTCCCGGGGTGGGCAAGACGGCACTGGCCGTGCGCTGGGCGCACCGGGTGCGCGAACGCTTTCCCGACGGGCAGCTGTACGTGGACCTGCACGGGTACGCCGACCGGCGGGCGCTGCACCCGCAGGAGGCCCTCGCCTCGTTCCTGCGCGCCCTGGGCGTCCCCGACGCGGAGCTCCCCCGGTCCCTCGACGAAGCCGCGAACCTGTACCGCACCCTGCTGTCGGACCGGCGGATGCTGATCGTGTTGGACAACGCCCGCGAGGAGAGCCAGATCCGGCCGCTCGTTCCGGGCGCGGCCGGCTGTGCGGTCCTCGTCACCAGCCGCGACACCCTGCCGGGACTGGTGGCCCGGGACGGTGTGCTGCGGCTCGACCTCGACGTGCTCGGGGAGGACGAGGCGCTCACCCTGCTGTCCCGGCTGCTGCGCAGCGGGCGGGTGGACGCCGAACCGCTGGCCGCGCGGGCGCTGAACCGGCGGTGCGGAGGTCTGCCACTGGCGATCCGGCTGCTCGCGGCCCGTCTGGAGGAGCATCCCCGGGTCGGGGTCGCCCAGCTCTGCGTGGAGTTGCAGGAGGCCGGGGCGTTCCGGGAGCTGCCGGTCGAGACGGACGACCTGTTCACCGCGGTCAACGCGGCGTTCGAACTCTCCTACGCGGCCCTGCCGGAGCCCCTGCGCCGGTGGTTCCGGCTGTTCGCGCGGACCGAGGGACGGCTCGTCAGCAGCTACGCCATGGCGGACCTGGCGGGCACGACCACGCTGGAGGCGACGCGCGCACTGCGCCGGCTCGTCGGCGTGAGCCTGCTCCGGGAGTGCGCGCCCCACCGGTTCTCCCTCCCCGCTCCGTTGCTGCGCTACGCGCGCGGACTGGCGCTGCGGGAGGACGCGCAGTGCCCGCTGCGGTCGGTGTGACCGCAGCGGGGCACGGGCGGGCGGCCGGGTCACCCGCCGAGTGCCAGCCGGACGGCGAAGAGCCCGAACACGACGGCGGTGAGGCCGTCGGTGATCCGTAGCACCCGCGGGGACCGCAGGTGCGGGGCGAGCCGGTGGACCAGCCTCATCCAGATGAGGAGCCAGAGCAGCCCCAGGGCCAGGTAGCAGGCGGCCAGCAGCGGGACGCCGATCTCGGGGGCGGTGCCCGCGGGCACGAACTGGGGCAGGAAGGCCATCAGGAAGATGCCCACCTTGGGATTGGACCCGGTGCACAGCAGGCCCTGCCCGAAGGCCTGGCGCACCGAGGGGCCGGCGTTGCCGGCTGCCCTTCCGGGTACAGGGGGGCCGGCGGGCGGTTGACCCGTCGCGTGCGCGGGGACCGCGACCGTGGCCTTCGGCGGCGGCGCCGGGGCGCCGGTGCCGGCTCGGCCGGTGGCCCGCCGCAGGGCGAGCACGGCCCAGCCGAGCAGTACGACCGCGCCGGCCCAGCGGAAGGCGGCGAAGAGCCCCGGGCTCGCCGCGAGGAGCGCGGCCAGCCCGGCCGCGCCGAGCCCGGCCTGGACGGCCCCCGCGGTGATCATGCCGAGCGCGGCGGCGGTGGCCACCCGCAGGGAGCCGTTCAGCACCAGGTTGGTGATCATGACGAGATCGGGCCCGGGCGTCATGATCACCACCAGGGAACTGATCAGGAAGGCGGCGGTGTTGATCGCTGCTCCTCGATGGAAAGCAGGCGCTCCGCGGCCCGGACGGCCTCGTAGTCCCGCTGGATCTGCTCGGCGTCGGGGTGGGCGAGGATCACGAATCCGAAGTTGAGGCTGTCGACCAGGTCCCGGGTGGCGGGGACGTGATCGCCGTCGGCCAGGTTCTGGATCGAGAAGTGGTGGCTGGGCAGGTCGCGGACGACGTCGAGGGCGGCCGTGCCGCGGACGGTTCCGGAGCGGGGCGCGATGTGGAAGACGCACATCTGGTGGACGAGCAGCTCGTAGCCCTGCGGGAGTTCGCCCCCGGTCAGCCAGCGCACGGTCCGGTCGATCTGGCTGTCGCCGGTGGCGTTGCGGTTGAACCGCGGCTGGCCGCCGCCGTGCGGCCGGGCACCGAGCTCGATGAGCAGCGGTCCCTCCGCGGTGCCCATCACTTCGACATGGGCTGAGCCGAAGCGCAGACCCACCGCGTCCAGGACGCCGAAGACGTACTCCGTGAGGCCGGGCAGGGCCGGATCGTCCGGGGGGAGCCAGCGCATGGTGTCGTAGACGGCCATGTGCGGACCGTTGTCGACCTTGCGGTAGGCGCACACGTCGACCACGGCGTGCTTGCCGTCGTGGCTGAAGGTGTCGATCACGTATTCGGTGCCGGTGACGAACTTCTGGACCAGGAGCCGGTCGTCGACCTCGCCGAACTGGTTGACCCGGCCGAGCTGGCGCGCGAACACGCTCCGCCAGTCCTCTCCGCCGGTCAGCTTGATCACGCCGTCCGTGCTGGCGCTCTTGGGCGGTTTGACGACCAGGTCCGCCCCGGCCAGGCCCTCGCGCTCCAGCCAGGCCGCCACCTCGTCGGCGTCGGCGGTGCAGATCTGCGGGATGACCGGCAGGCCCGCCGCCAGGGCGGCGGCCGCCATGGCGCTCTTGTCCCTGCGGGCATCGGCGAGTTCGGGTACGTTGCACCGCTCGGGCGTCACGAGCGGTGCGAGCCGTTCGGCCAGTTCCACCCCGGACTCGCAGCCCGCCACGACACAGCGCGGGTCCAGCGCCCGCAGCCGCTGCGCGACGGCCTCCAGGTCGCCCTCGTAGACGATGATCTCGGGGAAGTCCTGCGGCTGGTAGGAGGAGGCGTAGGCCTCCGGCGGCCGGGGGCCGGTGACCACCGCCACCACCGGGACGCCGTGGTCGGCGAGCGTCTGTGCGAACAGCGCCCCCGAGGAGTACGGGTCGACGATCACGCAGGGGCCCTGCGGTGCGTCCGGGGTCCGCTCAGCGCTCGTCACGGCCGGCCGCCTCTCCGGCCGCCAGGGCGGCCACGGCGTCGCAGTAGCGGGCGAAGAACTCCCCGGCCGGCGCACTGATCCGGCGGGCGCGCACCGGGGCGTGCACCATCCCCTCCTCCATCACGTACGTCACCGGTGTGCCGTTCTGTTGCAGCCGGGTGGTGTACTTCTCGGCGTCCACGCGCAGCGAGTCCATTTCGCAGCCCACGACGTAGGCCGGCGGCAGGTCGTGGAAGGTGCCGGTGAGCAGCGGCGAGACGTACGGGAGTTCCGCCTGCCCGGGCTCCGGGCAGTAGCAGGCGGTGTAGAACTCCATCTCCCCGCCGGAGAGCAGGGGCGCGTCCTCGCCGCCGTGCCGCCACCGGGTGAAGTCGAGCACCGGGCTGATCACCGCCTGGCCGCGCAGCCGGGGGCCGCCCCGGTCGCGGGCGATCATCGAGAGGACGACGGCCATGTTGGCTCCGGAGCTCTCGCCGCAGAGCACCGCGCCCTCGGGGTCGATGCCGTCGAGCCCGAGGGCGGGCAGGTCGGCCAGGGTGCCGCACAGTCCGGCGTAACAGTCCTCCAGCGGGCCGGGGTGCGGGTTTTCCGGGGCCATGCCGAAGTCGAGGGCGATCGCCACCAGGCCGGTGCGGTGCGCGAGTTCGGCGACCAGGCTGTGGTGGCTGTGGAGGGAGCCGATGACGAAGCCGCCGCCGCGTATGTAGAACAGCACGGCGTCGCCCGTGCGCCGGGCCGGCTGGTAGATGCGGATGCGGGCGGTCCGCCCGCCGTGGGTGACGCTCGCGTCCCGGTGGCTGACGCCCTCGGGCACGGGGATCGGGAGGACCTCGGTCAGCCCGTCGTACAGGGCGCGCTGTCGTTCGACGGGGTAGGTGTAGAAGTCCGGCGGCAGGGCGCCGTCGACCGTCTTCACGAAATTCTCGATGCCGTCTGCGTAGGCCATGGGCAGCTTCGCTCACTTCCGGATCACGGCGTGCCGGGCAACCGCGGCACGGGGGAGGGGGCTCAGGGTGTTTCGGCGGGTGCCGGGGCGGCCGCCGGATCGGCGTCCGCGGTACGCCGCTTCCCGTCGGCGGAGGGTTCGGCCATGCCGATCAGGGTGACGACGACGGCGACGGCGGTCAGCACTCCGCACAGCCACCACACGGAGGCGGCCGAGGCCTGCCAGGCCGCGATGCCGATCACCGGGCCCACGGCGTAGCCGATCTGCATCGGGAAGGCGGAGGCCGCGATGTAGCGGCCCCGCAGGTGTGCGGGGGCGACCTTGCCGGGCCAGGCGGAGGCGGTCGGGGTGCCGATCATCTCGCCGACCGTCCACACCACCGTCGCGATCACGAACACGGCCATGCCGGGACCGGCCACGTACAGGTTCATGCCGACGCCGACCAGGCCGACGCCCAGCGCGACGGCGAACCGACCCGGCAGGTGCTGCACGTACTTGGTGAACAGCAGTTCCAGGCAGATGACCATGGCCGCGTTCAGCGAGAGCAGGGTGGAGTAGAAGGTCGGTCCGTGGCCGTCCGCCTTGAGCTGGAGCGGCAGCGCGGAGGTGTGCTGGATGTAGACGACGGCGTTGAGGAACAGCGCCAGGAGGAACAGCAGGTAGCGCCGGTCGCGGAGCACGGCCAGGTACGAAGCGCCGTCGGCCTGCTGGTCCCGGGCGCCGGGAGCGGTGGCCTGGCCGGTCTTCACCAGGACCAGGGCGAAGAGGGCGAAGCCGACCGACGTCACCGCGTCGATGTAGAACATCAGGTTGTATGAGTAGCTGATGAGCAGGGCGCCGAGCAGCGGGCCCGCGGTGGTGCCGAGGTTGAACGCCATGCGGTAGACCGCGAACACCATCACGTGGTGTTCCTCGGGGGTGGCCTCCACCAGCAGCGCCGAGGAGGCGGGCCGGTAGGCCTGGGCGGCGATGCCGATCACCGCGGCCACCGTGATCACCATGGGCAGGCTGTCGAGGAAGACCAGACTCAGGGTGAGCAGACCGGCGAGGGCCATGGAGCCGACGATGGTCCACGCGTAGCCGACCCGGTCCGAGATCGAGCCGCCCGCCAGGACGCCGACGACCGAGCCCACCCCGTACGCACCGAGGGCGAAGGCGGCCGCGGAGGTGCTGAAGCCCTTGTCGGTCAGGTAGAGCACCAGGTAGATCTGGAGGAAATTGCCCAGCCGGTTGATCAGCATGCCGGCCAGGACCAGCCAGATCGGTCCCGGGATCCCGCGCAGGGTCTGTACGACGGACGGCCGGGCGGCCTTGCGGCCGTCCGGAGAGTCGTGTCCGGTGTTCGTCACGGAGCGGGTACCTCCGCCGGGCGGGAGTCGAGCTCCACGATCTCGGGGGCGCTCAACAGGGCGGCGCGGGCCTGCTCGACCGAGTCGGCGAGGGCGATCACGCGGGCGTAGCGGGAGATGTAGCCGCGCGGCGGCAGGCGCAGTACCGCGCCGGGACCCGCCATCGCGTCGGCGCTGTGGACACCGGCCGGGAAGCGGTCCTCGTGGACGGTCACGGCGTCGATCTCGATGTCCTGGTCCGGGTACAGGAAGGCGATGGCCGCGGCCCTGCGGTGGCGGACCTCGGTGTTCGGGCGGACGCCCGCGGCGGTGTCCGCCGCCGCCATCGCCACGTCGACACCGGTGGCCAGCTCCCCGAGGTAGGGAATCATGTCCCCGCCGAGGCGGGCGTTGACCTCCATCAGGCGCAGTCCGCCGGGGGTGATGCGGAACTCGGTGTGGCTGACGCCGGTGTGGAAGTCCAACGCGGCGTGCGCGGACCGCAGCGCCTCCAGCAGCCCGGGATCGGTCAGCAGCGGGTCGGCCCCGTCGACCTCGTGCCCCGTCTCCTCGAAGAAGGGAGCCAGACCGACCTGCTTGCGGGCGACGACGAGCGGAACGCACTCCCCGTCGAAGAAGACCGCGTCGACGCTGATCTCGGGGCCGTCGGCGAACTCCTCGACGAGCACCGACACGTCGAAGACGGGAACACCGGGGTAGGAGGCGCCGGAGGCCGCCCGGTAGGCGCTCTCCACGTCATCGGGGCCGTCGGCCTTGCGCACGCCCATCCCGCCGGCCAGCCCGCGCGGCTTCAGCACGACGGGGAAGCCGATCTTCTCCGCCGCAGCCCGGGCCTCGGCCAGGGACCGTACGCCGATCGAGGCGGGCTGCGGTACCCGGGCCGTCTCCAGCGCGGACCGCGTGGCGGCCTTGTCCCGGCAGGCGATGACGGACTCGGGGGAGTTGCCCGGCAGCCCGAGCGCCTGCGCCACGTGCGCGGCGGGGGTCACGAGTCCCTCGTCGTAGCAGAACACACCGGCCAGGGTGTGCTCGGCGGCCACCTGCCGGGCGGCCGTCGTCAGTGCGTCCGGCTCGGTGTTGTCCACGATCGTGGAGCCCACGACGTACGGCTCTTCCCAGCTCACCGGTGCGGGCTGGAGGAGCCATAACGCGTAACGCCTGCTCACCGTCCGCAGAATGAACTCCCTGCTGCGCTGACCGCTGCTTCCGATTAGCAGCAGAAGCGGCTTCTCGCCGTCCCACGCCATGGTCCACACTCCTCGTTCGTCGTCGTGCCTTTTGCCGGTGCGCCGCCACCTGTAGAACACCGGGTCGGTGCAGGCCGTTGCACCCGGCGCCGGACGTCCGGCGCCGGGTGCAACGGGATGGGATCAGACCGCCGCGCCCGGGCGGGCGAGATCGGCCGACAATGGCCGGTACTCACGGCTGGTGCGGCCGCATACGTCGGCCGGAGCCGTCGTGGGGCGGGCGGGACGGTCGGGGAACACCGCCGTGACCCGGTTGCCGGTCCGCACGGCCGGGATCTCGTTGCGCAGCCGCGCCGCGGACGTCTTGCGGTCGTGCCAGGGGCAGATCAGCCGGCCGGCGTCCGGTGTCACGCCGGCCAGGTGGAGCGGGCCGCCGCGGTGGGGGCACTGGGCGTTCATCACGAAGCCGCGGCCGTCGACCGTGGCGTACACGTAGGCCGTCCCGGCGACGACCACGCAGTTCTCCCGCCCCGCGACGGGGAAGCTCATTACAGGCATTTGCGGTAGTCCCCCACCGAGTGGATCTCGTAGACGCACTCCTCGGACAGGATGTCGGCGCCGTGCAGCCGGTTGCGCCGGATGACGACCCCCTCGCCCGCCTCCAGCGTCAGTGACGAGCCGAGCCCGCTCTCGAAGCGCATGGTGCCGGAGACGATGTGGCAGAGCTCGTCGCCCTCGTGGCAGTGCGTGTTCGACAGCTCGTTGAACGGCTCGACCAGGTGCGCCACCGGCGCCTGGACCCGACCCTCCTTGAGGGCCTCGTAGACGGGGCCGTGCAGCTTCTTGAGCTCCGGCTGGTCGTCCATCCAGGAGATCTGCGCGACGAAGTCCTGGTCGGCGACCTCCAGGAGCACCCGGTACTCCTCGATGCCCCGGACGATCTCGGGGATGATCCCCTCGCCGTGCGCCTCGATGAGCGGCGCGATGATCTTCTCGCGCGCCATGCGGCCGTGGTGCTGGTCGATGTGGACGTGCTCGGTGAAGTAGGTGGTGTCGACCGATTCGCCGAAGACGCCGTGCAGCAGGCGGTCGGCCCGCCGGCAGAAGTCGACCAGCGAGCTCTCCGTGTAGAACAGGGCGCCGACGTAGCGGAAGAACAGCTCGTGGTTCTTGCCCAGGTAGTGGAAGTAGTTGTTCAGCAGCAGGCTGCTGTTGAGGTAGTACTGCCAGTACCGGTGGAGGTCGGACTTCAGGCCGACGGACTCCAGGGTCCGCTCGAAGAGGGTGCTGTGCTTGGTGTCGTGCACGCCGTAGCCGTACTCGTCGATGACGACCTTGAACCACTCGGACTGGACCGGCCCGTAGTAGCCGAGGACGTTGCGCATCATCGGTGACGCCTCGGACAGGAAGTCGGGTGCGAACTGCACCAGCCACATGCGGGCGGCGCGGGCGGGGTCGGTGGAGCCGGTGACGGCGGCCTCGATCGGTGACAGCTCCTCGCCGCCGCCCATGTCGAGCGAGTCGAGGTAACTGTCCAGGCTCGCCCTGGTCCACTTTCCGGACGTCTCGACCTCGTCGTCGAGGAAACCGAAGGCGTACCGCTCCAGGGCCGGTCGTATTCGCTCCCCGAGCGCGCGGTTGGCCGGACTGTAGAACGCGCGGAAGTCCTCCTCCTTGCCCTCCAGGCCGGACTTGGGGAAGAACACCAGGTCCGCCTCGTAGATCGAGGTGAGCAGGCGCTGTACGGCCAGGCTCGTGTAGTCGAGGATGTTCTCCCGGCCCGGCACCTTGTCGAAGTCGAGGTGGGGCAGGATCTGCGGGCGCAGCTGGCGGCGGTAGGGGTTGTCGTCGTTCTGCCAGTCCAGGTTGTCGAGGAAGATCGGGTTCGTGGCGTACTGCACGATCGCGTCGCGCAGTTCGGTGCCGCTGAGTTCGAACGGGACGTGCTGCGGTGCGTGACTCATTGCGTTCTCCTTGGTCCGGATGCGCAGGAGGTACGGCCGGCGGTACGGGGGTGGGCCCGCCGGCGGTGTCGGTCAGACGTGCACGCTGAGGGAGAAGTCGCTCCACCGGAGCCGGAGCGGGACGCCCTCGCCGGCCTTCACCTGGACGGACTTCTCCAGCGGGACCCAGCCCTGCATCCAGTGCGACGTGGTGTTCTCCGGGGCGTTGGTCAGCGTGGTGCCGGCCGCCATGTCCAGCTCGAACCAGACGACCAGGGCGTGCGCTTCCCCGTCGGTGCTCGCGGTGAGGTCGACCTGGCGTTCGCCCGGCTCCAGGGGGTCCTCGGCCAGGTCGAACTCGACGACCGTGGTGGTCTCGGACAGGAACCGGTGGGGCCAGGTGCCGAGGCGCACCGGCAGGTGGCCCCGGGTTGAGAGCGCGTTCATCAGCGAGACGTCGAACCCGCCGGCCGTGGTGACCTGGTTGAGCCGCAGGATGTCCTCGCTGCTGACCAGCCGGCCGAGGATCCGGGCCGCGGAGGGGAACATGGTCCCGCCGGGCTTCAGCAGGTGCCGGCGCGCGTGCCGGATCGACGGCAGCAGGCCCTCGCCGATGAGCCCGCAGTCGACGATCTCCGAAACCAGTACGTCCACCGGGCCGTCGAGGTCACGGCCGATCTCCAGCGCGGTCGACGGCTTTCCGATCACCGTGATGACGTCGCTGAAGCCGTGGGCGTCGATCACCTGCCGGGCCACCTCCGCGAGCAGCGGATTCATCTCGCAGGTGATGACGCGCGCCGCGCCCGCTCGGGCCGCCGCCATGGCGAGCAGCCCGCTCCCCGAGCCGATGTCCAGCACGGTCGCTCCGGACGGCACGCCACGGGCCAAGGCGCCGGCCAGGGCGTCATTGCGCTCGGTGTCGTTCAGCATCGCGAAGTGCCAGCGGGGAACGGTTCTGCGGGCGATCCGGGTGAAGACCTCGGAGTCGGTGGACGGACGGCCCGCCGGTGTCGTGAGCAGTGCGGACGCCTGCTCGGCTATGTCGTTCATCTCCTGCGCCAGCGATTGCAGGGACGCGGTGATGAGCCGGTGTTGAGAGCTGTTGAGCGACAGGCCCGGACCGTCGGGTCCGGGATCGTGCCCTGATGTCGAGACCTGTGCGCCCTGGACGTGCTGCATGTTCCACCGCTCCTCACGTTGGACCGCCCGATCAGCCGTGGTGCACGACGGCCCGTCAAGATCGGCGCTCCGTCGCAAGGCGACCGTACGGAAGCCCGGTGGGGCGGAACTCCAGCGGAACTCCAGCGCGAGCGGCGGTTCTGCCGGGGGGCGGGCGCGCGGCACGCGGCGCTGACCCGCGGGAACCGCGCGCCGCGGCGGTCCGCTGGAACGGGGCGGCAGGAACCGGGTCCTCGGAGCGGATGATTCCGCCGCTTCCCGGTATAGATGCAACGCCGTTCAGTTAGGGCAGGGCTGGGTGGCGTCAAGGGTCCGTGGTGAGCATGTTGATGCTGATGGTGGCCTTGTAGGTGGCCCGGTCGATGGCGGGTCCGCGGGCGTTGTATTTGGAGATCGCTCGTTTGACGATGCGGTCTTTGGTGCGGACCCGCCGTGGGGGCAGGAGCTGGGCCAGCACGTGGCGGCCGATGGCTCCGACCAGGTCGATGACGGTGTCGGCGATGATGCCCGCGGCCAGGACGAGCTGGTCACGGGCGGCGGACAGTGCGACGGTGAAGCCGGCCCGGTCCGGGTCGGTGCCCGGGATGCTGTCGGTAGCATCCGTCATCGCGGTCCGCAGAGCCTGGTAGGCGACCAGGAGAGCCCAGACCTCCTGGTCGATCCCGGCCGGGGTGCGGGCACGCAGGACCCGTCCGCCCAGGATCGTGGATTTCAGCTCCGCGTAGGCAGTCTCGATTTCCCAGCGTTCGTGGTAGAGCCGGATGAGCTCGGCGGCCGGGTGCGTTGACGGGTCGGTGAGGGTGGTCAGCAGCCGGTAGTGGCCGGTGCGGACCTCTCGGGAAGTGGCGATGCTGATCTCGGCGTCGATGACCCGCACGGTCAGTGCGCCCAGCCGGGCCAGGAATGAGCCGTCGCCGCAGTGGGCCACCGGTGGCAGTCTCCGGCCGGACTTGCAGCGCACCAGCAGGTCGGCGCCGGTGGCGGCGAAGCGGTTCAGCAGTGCGGTGGCAGCGAAGTTCCGGTCGCCCAGCAGCAGCATGCCGGCACGCAGATCGCCCGCCAGTCGGCCCGCGTACTCCAGCTCGCCGGTGCCGGCAGGGCCGAACGCCGCCCCGATCACCGCCCGGGTCCCGCAGGCCACCAGCGCCACCAGCCGGATCTGCGGATAGCCCCCGGCCCCGTTATTGCACCGCTGTTTGGAGAACACAGCGAGGTTCGCCGGGGCGTCCGGCACCGGCAGCAGCGTGCCGTCGACCGCCACCACCAGCAGCCCGCGCCACCGCATGGCGGCCGCCGTCGTGGCCACCGGGCCACGCACCAGGTCGAACAGCGCCTTCAACGGCGCCGCGCCCACACGCTGACGGGCCTGTCGTAACGCGCTGCCGCTCGGTCTGGTGGGCGCCAGGCCCGCCAGACCCGCGCACAATCGGTCGAAGACCTGCCGATAGCCCAGCTCGGCGAACAACGCCCCGGCCAGCAGTAGGTACACCGTGACTCGCGCCGGTACCAGCCGGACCCGCCGCTGAACGGCCCCGCTCGCCGCCAACACTTCATCGACCATCTCGAACGGCACGATCCGGGTCAGCTCGCCGATATGGCCAGGCGCGAACACCCCGGCCGCTACCTTGACCGTCCTTGTTATGGCAGCCTGTTCCAACAGCGGAGCTCCTGTGGTGAGGATGTCTTGGAGGACAAACCTCTTCTACAGCAGCTCCGCTGCCTCGTTCATCGGTCTTGACGAACAGCCCCCGCCCCTAACTGAACGGCGTTGGGTATAGATGTCGTCCTCGGAACTAGCGCGCGTCGTGGAAGATGACGCCCAGCACGTGCCGCTGCCCGCTGAGGACGGCGCTCACGCCGTGCCGCAGCGTCACCCGGCTCCAGCCGCGCACCGAACGCACCGGACGGTGGTCGACCGTGAAGATCAGGCCCTGGCCCTGGGTCGGCCGCCTGACGAGCGGGCGGGACTGGGCGCGCGGGCGCTGTTCGACGAACACGCTCTCCCCGCCGGTGAAGTCCTCGTCCGGGCGGTCGAGCATGATCGCGACCTGGAGCGGGAAGGTCAGGTCACCGTAGACGTCCTGGTGCAGACAGTTGTAGCCGCCCCGCCCGTACCGGAGCAGGAGCGGGGTCGGGCGGTGCTGTCCGGCGGCCGCGCAGGCCGCGACCAGTCCCTCGTGGTCCGGGGCGAAGGCCGGCTGCCCCAGGCGCCGCGCCCACTCGTTGGCGATCAGGGCCAGCGGCGGATACAGCTGCTCCCTCAGGTCCTGGACGAGTTCGGGCAGCGGGTGGGCGAAGTAGCGGTAGAGGCCCTCGCCGAAGCGGTGCCGCGCCATGGTCACGGTGGCGCGGAAGGCCGTGGGGTGGTCGAAGAGTTCCCGCAGCTGCGCACACTGCTCGGGCGACAGCAGCGGCGGGGTCACCGCCACCCCCTCGGAGTTCAGTTCCGCGGCCAGCCCCGTCCAGTCGAGGGTTCCTGGTGCGGGTGGGGCGAAGACCGGGCCGGGCAGTTCGAGGCCGGGGAGCTGGGACGGCTCGTACGCGCTCACATGCTCTGCTTTCTGCAGCGGGGAGGGCGGATTCAGGCGGCCGGTGAGGCCGGGGCTTCGAGGGCGAGCAGATGGCGCTTGGCCTCCAGCCCTCCCGCGTAGCCGCTGAGACTGCCCGTGGAGCCGATGATCCGGTGGCAGGGCAGCACCACGCACAGCGGATTCGTTCCCAGTGCCGTGCCGACGGCACGCGCGGCGCCGGGCCGGTTCAGGGCCCGGGCGAGCTCCGCGTAGGTCGCGGTGGTCCCGTACGGGACGAACTCGGCCAGCATCAGGTTGGTGCGCCGGCTGAACGGGGTGGCGAGCCGCAGGTCCGTCGCGACGGTGAAGTCCCGGCGCGCACCGGCCAGGTACGCGTCGATCTGTTCCCGGGCCTCGTCCAGGACCTTCTGTCCCGGGGCGCCCGCCTCCCCCGGTCCGGCCGGGCGCAGTCCGGCCCGGGCCAGGCGCTCCGCGGCTTCTTCGGTGGTGCCGTAGCAGCACAGCACGAGCGCGTCGTCCGTCGCCGCGAGCACGAGCGGCCCCAAGGGCGTGGGATGGATCGCCACCGTGGCGCTGGCACCGCTGAGCGGACCGGGGGTCGGCATGGCGGGACTCCTTCGTTCGTCATGATCTTCGTTCGTCACGACCCGGCCCACTGCCGGGGCCGTGCGGCGACGGTAGGAACACCGTCGCCGCCGCAAGGGTTGCGCGGTCAGCGATCGCGCAGTTCCAGCGTGCAGCACTTGACGCTGCCGCCGGCCTTGAGCAGCTCGGAGAGCTCGACCCCGATCGGCTCGAAGCCGCGTGCCCGCAGCTTGGCGTGCAGGCCGGTGGCCGCGGCCGGCAGGAGCACGTGGCGGCCGTCGGAGAAGGCGTTGAGGCCGAAGACGGCGGCGTCCTCGGCGGTGGCCAAGATCGCCGTGGGAAACATGGCGCGCAGTACGGCCTGGCTGCCCTGGGAGAAGGCGGCCGGGTAGTACATGACCTCGTCCTCGGACAGCACGGAGAGTGCGGTGTCCAGGTGGTAGTACTCCGGGTTCACCAAGGTCAGCGAGGTGACCGGGAGGCCGAAGAACTCCTGCGCCTCCAGGTGGGAGCGCGGGTCCGTGCGGAATCCGGTACCGGCCAGCAGGCGGCGGCCGACGGTGAGGATGTCGCCCTCGCCCTCGTTGACGAATTCGGGCCACAGCGAGTCGGTGTAGCCGCGCCCCTCCAGCCACCGCAGGTACGCGGGTCCCTCGGCGGTGCGCTCCGCGTGCCGGAACCGGGCCCCGTAGACCTTGCCGTCGACGACGGTGGCGCCGTTGGCCGCGAACACCATGTCGGGCAGGCCCTCGATGGGGTCTATCTCCTCGACCACGTGGCCGAGTTCGAGGTACAGGTCACGCAGTCCCTCCCACTGGCTGACGGCGAGCGCGTTGTCCGTGGCGTGCTGCGGATTCATCCACGGGTTGATCGAGTACGTGACGTCGTAGTGCCGGGGCCGGCACATCAGCAGACGTCGGCGCGTGGCGACCCGTGTGGGGCTCTCGGAACGGTAGAGCGCGCCGGCAGGGGTGATGGGCTCGGTGAGCGGCACGAGGGCTCCTTCTCATGGGGTTTCGATGGAAGCCCGGCTGCCCGAGGGATGGTTCGGCCAGCCGGATGCGTGTGACGCAACTGATCACAAGACCCCATGGAAATGGGGCTCGGAGTTGACCGGAAGTAATCGGGAACACCGGCCAATCAACCCGCCCGCGAGGGCCGTCGCCGAGTTGATTGTCCGTGGCCGAGAAGGCTTCCGGGCAATCGGCCGCGGCCATGGAATGTGGTCATCACCCGGAAGGCAACGCAAGGACGCGAACCGTCCTGCCTGACCGTACGAACCTGTCCACCTGTTCCATCTGGAGGTACTTCCATGGCGCATCGCAATGTCGAACTGCTCGCAGTCGGCGCAGGCCCGGCGAACCTGGCGCTGGCGGTCGCCGTCGAGGAGCTCGCACCCGAGCTGGCCGGTGACACCCTGCTGATCGAGCGCGAGCAGGACATCGTCTGGCAGCGGGGCATGCTGCTGCCCGACGCGCTCAGCCAGGTGTCCTTCCTCAAGGACCTGGTCACCATGCGCAATCCGTGCAGCAGATATTCCTTCGTCAATTTCCTTCACTCGCAGGCACGTCTTGACGCCTTCGTCAACCTGGCGAGTTTCGTCCCTTACCGCAGCGAGATATCCGAGTACCTGCAATGGGTCGCCAATGAACTGGAGACGGTGCAGGTCGAATACGGCCGCGAATGCGCCGGTGTCGAGGCGGTGACGGGCGACGACGGCGAGGTCGCCGGCTGGCTGGTCACCCTTGCCGACGGCGACACCATCGGCTGCCGCTACCTCGTGATCGGTGCGGGCCGTGACGCCCACGTCCCCGCCGTGTTCGACGGTCTGCCGGCCGAGCGCGTCATCCACAGCACCCAGTACACGCAGCGCATCGCCGGGGTGCGGGCCGACCTGCCGCACCGCGTCGCGGTGATCGGCGGGGCGCAGAGCGCGGCCGAGCTGTTCGGCGCCGCGCTGCGGGACCTGCCCGAGTGCAAGCCGACGATGATCATGCGCTCCATCGGTCTGAACGGCTACGAGAGCAGCAAGTTCACCAACGAGCTCTACTACACGTCCTTCATCGACGAGTTCTACGGCTCCTCGCCCGAGGCCCGCCAGCAGCTCCTCGGCGAGATGTACCGCTCCAACTACGGCGGCCTCTCCCCCGCCACCCTGGACGGCCTGTACCGGCAGTTCTACCAGGACCGCCGCACCGGCCGGGAACGCCTGGGCATGCACGCCATGACGGACGTGACCGGCGCCCGGATGGACGGCGACGAGGTCGTCCTGACCCTCGTCGACCGCAAGTCGGGCGCCGAGCGGGAGATGCGCACGGACCTGGTGCTCCTGGGCACCGGCTTCGTCCGCGAGATGCCGTGGGCGGTCAAGGCCCTCGCGGAGTCGATCGGTGTCGAGGAGATCAACGTGAGCCGCAACTACCGGCTCGACCTCGGCCGTCCCGCGACCGCCGCCTGCTACCTGCAGGGTGTCAACGAGGCCACCCACGGCATCGCCGACTCGCTGCTCAGCGTGCTCGCGGGCCGCTCCGCCGAGATCACCGAGGACATCCTGGCGCACCGCCGGACCCGTTCCGTGGAGATCCCGGACGTGCGGGAGCTCGCTCTCGCCGGCGCGGTCTGAGACCCGCGCACCCCCACACGCGCCGTACCCGCCCGACGAGGAGAGACCGAAGCACATGCTCACCCAGCCACTCCACCGCGAAGGACTGACGCACGAGAACGGACTCGATGCGCAGCGGCTCCTGCCCTGGCCCGAGCTCAACGCCCCGTTCGAAGGGTCCTGGTGCGTGATCCGCCCCGGCACCGCATCGACCGCCCACGCCCACCACGAGTACGAGATCTTCATCGCCGTCGCCGGCTCCGCCGTCCTGGAGTCGGGCGGTGTCCGCAAGCCCTTCACGACCGGGGACATCGTCCACTTCACCCCCGGCTCCGACCACCGCGTGATCAACGAGTCCGACGAGGACTTCGAGATGTACAGCGTTTGGTGGGACCTCGACATGACCCAGCGGTTCGCAGCCCGCCACGAAGGAGTCCAGGCATGACACGCCGTACGGTCATCATCGCGCCGCCGCCCACCCCGAACGGGGACCTGCACACCGGGCACCTGGCGGGCCCCTACCTGGCGGGCGACGTGTACGCACGCTACCTGCGGGCGTCGGACCGGCCGGTGATCTTCACCAGCGGTACCGACGACAGCCAGACTTACGTGGTCGCCAGCGCCGCCCGCGCCGGTCTGACCCCGGAGGAGCTGGCCCTGCGCTCCGCCACCCAGATCCGCGCCACCCTGGAGGCGGCCGGCGTCTCCGTCGACGGCTTCGCCCCCTTCGACAAGGGCTACCGCCAGACCGTCATCGACTTCGTCACCGACCTCCACAGCGAGGGGGCCTTCCGGCTCAAGACGGTGCTGCTGCCGTACGTCGAGGCCACCGGCGAGTACCTGATGGAGGGCCTGGTCGCCGGCGACTGCCCGGTGTGCCTCGTGGAGAGCCGCGGCGGACTGTGCGAGTCCTGCGGACACCCCAACAACTTCGACGAACTGCTGCGCCCCCGCTCCACCGTCGACCCGGACGCCGTGGTCACCCACCGCGAGGCGCAGATCCTCGTGCTGCCGATGGAGGAGTACCGCGACCGGCTCGCCGACTACTACGTCCGCCACCGCGACGTGCTGCGCCCGCACACCGCGCAGCTCGTCCGGGAGGCGCTGGACCGCCCGCTGCCGGACTTCCCGATCACCTACCCGACCGCGTGGGGCATCCCGGCGCCGTTCACCGAGACCCCGGGGCAGGTCCTCAACGCCTGGGCCGAGGGCATGGCCGCCTCGATGTACTGCACCTGGTACGCGGCCGAGCAGCTCGGTGAGCACACCGACCGCTTCGACGAGCACTGGCTGTCCGAGCACGGCATCGACCTCGTGTACTTCCTCGGATTCGACAACGTCTACTTCTGGGGCATGACGCACCTGGCCCTGCTGATGGCGCACGGCGACCGGTACGTCGAGCCGCACGCCATCGTGTCGAACGAGTTCTACGAACTGGAGAACCAGAAGTTCTCGACAAGCAAAGGCCACGTGGTCTGGGCCGCCGATCTGGTGGCCGAGGTACCGCGCGACCTGGTGCGCTTCTACCTGGCGCTCACCGCGCCGGAGCACTCCCGGACGAACTTCAGCCGGGAGGCGCTCGACGGCCTCTCCAGCTCCCGGCTGGTCGATCCGTGGAACCACCTCGCGGGCCGGCTGGACCAGCTGCTCGCGGGCGTTCCGGCGGACGCGCTGCTGCCGGTCTCCGGGACCGGTGCGCAGGAGGCGGGAATCGTCGTCGAGCGGTTCCGCTCCCACTACGAGCTGGAGAGCTTCAGCCTCCACCGGGCCGCGGACCTGATCGTCGTGCACCTCGACCGGCTGCTGAAGCAGGCGGACCGGGTGGCGGTGGGCGTCCCGAGCGACCTCGGTGACCTGGTTCTCGCCGTCCGGACGTTGACCGCGTGCGCCGCTCCGCTGCTCGTCGACCTCGCGGCCCGTGCCGAACGGGCCGGCGCCGATCTGAGCCTGCCGGCCGGTGCCTTCCCGACCGACCCCGTTGCTCCGCTGCGACTCCCCCTCCTGTCCACCGCGGTCGGGGCCTTCGCGCCCGTGGCCGAGCCGGCCGACATCCGAGCCTGACCTCCGAGGAGCACTGTGTCCACGATCGCCCCGGCCCGTCCCAATCGGGCCGAACGACTGCTCATCCCCGCGACCTTCATCACCAACCTGGGCAACGGCATCCAGCTCACCGCCGCCTCCTACCTGGTCTTCACCGAGGCCAACACCATGCTCGCGGTCAGCTGGCTGATGATCGCCGTCACCATTCCGCAGGTGGCGCTGTCCCTCTTCTTCGGCAAGCTCGCCGACCGGTTCGACCGCCGCACCCTGGCGATGATCTCGGACCTGGCCAGTGCGGCCGCCGCGATCGCCCTGCCGGTCTGGCTGGCCCTCGGCGGCAACCCCTCGACCGTCAGCTACGTGGCCAGCTTCGTCCTGTCGATCTCCGCGGCCCTCTTCTTCCCGGCCAGCAACGCCCTGATCAAGGAGCGCATCCCGGAGTCCCGGCTCGCCCAGTTCAACGGCAACGCCGAGATCGCCATCCAGGCCGGCACGCTCGCGTCTGCGGCCCTCGGCGGCTGGGTGATCGTCTGGGTCGGCACCACGTCGCTCTTCTACTTCAACGCGATCACGTTCCTGCTCTCCGCCGCCCTGCTGTTCTTCATCGGCCGCCGTCCGGCCGGCGCCGGCACCAGCGCCCCGGAGGCCGCGGCCAAGGCCGCCGCGGCCGTCGCCGCAGCCGGCTCCCGCCCGCCGCTGGCCCGACTCGCGCTGCTCTACATCATCGGCAACATCGTCATCATCGTCGGCAACAGCATCATGCTGGTCCTGGTCATCGACGGCTTCAAGTCCAACGCCGGCTACCTCGGCATCGTCGACGCCCTGTTCGGCATCGGCGCGCTGTTCGCGGCCTGGGCCTTCAAGAAGATCAACTCCAAGGCCACCGTGCTGAAGACGGCCCTGATCGGCTACCTCGCCTTCGCGGTGCTGCTGTCCCTGGAGTCCGTCCACCTCTACGCGATGATGGCCGTCATCCCCTTCGCCGCCATCGCCTTCTGCGTGGCCCGCATCTCGGCCCGCACCGCCCTGATGAGCGCGGCGCCCGAGGAGAAGACGGGATTCGTCTTCGGCGCCACCAACGCCTTCGGCCTCGCGGCCGGCACCACCGCCGTCGTCCTGATCTCGCTCCTGGTCGACTCCACCAACGTGAAGAACGGCTTCTACGCCCTCTCCGCCCTGGTCGTCGTCATCGCCTCCCTCACCATCCTCTCGCTACGCAAGCACGACCGTGAGGTCGCCGCCGCCGAGGCCGCCGAGGCCGCTGCCGCCGCCGAACTCGCTTCCGAGCCCGCCGCCGAGACCGTGTCCGTGCCCGCCGCCGAAGCCGCCGAGCCCGTCCCGGCCAAGGTCTGAGGGGAGGAGCACAGATGAAACTGCTCGCCATCGAGGCCAGCCAGAACGCCACCTACTACGTCTCGCGCTACCAGCAGATCGAGGCCCTCGGGGCCGAGGTCCACGTCCTCAACGGCATCGGCACCGAGGACTTCTGGCCCGCCGAGCGCTACCGGATGGCCGGCTCCAAGCAGATCGAGGACATCGTCACCGCCGCCAAGGTCTGGCACGCGGAGGAGGAGTTCGAGGGGGTCCTGACCTTCTCGGAGTCCGGGGTCGTCACGGTGGCGGTCGTCGCCGAAGCGCTCGGACTGCCGAGCATCGGCTTCGAAGCCGCCCGGACCAGCCGCAACAAGCTGCTGATGCGACAGGCCCACGAGCGCGGCAGCGCCGCGCACCCCGGCTTTCGCTACGCCCCCGACGTCGCGGCCGCCCTGGCGGCCGGTGAGGAGCTCGGCTACCCGCTGATCCTCAAGCCCACCCTGGGCGCCGCCAGCAACTTCGTGTTCAAGGTCGACGACCCCGAGGAGATGCGGGCCCGCTTCGCGGACGCCACCTCGGGCATCGAGACCATGACCTGGGCGCTGATGGAGGCCGACGGACTGGACCTCGGCCCGAACGGGATCATCGTCGAGGGCTACCTCGACGGCCACGAGCACCTCATCGAGGCGCTGGCCTGGGACGACGAGGTGTACCTCGGCTCCATCGTGGACCGGATCACCGTCGAGAGCGGGACCTTCGACGACGACGTCCACCACGCGCCGAGCTCCCTGACCCCCGAGCAGATCGCCGCGGTCCACGAGGTGGTCCGGGACGCGGCGCACGCCCAGGGACTGCGCCGGTCCGTGCTCCACGCCGAGGTGAGGTTCCACCAGGGCCGGCCCTTCATCCTGGAGATAGCGATCCGCCCCGGTGGCGGTGGTCTCGACCACATGGCGCGGATCAGCGCCGGCCACGACCCCATCCGGTGCGTGTCGGACGTGGCGCGCGGCATCCGGCCCGACGTCTCGCACTACGCGCCCACCGGTGTGCACACCGCCGCGATGTGCCTGATCAGCGGGGCCGGAACGGTCGAGTCCATCGAGGTGCCAACCGAGGTGGCCGAGGACCCCGCGCTGTTCTTCCTCAAGATCACGGCCACGGCGGGGACCGTCATCAAGCGCCCGCCGGCGGGCAACAACATCCTCGGCTTCATCGGCGCCACCGGGACCTCCCTGACCGAGGCACTGACCACCGCGCACGTCGCGGCCGGCCGCATCCGCACCGAGATGAGGCCGGAACATGGCTGAGACCCCGCGGCGCACGGCCACCCGGCGGCACTACCTGATGTGCCGGCCGACCCACTTCGAGGTGACCTACGCGATCAACCCGTGGATGAACCCCGAGAAGCCCATGGACGCCGCCCTGGCGCTCGCCCAGTGGGAGCGGATCCGGGACCTCTACCTCGGGTTCGGGCACGAGGTCTCCTCCATCGACCCGGTGCCGGGCCTGCCGGACATGGTGTTCTCCGCCAACGGCGCCACCGTGGTCGACGGCAAGGTGCTCATCGCGAAGTTCCGCCACCGGGAGCGCGCGGCCGAGGCCGACACCCACCGGGCCTGGTTCGAAGCCCGCGGCTACACCGACGTCCACGTCCCGCAGTACGTCAACGAGGGCGAGGGCGACTTCGTCCCCGCCGGCCGGCGGATCCTGGCCGGCGCGGGATTCCGCAGCGACCCCCGCGCGCACGAGGAGCTCCGTGAGTTCTTCGGCCTCCCGGTGGTCGGCCTGACCCTGACCGACCCGCGCTTCTACCACCTGGACACGGCGCTGTTCGTCCTCGACGAGGACCTGGTGGCGTACTACCCCGCCGCCTTCTCCGAAGAGAGCCGGGAGGTGCTGCGGGAGCTGTACCCCGACGCGATCCTCGCCACCCGTGAGGACGCCGACGCCTTCGGCCTGAACGCGGTGAGCGACGGACTGAACGTGGTGGTGACGGAGACCGCCACGCACCTGATCGACCGGCTGCGCGAACGCGGCTTCGCGGTGCACGCAGTGGACATGTCCGAACTGCTGAAGGCAGGTGGCGCGGTCAAATGCATCACTCAGGAGATACGACGCCCGTGATCGATTACGACGGCAGGAGTTTCCGCAACACCGGTTACCCGGCGGGCGAGGACGCCCCCGTCGGCCACTACCGCCAGGACGGCGACCTGCTCTGGGCCGACTTCGACGGAGGCGAGGTCCGCAGGGGCTCGCTCAACGGGCGCGTGGAGCCCGACGGGAACCTCGAATTCGCCTACACGATGGTCCTCGCGAACGGCGAGGTGGTCGCAGGACGGTGCTGGAGCACCCCCGAGTTCCTGGACGACGGACGGATCCGGCTCAACGAGCGCTGGGAGCGCTACGGAGCCCACTCGGACAGCGGCATATCCGCACTGGAGGAGGTACCGACATGACCCCGCCCACCACCCCGCTCCGCGGGGGCAGCGTGACCTGGGCCTGCACCAGCGGCTTCAGCCCGGTCTTCATCTTCCCCTTCACCCCGGGCGAGTACTACGGGGTGGCCAACCTGCACGAGTTCCAGACCCTGATGTACCGGCCGCTGTACTGGTACGGCACCGGCGGCCAGCCGACGGTCGACTACGAGCGCAGCCTCGCCGAGCCCCCCGAGTGGAGCGAGGACGGCCGCACGGCGACGATCACGGTCAAGCCCTACGCGTGGTCGAACGGCGAGAGCGTCACCGCCGACAACGTGATGCTGTGGATGCACCTCCTGGAGGCCGAGAAGGACGGCTTCGGCGGCTACACGCCGGGCTTCTTCCCGGACAACCTGACCGGCTACGAGAAGGTCGCCGAGGACAAGATCAGCTTCACCTTCGACCGTGCCTACTCGCACAACTGGGTGCTGATGAACCAGTTCAGCACCATCACCCCGCTGCCGAAGGCATGGGACCGCACCGCCGACGACCGGCCGGCCGACGCCACCCACGACCCGGCGCAGGCCTCCGCGGTCTACGCCTACCTGCGGGCCTGCAACGACGAGCGCAAGAGCTGGGACACCAGCCCCGTCTGGAGCGTGGTCAACGGACCCTGGAAGCTGAGCAGTTACACCATCGATGGCGTCTCGGGCGAGGCCGTCCTGGTACCGAACGAGACCTACTCCGGCCCCAACAAGCCCTACCTGGACGAGTTCCGGCTGGTGCCCACCGGCTCGGACACCGAGCAGTACGAGATGCTCCGCCGCGGCCCCGAGGCCCAAGGCGGCGTGCAGATCGGCTTCCTGCCCTTCGACGAGGTCACCGAGCCGGCCGAGGACCCGCTGGTCGGCGGACCCAACCCGCTCGGCGAGCACTACGACCTCGTCCCCCAACTCACTTACAAAATCCATTACTTCCCGATCAACTTCAACAACCCCACCGTTGCCGGAAAGATCTTCAAGCAGCTCTACTTCCGCCAGGCCCTGCAGTCCTGCCTCGACTCCCGGGGCGCCGTCCGCGACGTCTACAAGGGCTACGGCTACCCGACCACCGGGCCCATCCCGTCCCTGCCCGACAGCCCGCTGCTCTCGCCCGCCGCGCACGAGGACCCGTACCCCTTCGACGTGGCGGCGGCCCGCGCCTTCCTGACCGAGAACGGCTGGGACACCAGCACCACCCCGGCCACCTGCGTCCGCGAGGGCACCGGAGCGGGAGAAGCGGGCGAGGGCATCCCGGCCGGCACCCCGCTGCGGTTCTCGATGCGGTACGCCCAGGGGCACGAGACGCTGACCGCGGTCATGCGCAAATTCGCCGCCGACGCCGCCGGGGCGGGCATCGAGATCGTGTTGACCGAGGTCGAGGCGAGCGTCCTGGTCCTGGAGGACACCACCTGCACCCCGGGCCCCGACAGCCCCTGCTTGTGGGAGTTCAGCGACTGGAACGGCGGCTGGGGCTACGGACCCGGTTTCTACCCGACCGGTGAGGCGCTCTACTCGACCGGTTCCTCGGTGAACTTCGGCAGCTACAGCGACCCGAAGGCGGACGAGCTGATCGCCCGCACCGTGGTCAGCGACGACCTGGAGGACCTGTACGCCTACCAGGACTACATCGCGCAGCAGGTCCCGGTCATCTGGATGCCCAACTTCCCCTTCCGTCTGCTGGAAGTGGCCAAGGACCTGAGGGGCGTGGCTCCGATCAACCCCTTCGGACTGATCAACCCCGAGGACTGGCACTACGTCGGCGAGGTGCTCTGATGTACCAGCGGCTGATCGGCCTCCTCGACAGCAATCAAGCCCGCTACCGGCTGATCGACCATCCGGCCGAGGGCCGGACCGACCTGGCCAGCGTCCTGCGCGGCCACCCGCTGGAGCAGGCCGCCAAGTGCATCGTCGTCCGCGTGAGCATCACCAAGCGGGTCGGCAAGTACGTGCTCGCGGTGGTTCCCGGCGACCGGCAGGTCGACCTGGAGGCCGTCGGCGCACTGTTCGGCGGCGGGCGGACGGCGTTCGCCACGCCCGAGATCGCCGAGCGCCTGGCCGGCAGCGTCTGCGGCACGGTGATGCCGCTCAGCTTCCACCCCGATCTGCACCTCGTCGTCGACGAGGGCCTGATCCTCACCGAAGAGATCTATTTCAACGCGGCCCGCCTGGACCGCTCCGTGGCCCTGTCCACCCCCGACTACCTGGCCATCGCCCAGCCGCAGCTCGCGGCGATCGCGACGGCCGGCGACCGGGTCCTGACCCACTCCGCGAGGTGACGAAGATGACGGATGACGCCAAGACGACCGAAGACGGCGTGGTGATCCTGGTCGGCAGCGGACAGCGCGCCTACCGCGAGTACCTGCTCGCCGGCGCCGCCCGGCGCCGCCCGATCTGGATCCTGGACGCGACGGACCCCACCTGGCAGGAGCAGTACGTGCTCGGCTCCACCACGGTGGAACTGCTCGACCCGCAACGCCTGGTGCCCGACACGGAGGGACTGATCAGGGCCGCCGAGGCGGTGGCCGCCGAGCACCGCGTGGTCGGCGTGTTCAGCTACGACGAGACGCTCGTGGTGACGACCGCCCTGATAGCCGAGCGGCTCGGACTGCCGGGCCTGACCTCCCGCGGCGCCGACAACTGCCGCAACAAGCACCACACCCGGCAGCTGCTGACCGCCGCCGGACTGCCCCAGCCGCACTTCGCGTACGTGACCGACGCCGAGGCGGCCCTCGCCACGGCGGACTCCTTCGGCTACCCGGTCGTCCTCAAGCCCCGCGGCATGGGCGCGAGCATCGGCGTCATCCGGGTCGACGGCCCGGAGGGGGTGCGCGCCGCCTTCGAGGTCGCCGACGCCGCCAGCCGCGGCGGGAACAGCGACTACGAGGGCGGGGTGCTGGTCGAGGAGTGCGTCATGGGCCCCGAGATCAGCATCGACGGAGCGGTCTTCGACGGTGCCTGGACCCCGCTCTTCCTCGCGCACAAGGAAGTGGGCCTCGCGCCCTACTTCGAGGAGACCGGCCACGTGGTCAGCGCCACCGACCCGCTGCTCGCCGACGAGGAACTGCTCGGCGTCCTGCGGGACGCCCACCGGGAACTGGGCATCGGCTACGGGATCACCCACACGGAGGTCAAGCTCACCACCCGCGGCCCGGTGATCATCGAGGTGAACGCCCGCCTCGGCGGCGACCTCATTCCCTACCTCGGCAGCCTCGCCACCGGCGTGGAGCCCGGGGAGCTGGCCGCGGACGTGGCCGCCGGCGTCCGCCCCGAGTGGACCCCGACCGAGTCCCGCACCGTCGGGATCCGCTTCCTGTACCCGCCGCAGAACGGCACGGTCCGCTCGGTCGACGTACCCGCCCCCTGGGACGTACCGGGGCTGCTCGAGACGAACGTGATGGTGGCGCCCGGGGCGACGCTGCTGCTGCCGCCCGAGGGCTACCTCAGTCGCTACGCCAACCTGATCTGCGCCGGAGAGGACTTCCTGAGCTGCGAGGAGTCCCTCGCCAAGGCGGCCGCACTGACCACGATCGTCCTCGACAGCTGACCCGTCGGCCCAACGAAAACTGAAGGGAGGTGTGTGATGTCGACGAGGGTGACGGTAGTGGGCGGCGGAGTGATCGCCCTGCTCACGGCGGTCGAGTGCGTGCTCGACGGACACAAGGTCACGGTCGTGGACCAAGGCCCCATTCCGTACAGCAGAGCCACCTCTTTCGACCAGCACCGGATCCTGCGGGCCCTGCACCCGGCGGACCCGCAGGCCACGGCGGCCGCGCTGCGCGCGCACCGCCGCTGGGTCGAACTGGAGGAGCTGTTCCTGACGCGGTTCTACGAGCAGGTTGGCTCGCTCACCGTGCTGCCGCCCGCGGCCGCGAGGGACGCGGCGGCGATGCTCGCCGACGCCGGTGGCCACGCCAGGGAACTGACGGCGGCCGGCCTGGCCGACCGCTATCCGCACCTGCACGTGGGCGGCGGCCTCGGCGCGGTACTGGAGGACGAGGCGGGCGTGCTGCTCGCCGAACGGGTCCTCGCCGCCTGCGTCGGCTGGCTGAAGTGGCAGCGGGGCATCGAGCTGATCGAGCACCGGGCCGTGACCGCCGTCGACGGCGAGAGCGGCAGCGTACAGCTGGTGGACGGACGGGTGCTGCGCAGCGACGCGGTGCTCGTGGCCGTGGGCCCCTGGTCCCGGGACCTGCTGCCGCCGAGCATCTCCGAGCAACTGACCCTGTACCGGCAGTCCCTCCTGTACTGCCGGGTGCCCCGGCAGCAGTCGGGGGCCTGGGCGGCCACCCCGGCCGTACCGGCCCTGGGCACCGAGGGCGGGGCCTGGCTGATCCCGCCGGTGGCGGGCACGGCCCTCAAACTGACCTCGGCCACCGCCTGCCGGGTGGTGGACGCGATCACCGACCACGCCACCGACCCGTACTGGCAGCGCAAGCTGGAGAAGGAGTTCGGGGACGTCCTCCCCGGCTTCGGACCGGCCTGGGTCACCGCGGCCAAGGACGCCTACTACTCGGCCTTCTCGCCGACGGGCGGCCCGCTGCTGGTCGCCCTGGGCGGCGCGGGATTCGCCTACGCGGCCTGCGGTGGCACATCCTTCAAGTTCGCGCCGCTCATCGCACGGTCGCTGGCCGACCGGTTGATCGGCAGGACTCCGTCGCTGATCGGCCTCGGTGCGCTCGACGGGCCACCGCTGGACGTGCACACCCCGCAGCTCGCGGGACTGTGAGCGGCGGCCGGATGCGCAAGGAGCGTGCCGTGGCAACGGTGGACGACGTACGGCGGCTCGCGCTGGGCCTGCCGAGGACCGAGGAGCACCTGATCCGGGACCGGGTGAAGTTCCGGATCGGCAAGATCGTCTATCTCGCCCTGTCCCGGGACGAGAGCGAACTGGGCTTCGCCTTCCCCAAGGAGGAACGGGCGGCGCTGGTCGCCGCCGAGCCGCAGAAGTTCTTCCTGCCCAGGGAGTCCGATCTGCGCTTCAACTGGGTCGAGGCCCACCTCGGGGCCCTGGACGGGGCCGAGTTGACGGAGCTGGTCACCGAGGCCTGGTGCATGGTGGTGCCCGCGAAGGTCGCCCGCGCCCACCTGGACCCGCCGGCCGCGCCGCCGCTCCCGCCCGCGCCCTCCCTGGCCGAACTGCGTTCCTCGGCGGAGGTGTTCAACGGTTTCGCGGGCGTGGACCGGAGCTGGCGGGCGCTGCGCGAGGAGACCGGCGGTGCCCTCGACCTCTCGCTCCCCGCGCACCGCACGGCCCTGCACCGCTGGCTGAACTCCTGGGGCTGCCGCATCCGTTACCCGCGCGAGGGCGAGCCCGACACCTTCGGCGCGGGGCTCGCCGCATGGTGGGGGCGGCACGCGCTGGCGCACGCACCGCTGGCCCGGCTCACCCCGCGGGAGATCTCCCGGTTCGCCGCCGCCTACGAGGAACTGGCGGCGCTGCCGATCGGTCGGCGCAGCCTCGGCCCGACCGCCGCGGCCAAGGCGCTGTACGCACTGCGGCCCGACTCGGTCATGCCGTGGGACGCGGCCATCGCGGGGCGGTTGTACGGGGTCCGGGACGGGGCCGCCTTCGCCCGCCACCTGGAGCTCGGCCGGAACTGGGCGCGTACGGCGCTGGCGGAGGGCGGCGGTCTGGACGAGGCGGCCCTGTGCGCCGAGATCGGCCGGCCCGGGGTGTCCCTCGCCAAGGTCCTCGACGAGCACCTCTACGTGACGATCACCCACGCGGCCTGATCCGGCCCGACCGGCGGGCCCCCTACCTCGACGGCCGCACGTGCGCCTGACCCCGCGCCGCCGCGGGCGCGGACCCGGGCGCGGACCCGGGCGCCGGGTCCTCCTCCGTCGGGTCCGGCTGGGTCAGCGCGTACGCCCGGGCCATCGGCGTCAGTCCGTACTGCCCCGGCAGGTCGGAGTGGTCGAGCAGGCCCGCGTCGAGGAGCCGTTCGAGGAGGTCCTCCACCGGCTGGGCGGACCGCTCGACCAGCACGGCGAGCGCGTCCGCGGACTCGTACACCACGTTGTCCACGGAGGGCGGGTTGTCGGATCCGGCGAACTGGCGCAGCATCAGCCGCGCCCACGGGGTCAGCAGCCGGTAGGCGCTGTCGAGGCGGTTGCTGAGCGCGTCGTCCCCGATCTGCAGCCGGGCCAGGAAGCGGCCGGGTGCCGGCTGCGCGCCCCTCCCGCCCGGTCCGCCCGGCCCGTCCCCGAGCAGTTCGGACACGGAGTCCTGGAGCATCCACTCGGGGCGGGCCGCGATGCGCCGGCCGGCCAGGTTGAGGGCCAGCGGGAGGTCCCCGCAGGCGTCGGCGAGGCGCAGGCAGGCGCGCGGCTCGCCGCCGACCCGGTCACCGCCGAGGAGCTGGGCGAGCAGCTCCATCGACTCGTCGCGGTCCAGCGCGGGGAGCCGGATCCGGCCAATTCCGTCGAGGCCCAGTAGCCGCGATCGGCTAGTGATGATGATGCGGCTCTCGGGCGCCGCGACGAGTAGTTCCCGGATCTGCCGCTCGTGTTGGACGCCGTCCAGCACCACGAGCAGCCGCCGCCGGTTCAGGAGCGATCGGTACAAGCCAATTCTCTGACCGGGATCGTTCGGGATCCGGTCGGTCGGGATGCCGAGCGCCTCCAGGAAACCGCCCGCGATTCCGGCGGCGTCCTTGCGTCCGTCCGCGGCCGGATCGAGGTTCGCGTAGAGCTGCCCGTCGGGCAGGTTCACGGCGAGTTCGTGGGCGAGCCGCAGGGCGAAGGCCGTCTTGCCCACGCCCACCTGACCGCTGATCACCAAGGGTGCCGCGGGGCGTTGCTCGCCGTACGAGGGGGCGGTCAGGGACCGGGCCCGCTGGAGCAGCTCACGCCGTCCCACCAGGGGACGGGCCTCCATCGGAAGCTGTGACGGGGGCGGCAGCACGGCGCGCACGTCGGCCGCGCGCAGCTCGTTCTCCTGGTGCTGCTGCACGGCTTTGACCGCCGGACGGGCGCCCGCGTCGTCCCCGTCGGCCCGTGCCGCCTCGTGCCAGCGGCGCTCCCAGCTGGCGCGGTCACCGCCGCAGGCCTCGGCGAAGGCGAGGGCCACCTGAAGCGTCGGGAGGCGGTATCCGGCGGCCGCGTCGGAGAGCACGGACGCGGAGAACATGGCACGGGTGGCCATGTCGCGGTAGCCGGGACTGCCGGCCGCGGTCCGCAGCCTGCGCAACTCCCGGGCGAACGCGGTGACTGGTCCGGCATCGGGGGCCAGCGGTCTCTCCAGTCTTCCCACAGCCTGCTCCTTCGGTACTCGCTCGGTGTGCCGCCTGCTCCGGGCCGCCCATGAACTGTCCGTGTCGCCCTTCCTGATCTGCTACCGGATGCTTACCGCGTGCTAGCAGTAACCCCTATGATCCGGCTGACATGACCTGGCCAGGGGTCTTGTTCACTTGGGGGTGGATGTCCGATGCCGGGGGCGGATGGGGAGTCCGGGGAGAGACGAAGCGCGGATCCTGCGGGGGGCAGGCTGCGCTTCAACGTGCTCGGATCGCTTGAGGGGTGGTTCGGAGAGGTCCGGCTGAGGCTGGGGGGAGCGATCCAGGAACGGGTCCTGTGCGTGCTCCTGCTCGAGGCCGGCCGGGTGGTGCCCGTGGCCCGACTCGTCGAGGCGACCTGGGAGAAGGACCCGCCGGTGACCGCCTCGCACCAGGTCCGCAAGGCCGTCGCCGACCTGCGGCGGCGCATACCCACCGGCACCGAGGTGATCGCCACCGACGGGCCGGGATACCGCGTGGTGGTGGCGGACGACCAGGTCGACCTCCTGGAGTTCGACGCCCTGACCAGGGCGGCCGGCCAGGCGCTGCGGGAAGGCGGGCGGTCCGCGGCCGCCGAGGCACTGCGGGCCGCCCTCGCGCTGTGGCGGGGATCGGTCCTGTCCGGCACCGGCGGACCGGTGATCGAGGCCGCGGCGACCGCGCTGGAGGAGCGCCGGCTGGCCGCCGCCGAGCAGTTCTTCGACCTGTGCCTCGCACTGGGCGAGAGCGGAGAGCTCATCTCGGGCCTGCGTGCGCTGATCACCCAGCACCCGCTGCGGGAGACGCTGCGCGGCCAGTTGATGCTGGCCCTGTACCGCTCCGGTCGGCAGGCCGAGGCGCTCAAGGAGTACGGGGAGGTCCGCGAGCTGCTCGTGGACGAGCTCGGGATCGACCCCGGCCCCCGGCTGGCCAAGCTGTACGAGGCGATCCTGCGGGACAGCCCCGAGCTGGCCGCGCCTGAGCGGCCGGCGCCGGTGGCCGTGGCGCCCGTACGTCCGGTGCCCGAGCCGGCGGCCCCCGCCGAGCCGCTGCCCGAACCGGCCGTTCCGGTGACCGTGCCGTCCGAGGGCGGGGCCCCCGAGGCCCCGTCCCGCACGGAAGCGGACCGGGAGGGGGAGACCGGAACGCGCACCGGGCCGGCGGACGCCCCGTGCACCCTGCCGTACGACCTGCCCGACTTCACCGGCCGTGCCAAGGAGCTCGCCGAGCTCTTCGACTACGTGCAGGACGAGGGCCGGGGCGGCGAGCGGTACGCCCGGATCGTGGCCATCGACGGCATGGGCGGCATGGGCAAGACCACCTTGGCCGTGCGCGCCGCGCACCGGCTGGCCGGCCGGTATCCCGACGGGCAGCTCCACATCGACCTGCACGGATTCACCCCGGGCCGCGAGCCCGTGACGCCCACCGCCGCGCTCGACGGCCTGTTGCGGACCCTCGGTACTCCGGGCGACCGGATTCCCGAGGACCTGGAGGGGCGCACCGCCCTGTGGCGGTCGAAGCTGGACGGCCGGCAGATGTTGCTCCTGTTCGACAACGCGGTCGACGCGGCGCAGATCAGGCCCCTGCTGCCGGCCTCGCCCGGCTCCCTCGCCCTGATCACCAGCCGCGGGCGGCTGCTGGACCTCGACGGCGTCGAGTGGGTGTCCATCGGGATGATGGAGCCCGAGGACAGCACCAGCCTGATGGCGGAGACCCTCGGTACCACCCGGGTGGCCGCCGAGCCGGCGGCCTCCGCCGAACTGGCCGAGCTGTGCGGGCACCTGCCGCTGGCGCTGCGGATCGCGACCGCCCGGTTGCGCAACAGGCCGCGCTGGACGGTGCGCTATCTGGTCGAGCGGCTGCGCGACGAGAAACGCCGGATGGACGAACTGAGTTCGGGAGAGCGCAGCGTCGCGGCGACCCTGCGGCTGTCGTACCTGGCGATGGACGAGGAGTACCGGACCGCGTTCCGCATCCTCAGCCTGTACCCGTGCGCCGGGACGGACGTCCATTCGGCGGCGGCGCTCCTCGGCACGACCGTCCGGGACGCCGAGGACGCCCTGGAGTTCCTGCTCGACGTCCATCTGGTCCAGCAGCCCGACATCGGCCTCTACACCTTCCACGACCTGGTGCGCAGTTTCGCCCAGAGCCTGCGGGGGCCGGCGACGGCGGACGACGACGCGGCGGCGGTCGAGCGGCTGCTCGGCTACTACCTGACGGCGTCGAACACGGCCTGCGAGGTGCTCTTCCCGGGTCGGGAGCGCCGGCCCACCGGCATCGCGCCCTACCGGGGCGAGCTGCCGTCCCTCAGGGACGCCGAGCAGTCCGTGCGGTGGTTCCACCGCGAGCAGGCGGGACTGCTCGCGGCCGTGTCGCTCGCCGAGCGGTCCGGCCACGACCGGTACGCGGCCTGCCTGAGCCGCAACGTCGGCTTCCACCTGCACACGCACGGTCAGCTCGACGAGTTCTGGAGCGTCGGGCACCTCGCGGTGGCCGCCGCCCGCCGGCTCGACGATCCGGCGCTCCTCGGCATCAGCCTGGCCAACTTGGGCGCGGCCTGCTGGAAGCTGGGCCGCTTCGAGGAAGGGCTGGAGGTGGCCGCCGAGGCCCGCGACACGGCGATCCGTGCCGGGGACCGGCACACCGAGGCGCACAGCGAGTCGACCCTCGGGCTGCTGATGTCGATGCTCGGGAGGTACGGGGAGGCCCTCCCGCTCCTGGAGCGGTCCGTGGCCGTCGCCCGGGAACTGGGCAATCTGCGGGCGGAGTCGGAGAGCCTGACCACCCTCAGCACGCTGTACGAGCGGTGGGGACGCTATCCGGAGGCGGCCGCCGCCGCCGGCCGGGCGATCGAGATCGACCGCGGCCTCGGCTACCGCGGCAACGAGATCGTGGCCCTGACCGATCTGGCCTTCGCGCAGGTGGGCCTCGGCGAGTACCCGGAGGCGGAGGCCAGTCTCCAGCGCGCCCGCGACCTGTGCGACGAGACCCGGTCGCCCGGAGACGTCGCCCTGCTGCTCGCGCTGTCCGCCCGGGTCGCGCACGAGCGGGGCGACGGCCCGCAGGCGCGCGCGTTCGCGGAGCGCTCCCTGACCCTCGGCCGCACCAGCGGCGCGCCGATCCGGCTCGCGAAGGTCGAGAACGTCCTCGGCCGGCTCCACCTGCTCTGGGGGGAGCACGAGGTGGCCCTGGCCCTGCACGCACACGCCTATAAGATCGCGGAACCGATGAGCTTCCGTGCCGAGGAGGCGTCCGCGCTGGTGGGCATGGCCCGTGCGGCCGATGCGCTCGGGGACGTTCCGGCCGCGGCCGGATACCGCGCTGCCGCCGAGGGATTATTCGATTTCATGAGCCTGCCGGCGTCCCGCCGGACGTACTGACCGCGCACGGGAAGTGCCCCGCACCGGGATCCGGTGCGGGGCACTTCGCCGTCGTGCGGGGCGGGCGGCCGGTCTACCGAGGGGACGGGACCGAGGTCGGGGTCGGGGTCGGGGCCGGGGGAGCGATCCCCGGACCCTTGTCGTCCGCCAGCACCTGGTAGCCGGAGGGCTGACCGGCGTCCACCGGGCCGCTGACCGTCACACCGACTCCGATCGCCAGAGCCGCCGCGATGATCCCGATCAGTCCAGCCAGCTTGCTGCGCATGTGTGGAACCCCCTGGTGTGTACCCGGTGCGGCTGCCGTGTGGTGTGGTGGCCGCTCTCGACAGGACACAGACTGGCCGCAGCTCTTACCGGTCCGTTCCCCTCTCGATACCGCCCGTGGTCGCGCTGCGGGAACGGCCGTTACCGGCCTGTTCCCGGTCCGGTTCCGTGGCCGCCGCGATCCGTGATCCCCGGGCGCTGACCAGCACGTCCGTCCGCGTGGTGCCCGATTCGTACCCGGCCAGATCCAGCAGGGCCCGTACCGTCGCGCGGATGCCGGCCTGCTCCGCGTCGTGGAGCGGCGGCGCCGTTCCCTCGGGGGCGATGTCGGCGACCAGGTGCATGCCGTCGACGGTCAGCGTCTCCACCCTGAACTTGGCTCCGGTCAACAGCTCTTCGACGAGATAGGGCGCCGAGTGCCGGGCGGTGAGGGCCTGTTCGGCCCACCGGTCCAGTGCGGGCCGGTCGTGTACCGGAACGGTCCACCAACACCCGGACTTGTCGGCCGATTTGATGACCACGGGCAGGGGGAAGTCCTCCGCCAGCGAGCACGCCTCGGGGACGGACCGGGCCTCCTCGGCACGTACCGCGGAGGTCCGGCTCTCATTGAGGATCCGCCGGATCGCCACCGCGTCCGGCAGCCCGCGGGCCGGCTTCCCGCTGTTCGCGGACAGCTCCCGCAGCACCTCCTCGGCGGCGGCCGCGGCCCCGCTGCCGAGGCCCCTTTCGAGATCGCTCGCGAGGTAGAGGACCTGCCCGATCCCGTGTTCGACGACGGTGTCCGTCAGCAGGGCGCGCAGCGCGGCCGGGTCGGCGAAGTCCACCCGGAGGAGCCGTTGCGGCGGCAGCTCCGCCGGAAGCGGTGCGTCCGTCGGGCGGGGTCCGGGATCGGACACCACCCATACGTCCAGGCCCGCCACGATCGCGGCGCTCACGAGCCCGGGTCCGGGCCTGACCAGCACTACCCGCTCCGCGGCCTGTCTGATGATCACAGAAATCTCCTCCATCGTGTCCCACGAGGGTGGCGCCGGTCCTTCCCGGTCCCTTCCCGCCGCGTTCCCGCCCGGGCCGTGACCCGGTCCGAGCGTCCCCCGGACGGCCCCGTCGCAGGGCCGCCCGGCGCCCCGTGCAGGACAGTGGAAGGAGGTACCGATCCCGGGGGGAGCATCACGCCGGAGGCGTACAGACATGGGACTCTTCGACTTCCTGAAGCCCGACAAGAAGAAGGCGCACGACGCCGCCGAGAAGGCGGAGGAGCAGGTGCAGCAGCAGGCCGGCGAGGGCAGGAGGCCCTCCTCGGGTTCGGCGGCCGACGCCGCCTCGGCCACCCGGGCCACCGCCGAGCGCATGGCGGCGGCCGCGCCACCGAGGCCCCTGCCCGCGACTCCGACCCCCACCCCCACGTCCGCCGCGCACAAGGCCGTTCCCGCCGCCCCCAAGCCGACCGTGATGCCGAAGCCCGCGGCCTCCTCCGCCGCCGCGCCGGGCGCCATGCACACGCCCACCCCGCACTCGGCCGCGCACAAGGCGGTACCGGCGGCCCCGATGCGGGGGGCCGGGCCCACCGCCAAGAAGCGCACGTACACCGTCAAGCCCGGCGACTCGCTTCAGGAGATCGCCCGCCACGAGCTCGGCAACGAGGCCCGCTGGCGCGAGCTCTACGCGATGAACCGGGGTGCCGTCGGCCCCAACCCCGACCTCGTCCGCCCGGGCACGGTCCTCACCCTCCCCGGCTGACGCCCGGCGGGCGCGGAAGGGGCCCGGATCCCGTCACCAGGATCCGGGCCCCTTCGCGTGCGCCGCTCAGAGCTGCTTGTCGTCGGGGCCGGACTCGGCCTCGCGCTCCTTCTCCGCCAGCTCCTCGTCGAAGCCGGACGGCGCCGCGTCGCGCGCCGACAGCTCGGTGGCCGCCGGCGGTTCGACGAGCCAGTCCGGATTCGACTGCTGGTCCCACCACCGCCACACCGCGTAGGCGGCGCACGCCAGCACGCCGACCAGCGCGACACCGCGCAGGATCTTCCCGTTGCGCGCGTGCCGCTCGCGGCGCCGGACGAGCTTCTGTACTTCCTTGGCAGTCACCTGGCCGCGCAGCGCCGCGAACGCCGCCGTCGACCGGGACGCGGCCTCCTCGGCCACCGGAGTGGCGGCCGCGATCGCGCTCTCGATCTTCGGCTGGGTGTATTCGGCGGCCTGCCGCGCCGCTTGGCGCGCCTGTGTCGCCGCCCGGTCGACGGGGGGCGGTACATGGGCCCGCGCCGCCTTGAGCCGGGGTTGCAGATGGCAGTCGTAGGTCGTGCGGGCGTGCTGGGCGGCACTGGTCGCTGCGTACGACATCTTGGGTGCCAGCCGCTCGTTCGCTTCCTGGGCGTAGTGCACTGCGGCTTCCTTGGCGGATTCCGCGTACGGTGCCACCACTTCCGTCGCGTGCCGCACGCTCTCCCTGGCGCTCTCGGCTGCCAGGCGCATGCTCTCCTTGCCGGTCACGGGATCCTCCTCCTCGGTGGCGGACACAGTTCACCTTTCCACCCTTTGTCGGATCATGCCTGCCATATCGCTGACAGGCATGCGCGACAGGGCATACGGGTGGAGGATTTCAGTGCCGCGGAGCGCTCCGTGCGACCATCTGGACCGACAGTGATGACTATGGAAGGCAGATCGTGGCCGAGAAGCTCTACGCCACCTTGAAGACGACCCACGGCGACATCGAGATCGAGCTGCTGGAGAACTTCGCTCCGAAGACCGTGCGGAACTTCGTCGAGCTCGCCACGGGCGCCCGGGAATGGACCCGCCCCACCGACGGCCAGAAGACCACGGACCCGCTGTACGACGGCACCGTCTTCCACCGCGTCATCAGCGGCTTCATGATCCAGGGCGGCGACCCGCTCGGCAACGGCACCGGCGGCCCCGGCTACCGCTTCGCGGACGAGTTCCACCCCGACCTGGCCTTCACCAAGCCCTTCCTGCTCGCCATGGCCAACGCCGGCCCGGGCACCAACGGCTCGCAGTTCTTCATCACCGTCGCCCCCACCGCCTGGCTGACGCGCAAGCACACCATCTTCGGCGAGGTGACCGACCCGGCCAGCCAGAAGGTCGTGCAGACCATCGCCGCCGGCGCCACCAACCCGCGCACCTCGCGCCCCCTGGACGACGTGATCATCCAGTCCGTGGTCGTCGAGAGGCGCTGACGCCGGGAACCTTTCGGCCCCGCCCGTCCGTAGTCGATACGTACCGGACCGGTGGGGCGCACCCGCCGCCCCGCCGCTGACCTAGGGAACCGATGGACACCGACCGTCTGCCGGGCTGCTACCGCCACCCGGACCGCGACACGGGGATCAGCTGCACCCGCTGCGAGCGCCCCATCTGCCCGGAGTGCATGATCAGCGCTTCGGTCGGCTTCCAGTGTCCCGAGTGCGTCCGCGCGGGCTCCGGTACCGGGCACCACCCGACCGCCAACGCGCCGCGCACGGTCGCGGGCGGGGTGGTCGCCGCCGATCCCCACCTGGTCACCAAGATCCTCATCGGGATCAACGTCCTGGTGTTCCTGGCGGCGCTCCCCTCCCCGGCGCTCGCGGACCAGCTGGTGCTGATCGGCGGCCGGTACGCGGAGTACCTGGGCGGCCCGGTCCACGGGGTCGCCTCGGGCGAGTACTACCGGCTGCTGACCTCGGTGTTCCTGCACGTCCAGTGGTGGCACATCGTCGGCAACATGATCGGGCTGTGGGTCATCGGCGGACCGCTGGAAGCGGCGCTGGGCCGGGTCCGCTATCTCGCGGTCTTCCTGCTCTCGGGCCTGGGCGGCAGCGCGCTCGTCTATCTGCTGAGCGAGCCGTACGTCCGGACCCTGGGCGCCTCCGGCGCCGTCTTCGGTCTGCTCGGCGCCACCGTCGTCCTGGCGAAGCGGCTGCGCTACGAGATGCGGCCGGTGATCGTCATGGTCGTGCTGATGCTGGTGCTGACCTTCGTACCGCTCACGGGCGCGCTCACGGTGTCCTGGCAGGCCCATGTGGGCGGCCTGGTCACCGGAGCGCTGGTGGGTCTGGGCATGCTCATGCCGCCCGCCGGCCGCCATCGCGCACTCGTCCAGTGGGGCACCTGCGCGATGGTCTTCCTGCTGGCCGCGATGGTGATCCTGCTCCGCACCGCGGAACTCACCTGATCACACCGGCGTCAACTCTCCACAGGGTTATCCACAGATCTTCTGTCTTTTCCTCAGGTGTGGATGACGCTGTGGATAACTCCTGGGGAGAGCTTCCATCAGGGGCTGTCGGGTGCTACTTCCACTGCGTGGATACGCCGAATCCGGCAGCGATAAAGCCGAAACCGACCACGATGTTCCAATTGCCCAGCGACTCGATCGGCAGCTGGGTCTCGGTCACGTAGAAAACGACGATCCACGCGAGTCCGATCAGGAAGAACGCCAGCATGACCGGGGCGACCCAGCTGCGATTCGTGAGCCGGATGTTCTGCGGCTGCCGCGAGGGCGGCGGCGTGTAGTCGTCCTTCTTGCGGATACGTGACTTCGGCACGAGGGGCTCTCCTGTCGATGCGCTGGGGACCTTGCCTGCCCCGGGCGTCCGTTAGCGTAGTGGACCTGTGGCGTTGAAGGAGAAGGGTACGTTGAGCAATTCAGACGACTCCTCCGCGGGTCCCCGTCGCCGGGCCAGGCCGGTCCGGCTACTGACGGCCGCCGTCTTCGCCCTGGCCGGGCTGCTCTTCGTCACCAGTTTCAACACCTCCAAGGGTACGAACATCCGGACGGACGCATCCCTCCTGAAGCTGTCGGACCTCATCAAGGAGCGCAGCCAGGACAACGCGGCACTGGAGCAGAGCACCGCCGCCGTGCGCAGCCGGGTGGACACCCTCGCCGAGCGTGACGACGGCAGGACCAAGGCGGAGGACGCCAAGCTGGCCGCCCTGCGCGCCGCCTCCGGCACCGAGGAGCTGACCGGCAAGGGCCTGACGGTCACCCTCAACGACGCCCCGCCGAACGCCACCGCCCGCATCCCCAACGTGCCCGAGCCGCAGCCCAACGACCTGGTGATCCACCAGCAGGACCTCCAAGCCGTGGTCAACGCGCTCTGGCAGGGCGGCGCCCAGGGCATCCAGGTCATGGACCAGCGACTGATCTCCACCAGCGCGGTCCGCTGCGTGGGCAACACCCTGATCCTCCAGGGTCGGGTCTACTCGCCGCCGTACAAGATCTCGGCCGTCGGCGATCCGGCCACGATGAAGAAGGCCCTCGCCGCCTCCCCGGCCCTGCAGAACTACCAGCTCTACGTGAACGCCTACGGGCTCGGCTGGAAAGTGGACGAGCACAAGGCGCTGACACTTCCCGGCTACTCCGGCACAGTGGACCTCCACTATGCGAAGCCGGTGGCGCCCACCCCGTGATCGGGTCCGTCCTGACGTCGTACTGCGCCTGGTGGTACGGACGTTCAGCGAGGTGTGCCTGACGGCGGGCACCCTCATCGTGCTCTTCGTCGCCTACGTCCTGCTGTGGACCGGGGTCAAGGCCGACCGGGCCATGGACGGGGAGATGGACCGGATGCGCGACCGCTGGGCGGCCGTCCCGGCCGCGGCCCCCGCTCCCGCCCCGGCGCCGCAGCCGGCGCCGTCGCAGACCCCGTCGGCGGCCCCGGCGCAGCCCGAGCGCCACCCGGCCGGCCGGGCCTTCGCCGAGATGTACGTCCCGCGCTTCGGCCCGGACTGGGTCAAGCCCGTCCTGGAGGGAACCGACCCCGAACTGCTGAAGAAGGGGCTCGGCCACTACGCCGCCACCGCGCCCCTCGGCGCCGTCGGGAACTTCTCGGTGGCCGGCCACCGCCGCACCTACGGGGACCCCTTCAAGGACTTCCCGCGCTTGCGCCCGGGCGACGAGGTGATCCTCAAGGACGCGAGCACCTGGTACACGTACACGCTCCGGTCCGCCCCCCTGCGCACCCTGCCCACCGACGTCGCCGTGGTCGACCCGGTCCCGGAGAAATCGCCGTTCCGGGCGCCCGGCCGCTATCTGACGCTGACGACCTGCGAGCCGGAATGGGGGCACAGTCATCGGCTGGTCGTCTGGGCGGAACTGACCGGAACCCTCCCCGCGTCCCGGGGGAGGCCGGAGGGTTTGTCCGGGTGACCCACCCTTTCGGGCCGCTGCCTTTAGTCTGTTCGCGTACCGCCCCCGCGGTGCGTTGAACGAACGTGGACGAAAAGGAATCAGGCGGCATGTACGGCTGGATCTGGCGGCACCTGCCGGGAAACGCGTGGGTACGCGCGCTGATCTCGCTCGTACTGGTCCTCGCGGTGGTTTTCGTGCTGTTCCAGTACGTCTTCCCGTGGGCCGAGCCGCTTCTTCCGTTCAACGATGTGACGGTGGACGAGGGATCGGGAGCCACTCCGTGAGCGCGCGCATTCTGGTTGTGGACAACTACGACAGTTTTGTCTTCAACCTGGTCCAGTACCTCTACCAGCTCGGTGCCGAATGCGAGGTGCTGCGCAACGACGAGGTCGAGCTCTCGCACGCGCAGGACGGCTTCGACGGCGTGCTGCTGTCCCCCGGCCCCGGTACCCCGGAGGAGGCGGGCGTCTGCATCGACATGGTCCGCCACTGCGCGCGCACGGCCGTCCCGGTCTTCGGCGTGTGCCTCGGCATGCAGTCGATGGCGGTCGCCTACGGAGGCGTCGTGGGCCGGGCGCCCGAGCTGCTGCACGGCAAGACCTCACCCGTGATCCACGAGGGGCTCGGGGTGTTCGAAGGACTGCCGTCGCCGTTCACCGCGACCCGCTACCACTCCCTCGCCGCCGAGCCCGGGACCCTGCCGGACGCGCTGGAGGTCACGGCGCGGACCGAGGACGGGATCATCATGGGCCTGCGCCACCGCGACCACGACGTCGAGGGCGTGCAGTTCCACCCCGAGTCGGTGCTGACCGAATGGGGTCACCGGATGCTCGCCAACTGGCTGGTGCGGTGCGGTGACGCGGGTGCCGTGGAGCGCTCGGTGGGGCTCGCCCCGGTGGTGGGCAAGGCCGTCGCGTGACCGCGGTCGCGCCGTCCGCGCCCACGCAGGGCCGGGCCGCGCGACGCAGGGCCGCGCAGGAGGCCGCGAAACAGGCCGCCCGGCGCTCCCGCCGGCGGGGCGGCCGGCGGCGCAGGCGGCCGGCCTCGGGCGGCCCGGTGGTCATCGCGAGCCGGCTGGGCGGAGAGCTGTTCATCACGCTGGGCCTGGTGATGCTGCTGTTCGTCGCCTACCAGCTCTGGTACACGAACCTGCTGGCGGAGCGGGTGGCGAACGGCGCCGCCGGCTCCCTGCGCCAGACCTGGGAGAAGGATCCGGGGGGCTCCGGGGCTGCCGCACCGCCCGTGACGGCCTTCGAGCCCGGCCAGGGCTTCGCGATCCTCCACATTCCGAAGCTGGACGTGAAGGTCCCGGTGGCGGAGGGCATCAGCAAGCCGAAGGTGCTGGACAAGGGCATGGTCGGGCACTACGGCGAGGGCGCGCTGAAGACGGCGATGCCGGCCGACGCACAGGGCAACTTCGCCGTGGCCGGACACCGCAACACCCACGGCGAGCCGTTCCGCTACATCAACCGGCTGGTGCCCGGGGATCCCGTCGTGGTCGAGACCCGGGACGCCTACTACACGTACGAGACGACCTCGTCGCTCGCGCAGACACCGCCGACGAACGTGGCGGTGATCAAGCCCGTTCCGGAGGGATCGGGATTCACATCCGCGGGCCGGTACATCACGCTGACCACCTGCACCCCGGAGTTCACCAGCACCTACCGGATGATCGTATGGGGCAGGATGATCGAGGAACGCCCCCGCAGCCAGGGCCCGCCGCCCGCGCTGACCAGTTAAGGACGAATCAGCAGTGTCTCGTGCCCGCCGCCGCCGCGCCGCGGCCCCGCCCGCCGGCCACCGCAGTGTGCTCGCCGGATTCCTGAGCCTGCTGGGCGAGTTCCTGATCACCGTGGGCCTGGTACTGGGCCTGTTCGTGGCCTACTCGCTGTGGTGGACGAACGTGCTCGCCGACCGGCAGGCGTCGGCGCGCGGTGACGAGATCCGCCAGCAGTGGCAGGCCCCGGCGCAGGCCGCGGGCCCGGGGGCGCTGGACACGCAGGGCGGGGCCGGCTTCCTGCACGTACCGGCGATGAAGAACGGCGAGGTGCTCGTCAAGCCGGGTACCGACCCGGACACCCTCGACGACGGCGTGGCCGGGTACTACACGGAGCCGGTGAAGTCCGCGCTGCCGTGGGACGAGAAGGGCAACTTCGCGCTGGCCGCGCACCGGGACGGCCACGGGGCGAAGTTCCACAACATCGACAAGGTGAAGAACGGCGACGCGGTCGTCTTCGAGACCCGCGACACCTGGTACGTCTACAAGGTCTTCGCGGAGCTGCGCCAGACTTCGAAGTACAACACCGACGTGATCAACGCGGTGCCCAAGGAGTCGGGGAAGACCGCCCCGGGCCGGTACATCACGCTCACCACCTGCACGCCCGTCTACACCTCGAAGTACCGGTACATCGTGTGGGGCGAGCTGGTCCGGACGGAGAAGGTGGACGCGAAGCGGACCCTGCCGGCCGAATTGCGCTGAGCGTCCGCGGGGACCGGAGCGGGTCCGGCCCCACCAGGACCCCAGGAGGCCCCTGTGGGCGCCGCTCACGCCTCCTGAGTCCCATGAGGCCCACGCATTCCTGATGTGGCCGCAGGCGGCCGTACAGCTGCGGGACGCACAAAGGTCCGGCCCCCCTCCCGGTAACGGGGAGGGGGGCCGGACCTTTTCGCTGCGTCGTGGCCGCGACCACGACGGCGGTCGCGCTAGCCGCCGAAGCCGCCGAAGCCGCCGCCGTTGTTGTTGCCGCCCTGCTGCTGGCCTCCGCCGCCGAGGGCGATCAGGTTCACGGTCTGGCCCGTGTTGACCGGCGTCCCCGGTTGCGGGTCGGAGCGCACGACGATCGCGTTGCCGTCCGTCGCGCCGGTGACGATGCCGAGCCGGAGGTTGGCACGCTTCAGCTCGTCCTTGTACTGGTCCACGGTGAGGCCGGCGAAGTTGGGCACCGCGGTCTGCGTCGAAGCCTTGGCGATGGTCACGTTCACCGTCTTGCCCACCTCGAGCTGCTGGCCCGCCGCGAACTGCTGGTCGATGACCGTGCCCGGTACGGCTCCGGGCTGCTCGCTCTCCGTCACGCTGCCGAGCCTGAGGTTGGCGTCCGTGAGGGCCTTGATCGCCTCGTCCTTCTTCTTGCCCCTGAGCTCCGGCACGTCAGCCTTGGAGATCTCCTTGGCGACGGTCAGCGTGACGACGCTGTTGCGCTCCGCCTCGCCGCCGTTCGGGCTCTGCTCGAGGACGGTTCCGGCGGCGCGCGTGGACTCCTGGGGCTTGCGGTCGACCTGCAGCCCCTTCTCCTTGAGCAGCTTCTCCGCGTCCTCGAACTTGAGGTTGACCACGCTGGGGACCGCCACCTTGGGCGCGCCCGTGGAGACCGTCACCGTGATGGTGGCGCCGTCCTCGACCTTGGTCTCGGCCTCGGGGTCCTGCTTGCAGACGTTGCCCTTGGGCTGGTTCTCGCAGGGTGCGTCGGGGCCCTTGACCACCTTGAGGCCGACGTTGTTGCCGCTCTTCTGCGCCTGATCGAGGGTTTGACCGACGAGCTTGGGCACGGCGGGCCGGTTGTCGGCGCCCCCGCCGAAGAGGGAGAGGGAACGACCGATGAGGATCGCGCCGACCAGGACGAGGATGCCCGCCGCGACGAGCAGGACGGTGGACGCCTTGCTCTTCTTCTGGCGGCGGTTCGCGCCCTGGTCGTAGCCGCCGTGGCCCTGGTCGCCGTAGCCGTACCCGCCGTCGCCCGGAGGCATGGGCGCCATCATCGACGTCTGGGCGCCGGGGTCGGTGGTGCGCAGGGCGGCGGTGGGCTGGTCGTAGCCCTGCGGTCCGTAGCCGTGGCCCTGGTCGGGATAGCCGTAGCCGCCGGTCGCGCCCATGGTCGCGGCGGCGGCCACCGGCTGGCCGTCGAGGCAGGCCTCGATGTCGGCACGCATCTCGTCGGCCGACTGGTAACGGTATTCGGGGTCCTTGACCAGTGCCTTGAGGACGATGGCGTCCATCTCGGGCGTGATCTCAGGATCGAAGTTCGACGGCGGCTGCGGCTCTTCCCGTACGTGCTGGTAGGCGACGGCCACGGGGGAGTCACCGACGAACGGGGGCCGTACGCAGAGCAGCTCGTAGAGCAGGCAGCCCGCGGAGTAGAGGTCCGAACGGGCGTCGACCTGCTCGCCCTTGGCCTGCTCGGGCGAGAGGTACTGGGCGGTGCCGATGACGGCGGCCGTCTGCGTCATGGTCATGCCGGAGTCGCCCATGGCGCGGGCGATGCCGAAGTCCATGACCTTGACCTGGCCGGTGCGGGTCAGCATCACGTTGGCGGGCTTGATGTCGCGGTGCACGATGCCGGCGCGGTGCGAGTACTCCAGGGCCTGGAGGATGCCGATGCACATTTCCAAGGTGCGCTCGGGCAGCAGCTTGCGGCCCGAGTGCAGCAGCTCGCGCAGCGTGGAACCGTCGACGTACTCCATCACGATGTACGGGATGGAGATGTTGTCGACGTAGTCTTCGCCGGTGTCGTAGACCGCGACGATCGCCGGATGGTTCAGCGACGCGGCCGACTGGGCCTCGCGCCGGAACCGGGCCTGGAAGGACGGGTCACGGGCGAGGTCGGCGCGCAAGGTCTTGACGGCGACGGTACGGCCGAGCCGGGTGTCGTGAGCGAGGTAGACCTCGGCCATGCCACCACGGCCGAGCACGTGGCTCAGCTCGTACCGGCCGCCGAGGCGACGCGGCTCTTCCATAACGTTGCAGCCCTCTCCGTCAGTCCCGACCGCACCTGTGTGTGGTCCGGCGGTGTGCTGTTCGCGCAAAGGCTACCGGCCGATCGTCGGTGATCGGTTCGTGGCCACAGGCTGATACTGGACCGGTACCGTACGCGTGGACGCGGCGGAATTCTGTGATGTGAGTCACTGCGCTCCGGCCCGTCGCCCCTCGGTCATCCCTGGCTGTTCAGCACCGCCTGCATGACAGCCTTGGCGACGGGAGCGGCCAGACCGCCACCGCTGATGTCCTCGCGCTCCGCCTCGCTGTCCTCGATCACGACGGCGACGGCGACGGGCGAGGTCTTGTCCTGGTTCTCGGCGTAGGAGATGAACCAGGCGTAGGGGCGCTTCTTGTTGCCCTCGCCGTGCTGCGCCGTACCGGTCTTGCCGCCGACCGTGACGTTCTTCATCTTGGCCTTGCCGCCGGTGCCGTTCTCGACGACGTTGACCATCATCTGCTGCAGCTTCTCCGCGTTGGCGGCGGAGAGCGGCCGGCTCATCTCCTGCGGCTCGTGCTTCTCGATGATGTCCAGGTTGGGGGCCGTGAGATTGGCCACCATGTACGGCTTCATCAGCTTGCCGTCGTTGGCGATCGCGGCGGTGACCATGGCCATCTGGAGCGGGGTGGCGGCGGTGTTGAACTGCCCGATGGAGCTCTGGGCGTTGCCGTCCTTGCCCATCTTCTTGTCGTAGATGCTGGCGAACGCGCGGACCGGAATGTCGATCTTGTCGTTGTTGAAGCCGAACTTCTCCGAGGTCTCCACCATCTTGTCGCGGGTGACCTTGTCGCCCATGTTCGCGAAGACGGAGTTGCAGGAGATCTCGAGGGCCTTGTTCAGGCTGGCCTTCTCGCAACCCTGGGCGTGGTTGACCATCACGGTCTTGGTGCCCGGCAGGAAGTACGGCTCGGGAGTGTCCGTGGCGGCGTTGATGTCCTGGACGACGCCGTGTTCGAGGGCGGCGGCCGCGGTGACCACCTTGAAGGTGGAGCCCGGCGGGTACGTCTCGCGCAGGGCGCGGTTGACGAGGTTCTTGTCCTCGCTGTCCTTCAGCTCGACCCAGGCCTTCTCGTCGTCCTTGGAGTTGCCCGCGAAGCGCGAGGGGTCGTACGAGGGCGTGGAGACCAGGGCCAGGATGGCGCCGGTGCGCGGGTCGATGGCCGCGACGGCGCCCTTCTTCGTGCCCAGCGCCTCGAAGGCGGCCTTCTGGGCATCGGGGTTCAGCGTGGTGACGACGTTGCCGCCCTGCTTCTTCTCCCCGGTGAACATGCCGATGGTGCGGTCGAAGAACAGCCGGTCGTCGTTGCCGGTGAGGATGCCGTCCTCGAGCGATTCCAGCTGGGTGGATCCGAAGGCCTGCGAGGCGTACCCGGTGACGGGAGCCCAGAGCTCGCCGTTCGTGTAGGTCCGCTTGTACTTGTAGTCGCTGCCGTCGGTCACCTTGGAACCGGTGATCGGCTCGCCCTTGACGATGATGTTGCCGCGCTCGGTCGCGTACTGGGCGATCTGGACCCGGCGGTTCTCCTTGCGGGTGCTGAGCTCCTCGGCCTGCACGTACTGCAGCCAGTTGGTGCGGATCAGCAGGGCGAGGACGAGCAGTCCGCAGAACAGCGAGATGCGGCGCAGGGGCTTGTTCATGACGGACGGACCACCTGGGTCATCTCGGAGTCGGGGGACGGGGCGGGGGCCGGTGCGGGACGGCGTGCGGTGTCGCTGATCCGGATGAGGACGGCGATGAGGATCCAGTTCGCGAGGACGGAGGAACCGCCGGACGCGAGGAAGGGCATCGTCATGCCGGTGAGGGGGATGAGGCCCATGACGCCGCCGGCGACCACGAAGATCTGGAGCGCGAAGGCGCCGGAGAGGCCGATGGCGAAGAGCTTGCCGAAGGGGTCGCGGGCGGCGAGCGCGGTGCGCACGCCGCGCTCGATGATGAGCCCATAGATCAGGAGGAACGCCATCACGCCGGCGAGGCCGAGCTCTTCGCCGACGGTGGAGAAGATGAAGTCGGAGTTGGCGGCGAAGCCGATCAGGTCGGAGTTGCCCTGGCCCCAGCCGGCGCCGAGGACGCCGCCCGAACCGAAGCTCATGATCGACTGGCCGACCTGCTCACAGGCGCCCGAGGTGGTGTAGCAGGCGAAGGGGTCGAGCCAGGCGTTGACACGGGCCTGCACGTGGCTGGCGAAGGTGCCGACGACCACGGCGCCGCCCACCGACATCAGCAGGCCGATGACGATCCAGCTGGTGCGCTCGGTGGCCACGTACAGCATGATCACGAACATGCCGAAGAAGAGCAGCGAGGTGCCGAGGTCGTTCTCGAAGACGAGGACCAGCAGGCTCATCGCCCAGATCATCAGGATCGGGCCGAGGTCGCGGCCGCGTGGCAGGTAGAGGCCCATGAAGCGGCGGCTGGCCAGCGCGAGCGCGTCGCGCTTGACCATCAGGTACCCGGCGAAGAAGATCGCGATGACGATCTTGGCGAACTCACCGGGCTGGATGGAGAAGCCGCCCACGCTGATCCAGATCTTGGCGCCGAAGACGTCGGCGCCGAGGCCCGGGACGACGGGCAGGATCAGCAGGACCAGGGCGCCGGCCATCGAGATGTACGTGAACCTCTGCAGGACGCGGTGGTCCTTGAGGATCAGCAGGACGGCGGCGAACAGGGCGATGGCGAGTGCCGTGTACATCAACTGGCGCGGCGCGGAGGGGGAGAATCCGCCGAAGGCCCGCTTGGCGAGGTTCTGCAGGCGCTCGGACTGGTCCAGGCGCCAGATCAGGACGAGGCCGAGCCCGTTGAGCAGGGTCGCCAGCGGCAGCAGCAGCGGGTCCGCGTACTTGGCGTACCGGCGCACGACGAGGTGCGCGATCCCGGCGAGGGCGCCGAGGCCGAGGCCGTAGAGCACCATGCCGGGGGGCAGGGTGCCGTTGATCGCGAGGCCCACGTTGGCGTAGGCGAACATCGGGATGAGCACGGCGAAGCCGAGCAGCAGGAGCTCGGTGTTCCGCCTGCTCGGCAGCTCGATGGCGCCGATGGTGGTCGTGTTGGTGACTACGCTCATGGTGTGGCAGGCCCCCTGCGCCCGCGTATGTCTACTACTTCCCGCACAGCCCGACCAGTTGCTGCTCCTCGGGAGTCAGGCTGGGGGCGGGCGTCGGGCTGTTCTGTGCCTCGGCGTTGCGGCGTTCCTCGTCCTTCTTGCAAGCGGACACCTGGACGCCGAGGTCGTCGAGCTTCTTGCGCGCCGCGTCGAAGCCGTTCTCGCTGATGGTGGCCTCGACCAGCTTCCGCTTGAAGGGCGGCAGGTACTTCAGTTCGATGTCGGGGCGGTCGGTCTCCACCTTGGAGAGCTCCAGCGGCCCCAGCTTCGGGCTGATGCCGCGGAAGAGCGCGACGTGCTCGCCCTTCACGCCCACGTAGAACTGGGTCTGGGTCCAGCGCCAGCCCGCGTAGAGGCCGCCGCCGATGACACCGGCGACGATGAGCAGGGTCAGCGTACGGGTGGTCCACTTGCGCCCTTTGCTGCGGCGCCTGCGGGGGTGGTTGTACGTGTCCTCGTAGCCCGGGTCGGCGGTGTAGGCGTCGGCTTCGCCGAAGGTGCCGTAGCCGTTGCCGTTGCCGTTGCCGTTGCCGTTGCCGTCCTGGCCCTGGTCGGAGTAGCCGTAGCCGGGGGCGTCGCCGCTGCCGGGGGGGCCGAAGGCGCCGGCGGGGGCCTGGCCCCGGCGGCCGAGGCCCGAGGCCCGGCCGGCCGGGGTCTGCATGGCGTTGCCGCCGTCGAAGAGCTGGTGCTGGTTCTCGGCGACCGCGCCGACGACCACCGGGGTGTCGCTGACCTGGGCGGCCAGGGTGTCGCCGCTGTCGGTGTCGAGGACGTCGGCGACGATGCAGGTGATGTTGTCGGGTCCGCCGCCGCGCAGGGCGAGCTGGATCAGCGACTGCACGGTCTCGCGGGGACCGTGGTAGTCGGCGAGGGTCTCTTCCAGGGTTTGGTGGGAGACGACGCCGGACAGCCCGTCGGAGCAGATCAGGTAGCGGTCACCGGCCCGGACCTCGCGGATGGAGAGGTCGGGCTCGACGATGTCGCCGCTGCCGAGCGCGCGCATCAGGAGTGAGCGCTGCGGGTGGGTGGTGGCCTCTTCCTCCGTGATGCGCCCCTCGTCGACGAGGCGCTGCACCCAGGTGTGGTCCTGGGTGATCTGGGTGAGGACGCCGTCGCGGAGCAGGTAGGCGCGGGAGTCGCCGACGTGGACGAGGCCGAGGCGCTGGCCGGTCCACAGCAGGGCGGTCAGCGTGGTGCCCATGCCTTCGAGCTGCGGATCCTCCTCGACCATCACGCGCAGCTGGTCGTTGGCGCGCTGCACGGCCGTGGCCAGGGAGGTGAGGATGTCGGAGCCCGGGACGTCGTCGTCGAGCTGCACGAGAGTGGAGATCACCTCGGAGCTCGCGACCTCGCCGGCGGCTTGGCCTCCCATGCCGTCGGCGATCGCGAGGAGCCGGGGACCGGCGTAACCGGAATCCTCGTTGCCCTCGCGGATCATGCCCTTGTGTGATCCGGCGGCGAACCGCAGGGACAGACTCATGCGCACCTGCCCTGTCGACGAAGCTGCCTCCGGGTACAACCGGTCTCGAGCCACACTGCCCACCCTCCGGTCGGGAGCGCGCTCGGGTCCGTGTCCTCGGTGGGACGGATCACCGCCGCGCGCTCGCTCCGCTCGCTCATTCTCGTACTACTTCCGCAGCTCGATGACGGTCTTGCCGATGCGGATCGGTGCGCCCGGCGGAATGGGCGTCGGGGTGGTCAGCCGGGTCCGGTCGAGATACGTGCCGTTGGTGGACCCGAGATCCTCGACGATCCACTGGCCGTCACGGTCGGGATAGATCCTGGCATGGCGGCTGGACGCGTAGTCGTCGTCCAGCACGATCGTGGAGTCGTGCGCGCGGCCCAGCGTGATCGTCTGGCCGGCGAGGGCCACCGTGGTTCCCGTGAGGATGCCCTCGGAGACGACGAGTTTGGTGGGTGCGCCGCGCCGCTGGCGCTGCTGCGGAGGCGTGGCCTGGCGGCCCGCCTGCTGCGGGGCGCCGCCGGCGCCTCCGCCACCACGACGGGACCCGCGCTGGGTCACGCGCGTCCCGAAGAGATCGCTGCGGATGACCTGTACGGCCACGATGACGAACAGCCACAGAACGGCCAGGAAACCCAACCGCATGACCGTCAGGGTCAGCTCTGACATTGCCCCCGCTTCACCCTTCGGCTTGCCGGTAAATGATGGTGGTGCTGCCCACGACGATCCGCGAGCCGTCGCGGAGCGTAGCGCGGGTGGTGTGCTGCCCGTCCACCACGATGCCGTTGGTGGACCCGAGATCCTGGATCGTCGAGGGCGTTCCGGTCCGGATCTCACAGTGCCGGCGGGATACGCCGGGGTCGTCGATCCGCACGTCGGCTTCCGTGCTTCGGCCGAGTACGAGCGTGGGGCGCGAGATCTGGTGGCGGGTGCCGTTGATCTCGATCCAGTGGCGCCGGGCGCCGCCCGGGCCGGCCGCGGGGGCCGGTCCGCCGGGCCCGCCGGGAACGGGCCGCCGGGCGCCGGGTCCGCCCGGGGGCGGGGCGCTCGGCATGGGCGGGGCCGCGACCGGGGGATATCCGTAGCCGCCCTGCGGCTGGTTCTCCGGCGGGTAGCCGTAGCCGCCCTGTGGTGAGGGCGGTCCTGCCTGCGGCTGGGAGGTGCTGGAGGCGAGGGTGCGGCTGCGGACCCGGTAGAGCCCGGTGTCGAGGTCGTCGGCCTTCTCCAGGTGGACCTTGATGGGGCCCATGAAGCTGTAGCGCTGCTGCTTGGCGTAGTCGCGGACGAGGCCCGCGAGCTCGTCGCCGAGCTGCCCGGAGTAGGGGCTCAGGCGGTCGTAGTCACCGGCGCTGAGCTCGACGATGAAGTCGTTGGGGACGACGGTCCGCTCGCGGTTCCAGATGGTGGCGTTGTTGTCGCACTCCCGCTGGAGGGCTCCGGCGATCTCCACCGGCTGGACCTCGGACTTGAACACCTTGGCGAAGGTGCCGTTCACCAGACCTTCGAGTCGCTGCTCGAACCGCTTCAGAACTCCCATGGGGCACCTCCTCCGTCGCTGTCGCCCTGTACTGCTTACTGATCGTATCCACGCGTGGCGGATTCGGGTGGTTCCCCATCGTTCCTGTGAGGACGAGTGTTGGTCCTCACAAGCGATCGTAGGGGCGCTCCAGGGACAGTGTCCCGCACCGGGAGCGGAGTGCGGGAGGGGCCGTCCGCGGCGGGCCGAGGGGGTGCCGGGAAAGCGATGTGAATCCTCCCCGTTCCCCGTGCTAATGTTTCGACGTCGCCAGGGGAAAGGCCCGAAAGGGAAGATCCACTGGGGCGCTACTCGGGCGAGTGGCGGAACGGCAGACGCGCTGGCTTCAGGTGCCAGTGTCCTTCGGGACGTGGGGGTTCAAATCCCCCCTCGCCCACATCGACGAGACGGTCGTCACTGCGAAAGCGGTGGCGGCCGTTTCGTGTTTCCCCCGGGCGCGCGTGTGACGTACGTCCCTCCTCGGGGCCCCTGGACTGTGGTCTTTTCGCAGGACCTGGTTAGGGTGATCCAACTGTCCGCACCGCGGGATGAGTTGTGGCCGCCGAACGTGCGGGACCGCTCGTGTCCCTTCCGGTCGACGTCGTCAGGAATTCAGACATGCTCACGTCGAACGAGGCCGTCGAAGCGGCCCGGTCCCGTCTTGAGCAGGCGTTCGCCTCCGAGCCGTGGACGGTCGTGCTGCGGCCGGAGCTCACGCAGGAGCACGAGTCGGCCTGGATCGTGCGGTACGACACCCAGGAGGGCATCGACGCCGGGGATCACCGGGCGGGTCCGTTGCCCAACGTGGTGATCGTGCCCAAAGACGGGTCCCGGGCGGACTTCGCGCCGACGCACCTGCCCCTCGACGAGTACCTCGCCCACGTGCGCCACGGGGGCTGGGAGCGGGCCGGCGCGGCGAACACCTCGAAGGCCGCGCCGTGGCAGACCGCGCTGCAGTGGCTGCTGTCGACGTACGGCGGGCTCGTCGAGCTGGTGGGCATCGAGCCCGTCGCCGAGGACGCCGGGACCTGGCTGTTCGCCTGCCGGAGCACCGAGCGGCCGGGCCGTCCGCGCACGCCGATGCTGGCGGCGTCGCTCGTGGTGCCCAAGGACCACGGGGAGCCCTTCCATCCCGCCTCGAACGATCCGTGGGGCGACGCCTCGGCCTACACGCACGATCCGGTCGAACGCGACCCGCAGGTGCAGGCGTGGCGGCTGAACGCGCGCGGCCGCGTGGTCACGACGGCCGCCCGGCTCGCCGGCGGCCCCTCGTCGCCGCTGCCGTGGCAGCCCGCGCACGAGGCGCCCGGCTGGTGGGAACTGCTGCTGCGCCGCCATTTCCCGGCCGCGCACCAGCTGCTGTGCGCGAGCTGGGACGAGGTGATCGCGCGGGTCGAGGAGACCGGACCGGGCACCCGGGGCGTGGTGTGGGTGCGGCGGGTCATCGGCGGTACCGAGGTCAGCGGGCACCTGTTGTACGTGCACCACGACGGCCGTCGGGTGGTGTTCCTGGACGGGATGACCGGCGGGCCGGCCCGGCTGGACCGGGTCGCCGTGCTGGAGCTGGTCTTCGCTCGCGTCGCCGGTTCGACGGGACGCTGAAGGCGGGCCCGGCGGGCGGGGGGACGGGACACCGGTCGACTTTCGTCGTGCGGGGCGAGACGAAAGGAGGCGGTCGGGCCGGGGTGCGGGTGTTTAGGGTCGGGCGCGTGGATGCGAAGGCGAAGACGCGGGCCGGCTGGGACTGGCTGAGGGGCCCGGAGCCGTGGACCCGGCGGATGCTGGCGGGGGACCTGGCGCTCGGCGGCGTACTGGCCATACTCGGCCTGGGCGTCGAGGAGGTCAGCAACGCCTCCGGACAGCGCATGCTGCTCGGCGCCGCGGCCGTGGTGGTGCTGACGCTGATGCGCCGCAGGCTGCCGGCGAGCACGCTCGTGATCGCCGCGGGCCTGGTCAACTTCCTGCCCGGGTCCTTCTTCGTCCTGCCCCTCCTGGGGTGGTCGGCCGGGCGGCGGATCATCGGAGTGGGCCGGGCCCTGGCCGCCTTCACGCTCGCCTTCGTGGCGTCGATCGGCTGCAGCGTGGTGGACCAGTGGGCGCAGATGCAGCCGCTGCTGGTGATCGTGTTCTCCACGCTGATGTTCCTGGCGACGACCGTGATGCCGGGTCTGGCCAGCCGGTACTGGTCGCAGCGCCGCACGCTGCTGCGCGCACTCCAGGAGCGCAACGGTCAATTGCTGCGCGAACGGGCCATGGTCGCCGGGCAGGCGAGGCTGCGCGAGCGCCAGCGCATCGCCCAGGACATGCACGACAGCCTGGGTCACCAGCTGGCCCTGATCTCCGTGCACACCGGGGCACTGGAGGTGGATCCGCAGCTCACCGACCGCCAGCGCGAGGCGGTGGGAGTGCTGCGGCAGGCCTCGGTGGCCGCGATGCACGAGCTGCGCGAGGTCGTCGGCATCCTGCGCGACGGGGTCGAGGCGCCTGCGCCCGTGGAGGAGGCCCAGCCAGCGGCGCGCGGGGTGGCCGGCATCGCCGGGGTCGTGGAGGCGGCGCGGGGCTCGGGCACCGACGTACGGCTGACCACGTCGGGGCAGCCGAGGCCGCTGGTCGCGGCGTGCGACCACGCGGCGTACCGGATCGTGCAGGAGGCCCTGACGAACGCGTACAAGCACGCGCCGGGGGCGTCGATCACGGTGGAGCTGCGGTTCGAGGACGACTCGCTGGTGGTGGAGATCGCCAACGGGCCGTCGGCCGGTCCGGCCGACGGCGAGGTGGTCTCGGGCGGGCAGGGCCTGACGGGGCTGCGCGAGCGGGCCCGGCTGGTCGGCGGGATGGTGCACGCGGGCCCCGCCGAGGGCGGCGGGTTCCGAGTGGCCGGGGTCCTTCCGTACGGGGCGGAGCCGGCCGGGGTGGTGGACGTGGCCGACGACTTCGGGCAGCAGGCCCACGCGTACGCGGGCGGACCGCCGCCGGGGCACGGCGGCCAGCAGCCGATGGACTGGGGGGCGGTGGACCGGGAGCTGGCCGTGCGCGTGCCCAGCCGGTCCGGTGGCGTCGCGGTGGGCTGCGGGATCGCGTTCGCGGCGGTGGTGCTGCTGGTGATCGTGTTCGGCGCCGGAGTGGTGCTGCTGTTGGACTCGGCGAGTGACGCGATGATCGACCGGGACGAGTTCGACGCCGTGCACGTGGGCGAGTCGGAGCAGTCCGTCCGCGACCGGCTGCCGACCGGAGAGAACTTCATGACCGCCGGGGCCGCCCGCAAGGGGCCGCCGAGGCCGGCGGGCTCGGAATGTCTGGCCCTGCTGGCCGAGAACCAGCCGAGCGCCGTGGGAACGGACCGGATCTTCCGGTTCTGCTTCCAGGACGGCAAGCTCGTGGAAAAGCAGGAGTACGAGGTCAAGCAGTAGGAGCGCGGGGTGACAGCCGAAGTGATCAGAGTGGTGATCGCCGACGACGAGCCACTGATCCGGGCCGGGATCAGGATGATCCTGACCTCGGCACCGGACATCGAGGTCGTCGCGGAGGCGGCCAATGGCAGGGAGGCGGTGGAGCTGGCCCGCTCGCACGCACCGGACGTGATGCTGCTGGACATCCAGATGCCGGTGATGGACGGGCTGACGGCGCTGGGAGAGCTGCGGCGGGCCGTGCCGCAGGTGCGGGCGCTGATCCTGACCACCTTCGGCGAGAAGGAGAACGTGCTGCGGGCGCTGGGCGAGGGCGGCGCGGGATTCCTGCTGAAGGACTCGGCGCCGGGCGAGTTGATCGGGGCGGTCCGGGCGGCCGCGGCCGGGGACGCCTACCTCTCGCCGGGGGCGACCCGGCACGTGGTGGACCAGTTGGCGTCCGGGAAGACCGCCGTGCGCGGCGAGGCGGCCCGGCGTCAGGTCGCGGAGCTCAGCGAGCGCGAGCGCGGTGTGCTCGCGCTGCTGGGCGAGGGGCTGTCCAACGCGGAGGCGGGCCGGCGGCTGCACATGAGCGAGGCGACCGTGAAGACGTACGTGAGCCGGATCCTGGCGAAGCTGGACTGCGAGAACCGGGTGCAGGCGGCGCTGCTGGCCAGGGACGCCGGGCTGTAGATACGGTCAGCCCGTTCGAGAAGCGATCAATGAAGTGAACGGGTGGGGGCGGCGTCGATGGCGGCGATGACGGGTCAGCGGATTCCGGACGTGGCGGGCTTCGCGCCGAGGGTGGCGGCCGGCTCGCCGAAGGAGGAGGGCAAGGCGCTGCGCGCCCGCCTGCCGCGGTCGGCGCACGCCGCCTTCGTGGCACCGGCCGGGCGGCCGGACGCCGTGCGCGCGGTGGAGGAGTCCAACGCCGGGCGGGTCGCCGAGCTGACTCCGATAAGGGTCGGCCGGATGGCCGCGAACCCGTTCGCGTTTCTGCGCGGGGCGGCCGGGCTGATGGCCCACGACCTCTCCGGTGGTCCGGTGACCGGGGTCGGTGCGCAGATCTGCGGCGACGCGCACGCGGCGAACTTCGGTCTGTACGGCGATGCCCGCGGGCGGCTCGTCATCGACCTCAACGACTTCGACGAGACCGTGTTCGGCCCGTGGGAATGGGACGTGAAGCGGTTGGCGGCCTCGCTGGTGCTGGCGGGCCGGGTGGCCGGAGCGGACGAGGACACCTGCCGGGCGGCCGCGCTCGACGCGGTCGGCGCCTACCGGCGCACCATGCGGCTCCTGTCCAAGCTGCCCGCGCTCGACGCGTGGAACGCCATCGCCGACGAGGAACTGGTCTCGCACGCCGACGCCCGCGATCTGCTGGGCACGCTGGAGCGGGTCTCGGAGAAGGCGCGCAACAATACCTCCGCGCGGTTCGCGGCCAAGTCCACGGAGATAGGGCCGGACGGCGGCCGCCGCTTCGTCGACGCGCTGCCCGTACTGCGCCGGGTGGGGGACGCGGAAGCGGCGGCCGTGGCGGCCTCGCTCGGCCCCTACCTGCAGACGCTCCAGGGCGACCGGCTGCCGCTGCTGGCCCGGTACGCGATCCAGGACGTGGCCTTCCGCGTGGTGGGCACTGGGAGCGTCGGCACCCGCTCGTACGTGGTCCTGCTGCTCGACCACCGGGGCGAGCCGCTGGTGCTCCAGGTCAAGGAGGCGCGGCCCTCGGTGCTGCTGCCGCACCTGCCCGGGCTCGGATTCGTCTCGGCGCCGGAGGAGCACGAGGGCCGGCGGGTGGTGGCCGGGCAGAAGCGGATGCAGGTGGTCTCCGACATCATGCTGGGCTGGACCACGGTGGAGGGTCGCCCCTTCCAGGTGCGGCAGTTCCGCAACCGCAAGGGCAGTGTGGATCCGGCGGCGCTGGCCGCCCCGCAGATCGACGACTACGGGCGGATGACCGGCGCCCTGCTGGCCCGGGCCCACGCGCACAGCGTCGACCCGCGGCTGCTGGCCGGGTACTGCGGGAAGAACGACGAGCTGGACGAGGCGATGGCGACCTTCGCCGTGGCCTACGCCGACCGTACCGAGGCCGATCACGCTGACCTGGTGGCGGCGGTGCGGGCCGGCCGGATCGCGGCGGAGACCGGGGTCTGAGGGCGCTGTCGCCGCGGGCGGTGTTTCACGTGAAACACCGCCCGCGCGGACGGGCCGTAGGCTGGCCGGGTGAGCGAGCAGACCGAGCAGCCTGAGCAGACAGTCCCCGGTGATTCCGGTGACTCCTCCGTCACCGGTGGGGAGCGCCCGGAGGCGCGCCTGGAGCGGGCCGTGCGGGCCGCTGAGCAGGCGCTGATCGAGTTCGAGATCGCGGTGGAGACCTTCCGGGTGGAGGTGGAGAACTTCTCCCGCCTGCACCACCAGAAGCTCGGCCCCATGTACACGCGGCTCGATGAGCTGGACGCACTGATCGCCGAGGCGAAGGCGTCCCGCAGTGGCGATCCCGAGGACCTGCGACGGGCGCAGGAAGCGCGCTCACTGGTCATGCCGATGCCCGGGGTGGACGAACTGTTCCACGACTGGCTGGGCTCCGACGGGATCTCCGACGACGCCTCCGCGATGCTGACCGACCGGCCCGTGCGGCCGCCGGAGCGGGTACGGCCCTCGGAGGAGGTGCGCCGCCTCTACCGCGAGCTGGTCCGTCAGGCCCACCCCGACCTCGCCCAGGAGGAAGGCGAGCGGGAGCGGCGCGACGCGTTCATCGCGCGGGTCAACGCGGCCTACGGGCGCGGCGACGAGGGGTTGCTGCGCGAGCTGGCCGAGGAGTGGGCGGCCGTACCGGCGCCCGAGGCGGCGGTACCGGGCGAGAGCGAAGAGCTCTACGCCCGGCTGGAGTGGCTGGCCCGCCGCAAGGAGCTGCTGTCGCTCGTCGCCAAGGAGCTGGAGGAGAGCGCGATCGGGTCGATGCTGCGGATGGCGCCCGAGGACCCCGACCGGCTGCTGGAGGAGATCGCGGAGCAGTTGCTCGCGCAGGTCTCCGAACGCGAGGCGGAGCTGGCGGCGGAGCTCGCCGCCGAGTGACCCCGGTCCGCCCGTACCGGGTGGTCGGATAGGTTGGCAGCAGATTCGTGAAGAGAGAAGGCGACAGCTATGAACTTCGGACCGCTCCCCTCGGTGGACGCCACCGCGGTGCCCTCCGAAGGCTTTGTCCTCGACGTCCGTGAGGACGACGAATGGGCGGCCGGCCACGTCGAGGGTGCTCTGCACATTCCGATGAGCGATTTCGTGGCCCGCTTCGGTGAGCTGACCGAGGCCGTCGAGGACGGCCGCCGGGTGTACGTGATGTGCCGGGTCGGTGGGCGTTCCGCGCAGGTCACCCAGTACCTGGTGCGCCAGGAGATCGACGCGGTGAACGTCGACGGCGGGATGCAGGCCTGGGACGGTGCCGGGCGCCCGATGGTGGCGGACAACGGGAACCCGGCCTTCGTGCTCTAAGGGGTGTCCGGGCCGGCGCGGAGCCGGCTCAGGCGAGGGGGTGGGCGGCCAGCAGGTCGCCCAGGGCCTCCTCGTGCGCGGCCGCCGGGCCGAGCTGGAGCTCCAGCTGCTTGGCCCAGGCGTGGTAGCGGTGCAGCGGGTAGTCGGTGTCGGCGCCGAAGCCGCCGTGCAGGTGCTGGCCAGTCTGTACGACCCGGCGTACGCCCTCCGAGGCCCAGATCTTGGCGACCGCGACATCAGCGGCGACGGGTAGCGGACCCCCGGCGCCACCGGTCGCGGCGTCGAGCCGCCAAGCGGCCTGCCACAAGGTGACCTCCATGGCGCGCAGGTCGATGTACCGGTCGGCGGCCTGGACGGCGACGGCCTGGAAGGTGGCCACCGGAAAGCCGAACTGTTCGCGCTTGGCGGTGTACCCGCTGGTCATGGTGAGGACGTTCTCGCCGAGTCCGAGCGCCAGCGCGCAGGTCCCGGTGGTGAGGAGTTGGCGCAGCCGTTCCCAGGCTCCCGGGGCTTCGATGAGGTGCGTCCCGGCCACCCGCACGCCGTCGAGGGCGAGTTCGGCGAGCCGCTCCCCACTGGTGGAGACCTGCTTGGCGAGGGCCAGCCCTTCGGCGGTCCGCGGGACGAGCGCGAGGACGGCCTCGCCCGCGCCGGTGTGCGCGGGTACGGCGATCCAGTCCGCGCCGTGCGCCCAGGGGACCGCGGTCTGCGTGCCCTCCAGGATCCACGCCTCGCCCTCGCGGCGGGCGATGACGGCGAGTTCGGCCGGGTCGTGGCCGGAGCGCCCGTGGGCGGCAGCGGTGAGCACGAGCGTGCCGCGCCCCGCGCCGGGCAGCAGGGCGGCGGCCAGTTCGGGACCGCCGTGGGCCTGCACGGTCATGGCGGTGGCGCAGTGCTCCAGCAGCGGGACCCGTGCCAGCACCCTGGCGGCCTCACGCAGCACCAGGCACAGGGCGACGGCGTCCAGACCCGCTCCCCCGTGCTCTTCGGCGAGGACCAGGCTCAGCAGGTCCGATGAGGCGAGCTTGGCCCACAACGGACGGTCGAAGTCGTCGGCCACGGCCCCCGGGGTCAGTGCGGGGCTGGGCACGCCGTCGGGCGCGACATCCGCGAAGACGGCCCGGGCCGCCTCGATGGCGGCCTGCTGCTCCTCGGTGAAGGTGAAGTCCACTGCCTGTCCTCCCGCACGGTCGGGTCCGACGGTGTCACGTCTGACGGTGCGTCAAGATAGAACAGGTTCTTGAAAATGGACAGGCCCCTGTCCGGGGACAGGGGCCTGACTGAAGGGACGTCGTTCCGCTCAGCGGTCGAAGTCGATCTCCACTTCCTCGGTGACCGGGTGCGATTGGCAGGCCAGGACGAATCCGGCCTCCGTCTCCTCGGCCTCCAGTGCGAAGTTGCGCTCCATCCGGACCTCGCCCGAGACCACGAACGCCCGACAGGTGCCGCAGACGCCGCCCTTGCAGGCGTACGGGGCGTCCGCGCGGTTGCGGAGCACCGCGTCCAGCAGGGACTCGCCGTCCTGGACCGGCCAGGTGCCCGAACGGCCGTCGAGCCGGGCGGTGACCCGCCCGTGCGCGGGGGCCGGGGAACCCGCGGGGCGGGCCGTCGGTGTGGTGTCCTCGACGTGGAAGATCTCCTCGTGCACCCGGGTCCGTGCGACGCCGAGCGTGCCCAGGGCTCGCTCCGCGCCCTGCACCAGGCCGTACGGGCCGCACAGGAACCAGCCCGTCACCTCCGTCACCGGCAGCAGCGCGGGCAGCAGGGCTGCCAGTCGCTCCTCGTCCAGCCGCCCGGAGGGGAGCCCGGACTCCTGCTCCTCCCGGGAGAGCACCGTCACCAGCTGGAACCGCGCCGGATACCGGTCCTTGAGGTCGGCGACCTCCTCCAGGAACATCGTCGAGGCCGCCGTCCGGTCGCTGCGCACGAGGCAGAAGCGGGCGTCGGGCCGGGCGGCCAGCAGGCTCGCCGCGATGGACAGCACGGGCGTGATGCCGCTGCCGCCGACGATCGCCGCGTAGTGCCCCGAGGCCGGGGCGGCGGCGGGCTCCAGGACGAAGCGTCCGGCCGGGACCATGACCTCCAGCACGTCCCCGGCGGCGATCTCCTTGTGGGCGAAGGTGGAGAACTCGCCGCCCTCCACCAGCCGCACCCCGACCCGCAGCTGCTCCGGGCCCGGGCCGTCCGCGGACGGTGCCGGGGAGCAGATCGAGTAGGTGCGGCGGACCTCGGCGCCGCCCTCGGGGGCGGTGCGGCGCAGCGTCAGGTGCTGGCCCGGGGCGTGCCGGTAGTCCTCGCGCAGCTCCTCGGGAACCCGCAGGGTCAGTGCCACCGAGTCGTCGGTGAGCCGGTCGACAGCCGCCACCGGCAGCGGGTGGAACGCGCCGTGGCGGGGGGCGGCCATCTAGAGCTCCTTGAAGTGGTCGAACGGTTCGCGGCAGGCGGTGCAGCGGCGCAGCGCCTTGCACGCGGTGGAGGAGAAGCGACTGAGCAGCTCGGTGTCGGTCGATCCGCAGTTCGGGCACCGCACCGAAAGGGTCAGCGGGATCGGTCCGCCGGCCGAGTGCGGCCGGGGCGGGGCGATGCCGAACTCGGCGAGCTTGCGGCGGCCCTCGGCGCTGATGTCGTCGGTCGACCAGGCGGGGGCCAGCACGGTGGTCACCCGCACCTCGGGGATGCCGTGGCCGGTCAGGGCCCGCTCGATGTCGGCGGACATGGCTTCGATGGCCGGGCAGCCGGTGTAGGTCGGGGTCAGGGTGACCTCGGCGTGGCCGTCCTCGTGCATCCGCACCCCGCGCACCACACCGAGCTCACCGAGGGTGAGCACGGGCAGCTCCGGGTCCGGGACGGAGCCGGCCAGCGCGGCCAGCTCCGCCTCCAGGCGGGTCGTTCCGGCGTCGGTGGTCACCATGAGGCCCCCGGGTGGCTGCGGTGCAGGTGCTGCATTTCGGCGAGCATCCGGCCGAAGGACTCGGTGTGCAGGCCCTGGCGTCCGGCCCCAGCCGCCCAGGCGCCGGTGCGGGGCCCCTGGGGCAGGTCGAGGCCGGCCCGGTCCAACACGCCGGTCAGCGCGGTCAGCCAGCGCTCCTCCAGGGCGGGCAGGTCCAGGCCGCCCTGGCCCTCCACCGGCTGGAACATCTCGCCGGTGTACTTCCACAGCGCGTCGAGGGCCGCCCGCATGCGGCTGCGGCTCTCCTCGGTGCCGTCCCCGAGTCGCAGGGTCCACTGCTCGGCGTGGTCGCGGTGGTACGCGGTCTCCTTGACGGCCTTGGCCGCCAGCGGCGCGAACGGGCCGTCCCCGCGGGCGAGCTCTCCGTAGACCTCGTGCTGGTAGAAGGAGAAGTAGAGCTGGCGGGCGATGGTGTGGGCGAAGTCGCCGTTCGGCTGCTCGACCAGCTGGAGGTTGCGGAAGGACCGCTCCTCGCGCAGGTACGCCAGCTCGTCCTCGTCGCCGACCATGGACAGCAGGATCCGGGCCTGGCCGAGCAGGTCGAGGGCGATGTTGGCGAGGGCGACCTCTTCCTCCAGGACGGGGGCGTGTCCGGCCCATTCGCCGAGGCGGTGGGAGAGGATCAGCGCGTCGTCTCCGAGCGCGAGTGCCGCCGCGGCGCCGGCGCCGGTGAGGCGCGTGGTGTCGGTGCTGGTCACAGGTGGCTCACCCCCTCCGGGATGTCGTAGAAGGTGGGGTGCCGGTACGGCTTGTCGGCGGACGGCGCGAAGAAGGGGTCCCGCTCGTCCGGCGAGGAGGCGGTGATCTCGGTGGAGGGCACCACCCAGATCGAGATGCCCTCGTTGCGCCGGGTGTAGAGATCGCGGGCGTTGCGCAGGGCCATCTCCGCGTCGGGGGCGTGCAGGCTGCCCGCGTGCGTGTGCGAGAGGCCGCGGCGCGAGCGCACGAAGACCTCCCACAGGGGCCAGTTCTGCGTCATACCCGTGCCTCCTCGTTCTGTCCGGCGTGCTTCGCCGCCTGCTGTGCCACTTGCTGTGCCGTCTGCTTGCGCGCATACGCGGCGGCCGCGTCGCGCACCCAGGCGCCTTCCTCGTGGGCCTTGCGCCGCTGGCCGATCCGCTGCTCGTTGCAGGGGCCGTTGCCCTTGAGCACGTTCCAGAACTCGGCCCAGTCGATGGCGCCGAAGTCGTGGTGGCCGCGCTCCTCGTTCCACTTGAGGTCCGGGTCGGGCAGGGTCAGACCGAGCGACTCGGCCTGCGGGACGGCGATGTCCACGAACCGCTGGCGCAGCTCGTCGTTCGAGTGGCGCTTGATGCGCCAGGCCATCGACTGGGCCGAGTGCGCCGACTCGTCGTCGGGCGGGCCGAACATCATCAGCGACGGCCACCACCACCGGTCCACCGCGTCCTGGGCCATCGCGTGCTGGGCCTCGGTGCCGCGGGAGAGTGCGAGGAGCAGCTCGTACCCCTGGCGCTGGTGGAAGGACTCTTCCTTGCAGATCCGGACCATGGCGCGGGCGTAGGGCCCGTAGGAGCAGCGGCAGATCGGCACCTGGTTGGTGATCGCCGCGCCGTCCACGAGCCAGCCGATGGCGCCGACGTCCGCCCAGGTCAGGGTGGGGTAGTTGAAGATCGAGGAGTACTTCTGCTTGCCCGAGTGGAGCTTGTCGAGCAGCTCGTCGCGGCTGGTGCCGAGGGTCTCGGCCGCGCTGTAGAGGTACAGGCCGTGGCCGGCCTCGTCCTGGACCTTGGCCATCAGGATCGCCTTGCGCCGCAGCGAAGGTGCGCGGGTGATCCAGTTGGCCTCGGGCTGCATGCCGATGATCTCGGAATGGGCGTGCTGGGCCATCTGGCGCACCAGGGAGGCGCGGTACTCGTCCGGCATCCAGTCGCGCGGTTCCACGCGCTCGTCGGCCGCCACGGCCGCGTCGAATGCCGCCGCGAGCTGTGCGCCCAGGTCAGCAGTCATGCCTGTCCCGTCCGTCCTGTCTGTCCCGAGAGCCGTGTCCGGCCCCGTCTCCGGGGTCACTGCCACCATTCCGGCCCCCTGCCAGAGTCCGCCGTCCGCCCGACCGACCGATCGTTCGGTTCATTCGCTTCAATGGTGAGACGGCGGCCCGTAGGGTGTCAACCTCTGAGGTCAACCCTGTGGACGCCGGACGATCGGGTGGGGATGGATTCGAACGAGCACGAGCCCGCCGAAGGGGCCGCTCCGCCGCCCCCGCGGGCGCCCGGAATCGCCGGTCTGTCCGCCCCGTACCGGGTCGTGGCCGCCCTGGCCCTGGGGGTGATCGCGGTCGCCGCCTGCACGCACCTCGCACTCGTCTTCCTGCACGTGGCCCCGAGCAACACCCTCAGCAAGCAGCACGCGGAAACGATCGACCGGTGGGTCTACCCCGAGTTCGAACAGAACTGGAAGCTGTTTGCCCCGAACCCGCTGCAGCAGAACATCGCCGTGGAGGTGCGCGCGGAGTTCAGGGCCGACTACGGCGAGCTCGTCACCTCCTCCTGGCGCGACCTGAGCGCCGAGGACGGCCAGGCCATCCGGCACAGCCTGCTGCCCAGCCACACCCGGCAGAACGAGCTCCGCCGCGCCTGGGACTTCTACACCGGCTCCCACGACGAGGACAACAAGCCGAACGGCGAGCGCGGGCAGCTGTCCGAGGAGTACCTCCGGCGGATCGCGCTGTCCCGGCTCAACCTGCGGGACGGGACCGTCCTGCGGATCCAGCTGCGCTCGGCCACCACGGCGGTGCCCGCGCCGAAGTGGAGCACCGAGACCACCGACACCCAGACCTACTACCGGGAGCTGCCGTGGTGGACGCTGTGAGGCGCGCCCGCGGGGCGGCGGGACGGGCGGTCGCCCAGATCACCGGGCAGGCACTGGGCCCGTACCAGAGCGCCGTGGTCCGCATCGGCTTCGCCGCGACCTGGCTCTTCTTCCTGCTGCGCGAGTTCCCGAACCGCACCGAGTTGTACGGGCCGAACGGGCCGTGGAGCTGGCACCTCGCGGAGCGGCTGATCGATTCCAACCACGCCTTCACGGTGCTGATGTGGTCGGACTCGGAGCTGTGGTTCGAGCTCGTCTACGCGGTGTCCGTGCTGGCCAGCGCGGGGCTGATGCTGGGCTGGCGAACGCGGGCGACGTCCGTGCTCTTCATGGTCGGCGTGCTGTCGCTGCAGAACCGCAGCGTGTTCATGGGCGACGGCGGGGACAACGTCATCCACCTGATGGCGATCTACCTGGTGCTGACCCGGTGCGCGCAGGTCTGGTCGCTGGACGCGCGCAGGGCCCGTACGCACGGCTCGGCCACGGCCGGGGCGGCCGGGCCGGTGCTGTGGGGCGTGTTGGGCGCGGTGTTCGTCTTCGGCGGGGGCACCGGCCGGTTCGGCTACGGCTGGCTGGCGGCGTTCGCGGCGGTGTGGGTGGCCTGCGGGCTGTGGTGGCTGGTCGACCGCCACGAGCCGGAGGGCGAGGCGCGGGCGGTCCTGGACGTCCTGGCCAATGTGCTGCACAACGCGGGCATGCTGGTGATCATGGCGGAGGTCTGCCTGATCTACGCGACGGCGGGCTGGTACAAGATTCAGGGGTCCCGGTGGCAGGACGGGACGGCCCTGTACTACCCGCTGGGGCTGGACTACTTCACCCCGTGGCCGGCGCTGTCGGCGCTGGTGGCGGGGAGCGGGACGCTGGTGATGCTGCTGTCGTACGGCACGGTGGCGGTGCAGGTGGCGTTCCCGTTCACGCTGTTCAACCGGCGGATCAAGAACGTGCTGCTGGCGCTGATGATGCTCGAGCACGCGGGGATCGCGGTGCTGCTGGGGCTGCCGTTCTTCTCGCTGGCGATGATCGCCGCGGACGCGGTGTTCCTGCCGACCGGGTTCCTGGTGTGGCTCGGAGCGCGGGCCGCTGTACGACGTCGGCGCGCGGTGGAGCCGGTGGCGGATCCCGCCGAGCCGGTGCCGGTGCCCGTGGTCGTGCCGGTGCCCGAGCAGCGCTGACGGCGCCCCGCGGCGCCCCCCGCGGCGCCGCCCCGGACCCGCGCCTCAAACTTCCCGGCTACCGCCCGGAGGCGTCCCCCGGCGGGGCGGGGTCGTGCTGCGCACGTCCGGCCCCGCCGGCATGCGGGGCGGGGGGGTCGGGACGGTGTGCGGTGGACCGTAGGGTCGGGGTATGGACGACACGGTGCGGGAATGGCGGGAGGCCGAGCAGGCGGGAGACCTCGTGCTGCTCGACGGGTTCCACGCGCTGAAGCACGCCCTGCGGTTCGGGGCCGACGTGCGGCTGGTCATCGCCGAGGACCCCGGCGCCGTCCGGGCGCTGGCCCGTGAGCTGGCTCCGGACGTCGAGGCCGCCGTGGTGCGGCTGGTGCGGCGGGCCGCGCTCAAGGAGGTGCTGCCGCGCGTGCACCCCACCGGGGTCGCGGCCCTCGCGGTACGGCCCGACCGGGCCGCCGGCCTCGCGGGGTTGCGGCGGACGCCCCGGCCGGCTCCGGTCGTCGTCCTCGACAACCCCCGCAACCTGGGCAACGTCGGAGCCGTGGTCCGGCTCGCCGCCGGCTTCGGCGCCACCGGTGTCGTCACCCGCGGCGACCTCGACCCCTGGCACCCGAACGTGGTCCGGGCCGGGGCCGGGCTGCACTACGCCACCACCGTCGAACGCCTCGCGCTGGACGAGCTGCCGCCCGGGCCGCTCTACGCGCTCGACCCGGAGGGCGTGGACATCCGCGCCCTCACCCTCCCGGACGACGCCCTGCTCGCCTTCGGTTCGGAGCGGCACGGGATCTCACCCGAGCTGCGCGCCCGGGCGGACCACCTCGTCTCCCTGCCGATGCGCCCCCAGGTCTCCAGCTACAACCTCGCCACCAGCGTGGCCATGACCCTCTTCCACTGGGGCGGCCCCCCGGCCCACGAACAGGGCGGCGAGGACTCCTAGCCCGCCCCCGGCCAGGATCGCGGCGGCCGCGCCGAGCGTCGCCCCGTCCGGGTGGGCCAGCGCCTGGCCGCGCAGCGCCTGCCAGGTCACCAGGGCGAACACCGCCGTATAGACCCCGGCCGCGACCAGGGTCAGCCGCAGCCGCACCTGCTCCCGGCGCAGCAGGGCGAAGCGGCTGGCGAGGGCGGTCAGGGCGAGCACGAACAGCGGCAGCAGCTGCAGGGCGTGCATGCCGATGAAGTGCGGGATGCGCAGGTCACCGCCGGTGGTCGACCAGCCGGTCAGCGACATGGCGGGCCCGCCGTCCGGCACTCCCACGCTGTGGGCGCCCACCACCGGTGCGTCGTCGACCGCGAGCTGCGCCTCGGTGGGCGTGACCATCAGGAATCCGAGTCCTGCGCCGGTGAGGGCGAGGACCGTCGCCATCCGGATCGCCCAGGTGGTGGCCCGGTCGACCACGCGGGTGCGGAAGAGCAGTACGGCGATGACGAGCGTGGCCGTCCACAGTACGACGACGGTGTTGCCCATGACGCCGTAGATCTGTGCGTCGAGGGGGGTCTGCTGGTTGAAGTGGCTCTGCCGGCCGCGGATCACCTGACCCGTCATGAGCAGCATTTCCAGCGTGCTCGCCGCGACGACGACGGTACCGGCCCACCAGGCAGTCCTGCGCAGGCGAGGGCGGGCGGCGACGGCCAGGGAGAGCATCCAGGCCAGGCTGAGCGCGTAGCCGACGAACGAGACGGCGAACTTGAAGGGCTTGGCCCAGATCGGGGCGCCGACCAGCATGCGGCCGTCGACGGCGAGCCCCACGGCCGAGCCGGCGGCCCACACCACCATCACGCCGGCGAACAGGGTCAGTGGACGGTGCCAGGTACGTAACGCGGACATGGGGCCCCCAAAACAATGGATAGTGACGCTCACCGCTATCTGGTAGCCCCACTATCTATGATGGGTGGGGGACGGGGCAAGGAGAAACGAGTGAAGACGCCATGCGCATCGGAGAGTTGAGCCGCCGTACCGGGGTCCCGGTACCGACGATCAAGTACTACGTACGAGAGGGCCTGCTTCCGGCGGGCGAGCTGAGCAGCCCCAATCAGGCCAGCTACGACGACGGGCACGAGCGGCGGCTGCGGCTGATCCGAGCCCTGCTGGAGGTCGGCGGGCTGTCGGTGGCGGCCATCGGGGACGTCCTCCAGGCCATCGACGACAAGGAGCAGCCGGTGCACAAGCTGCTCGGTGCCGCGGCCCAGCGGCTGGTGCCCGAGTACGGCGACGGCGGGGGCCACGACGACGCCGAGGCGGTACTGGCCCGGGAACGGGTGGTGCAGCTGATCGAGGCGCGCGGCTGGCGCGTCCACGCCGGGAACAAGGCCGCCGGCGCGCTCGCGGCCGCCCTCGCCTCACTCGCGCGGGTGGGCCACGGCTCCTTCGTCGAAGTGCTCGACGACTACGCCGAAGCGGCTGAGCGGGTGGCCCGGGTGGACCTGGAGTACACGGCCCTCCGGGGCGACCGCGAGGACCTGATCGAGGCGGTGGTCGTGGGCACGGTGGTGGGCGACGCGGTGTTCGCGGCCCTGCGCAGGATGGCCCAGGTGGACGCCTCCTCCCGCCTCTTCGCCGAAGAACGGCGGGAGTAGGGGGAGGGCGCGGTCCACCCGGGCCGGGACCTGCAGTGCTGTGGTGACGCGGTGAAGCGGCTACCGGGTCACGCCTGGCGGCGCACCTCCACCACCCGGAAGCGGTTCGCGACGAAGGCGCCGTCGCACAGGGCCGCGTTGGCCGCCGGGTTGCCGCCGGAGCCGTGGAAGTCCGAGAACGCGGCGGTCTGGTTGACGAACACTCCGCCCGTCAGGTTCAGGGAGAGCTGCGCGGACTCCTCCAGGCAGACCTCCTCGACGGCCCGCTCGGTGTCGGGGGAGGTGGTGTACGCGCCCACCGTCATGGCGCCCTTCTCCCGCACCGTGCGGCGCAGCAGGTCGAGGGCGTCGGCGGTGGTGTCCACGGCCACCGCGAAGGAGACCGGGCCGAAGCACTCCGAGAGGTACGGCGCCTGCGGGTCCTGCTTGGCGGCGTCCAGCTTGACCATGACGGGGGTGCGGACCACCGCGTCCGGGAACTCGGGGTTCACGACCTCCCGGGAGGCCAGCGCGACCTCGCCCAGGGCGGTCGCGGCCTCCAGCCGCGTCTTGACGTCCGGGTTGACCAGCGCACCGAGCAGCGCGTTGGCCCGGGCGTCGTCGCCCAGCAGGCCGCCGACCGAGGCCGCGAGGTCGGCGACGACCTCGTCGTAGCCCTTGTGGCCGGCGTCCGTCGCGATGCCGTCGCGCGGGATCAGCAGGTTCTGCGGGGTGGTGCACATCTGGCCGCTGTACAGGGACAGCGAGAACGCCAAGTTGGACAGCATGCCCTTGTAGTTGTCGGTGGAGTCCAGGACGACGGTGTTGACGCCGGCCTTCTCCGTGTAGACCTGCGCCTGGCGGGCGTTGGTCTCCAGCCAGTCGCCGAACTCCGTGGAACCGGTGTAGTCGATCAGCTTGATCTCGGGGCGGACCGCGAGGGTCTTGGCGATGCCCTCGCCCGGGCGCTCGACCGCGAGCGCCACCAGGTTCGGGTCGAAGCCCGCCTCGGCCAGCACCTCCCGAGCGACCTGGACGGTCAGCGCGAGCGGCAGCACGGCCCGCGGGTGCGGCTTGACCAGCACCGCGTTGCCGGTGGCGAGGGAGGCGAACAGGCCGGGGTAGCCGTTCCAGGTCGGGAAGGTGTTGCAGCCGATCATGAGGGCGATGCCGCGCGGGACGGCGGTGAAGGTCTTGCCGAGCTCCAGCGGGTCCTTCTTGCCCTGCGGCTTCGACCAGTCGGCCCGGCCCGGGACCCGGGTCTGCTCCTCGTACGCGTAGGCCACGGCCTCCAGGCCGCGGTCCTGTGCGTGCGGGCCGCCGGCCTGGAACGCCATCATGAAGGCCTGGCCGCTGGTGTGCATGACCGCGTGCGCGAACTCGTGGGTCCGGGCGGAGATGCGGGCCAGGATCTCGATGCAGACCAGGGCGCGGGCCTCGGGTCCCGCGTCGCGCCAGGCGCCCATGCCGGCCTTCATCGCGGGCAGCAGCACGTCCGGGTCCACGTGGGGGTACTCGACACCCAGCTCCGGGCCGAACGGGGACACCTCGGCGCCCGTCCAGCCGTCTGTGCCGGGCTGGCCCAGGTCCAGCCGCGTGCCGCGCACGGCCTCGAAGGCGGCGAGCCCGTCGGCGGGCGCGGTCTCGCCGTACGCCTTGGGGTGTTCGGGGTGCGGGGACCAGTAGGCGCGGCTGCGGATCGCCGACAGGGCCTGGTCCAGGGTGGGCCGGTGCTTGGCGGACAGCTGGGGGACGGTGAGCTCGGCGGCCATCAGGGACCAACTCCTCGTTGAGCCGGGCGAAGGAGAGCAGACTGGAGTTAGAGTAACCGAACGATCGGTCGGGACAAGAGGGCCCGGCGGACCTGTGGACACGTGTGTGCGGGAGGATCAGGGCATGACAGCAATCGAGCGGTCCCGCACTGTGGCGGTCGTCGGCGCCGGCACCATGGGACAGGGCATCGCCCAGGTCGCCCTTCTCGCAGGTCACCGCGTGCTGATCTACGACATCAACGCCGCGCTCGCCGCCGACGGGGTCGGCATCGTCCAGGACCGGGTCGAGCGGATGGCCGCCAAGGGCCGCCTCGACCGCGCCGAGGCCGAGGAGGCGATCGGCCGGATCGCGTCGGCCGGCGACCTCGCGGACCTCGCGGGGGCCGCCCTCGTCATCGAGGCGGTGGTCGAGAACGTCACCGTGAAGCAGACGCTCTTCGCCGCCCTCGAAGAGGTGGTCGCACCGGACGCGCTGCTGGCCACCAACACCTCCTCCCTCTCGGTCACCGAGCTCGCCGCCCCTCTCGCGCACCCCGGCCGCTTCCTCGGCCTGCACTTCTTCAACCCGGCCCCGCTGCTCCCGCTCGTCGAGGTGGTCAGCGGCTTCGCCACCGACCCGGCCGCCGCCGAGCGCGCGTACCGCACCGTCCTCGGCTGGGGGAAGACGCCGGTCCGCTGCGCCGACACCCCCGGGTTCATCGTCAACCGGATCGCCCGCCCCTTCTACGCCGAGGCCTTCGCGGTGTACGAGGAGCGGGGCGCCGACCCGGCCACCATCGACGCCGTGCTCCGCGAGAGCGGCGGCTTCAAGATGGGCCCCTTCCAGCTGACCGACCTGATCGGCCAGGACGTCAACGAGGCCGTGACCCGCTCGGTGTGGGAGTCCTTCTTCCGCAGCCCGAAGTTCACCCCCTCGCTCGCCCAGCGCCGCCTCGTCCAGTCGGGCCGCCTCGGCCGCAAGTCCGGGCACGGCTGGTACCCGTACGGCCCGGACGCCGAGCCCGCGCTCCCCCACACCGCAGCGCCCGAGGAGGCCCCGGCGAAGGTCACCGTCGTCGGTGACCTCGGCCCCGCCGCCGACCTGGTGGACCTGCTGGAGGAGGCCGGGATCGCGGTCGCGGCCACCGGGCAGGGCGGCCCGTACATCCAGCTCCCCGGGGAGGGCCAGCTGGTCCTCGCGGACGGCAAGACCTCGGTGGAGTTCGCGGACGTCGTCTACTTCGACCTCGCCCTCGACTACCGGGGCGCCACCCGGATCGCGCTCTCCGCGAGCGCGGACACCAGCGAGCGCACGCTCGCCGAGGCGATCGGCCTCTTCCAGAAGCTGGGCAAGCAGGTCTCCGTGATCGGCGACGTCCCCGGCATGATCGTCGCGCGGACCGTCGCGATGCTGATCGACCTGACGGCCGACGCGGTCGCCCGGGGGGTCGCGTCCGCCGAGGACATCGACACGGCGATGCGACTGGGTGTCAACTACCCGCTGGGACCGACCGAATGGCACGACCGGATCGGCCGGGACTGGGCCTACGACCTGCTGCACCACCTCGACGAACGCGTCCCCGGCGGCCGCTACGCACCCTCCCTCGCCCTGTTCAAACTGGGCTACGAGGACGGCGACGGGGCCGGCGGCGAAGAGGGCGACCAGGACGACACGGGGGAGAACGAGTGACGACGGCCAAGCGGGACACCTACACCCCCGAGACACTGCTGTCGGTCGCCGTCCAGGTCTTCAACGAGCGCGGCTACGACGGCACCTCGATGGAGCACCTCTCCAAGGCCGCGGGCATCTCGAAGTCCTCGATCTACCACCACGTCGCGGGCAAGGAGGAACTGCTGCGGCGGGCCGTGAGCCGCGCCCTCGACGGGCTCTTCGGGATCCTGGAGGAGCCGGGAGCGGTACGCGGCCGGGCGGTCGAGCGCGTCGAGTACGTCACGCGCCGCACGGTCGAGGTGCTGGTCAGCGAGCTGCCGTACGTGACGCTGCTGCTGCGCGTCCGCGGCAACACCCGCACCGAGCGCTGGGCGCTGGAACGCCGCCGCGAGTTCGACCACCAGGTCGCGGACCTGCTGGGGGCCGCAGCGGCGGAGGGCGACCTGCGGGCCGACGTGGACATACGCCTCGCCACCCGGCTCCTCTTCGGCATGGTCAACTCCCTCGTCGAGTGGTACCGCCCGCACCCGGGCGACGGCCACGCCCAGCTCGCCGACGCGGTGGTCCACCTCGCCTTCGACGGCCTGCGCACCGCCCGCTGACCCTTCCGGGCACCGACCGCCCCCGGAGCGCCCGTACGGGCCGCACCGGGGGCGCCGTCACACCCGGACGGGCTACGGGACAGCCCTCAGGCACCTCTTGGGGGTGCCCTCGGATCAGGGGGCGTCCTCCGAGATCGTCGGGGCGCCGCCGGCCGGGCCCGGGCCGGTGTCCAGGAGATCCGTTTCCTCGAAGACCAGCAGGGTACGCGTCGAGAGGACCTCCGGGATGGCCTGGAGCCGGGTCAGGACCAGCTCGCGCAGGGTCCGGTTGTCCGGGGTGTGCACCAGCAGCAGGACGTCGAAATCGCCGCTGACCAGCGCGATGTGCGCGGCACCCGGGAGCTCGCGCAGCTGCTCGCGGACCGTGCGCCAGGAGTTCTGGACGATCTTCAAGGTGATGTAGGCGGACGCGCCCTGGCCCGCGCGTTCGTGGTTGACGCGGGCCGTGAACCCGCGGATCACCCCGTCGTCGATGAGCCGGTTGATCCGGGCGTAGGCGTTCGCCCGTGAGACGTGCACCTGCTCCGCCACCGACCGTATCGACGCGCGGCCGTCCGCCTGGAGCAGCCGCATGATCGAGCGGTCGATCGGATCCAGCGGGCGGGGTGCGACGGGCGGGCCCGAAGTGGCTCCCGGGGCGCCCCCGGGCACAGCCGGTGCGGGACCCGTTCCGGCCATTTGTTCATCCGGCATTGCCCGATGCCTCCCTCTCCTGGACGTCCTGCATCCATCCCAGGGCCCCGGCGCCCGTTTGTCCACAGCCTGGCGTCGCCTGTAGCCAAATTGCGCAGACAACCGAACAATCGGTAGGTGAGGGGCCTCACACCCGGGGCACCCCCTGCCCGCTTCCCACGAGGAGGTGTACGCCGCCATGACGGTCCAAGAGCTGCCCGGTGCCGGTGCGTCCCACCGTTCCACCCAGCCGCCCGCCTGGAGCCCCCGCACGGATGCCGCGCCGCTGCTTCCGGACCCCGAGCCCTACCGGGTGCTGGGCACCGAGGCGGCGGACCGGCTCGACCCGGAGCTGATGCGCCGCTGCTACGCCGAGCTGGTGCGCGGCCGGCGCTACAACGCCCAGGCCACGGCGCTCACCAAGCAGGGCCGGCTCGCCGTCTACCCCTCCACCGTCGGCCAGGAGGCCTGCGAGATCGCGGCCGCACTGGTCCTCGAGGAGCAGGACTGGCTGTTCCCGAGCTACCGGGACACCCTGGCGGCCGTGGCGCGCGGACTGGACCCCGTACAGGCGTTGACCCTGCTGCGCGGCGACTGGCACACCGGGTACGACCCGCGCGAGCACCGCATAGCCCCGCTCTCGACCCCGCTCGCCACCCAGCTGCCCCACGCGGTGGGCCTGGCGCACGCGGCCCGGCTGCGCGGCGACGACGTCGTCGCCCTCGCCATGGTCGGCGACGGCGGCACCAGCGAGGGCGATTTCCACGAGGCACTGAACTTCGCCGCCGTCTGGCAGGCCCCGGTGGTCTTCCTCGTGCAGAACAACGGCTTCGCGATCTCCGTCCCCCTCGCCAAGCAGACGGCCGCCCCGACGCTGGCCCACAAGGCCGTGGGGTACGGGATGCCCGGCCGTCTGGTCGACGGCAACGACGTCGCCGCCATGCACGAGGTGCTGTCCGAGGCGGTCCGGCGGGCCCGGGCCGGTGGCGGTCCGACCCTGATCGAGGCCGTCACGTACCGGATGGAGGCCCACACCAACGCCGACGACGCGACCCGCTACCGCGGTGACGCCGAGGTCGAGGCCTGGAAGGCGCACGACCCGGTCGATCTGCTGGAGCGTGAGCTGACCGCCCGCGGGATCATCGACGAAGCGGCGATCCGGGCGGTGCGCGACGACGCCGAGGCGATGGCCGCGGCGCTCCGCGAGGGGATGAACGCGGACCCGGTGGTGGACCCGACGGACCTGTTCGCGCACGTGTACGCGGAGCAGACGGACCGGCTGCGGGAGCAGGCGGCCATGCTGCGCGCAGAGTTGGAAGCAGAGGGCCGGGAGTGACGACGGTGGCGGCGAAGTCCGCGAAGACGGGGTCCAAGCCCGCGACGATGGCGCAGGCCCTGACCCGGGCGATGCGCGACGCGATGGCCGAGGACCCGACGGTCCACGTGATGGGCGAGGACGTCGGGACGCTGGGCGGGGTCTTCCGGATCACCGACGGGCTCGCGAAGGAGTTCGGCGAGGAGCGTTGCACGGACACCCCGCTCGCGGAGGCGGGAATCCTGGGCGCGGCGGTCGGCATGGCCATGTACGGGCTGCGCCCGGTGGTGGAGATGCAGTTCGACGCCTTCGCCTACCCGGCGTTCGAGCAGCTGATCTCGCACGTGGCGAAGATGCGCAACCGCACCCGCGGCGCGATGCCGCTGCCGATCACCATCCGCGTGCCGTACGGCGGCGGGATCGGCGGCGTGGAGCACCACTGCGACTCCTCCGAGGCGTACTACGTGGCCACGCCGGGCCTACACGTGGTGACCCCGGCAACGGTCGAGGACGCGTACGGGCTGCTGCGCGCGTCGATCGCGAGCGACGACCCGGTGGTCTTCCTGGAGCCGAAGCGGCTCTACTGGTCGAAGGCCGACTGGCGGCCCGAGGCGCCGGCGGCCGTGCCGGGCATCGGAAAGGCCCTGGTCCGGCGGACCGGCACGAGCGCGACCCTGATCACCTACGGGCCCTCGCTGCCGGTGTGCCTGGAGGCGGCCGAGGCGGCGCGCGAGGAGGGCTGGGACCTGGAGGTCGTGGACCTGCGCTCGCTGGTCCCCTTCGACGAGGACACGGTCGTGGAGTCCGTACGCCGCACCGGGCGCGCGGTGGTGGTCCACGAGGCCGGCGGCTTCGGCGGACCGGGCGCGGAGATCGCCGCCCGGGTCACCGAGCGGTGCTTCCACCACCTGGAGGCACCGGTGCTGCGGGTGACGGGCTTCGACATCCCCTACCCGCCGCCGATGCTGGAGAAGCACCACCTGCCGGGTGTGGACCGGATCCTGGACACCGTGGCCCGCCTGCAGTGGGAGAACTGATGCCGCAGGTAATGGAATTCAAGCTTCCCGATCTCGGGGAGGGCCTGACCGAGGCCGAGATCGTCCGCTGGCTGGTCGCGGTGGGCGATGTCGTCGCCATCGACCAGCCGGTGGTCGAGGTCGAGACGGCCAAGGCGATGGTGGAGGTTCCGTGCCCCTACGGCGGTGTGGTCACCGCCCGTTTCGGGGAGGAGGGCACGGAACTGCCCGTCGGAGCACCGCTGATCACCGTCGCGGTGGGGGCGTCGTCGCTCCCCGAGGCCCCGGCCGCGCAGGCGGCCGAGGCCGAGGGCTCCGGCAACGTGCCCCGGCCCCTGATCGGTTACGGAGAGGACCACTCGCGCCCGGCGCGTCGGCGACGGGTGCGACCCGTCACCGCCGCGGTGTCGGCGCCGGTCGTCGCCGCTCCGGTCGCTCCTGCGGCTGCGGTCGCTGCGGTCGCTGCGGTCGCTCCGGCGGCTGTCGCCGGCCCGGTGCCCGTGATCTCGCCGCTGGTGCGCAAGCTGGCCAAGGACGGCGGGGTCGACCTGCGCGCGCTGACGGGGTCGGGACCCGAAGGGCTGATCCTGCGGGCCGACGTCGAGGCGGCGCTGGCCGCGCTGCGGGCGCCCGAACCCGCCCCGGTCACCGCGGCGGCGCCGGCGGTGGCGGCACGGGGCGAGCGGATCCCGCTCAAGGGAGTGCGCGGGGCGGTCGCCGAGAAGCTGTCGCGCAGCCGCCGCGAGATCCCGGACGCCACCTGCTGGGTCGACGCGGACGCCACCGAGCTGATGGCCACCCGGGCCGCGATGAACGCCGTGGGCGGGCCCAAGATCTCGGTGCTCGCGCTGCTGGCCCGGATCTGCACGGCGGCCCTGGCCCGGTACCCGGAGCTCAACTCCACCGTGGACCTCGCGGCCAAGGAGATCGTCCGGCTCCCGTCGGTGCACCTGGGCTTCGCCGCGCAGACGGAGCGGGGTCTGGTGGTTCCGGTCGTCCGGGACGCGCAGCACCGCAACCCGGAGTCCCTGTCGGCCGAGTTCGCCCGGCTGACCGAGCTCGCCCGGGCCGGGAAGCTGGCTCCGGCCGATCTGACCGGCGGCACCTTCACCCTGAACAACTACGGGGTGTTCGGGGTCGACGGCTCCACGCCGATCATCAACCACCCGGAGGCGGCGATGCTCGGCGTGGGCCGGATCATCGACAAGCCGTGGGTCCACGAAGGTCAGCTGGCGGTCCGCAAGGTCGTCCAGCTGTCGCTGACCTTCGACCACCGGGTGTGCGACGGCGGCACGGCGGGCGGCTTCCTGCGCTACGTCGCCGACTGCGTGGAATCCCCGGCGGTCCTGCTGCGCAGCCTCTAGCCGTGCGGCGCGGGGCGGGTGTCTCGGAGAGGGCCGGTGTCCCGGGGCCCCGCCCCGGACCCCGCGCCTCGAACGCCGGCGGGGCTGGATCTTCCAGCCCTGTCGGGGGCACCTCCCAGCGCCCTCACACCGTGAGCAGCAGCTTGCCCACGTGACTGCTCGACTCCAGGACGCGGTGGGCCTCGGCGGCGTCCCGCATCGGGAACGCCGCGTGGACCACCGGGCGGACCCGGCCCGCGGCCACCAGCGGCCACACGTGCTCGCGTACGGCGGCGACGATGGCCGCCTTCTCATCCAGCGGGCGGGCGCGCAGCGAGGTGGCGGTGATCGCCGCCCGCTTGGCCAGCAGCGCGCCGAGGTTCAGTTCGGCCTTCACCCCGCCCTGGAGCCCGATCACCGCGAGCCGCCCGTTCACGGCCAGGGCGTCCACGTTCCGGGCGAGGTACTTCGCGCCCATGATGTCCAGGATCACGTCCGCCCCGGCTCCGCCCGTCGCCTCGCGCAGCTCGGCCACGAAGTCCTGCTCGCGGTAGTCGATCAGGACGTCCGCTCCCAGCTCCTTGCAGCGCGCCAGCTTCTCCGGCCCGCCCGCCGTCACGGCGACCGTCGCGCCCACCGCCTTCGCCAGCTGGATCGCCATGGTCCCGATCCCGCTGGACCCGCCGTGCACCAGCAGGGTCTCGCCGGGGCGGAGCCCCGCCACCATGAACACGTTGGACCACACGGTCGTGACGACCTCGGGCAGCGCGGCCGCCGTCACCAGGTCCACGCCCGCCGGGACCGGCAGCAGCTGCCCCGCCGGCACGGCCACCCGTTCCGCGTACCCGCCGCCCGCCAGCAGGGCGCACACCTCGTCGCCCACGGACCAGCCGGACACCCCCGGCCCCATCGCGGCGATCCGCCCGGAGCACTCCAGCCCCGGATGGCGCGGGGCGCCGGGCGGCGGATCGTAGAACCCCTGTCGCTGGAGGACGTCGGCGCGGTTCACGGCGCTCGCCGCGACCTCGACGAGGACCTCGCCCTCGCCCGGCACCGGATCGGGTACGTCGGCCCAGACGAGGGCCTCGGGGCCGCCGGGCTGCTCGATGGTGATCGCATGCATGGCCCGGAGGCTACGCCACGGCGCGGCTAATCGGCAGGTCCGAACTTCACCTGTGGCGAGGCCGGCGGCGTCGCCCGCACGATGGTGATGAGACGGTCCGTCAGCTGGATCGGGTTCGCGTGCGGGTCGTCGTACGGGAGCAGCCGGTGCCCGCGCAGCACGCTCACCACCAGGTCCTCGCTCTCGCGCACCGACTTGCCGACCTCGGCCTTGCGGGCGGGGCGTTCGATGAGGTCGAGGCCGCTGCCCTGCTGGATCAGGTCCTCCATCACGGTGCCCGCGCTCGGGCTGAGCACCGAGAGGCCCAGCAGCCGGCCGGCCGCGCTCGCGCTCGTGATGACCGCGTCCGCGCCGGACTGGCGCAGCAGCGGGGCGTTCTCCTCCTCGCGCACCGCCGCGACGATCTTCGCTCCCCGGTTGAGCTGCCGGGCGGTCAGGGTGACCAGGACCGCCGTGTCGTCGCGCTGGGTGGCGATGACGATCTGACGGGCCTTCTGCAGTTCGGCGCGGAGCAGGACGTCGGAGCGGGTGGCGTCGCCGACCACGCCCGTGAAGCCCTCCGCGTTGGCCGTGTCGATCACCTTGGCGCTCGGGTCGACGATGACGACCTGCTCTTTGGAGAGGCCGGTGGCCAGCAGCGTCATGAGGGCCGAGCGGCCCTTCGTGCCGAAGCCGATGACGACCGTGTGCTCACGCAAGTTCTTCCTCCAGCTCTTCAGCCGCCACTCTTCCCTCGTCCGTTCCGTCAGGACTTCCAGGGTGGTGCCGACCAGGATGATCAGGAACAGCACGCGCAGCGGGGTGATCAGCAGGATGTTGATCAGTCGCGCACTGTCGCTGTACGGCACGATGTCGCCGTAGCCCGTCGTGGACAGCGTCACCGTGGCGTAGTAGAAGCAGTCGAGGAGATCGACCTGCTCGTTGGCGTTGTCGTGGTAGCCGTCGCGGTCCAGCCACACGATGAAGACCGTCAGGAAGAGCACGAACAACGCCATCAGCAGGCGCTTGGTCACCTGCCTGAGCGGCGCCTCGACGACGCGTTTGGGTAGCTTGATGCGCCGGGAGACGAGTTTCTCGTCGGCGCCGCGGGCCATGGAGTCCTGGCCGTGCAGTTTCACGTGAAACATCCTCCAGAAGCCCACGGCAGATCGAGAATTTCCAGTTCCTGCCCGGACCGCGCGCCCTTGGGCGGTACGACGGCCAGTGCATCGGCGGCGGCCACACCGCGCAGCATCGCAGGCCCGTGGTAGCGCAGCGGCACCGCGTGCTCGTCGCTCAGCAGGACCGGGACCAGCCGGGTGTCGTACGGGTGGCCCGGTACGTCGCCCTGCACCGGCGCCGTGTAGCGGGGGCGCCTGCGGCGGCCGGCGAGGGCCCGCAGCAGGGGTTCGGCGAGGGTCAGCAGTCCGGATACGGCGGCCAGCGGGTTGCCGGGCAGCCCGACGACATGGCGCACCGGGTTCTCGGCGTTCTCGGCGTTCTCGGCGGGGGTCCCCGACCCGATGCGCGCCAGCAGCATGGGGTGCCCGGGGCGCACCGCCACCCCGTCGACCAGCAGTTCGGCGCCGGCCTTCCGTAGGACGGGGTGGACGTGGTCGACGGGGCCGGAGGCGGTGCCGCCCGTGGTGACGAGGACATCGGCGGTGCTCGTGGTGACGGCCTCCAGCAGGGCCGCGGCCCCCGCCGGGTCGTCGCCGAGCCGTCGTGTGCCGATGACCTCGGCGCCCAGGCGCTCCATCCAGGGCCCGAGCATGGGGCTGAGGGCGTCGCGCACCAGACCCTCGTACGGGCGGCCCTCGGTGAGCAGCTCGTCGCCGAGCACCAGGATCTCCACGCGGGGGCGGGGCCGGGTGGTCAGCTCGTCGTACCCGGCCGCCGCGGCGAGCCCCAACACGGCCGGGGTGACCAGGGAGCCGGCCGGCAACAGCAGGTCCCCGGAGCGGCACTCCTGCCCCCGCGGGCGGATGTCCTGGCCGGTGAGGACGGGCCGGTCGGCGAAGAGCTGGGTGCCGGCCTCGCGGCAGTGCTCGCTGCGGATGACGGCGGTGGCGTCGCCGGGGATCCGGGCGCCGGTGGCGATCCGTACGGCTTCGCCGTCGATGAGGGGCTCCGGCCGCTCGGAGCCGGCCAGGACCCCGCCGCCGGCGCGCACGCTCCAGGGGCCGGGGCCCGCGACGGCCCAGCCGTCCATGGCGGAGGTGTCGAAGGACGGCAGGTCGGTCAGTGCGTCCAGGGGGGTGGCCAGGACCTCGCCGAGGGCGTCCGCGAGGGGCACGTCGTGGGTACGGGGTCGCACCCGGCTTCCGGCGTGCGCGGCGGTGTCCCGGGCCCGCTGCCAGCCGAAAGCGCGGTGGCCGCCGGCGCCGCCGCCCGCGCTGCCCGTGCCGGCGCCCTCGGGGCTGCGGCTGACCAGCGCCAGGGCCTCGTCGAGGGCCTGCTCCGCGGAGTTCGTGGGGGTCATTCGGAGCCGTTCCGTTCGGCGGTGTCGGCCGCTGCCTCGTCGGCCCACCGCAGCGCCAGGTCGGCCGCCTTGCGGGAGGCTTCGGCGACGGCCTGGGCGGGGTCGGCGCCGGTGGCGGCGGCATGCGCGGCCGCGTAGCCGACCAGGAAGGTGGTCAGGGGGGCGGCGGGCCGGGCGACGCCGTGGGCGGCGTCCCGGGCGAGGTCGAGCAGGGTCTTGGTGTCGACGGGGAGGTCGATGCCCAGCTCACTCTTGACGGCGGTGATCCATTGCTCCAACACGCTTCCATGCTCCCTGATCCGGGCACGGGCGGCGGCGAGATCGTCCCAGGTGTCGCAGTCGAAGGAGGCGAGTGGCCGGGACGTGACGCGGGCGAGGTCCAGTGCGGCGGTGAGCGCACGCAGCGGGAGCCCGGTGAGCGTGCCGTGCTCGGCGGCGAGCAGGGCGATCTCGCGGCGCAGCGGCTCGGCCCGGTAGGCGGCGACCAGCGGCTGGTCCCGGCCGTCGGGGTCCCGCAGCATCGCCCCGTCCACGACGGGGGCGTCCAGCAGGGTCCGTACGGTCTCCCGGTCGAGGAACGGCAGGTCGGCGGAGAGCACGAGGACCAGCTCGGCGGTGGTCCGGCGCAGACCGGCGTCCAGCGCGGCCACGGGGCCGCCGCCGGGCGGGTCCTCGCGGGTCCACAGGACCGGGCGCGCGGTGGCGCGGCGACCGCCGACCACGACGGTGGTCCGGGCGTCCGGGCAGGCGTCGAGGACGCGGTCGAGGAGTGCGCGGCCGCCGACGCTCAGCGCGGGCTTGTCGACCCCGCCGAGTCGTCGCGCGGCGCCGCCGGCCAGCACGATCGCGTCGTAGCTCATGCCCTTGAGTATGCGGCGGGTGGGGCGGGTGCGGCGCCGTTGCCGGGGGCGCTGCCCCCGGACCCCCGCGCCTCAAGCGCCGGCGGGGCTGGACTGGCCGGGCGGGGCCGGGACGGTCGGCGGGGCCGGGCCGCGCCGGGGGCGTGGGCCGGACCCGCCTCTCTCGTCGTCCGCCGGAGGCTAGAGGTAGGGGCCCGAGCGGATCGCGCCGTGGCCGCCGTCCTCGTCGTCGTCGTGCGGTCCGCCCGGCGGGAGGGCGCGGCGCATCTGCTCCAACTGCGCCCGCGCCGCCATCTGCTGTGCGAACAGGGCCGTCTGGATGCCGTGGAAGAGGCCCTCCAGCCAGCCCACCAACTGGGCCTGGGCGATCCGAAGTTCGGCCTCGGAGGGAATGGCCTCCTCGGTGAACGGGAGCGACAGTCGCTCCAGTTCCTCCACGAGCTCGGGGGCCAGGCCGTCCTCCAGCTCCTTGACCGAGGCGGCATGGATGTCCTTGAGCCGGACCCGGCTCGCCTCGTCGAGAGGCGCGGCGCGTACCTCTTCCAGGAGTTGCTTGATCATGCTGCCGATCCGCATGACCTTGGCGGGCTGTTCGACCATTTCCGTCACCGGGACCTCGCGCGACTCGTCATCGGCGTCGCCGACGGCCGTCCCGTCCTGTCCCACGATCAGAACGTGCGGGGGGCTGTCCTGCGACCGTTCACTCCTCGGCATCTCCATGCCGTCATTCTCTCGCACACCTCCGTCCTCACACGGTGTGCCCCCGTACAGTCGTGATCCACCCTGTACGGGGGCACCAGCCCGGGCCCGGTCCCGGGCCCGGTCCCGGCCTACCCCGCGGCCCGGCGGGCCAGTGCGCCGCTGGAGCGGGTGACCAGGGCCGCCAGCAGGGCCGCGCCCAGCGGGACCACGACGAGCAGCCCGGCGAGGGTTTCCCACGGCAGCGAGATCGGTACGAACGGCACCGATTCCGTCATCGTCGAGAGGCCCTGCTCGATCGACTCCCGGTAGAGCGCCTCCGCTTGCCGCTGTTCCGTCAGGCGCAGGCCGATGGCGGGCAGGATTCCGGCCGCCGAGCCCAGGACGACGCCCATCAGGGCGACCACCCCGCACTGGAAACCGCTCAGCGTCCGCCGCACGCGCGGTGCCGCGCCCACCGCGGCCAGCGTCTTCAGGTCGGCCTCGGCGTCGGCCTGGGCGAGCCCGGTGGCGATGCCGGCCGCGCCGATGGTGACGAGTCCCGCGAAGACGGCGAGGGCGAGCATGACGAGGCTGTCGTCGCCCTGGTAGCCCGCCTCGATGTGCAGGGAGGACTCGACGCCCATCCGGTCGATCTCCCCGGCGATGCGCTGGCGCTGCTCGCTGGACGCCGTGCCGTCGAGGCCGAAGTACGAGCCCAGGGGCGCGGTGGCCAGCCCGGCGGCCTTGGCCGCCGCGGGCGGCAGGATCAGCTCGACGCCCCAGTTCTGGGTCGTGTCGGGCGCCAGGTGGACGGACAGGACCTTGTCCTCACCGGGCGTCTCGTCGTAGCGGCCGCGCATGACGTCGTCCTCGCCCTGTTTGGTGATGATCCGCAGGGTGAGCTTGCCGTCCTTGACCTGGCGCTTGTCGAAGGAGACGGCCTGGCCGGCCTTGAGGGCGGCCACGGAGCCCGGGTCGGTGACCGCGAGCACGCTCAGCACCTTCTCGTCACCGACGAGGACGGAGTGCTCCGTGCCGTACCGGGATTCCTGGCAACGCCAGTCCTGGCGCAGTTCCTTGCGCCGCGCCTCGGAGAAGGCCTCGATGCCCTTGACGTCCTCGTAGAGCGGGCAGCGCTGCTCCTTGGGCGTGATGAGCTCGATGCGGCCGCAGCCGGGGTCCGAGGAGAACGACTCGCAGCCCGGCTTGCCGACGACCAGCCGGTCGATGTCCGCCCTCTGGGACAGCGGCAGTTCCTTGGCGAGGGCCTCGCGCAGCGCGGGCACCTCCTTGTACGCGCTGTTGTCTCTGACCGTCAGCAGCCCCGTTCCGTGCGGCAGTTCGGCCCGGTACTCGTGGCGCATCTGGGCGTCGAAGCTCTGCTGGTACGTCGCCACGGCGACGGTTCCGGCGACGGCGGCCAGCACGGCGGCCACGGCGGGGGCCGTACGCCCGCGGTTGCGTACGGCGTCGCGCAGCGCGAGCCGCGGCGACAGCGGCAGCCACCGCCCGAGCCGGCCGAACAGGCCGACCAGGACCGGGGTGAGGGCGACGAGGCCGAGTTCGGCGAGGGCGCTGCCGCCCGCCACGACGGTGCTGCCCAGATCCGAGGTGGTGCCGTAGAGGGCGATCGCGACGCCGGCGGCGATGGCGATCAGGCCGATGACGGGCAGCACCCGGTTGGCGCGGCGGACGCCGCGGCGGCCGGTGAGCGAGGCCAGCACGGTCTGGCGGGAGGCGGTGACGGCCGGGACGATCGCGGCGAGCAGGCCGGTGACCACGGCGAGCAGGGCGATGCCGACCAGTTCCAGCGGGCGGAAGTCGAAGCCGCCGAAGCGGTTGCCGAGCGACTCCTCCAGCACCGGTCGCAGTACGACGGTGAGCAGGACGCCGATGACGGTGCCGATGACGGCGGCGACGGCGCCGAGGACCAGGCCGCCGGAGAGCACGATGGAGCGGATGTGGCGCCGGTCGCCGCCGTTGGCGCCGACCAGGCCCAGCTGGCGGCGCGAGCGGCGGGCGCCGACCGCGAAGGCCGGTCCGGCGAGCAGGCAGATCTCCAGCATGGCCAGGCCCACGACGGTGGCCAGGATGGCCATCTGGACGGTCTTGTTGCCGTCCCGCTCGGACTTCGCACTCGGCTCGTTCCGGTAGAGCGGGACCTCGGAGTCGGCGGGCGGGTGGAGGACGACGGCGCGGGAGACGACGATCAGGCCCTTGGTGTTGGCCGCCTGGACCGCGTCCCAGGTGACGCCTGCGCCGCCGACCTTGACCAGGTACTTGTCGTCGGCGGTCACCGTGCGCCCGCCGGACGCCGTCAGCGCCTTGTTCAGCGGGGCGATCAGCGTCCCGGGCGGGGCGATGATCTCGGGGCGTCCGAGTTCGTCCGGCAGCTCGTAGGCGCCGACGATCTTGTACGGGAAGGTGGCGCCGCGCGGGGTGACCGAGGAGCCGACGAAGAGACCGGACTCCTTCAGGAAGGCCTGGGTGGCGATGACCTCGCCCGGTGCCTCGGGCAGTTGGCCGCGGTTGAGCGTGATCATGCCCTTCACCAGGGGGCTGTGCGTGTCGAGTTCGCGCAGCTGGGTGTCGAGCAGCCCGTGCGTGGTGCGGACCTTGGTGTAGCCGGTGCTGTCCTTGAGGACCTGGGCGCCGGGCGGGAGCAGGGACTCCACCGGTTCCGGCTTCTCCCGCGTGGCCTTCGAGGGGTCGTAGTCCTTGTAGCCGCCGACGGGCAGGGACCTCGTGCCGTCGGGGCTCTGGTAGATGGGCCCGGACATGTGCGATTGGCTCACCCGGGCGTCGGCGGTGCCGATCATCCGGGTGAGGGCCTGCTCGGGGGAGAGTTCGGCGCTGCGCAGCGTGAGGTCGGCCGCGCTCACTCCGACGATCGGCAGGGCGAGCATCGCGAGGACGAGGGAGCTGCGGCCCTTGGCGCGCCAGGCGTCGCGGCGGGCTATGCGCAGGGCCGCCACCCAGGAGTGGTACCAGCCTTGGAGCGGAGCGGTCACTGGCCGGCCGCCTGCCCGGAGAGGAGGGAGTCGGCGTGGCTGCGCAGGGTCTCGTCGACCACGCTGCCGTCGCGCAGGAAGACCACGCGGTCGGCCCAGGCGGCGAACCGCGGTTCGTGCGTGACGAGGATCCCGGCGGCGCCCGCGTCGCAGCGGGCGCGCAGCAGGGCGAGGACGGACTCGCCGGTCTCGGAGTCCAGGGCGCCGGTCGGCTCGTCGGCCAGGACCAGGCGGCGGTCGCCCACGAGGGCGCGGGCGATGGCCACGCGCTGCTGCTGGCCGCCGGACATCTCGTCGGGGAAGCGGTTGGCGAGCTGGCCGAGGCCCATTTCCTCCAGCGCGGCGAGCGCGGAGGCGCGCGCCTTGCGGGCGGAGGTCCCGTCGAGCTCCCGGGGCAGTGCCACGTTCTCCGCGGCGGTGAGGGCCGGTATCAGGTTGTAGTCCTGGAAGACGTACCCGATGCTGCGACGGCGCAGGGCGGCCAGCTGCTTGCGGCTCGCCGTGGTGATGTCGGTGCCCTCAACGATCACCCGGCCGCTGCTCGGGATGTCGAGGCCGCCCGCGAGGGTGAGCAGCGTGGACTTGCCGGAGCCGGAGGGGCCCATCACGGCGACGAGTTCGCCGGGGAAGACCGAGAGGTCGATCCCGCGCAGGGCGTGCACCTCGGTGGCGCCGCTGCCGTGGGTGCGGACGAGTCGGTCCAACTGCAGTACGGGCTGTTGGGGCTGGGGCTGGGGCTGGGGCTGGGGCTGGGGCTGGGGCTGGTCAGGCATGGAGTGTCCCCCCTGGAACGGTGGTTCAGCCACGGCGCGTACGAGCGGTACGGGGCGGGGTGGTGGTCGGGGTCTCGGCTGCGGCGGCCTGGGGCGGTTCGGGTTCCGCGGCTCTCCGGTCGGCCGGCAGGGAGAGCCGGACGAGCCGGGCTTCGCAGTGGTCGAGCCAACGGGCCTCGGCCTCGGTCTGGAAGATCAGCTGTTCCAGTACGAGCAGCCAGGCCACGTCGTCGCGCTCGTGGGACCGGCCGCTCTCGACCGCGGCGAGCGCCGTGGCCTTGAGCCGGGTGTAGTCCTGCATCGCCTTGATCGTGGCGTGCCGTTGGGACTGGATGACGGCGCGGATGTCCACGCCGGGGGCGCCGACGGCCATGGCGAGCTTGATGGACAGCTCGTCGCGGGGCGGATTGGCCCGGTCGACGGGGCGCCCGTACCACTGGAGCAGCTCGGTGCGCCCGGTGTCGGTGATGGCGTACAGGGTGTGGCCGGCGGCGTCCTCGCCGTCAGGGGCGACGAGGCCGTCCCGTTCGAGACGGGCGAGGGTCGTGTACACCTGCCCGACGTTGAGCGGCCAGGTGGAGCCGGTGCGGGATTCGAACTCGGTGCGCAGCTGGGAGCCGTACCGAGGACCCCGTTCCAGCAGGGCGAGTAGCCCGTGACGGATCGACATACTCGGTATGTATACCGAGTATGTTCACTTCCGGCAACCGTCCTGAGGCGTACGTCGCGCGGGGGACGCCGCCCGGAGGGGGAGGGTTCGGGAGGGGTGCGGGAGGGGTGCGGGAGGGGTCCGGGCCGCTCAGAGCCCCCGGCGCAGACGCATCCCGAGGTAGCCGAGGCCGAGGCCCATCAGGGCGAATCCGGTGCCGAGCGGCAGTATGTGCGCGGCCAGGTCGGCGGCCCGGTCGTTGGGTGCTTCGTCGAGGGCGCTGACCGTCGACGACGGCGGGCTCGGCGCGGCGACGGCGGTGGTCGGCCGCGGCGGTGGGGGTGGCAGCGGGGGCGGTGGGGGCGGGGTGGCCCCGGTGCGCCCGGTCTGCCCGGTCTGACCGGTGTGCGGGGGTCGCGCCGGCAGCAGCGGCTGGGAGGCCACCGTCAACTCCGGGTCGGCGGGCTCGCCGACCGGCCGCCCGGGGCGCTCGCGCCCGACTCCGGCGACGCTGCCGGCCAGTTCCTCGTAGGGGTCGTCGGGCGAGGCGGGTGCGGCGGGTGTGGCGGGTGCGGCGGGTGCGGTGACCTGGCGGGCCTGGGTGAGGAAGGGGCCGGCGTACGCGGAAGCGGTGGGCGCGAGCGCGGTGGCGGCGAGGGCTGCGCAGGCCAGCCAGTGCGCCGGGCGGAAGCCTTGGATCACGGGGAGCCCCTCCCGTCCCGAGCCACGAGCTGCTCGCTGCTCGCTGCGCGTCAGAGATATGCGCCCAGATTTACATAGTGGGGCAAAACCGGCATCCCGGGCGCCCCATCGGGGTGCCCGGGATGCCGGTGTGTCGGACTGCGCCGCGCGCTATTCGGGGTTGCCGGTCGACACGGTCAGCGTGTACTCCATGCCTTCCTTGTCGACCTTCTCGCCGGCGGCCGGGGACTGGAACAGCACCGTGTCCTTGCCGTACACGGCCTCGTCCTTGTAATCGATCTTGTACTTGCCGCGCGAGGCCTGGATGCACTCCTTCACGGAGAGCAGGTTCTTGTACTTGAAGTCCGGCGCCGAGTACTTGCCGGCCTCGCTGTAGTGCTTCACCGGCTCCGTGCACTTCTTCGGGTCGATCGTGCGCGTCAGGTCGGGCCCCTTGTACCCGGCCTTCGCGGAGGCCGGCGCGGATGCCGAGTTCCCCGGGTCCGCCGTGGTGCCGCCCTTGTCCTTGTCGTCCCCGTTCATCGAGATCGCCGCGATCAGACCGCCGACGGCCAGCAGGGCCACCACGATCGCTCCGATGACCACCGGACTGCTCCGCTTGCCGTCACCGGACGCCGCGGACGACGAGCTCGTCGGGGAGATCGTGTACGGCGGCGGGGTATGCGGCGCGTACTGCTGCTGCGGCGGGGGCGTGTGCGGGTAGGCGTAGCCGCCCTGTGCGTGCTGGGGGGCCGGCGTGGGTGCGTACGGGGTCTGCGGCGGTGTCTGCGGCGTCTGGTACGGCTGCTGCACCGACTGCGGGGGCGCCTGGTACCCGGCCTCCACCGGCGGGAACACGGTCGAGGCCACGCCCGCGCCACTGCTCAGCGGCCCCTGGCCCTGCACGATGACCGGCGCCCCGGTCTGCCCGGAGCCCAGCACCCGTGCGACCTCGTCGCCCATGGCCGCGGCCGTGGGGAAGCGCTCGTTCGGGTTCTTCTTCAGCGCCCGCGCCACCAGCGCGTCCATCGCCGGGGTCAGCGACCGGTTGATGGAGGACGGGGCGACCGGTTCCTCCTGCACGTGGGCGTAGGCGATGGCCAACGGCGAGTCCGCGTCGAACGGGATCCGCCCGGTCAGCAGCTGGAACAGCATGATGCCGACCGAGTAGAGGTCGGAACGGGCGTCGACCCCGCGCCCCAGCGCCTGTTCGGGCGAGAGGTACTGGGGGGTGCCGACGACCATGCCGGTCTGCGTCATCGAGGTGACCCCCGACTGCATGGCGCGGGCGATGCCGAAGTCCATCACCTTGACCACGCCGCGCTTGTTCACCATGACGTTGCCGGGCTTGATGTCGCGGTGGACGAGCCCCATCTCGTGGCTGGTCTCCAGGGCGGCCAGCACGTCGGCCGTCACCTTCAGCGCCTTGTCCGCCGGCATGGCCCCGTGCCGGCGGATGTCCTCCTCCAGCACCGAGCCCAGCGGCTGGCCCTCCACGTATTCCATGACGATGTACGGCATCACCGCGCCGTCGCCCGCGGCGGCGCCGCCGAACGTCACTTCGCCTTCACCGGTGTCGAACACCGAGACGATGTTCGTGTGCGACAGTTTCGCTACAGCCTGGGCCTCGCGGCGGAAACGTTCGCGGAAGGACTGCTCGCGGCCGAGGTCGCTGTGCAGCGTCTTGATGGCGACCTGCCGGTCGAGGGCCGAGTCGTACGCCAGGTACACGGACGCCATGCCGCCCGCACCCAGCAAGTCCCTTAGCTGGTAACGGCCACCGGCCAAAGAGCCGCCCGCGTACTGGCCCTGAGTGCCGTCCTGGCTCATGACTGTTGCTCCCCCTCGGGATGTGTTCCCACGCCGCTGGCCGGGCGCATATGGCGCCCAGTCTGCCCCAGGGCAAGCCCACGTCAAGCCGGGTACCCGTTCCGTGACCACACGGGCACAGGCGGCCTTGTCCGAACGGTGACCGGTTCCGAGGCTGTAGCGTTCACCGGAGCACCGACGAAGAGGACTACCGCTGAGCGGCGGCCGAGAGATACGACGGCGAGGACTGATGGCACCCGAACCCGATGGAAACGGCGCCGGGATGACCGATGGTCCTGAGCAATGGGGCGCCGGCGGCCTGGTGGGAGACGGCCGGTACCGGATGACGCACCGGCTGGGCCGCGGCGGCATGGCCGAGGTGTTCGCGGCCGAGGACGTCCGACTGGGCCGTACCGTCGCCGTGAAGCTGCTGCGCGCGGACCTCGCCGAGGACCCGGTGTCCAAGGCCCGCTTCACCCGCGAGGCGCAGTCCGTCGCCGGACTCAACCACCACGCCGTCGTCGCCGTATACGACTCGGGCGAGGACCGGGTCGGCCCGAACACCGTCCCGTACATCGTCATGGAGCTCGTCGAGGGCCGCACCATCCGCGACCTCCTGCTCAGCGCGGAGGCCCCGGGACCCGAGCAGGCGCTCATCATCACCTCGGGCGTGCTCGAAGCCCTCGCGTACTCGCACCAGCACGGCATCGTGCACCGCGACATCAAGCCCGCGAACGTCATCATCACCGAGACGGGCGCGGTCAAGGTGATGGACTTCGGCATCGCCCGCGCCCTGCACGGCGCCCAGTCGACGATGACCCAGACCGGCATGGTCATGGGCACCCCGCAGTACCTGTCGCCCGAGCAGGCCCTCGGCAAGGCCGTCGACCACCGCTCCGACCTCTACGCGACCGGCTGCCTGCTCTACGAACTGCTCGCGCTGCGTCCCCCGTTCACCGGCGAGACCCCGCTGTCGGTGGTCTACCAGCACGTCCAGGACGCGCCGGTGCCGCCCTCCCAGCTGCCGGAGGGACGTCACCTTCCGCAGGAGCTCGACGGCCTGGTCATGCGCTCCCTCGCCAAGGATCCGGACGACCGGTTCCAGAGCGCCGAGGAGATGCGCGGGTTGGTCCAGTACGCACTCCAGATGCTGCACGACGAGGGGCCGAACACCGGCACCTGGGGCACCGGCCCGGTCACCATGTCACTGCCGCACGGGCGGGGCGGCGCCGCCGCCACTACGGCCATGCCCGTGCCCGGGGCCGGTGGGCAGCAGTACGGGGCGCACGCCTCGACCTCGCAGTTCCAGGCGCCGATGGTGCCGTCGCTGAACCCGGACGACGGCTCGGCCTTCCCCGGCGGCCCCGGCCCGGTCGGCAACGGCGGCTACGGCGGTTACGACGGGTACGACGACCGCGGTGGCGGCGGCAGCCGCTGGAAGGCGTGGCTGTTCGCCGTCCTCGCGATCGTCGCGATCATGGGCGGTGTGGCCTACGCCGTCAACAGCATGGGCAAGGTCGACAACAAGAAGCCGGAGAACACCCAGAGCACCCCGGGCGACGAGCCGAGCAAGTCCGCGTCCCCGAACGTCACCCAGGCGCCGCAGACCCAGGACAACAGCCCGGCCACCAACGACAATTCGCCAGCGCCGACCCGTAGCCGTCAGCAGAGCTTCAGTCCGACGCCGACGGTCACCGCGACGCACTCGCCGACGGGTACGGCTTCGCCGAGCGCCTCGTCGACGGCGAAGCCTTCGACGTCGCCGTCGACGAAGCCCTCGACGTCCGCGTCGACGAAGCCCACGGAGACGAGCGGCGGCGCAGCCGCCGGCGGCGCCGGCGCGGGTGGCGCCGGCGGTGGCGGCGCGGGTGGCACCACCAACTCGGAGGAGTGAGACGGATGTGCGGACGGGCCCGGCGGAATCAATTCCGCCGGGCCCGTTCCCGTATCCGCGTGAGTGCGGGTCAGCGTGCGTGCTGGTACTGCCGGTCCGGAATCCGGGCGAGCGAGTGCACGGTGACGAACTGGGGTTCGATCCGCATGGAGACAGGATCGAACACCTGGTCGTCGATGAAATGCGGAACCGGACCAAAGAGCTCCAGCTCGGCGTTGGTGGGCTCGACGACCTGCGCCGTTCCGGTGAACTGGACCGACCAGAGCTCGGGGTCCGGCGAATTGGAATTGTCGGCCCCGTAGGCCACCACACTGCCGTTGCAGGCCTGGTGGTAGCCGAAACCGGAATGCATTCTCAAGAGCACCCTGCCGTCCACCACGATGTGCCGGGCGAGCGCGAGGAAGGGCGGCCCGCCCCGAGGACCGGGGACGTTGGTCCCGAACGGAACGCCGGGCCCCGTGGAACCCGTACCGTCGCGGCGCGGACGGCGGCGGGGGTCAGCGCCGTTCGGCCTGCAGGCGGGCCACGTAGGCCGCGGCCTGGGAGCGGCGCTCCATGCCCAGCTTGGAGAGCAGGCTGGAGACGTAGTTCTTGATGGTCTTCTCCGCCAGGTGCAGCCGCTCGCCGATGACGCGGTTGGTCAGGCCCTCGCCGATCAGGTCGAGGATCCTCCGCTCCTGCTCGGTGAGGGCCGCGAGACGGTCGTCGCCCCGGCCGTTCCTGCCGCCGTCGCGCAGCCGCTCCAGCACGCGGGCGGTGGCGACCGGGTCCAGCAGCGACTTGCCGGCGGCGACATCGCGCACGGCGCTCAGCAGCTCATTGCCGCGGATCGCCTTGAGCACGTAACCGGAAGCGCCGGCCATGATCGCGTCGAACAGTGCCTCGTCGTCGGCGAAGGAGGTCAGCATCAGGCATTTGACGTCCTCGTCCTGCGAGCGCACCTCGCGGCAGACCTCCACGCCGCTGCCGTCGGGGAGCCGCACGTCGAGGACGGCCACGTCGGGCCGGGTGGCGGGGATGCGGACCAGCGCGTCGGCGGCGGTACCGGCTTCGCCGACGATCTCGATGTCCTCTTCGACCGACAAGAGCTCGTGGACGCCCCGACGCACCACTTCGTGGTCGTCCAGGAGGAATACCTTGATTTTTCCGTCTTCGCGCACGAAGTCAGTTTCACACACTCACCCCTTCCCTGCCGGAGTTACCCGGGATAACGTGCCGTTGTTCCCGGCCCCTGCAAGGCTGTGACCAGTGGTTGTTCCCGTTGCTACGTTTTTACTAGGAAATCCAAGCAAAAACGCAGGTCAAACGGGGTTTCGCAGTTATGCGGCGCACTGGGTAACGTGCATTGCGCAGGGCACTCGCCGGGACACCTGTCACGCCTGAATCCCCGTACGCGAGGCGCACCCACCCCGTGCGCTCGTTACGGATACAGGTGAGCCGCACTGGACCCCGGAGAACCCGGGTGCCGGACCGACGGAGGAGCACACGTGACCGTGGAGAGCACTGCCGCGCGCAAGCCGCGACGCAGCAGCGGCACCAAGCGGGCGGCAGGCGCGGCGAACGCCGCCGCCAAGCCCGCCGCTGCCACCGCGCAGACGCAGGACGCCGTACCTCAGCTCGTACAGCTGCTGACGCCCGAAGGGGACCGCGTCGACAACGCGGAGAACGCCGAGTTCGCCCCCTTCGTCGCCGACATCACCACCGAGGACCTGCGCGGGCTGTACCGCGACATGGTCATGACCCGTCGGTTCGACGGTGAGGCGACCGCCCTGCAGCGTCAGGGCGAGCTGGGCCTGTGGGCCTCGCTGCTCGGCCAGGAGGCCGCGCAGATCGGCTCCGGCCGGGCGCTGAACGACGAGGACTACGTCTTCCCGACGTACCGCGAGCACGGCGTGGCCTGGTGCCGCGGGGTCGACCCGACCAACCTGCTCGGCATGTTCCGCGGCGTGAACCACGGCGGCTGGGACCCGAACACCAACAACTTCCACCTCTACACGATCGTCATCGGCTCGCAGACGCTGCACGCGACCGGTTACGCGATGGGTGTGGCCAAGGACGGCGCGGACTCCGCGGTCATCGCCTACTTCGGTGACGGCGCGTCCAGCCAGGGTGACGTCGCGGAGGCGTTCACCTTCTCCGCCGTCTACAACTCCCCCGTGGTGTTCTTCTGCCAGAACAACCAGTGGGCGATCTCCGAGCCCACCGAGCGCCAGATGCGCGTGCCGCTCTACCAGCGCGCGCAGGGCTTCGGCTTCCCGGGCGTGCGCGTCGACGGCAACGACGTGCTGGCCTGCCTGGCCGTGACCCGCTGGGCCCTGGACCGGGCCCGCCGCGGCGAGGGCCCGACCCTGGTCGAGGCGTTCACGTACCGCATGGGCGCGCACACCACCTCCGACGACCCGACGAAGTACCGTCGGGACGAGGAGACGGCGGCCTGGGAGGCCAAGGACCCGATCCTGCGCCTGAAGGCCCACCTGCTGGCCACCGGGGGCGCCGACGAGGCGTTCTTCACGGAGCTGGAGGCGGAGAGCGAGGCCATGGGCAAGCGCGTGCGCGAAGCCGTGCGCGCCATGCCCGACCCGGACACCATGGCGATCTTCGAGAACGTCTACGCGGACGGGCACGCGCTCGTCGACGAGGAGCGCGCCCAGTTCGCCGCCTACCTCGCGTCCTTCGAGGAGGGTCACTGATGGCTGTCGAGAAGATGTCGATCGCTAAGGCGCTCAACGAGTCGCTGCGCAAGGCCCTGGAGCAGGACCCCAAGGTCCTGATCATGGGTGAGGACGTCGGCAAGCTGGGCGGTGTCTTCCGGATCACCGACGGCCTGCAGAAGGACTTCGGCGAGGAGCGGGTCATCGACACCCCGCTCGCCGAGTCGGGCATCGTCGGCACCGCCATCGGCCTGGCCCTGCGCGGGTACCGGCCGGTCGTGGAGATCCAGTTCGACGGTTTCGTCTTCCCCGCGTACGACCAGATCGTCACGCAGCTCGCGAAGATGCACGCGCGCGCCCTGGGCAAGGTCAAGATGCCCGTCGTCGTGCGCATCCCGTACGCGGGCGGCATCGGCGCGGTCGAGCACCACAGCGAGTCCCCCGAGGCGCTCTTCGCGCACGTGCCGGGCCTCAAGGTGGTCTCCCCCTCGAACGCGAGCGACGCCTACTGGATGCTCCAGCAGGCGATCCTCAGCGACGACCCGGTGATCTTCTTCGAGCCGAAGCGCCGCTACTGGGACAAGGGCGAGGTCGACTTCGACGCCATCCCCGGTGAGCTGCACAAGGCGCGCGTGAGCCGCGAGGGCTCGGACGTCACCCTGGCCGCCTACGGCCCGATGGTGAAGGTCTGCCTGGAGGCCGCGGCCGCGGCCGCCGAGGAGGGCAAGTCGGTGGAGGTCCTCGACCTGCGCTCGATGTCCCCGGTCGACTTCGACGGGATCCAGGCCTCGGTCGAGAAGACCCGTCGGCTCGTGGTGGTCCACGAGGCGCCGGTGTTCCTCGGCGTGGGCGCGGAGGTCGCCGCTCGCATCACGGAGCGGTGCTTCTACCACCTGGAGGCGCCGGTCCTGCGCGTGGGCGGTTTCCACGCCCCGTACCCGCCGGCCCGCCTGGAGGACGAGTACCTGCCCGGCCTGGACCGGGTGCTCGACGCCGTCGACCGCTCGCTGGCGTACTAGGAGACCCGCGTCATGACCATCCGCGAATTCAAAATGCCCGATGTGGGCGAGGGCCTCACCGAGGCCGAGATCCTCAAGTGGTACGTCCAGCCCGGCGACACGGTCACCGACGGTCAGGTCGTCTGCGAGGTCGAGACGGCCAAGGCCGCCGTGGAACTGCCGATCCCGTTCGACGGCGTCGTGCACGCGCTCCTCTTCGAGGAGGGCACCACGGTCGACGTCGGCCAGGTGATCATCTCGGTGCAGACCGGCGAGGCGGAGGCTCCGGCCCCCGCCGCCGCGGCGGCCGCGGCTCCGGCCGCCGCCGAGCCGGCCCCGGCCGCCCGCCAGCCCGTCCTGGTCGGCTACGGAGTCTCCGAGTCCTCCACCAAGCGCCGCCCCCGCAAGGCCGCTCCGGCGCCCGCCGTGGCCGCGCAGAACGGTACGGCGGCCCCGGTGGCCGCCCCCGAGGCCCCGGCCGCCCCGGCGCCGCTCCCCGCCGTTCCGGCGCAGCCGACCGGCGAGCGGCCGCTGGCCAAGCCGCCGGTGCGCAAGCTGGCCAAGGACCTCGGCATCGACCTGGCCTCGGTGGTCCCCACCGGTGACGGCGGGGTCGTGACCCGGGAGGACGTGCACGCTGCGGCCGCCGCGGCGATCGCCCCGCAGGCCGCCGCGCCCGTGGCGGCTCCGGCCGCCGCCCCGGCCGCCGTGGCCGCGCCCGTCGCGGTGGTCGCGGCCCCCGCGGCCGACGCCTCGGCGCGGGAGACCCGCATCCCGGTCAAGGGCGTCCGCAAGGTCACCGCGCAGGCCATGGTCGGCTCGGCCTTCACCGCGCCGCACGTCACCGAGTTCATCACCTTCGACGTGACGCGCACGATGAAGCTGGTCCAGGAGCTCAAGGCCGACCCGGACCTCGCGGGGCTGCGGGTCAATCCGCTGCTGCTCATCGCCAAGGCCGTGCTGGTGGCCATCCGCCGCAACCCGGACGTCAACGCGTCCTGGGACGAGGCGGCCCAGGAGATCGTGCTCAAGCACTACGTCAACCTGGGCATCGCGGCGGCCACTCCGCGCGGGCTGATCGTCCCGAACATCAAGGACGCGCACGCCAAGACCCTCGGCGAGCTGTCGGAGTCCCTGTCCTCGCTGGTCGTCACGGCCCGCGACGGCAAGACCTCCCCGGCGGACATGCAGAACGGCACGATCACCCTCACCAACGTCGGCGTCTTCGGCGTCGACACCGGTACGCCGATCCTGAACCCCGGCGAGTCCGCGATCCTCGCGGTCGGCGCGATCAAGCTCCAGCCGTGGGTCCACAAGGGCAAGGTGAAGCCGCGCCACGTCACCACCCTGGCGCTGTCGTTCGACCACCGTCTCATCGACGGCGAGCTCGGCTCCAAGTTCCTCGCCGACATCGCGGCGGTCCTGGAACACCCCCGCCGCCTGGTCACCTGGTCGTAGCGGCACGTACGACGCCCCACCCGATGGCCGGTCTCCCTCGCGGAGGCCGGCCATCGGCCGTGGCGGGCCCCGGCGGGCCCCGGCCGCGGGGGAAACCCCCTGGTCGGGTGGTGAACCCCGTGTGATCATCGCCGGATGATCTTTCGTGCTGCCGCCGCGGACCCCGCGGACCTGGACCGTGCCGTCGCCCACCCGGCCGACGGCCCCGTGCCCGCCCTGACCGCCGAGCGGATCCGTGAGGAGCTCGCGGAGGACCAGATCCGGCCCGAATGGATCTGGCTGGCCGAGGACGAGGACGGGCGGATCCTCGCCCGGGCCCTGTGGTGGGGGCGCGCCGACAGCGAGCGGCCCGTCGCGCTCGACTGCCTCCAGGTGCGCAGGGACGTCCCCGACCCGGCCGAGGTCGCCGCCGGGCTGCTGGAAGCCGGGCACGCCGCCTTCGGCAAGCGGCCGGGCTACCACCTCTCGCTGCCCCGCGACTGGCGGGAGCAGCCGGAGCTCGCCGCGGCCGTCGCCTGGCGCCGGGAGGCCGCGACCGCGGCCGGGCTGACGCGCGAGATCGAGCGCCTGCGCTACGAGTGGACCCCGGACGCCGGCACCGCGGAGCCCACCGGCCGGCTCGTCTTCCGCGAGGGCACCGACGAGGAGGTGCTGGACGCCTTCGTCCGGCTCTCCCGCGACAGCCTCGACCTGGCCACCCGGCACGAACTGGAGCTGATGGACGCCGAGCAGCTGGCCCGCGAGGACCTCGAGTTCTACCTCACCTGCCCCGGCGAGCGCTCCTGGTGGCGCCTGGCCCACCTCCCGGACGGCCGCCTCGCGGGTCTGGCCATCCCCTCGGCGACCCCGTACCACCGCAACGTCGGCTACCTCGGCGTCGTACCGGAGCAGCGCGGCCAGGGGCTGATCGACGAGATCCTCGGCGAGATCACCCGCTTCCACGCCTCCGAAGGCGCCGGGCGCATCACCGCGACCGCGGACACCGTCAACGTGCCGATGGCCGCCGCCTTCGACCGTGCCGGCTACGAGGTCACCGAGATCCGGCTCGTCCTGGAGGCACCGTCCGGGTGAAGCCTCCACGGCCGAAGTCTCCACGGCTCCCGTGAGCGCGGGCGGCCGCCCCGGGAGGTAACCTCCGCCCGGGGAAGGGGGCGCGGGTGTCCATCGCCGAATTGCAGGTGTACTCCGTCGAGGAGGCCGACGTCACGGGCGGGGTGTGCGTGGTCCGCTGCGTCGGCGGGGTGGCGCGGGCCGGACAGGTCTACGCCGTCGGGGAATCCAGGATCGGCCTGCGCCGCATCGAGCGTCACGGGCGGGCCGTCGGCTCCTTCGACGCCGGGCACGTCGCGAGGGTCCACCTCGCGGGCGCCATGGTCGCGCTGCTCACCCGGGGACAGGTGCTCACCTCGGTGCCGCCCGACGGGCACTCGCTGGAGGAGCTGGAAGCCTGGCTGGCCACCGGCCCGCCGCTGCGGGACGAACCGCACCCGCGGACCCTGCGCGTCCTGGCCGGGGTGCGGATGCGGGACGAGCGGCTGCCGGACGGGATCCGGCTGCGCTGGGGCCGGATCGCGCTGGCCGCCACCCATCGCTGCGCGCGGGCCGAGGGCGGGTCCGATCTGCTCCGGGCGCCCGAACTGGCCTCCGTACAGGTCTACTTGATCCAGCAGTTCGGCCCGGACGAGGGCGGTGACCCGGCCGCCCTGTGCCGGGAACTGTTGGCGCTGATGGACCTGACCCCGGAGCAGGCCGCGGCGCAGGGCCGGGTCTGGCGGGACCTCCCCTACCACCGGATCCGGCACCTGCGCCGGATCAAGGGCCTGATCCCGTTGCTGGTGCTCGTGCGGCCCCACCTCGCGGAGGCCGACCCCTCGACGCAGGCGATCGACGCCTGGGCGGCGGTCCGGCCCGGCCTTCCCTGAGGGCTGCCGGGCCGATCCGACAGGACCTAGCGGGCCGCGTTGCCGAGGACCTTGGTCGGGGTGATGCGGACGACCACCCGGACGTCCTCGGCCGGGGCCTCGGCGTACTCCTTGCCGGCGCCCGGGCCCATGTACTCCTCGGCGATGCGCACGGCCACCGCCCGGCCGACGTCCTCGGTGACGGTGGCCGTGCCGCGGATCTCGGCGTAGAGGAAGGGATTGGCCAGGTCGAAGACGGTGATGCCGACCCGCCCGTCCCGGACGATGTTGCGCTCCTTGCGGCGGCCCTGCTCGGTGGAGACCAGCAGGTCGCCGCCGTCACGGGTCACCCAGATCACCGAACTCTGCGGGCTTCCGTCGGGGTTGATGGTCGACAGGACGGCGGGGTGCGGCGCGTCGAGCAGCCCCCGCACGGTCTCGTTCAGCTCAACAGTCATGGCGGCGAGGCTAGTCGGGGACCTCGTGGCCCGCCGCCGGTTTCCGGCCCCGGCCGCCGACTACCCGAGGTCGGACACCATCCGGACATGTCTAGTTCCAGGGGATGTTGAGCCAGGGGCTGGCCGGGTCGGTCGTCAGCGCGAGGTGGGCGGCGAGGGCGGTCGTGTACCAGGTGCCGAACTCCTCCTCGTCGAAGTGCAGGCACCGGCCGAGGACGTACCCGGCGGAGAACTCCGCCCACGAGCGGTACGCGTCGCGCGCCGCCTCCCCGGCGCGCAGTACGGCCTTCTCGGCCTCGGCGACGGTCCCGTAGCGGCAGCCGACGCCCCAGCGGGCCATCTGTGAGGCCCGGCCGATGTCCCAGCCCTCCACGGAGCGGACCCAGCCGTCTCCGGGGAGCAGGCCGTCGGCCCGGAAGCGCTGCTCGTAGCGGGTGATCCGGCCGATGAGGCGTTTGACGCCGGCTATCTCCCCCTCGATCTCGGCGACCGGCCGCGGCTGGGCGACGGTGACCCCGTCGGGGGTGAGTTGCGGCTCGGCGGCGCGTTCGGCGCTGCGGCGCAGGCTCGCCTCGGCGGCGTGCCGCCAGTGCTCGATGTCCACCGGCCCGGCGAAGTCGGAGGCGAGGGCCCGGCGAACGCGGAGCGCGTACTCCCAGACGGGGCTGACCATCCCGCGGTCCAACAGCGTCTCCAGGGTGAAGAGCCAGTCGGACCGGTCGGTGATGCTCCAGCTCTTCGCGACGCGGCGGCGTTCGTACTGGTAGCCGCTGCCGTGGTAGGCGAGGGAGTTCCAGAACTCACCGTTGGTGACGGCGAGATGACCGCCGACGGCGAGGCCGTGGGCGACGGGCCCGTGCAGCGGGCCGCCGGTGAACAGGGCGTGGACCTTGCCCTCGGGCAGGCCGTAGTGGGGGGCGGCCTCCGCATGGGCGCGCCAGCGGGCCAGGTCGGCGGGGGTGGTCGTGAGGTAGGCCTCGCTGGGGGAGCCCGGGTTGACGGCGAGGAAGGCGGGGTCGTCGGCGGCCCAGACCTTGGCGAACCAGCGCAGGCTGCGCGACTCGTAGACCGTCTCGGGGGTGGGGGCGGGCAGCATTCCGGCGGTGTGGACGACGAGCATCCGGTCCGGGGTGGCGTGGAAGAACACCGAGTCGGGGTGTGCGTCGGACCGCGCGCGGGACTGCGCCACGTACAGCGGCGAACGGGCCAGTACGTCGAAGTACGCGGCCCAGTCGCCGGAGGACTTGGCCCCGTACAGCTCTCTCTCGATGGCGCTCGGCGCGCTCCACGTCCCCATACGGCCCGACCCTATACGGGCTCCCTCGGGCCCCCCGCGGGGCGCGGGGGAGCCCGAGGGGGCGTCCTCAGCCCTCGACGACGGGGGTCAGGCCGTCCAGGAGGGCCCCCAGGCCGAGGTCGAAGAGCGCGTCCAGCCGCAGGTCGTAGCCGTCCTCGAAGGATCTGACCACCTTGGCGAAGGTCGGGAAGCGGCCGGAGTCCATCAGTTCCTGGAGGACGGGGGCGCGGCTGTCCATCCACTGGTCCTCCGACTGGCCGGTGGTCGCCTCGGCGTCGGCCTCCAACTCCAGGTGGACCGCCAGGCCGTGCACGTGGCTGTAGAGCAGGACGTGGATGTCGAAGAGGGTGGTCGGGTCGAGCCCGCGTCCGTCGAGGGCGCTCAGCATCCACTCGCCGTGGACCAGCAGGTTGGGCACCAGCAACGGGCGGGTGAGGGAGCCGACCCGGGCCAGCCACGGGTGTTTGCGGTACAGCTGCCACAAGGTCCGGCCGCCCGCCTCGATGCGCGCCCGCCAGTCCTCGGGGGCGCCGGCGTAGGCGTCGGCGGGGTGGGCCTCGCCGTACGCGGCGTCGGCCATGAGCAGGACCAGGTCCTCCTTGCTCGGCACGTACCGGTAGGTCGACATCGCCGCGACACCGAGCCGGGCCGCGACACCGCGCATGGAGAGCGCCGCGAGCCCTTCGGCATCGGCGATCTCGACGGCGGCGCGGACGATCCGTTCGAGGGTCAGCTCCGGCTCGGTGTCCGGGGCGGGCGAGGCGCGCCTGCGGGCCGCCGGTGCGGCGGGGGCGCCGGGGTCGGCGGATGCGCTCCCGGCGACGACCGTGCCGATCCGGGGGCGGGCCTCGACCAGGCCCTCCAGGCGCAGGGTGGTCAGCGCCTTGGTGGCGGTGGCGAGCGCGACGCCCCATTGTGCGGCGATCTGCCGGGTGGAGGGGACCCGGTCCCCGGGGGCGAGTTCCCCGTCCGCGATGCGCCGCCGGATCGCGGCGACGATGCGCAGGTAGGGCGGATCGCCGGCTGCTCCTGTGGTCTGCGTCACGTTCTTCCGCCTTTCTGTCCTGTACTAGTGCAGAGGGTAGCAGCGAGGATCTCTCTCGGAGCCGGTCTGAGCTAGTACAGGAGAGCCTTAACGCCTGTTGAGAGGCCTGTGTGTACGTCGTACATTCAGTGTGCGTACAGCGTACAAACCACCGAAGGAGCTTCTCGTGCGGACCGTACTCATCTCCGGCGGCGGCATCGCGGGTCCCGTCCTCGCCCACCTCCTGCACCGCCACGGCTTCGAGCCCACCGTCGTCGAACGTGCCCCGGGCGTGCGCGGCGGCGGGCAGGCCGTGGACATCCGCGGCGTCGCGCTCGACGTCGTGGAGCGCGTGGGGTTGCTCGAGGGGGCGAGCCGCGTCCGCACCCGGATGCGCGGCATGTCGATCCTCGGCCCCGGCGGCAGCGAGGTCGGCCGCTCCACCGAGGCGACCTTCAGCAGCGGCCGGCTCGACAGCGAGGACATCGAGGTGCTGCGCGAGGACCTGGTGCGGATGGTTCACGAGCACACCCGCACGGACGTCGAGTACGTCTTCGGCGACACCATCACGGCTCTGCAGGAGGACGGGAGCGGAGTGCGGGTGGAGTTCGCGCACGCGGCGCCGCGCACCTTCGACCTCGTCGTCGGGGCCGACGGCCTGCACTCCACCGTACGGCGCCTGGCCTTCGGCCCCGAAGAGGACTACGCCCACCACCTGGGCAGCTACCTCTCGGTGTTCGGCGCGGACAACTTCCTCGGCCTGGAGGACTGGCAGATGTGGCTGCGGGACGGGGACATGGGCTTCGGCATCATGCCCGTGCGGGACAACACCGAACTGCGCATCGCCTTCGGCTTCGAGTCCGCCCCCCTCGCCCCGGAACTGCGCACCGTCGAGGCCCTGCGGCGGACGGTCGTCGACCGGCTGGAGACCGTACGGTGGGAAGGGGCCCGCCTGGCCGAGGCCGCCCGCAAGACGCCCGACTTCTACTGCGACGCCATGGCCCAGATCCGCATGGACCGGTGGTCGCGGGGCCGTATCGCCCTGCTCGGGGACGCCAGCTACTGCCCCTCCCCCCTCTCGGGGCAGGGCACCAGCCTGGCCCTGGTGGGCGCCCACGTGCTCGCCGACTCCCTCGCCCAGACGCCCGGCGACCACTTCGCCGCGTACGCCCGCTACGAGGAGCGGATGCGGCCCTTCGTCGACCTCAACCAGGCGCTGGCGACGGAGAACCCGGGCGGACCCGCGTCCGAGGAATCGGTGGAGCGCGCCAAGAACGCGATCTCCTTGGACGGTTGAACCCCGGTAGCGCCCCCGCGGCACGGCACGCCCCCTCGTGCCCCCGCGCGACCGTGCGGACCCCCTTGACGCCCCCGGGCGCCGGGGAGACGCTCCCGGGTCTTGGATCCGAACGGTTGCAGCTGGGGGGCCGCTATGCCGGAGGAGTCTGTCCAGTCGGTGGGCGAGCTGCGTGCGCAGCTCGCCCGGCAGGGGGCGCGCTGGTCGGTCCTGGAGCACCTCGCCGACGAGGAGCCCGTGCCGCGGCCTTCGCTCGGTCTGGAGCCCGGGGCGAACCTGACCACTGCCGAAGACGCGGGGGTGATCGACCTCCCGGGGACGATCGGCCGCGCGAGCGGCAATCCGCACCTGACCCGGCGCCGCGCCGCCCACGGGCTGCTGCCCGGGGTCCGGGGGGCGGCCGCTGCGGCCCGGCCCACCGCCGTGGACTGGCGCAGCCGCTGGGGCTGGCCGTGGATCACCAAGGTGAAGGACCAGAACCCGTGCGGTTCCTGCTGGGCCTTCGGCGCCACCGGCTTGGTGGAGTCCATGGCCCGGATCGAGCACGACGTGTGGGCGGAGCGCTCGGAGGGGGACGTCCACGACGGCCTGCGCTTCAGCTGCGGCCAGGGCAGCAATCCGGAGACCGCCCTCGACTGGATCAAGGCGAACGGCGGACTCGCGGACCCGGACTGCTGGCCGTACAGCACCCCGCCCGCGGGGCTCCCGGCCGCCCGCCGCGACGCCTGGCGCGCCGAGTACACGCCCAGCTGGGACCGGTCCGGCCGGACCGTCCGGATCACCGACTACGTCCGGCTCGGCGACGTGGAGCAGCAGAAGGTCTGGCTGGACACGGTCGGCCCGCTGACGGCCTGCTTCGACGTGTACGACGACTTCTTCGGCCTCGGCTCCGGCGTGTACCACCGTACGAGCGACCATCTCGCGGGCGGCCACTGCGTGTTGATCGTCGGATACGACGACGCGGCCGGCTGCTGGCTGTTCAAGAACTCCTGGGGGACGGGCTACCACGTCGGCGGCTACGGCCGGATCGCCTACGGCGAGGTCAACATCGACTACTGGGCCAAGTGCGGCCTGCGCGGCACCAACCCCGACCCGTGGACCAAGCGCCGCCTGCACACCGGCAACGTCTACGAGAGCGGCAACGGCCGCGCCCACCGCAACTTCGAGCTGCTCGCCACCGCCCCCGGAGACCGCCTCCAGCACTGGTGGCGCGAGGGCGATTCCCCGTTCGCCTGGGCCCGTGCGGGGACCTTCGCCGCCGACGCCTCCGGCCAGCCCGCTTTCACCGGCACCACCTACAACCGCAACATGGAGTCCCTGCACGTGACCACCGGCGGCCGGCTGCGCCACTGGTACTACGAGCAGTCCGGCGGGGCCTGGCGCGACGGCGGCCTCTTCGGGCCGGGCGACGCGGCCGTCGGGTCGACCCCGGCGTTCATCCAGAGCGACTACGGCAAGCCGGGCAACTTCGAGGTCGTCGTACGGACCGCCGACGGCCGCCTCAACCACTGGTGGCGGATCAACGGCGCCCCCTGGACCTGGAACGACGGCGGCCGGTTCGCCTCCGGCATCGCCCACTACGGGCCCGCCCTCGTCCAGACCCGCGGCCGCCACCTCGACCTCGTCGCCACCCGCACCGACGGCCGCATGCAGCTGTGGTGGCGCGACGATCCGAACGGCTTCACCTGGCGGGCGGGGGAGGTCTTCGGCAGTGCCGCGGCGGCCGTCTCCGCGCCCTGCCTGATCGAGGGGCAGTTCGGGGCCGCGGACGAGGACACCGCCGGGAACTACGAGTTGTGCGTGGCCGTCGCCGACGGCCGCGTGGAGCACTGGTGGCGCGGCAACGCGGGCGGCTCGCCCTGGCGGCGCAGCGCGGTCTTCGGGCACGACGTGGTCTCCGTCACCGGGATGCTCCAGGGCAGTTTCGGGTTCAACCTGGAAGTGGTCGTCCTGCGCACCGACCGCCGCCTCCAGCACTACTGGCGCGACGGCGCGGGCTGGCACGAGGGGTCGGTGATCGGCCCCGTCTGAGAGGAACGGGCGGGCGTGGAGGTACGGAGCATCGTGCTGGGCCCGGACGAGCCGTACGAGCTGCGGCTCACCGGGCGTGGCGCGCGCGGGTACGTGTGGACCTGGCAGGTCACCGGGGACGCGGACGCGGTGACGGTGGCGGAGGCCCCCGGGTCCGGGGTCGGCGGGTCCGGGGTCGGGGCCGCCGGGGCGGCCCCGCTGCCGGGGGCCCCGGTGGAGCGGACCTACGTGGTCCGGGCCCGGCCCCCGGGCGGGGGTCGGGCCCGGATCCGTTTCGCGCAGGTCCGGCCGCCCTACCCGGACGAGGCGCCCTACGACGAGTTCGTCCTGGACGTGGAGGTGGCGGCGGTCACCGGCGGCTCTTGAGGACCGTGCGCTGCACGGCCTCCAGCGGGCCGTGGTCGAAGCGGCGCAGCCACAGCCGTGATCCGGCGGCCAGGACCAGGCTCACGCCGGCCCACAGGCCCATCACCCACCAGGGGCCGGTGCCGCCGAGCCGTTCGGCGAGGCCCAGCCCGATGCCGTAGCAGAGCAGCATGCAGAGCAGGTTCTGGGCGACGTAGCAGGACAGGGCGGTGCGGCCGACGGAGCCGAGGGAACGGCTCACCGGGGCCGGGATCCACCGCCGGTCGAGGGCGGTGCCGATCAGGCCGATGTAGCCGAGGGCGAGCAGGGGCGCGGCGCCGTAGCGGCCCAGGAGGTAGAAGTCGCCGCCGCCGAGGGTGGTCGCGGCGTTCAGCGGCAGCCCGAGGCCCAGGCCCCAGGTGGCAAGCCGGCCGCGGATGCGGCGGCCTTCGTCGGTGGCGGTGAAGGCGCCGGCGCGGTGCAGCCGCACGCCGAGGAGGAAGAGGAACACGAGCAGCCCGAAGGAGAAGACCGGCTCGATGCGCAGCGCGAGGAAGTGTTCCAGGCGCAAGGCGATCTGGTCCGGATAGCTTCCGTGGGCGTACAGCTCGACGGCGGCCGGGTCCGGGCTCTTGGGGGCGCCGGGCGGCCGGCTCAGTGCGTCGAGGGTCGCCAGGGACACCAGAGCCAGGTGCAGCCCGCCGGCCGTCCACATGGCCACCTTGCGCACCTTCTCGGAGCGGGCCAGCAACCAGGCGACGAGCAGGGCGGTCACCGCGTACCCCATGAGCACGTCCCAGGCGAAGACGAGCACGAAGTGGACGGTGCCCTCGACGAAGAGGAAGGCGGCGCGGCGCGGGTAGCGCCCGGGCCAGGGGTCGCCGCGGCGGGCGGCGGAGTCGAACTGGATGGCCAGGCCCACCCCGAACAGGACCGTCAGCAGGGCCAGGAACTTGCCGTCCGCGAGGAAGCGGAAGACGCTCTCGGCGAGGTGGGCGGCGGAGGGGTCGGCGATCGGGTCGGGCAGCTTCAGACCGCCCTGGAGCACCCCCCACTCCGAGCCGGGCGAGGTGAAGATCCAGACGTTGGTCATGAGCGTGCCGAGGATCGCGGCGCCGCGCAGGACGTCCAGGAGCGGGAGCCGGGCGGTCTTCTGTGCCGCCGGGGCGAGCAGGGTTTCGGCCATGACTTCAGCGTCCCGGCGCGCGGGGCCCCGTACGTCCTGCGGGCGGACGAAGGCGCGCTACATCCTTCGATGCAGCGGGAGACCCGCGGACCAGACCCGGGGTCCGGGAGCCCGTTCGGGGTCCCCGCCCGGGGCCGGGTCCACATTTTGGACCGGGCCGGGCTTGCACCCCTGTTGTATCTATCCTGTGCGCATGCCCGCCCCCGCCACTGCCGTGACCGCCGCCGACCGCGTCTACCAGCACGTCAAGCACGGGGTGCTCGACCGCCGCTACGAAGGCGGCACCCTGCTGACCGAGGGCGAACTGGCCGCCGCCGTGGGGGTGTCCCGTACGCCCGTCCGCGAGGCGCTGCTGCGACTGGAGACCGAGGGGCTGCTGAAGCTGTACCCGAAGAAGGGCGCCCTGGTCCTCCAGGTCTCCGCGCAGGAGATCACCGACGTCCTCGAAACCAGGCTGCTGGTCGAGGAATTCACCGTACGCAGGGCCGTGCCGGCCCCACCGGGCCTGCTGGACCGGCTCGCCGCCCTGCTCGACGAACAGCGCCGGCACGCCGACGCGGGCGACCTCGCGGCGATGATGGCCGCCGACCGCGGCTTCCACGCCGAGATCGTGCGCAGCGCCGGGAACCAGATCCTGTGCCGGCTCTACGACCAACTCCGCGACCGGCAGCTGCGGATGGGCGTGGCCCTGCTGCACGCCCACCCCGAACGGCTGGACCGCACCCTCGCCGAGCACGCGGAGATCCTGGCCGCGCTGCGGGCCGGGGACGCGGACACGGCGGCCGCGACGGTCCGCGGGCACATCGGCCGGGTCGAGGCCCTGGTGCGGGGGTCGGGCCGGTGAACGGGCCGGTGAACGCCTCCCCCGCCAGGGCCGACATGCCCGCCGACCCGCCGGGCGGCCGGAAGGCCGTCGCCGTGTGGGGCATCGGCGTCGCCGTCTACTTCGTGGCGGTGATCTTCCGTACCAGCCTGGGCGTGGCCGGCCTGGACGCCGCCGACCGCTTCCACGTGGGCGCCTCGGCGCTGGCCACCTTCTCCCTCCTCCAGCTGCTGGTCTACGCGGGCATGCAGATACCGGTGGGCCTGATGGTCGACCGGCTCGGCACCAAGAAGGTGCTGACCCTGGGCGCGGTGCTCTTCACCGCCGGCCAGCTCGGCTTCGCGCTGTCGCCCTCCTACGGGATGGCGCTCGCCGCGCGGGCGCTGCTGGGCTGCGGCGACGCGATGACCTTCATATCGGTGCTGCGGCTGGGCACCCGCTGGTTCCCGGCCCGGCGCGGGCCGCTGATGGCTCAGCTGGCCGGGCTGGTCGGCATGGCGGGCAACCTCGTCTCCACCCTCGTCCTCGCCCCTGTCCTGCACGGGGTCGGCTGGACCGCCGCCTTCGCGGGCAGCGCCGCGGCGGGTCTGGTGGTCCTGGTGCCGCTGGTGCTGTTCCTGCGGGACCACCCGGAGGGATACGGGCCCGCACCGCGCGCCGCCGGGGCTCCGGGGGTTCCGGGGGCTCCGGGGGGCTTCGTGCGCCGCCAGATCCGGGAGTCCTGGGCCGAACCCGGCACCCGGCTCGGCCTGTGGGTGCACTTCACCACGCAGTTCCCCGCGATGGTCTTCCTGCTGCTGTGGGGCATGCCCTTCCTGGTCGAGGCGCAGGGGCTGCCGCGGACCACCGCGGGCGGGCTGCTGACGCTGGTCGTCGCCTCGAACATGGTGCTCGGCCTCGTCTACGGCCAGCTCGTCGGCCGCCGCCAGTCCGCGCGGATCCCGCTCGCCCTGGGCACGGTCGGCCTCACCGCCCTGTTGTGGGCGTCGGTCCTCGCCTTCCCGGGCGGGCGCGCGCCGATGTGGCTGCTGGTCACCCTGTGCCTGGTCCTGGGCGGGTGCGGGCCGGCGTCGATGATCGGCTTCGACTTCGCCCGCCCGGCCAATCCGGCGGAGCGCCAGGGCACCGCCTCCGGCATCACGAACATGGGCGGCTTCATCGCGTCCATGACCACCCTGCTGACGGTCGGCATCCTGTTGGACGCCACCGGCGACAACTACCGCGTCGCCTTCTGCACGGTCTTCGTCCTCCAAGCGCTGGGAGTGATCAGCATCTTGCGCCTGCGGCCCCTGGCCCTGTCCCGTGAGGCCGCCCGGGGCCGCGTCACCGTCCCCGTCCCCGCGCCGGAGCCGGCGTCCGGTGCGTGTCTCCTCCCGGAAACAGCAGGGCGCGAGGCGCCGTAGGTCCGCCGCGCGGCCCCTCTTGGGCCACCCGGCTGCACCCGGTCGCCTACGGGGTCACGGAGAACTGCGTGAGGATGGCGTTTGCCAGTTCCACGTCGCCCTCCACCTTCACCCGGTCCGCCACGGTGTGCGCCCGGACCCGGCCCGCCGCCAGGCGGACGTACGTCTCCCAGTCCAGCGTCAGGGTCACCGCCGGGCCCAGCGACGGCGACTTGTCCACCGTGCCGCGGCCCTCCGCGTCCACCCGTACCGTCCGCATGAATTCCAGCTGGCCGTGGACGTCGATGACCACGGCCGAGTTCGCCGGCGCGCCGGCCCGCTTGGCCACCACCTTCGGCAGCCCGGCCAGCAGGAGGTCCCGCGCCACGTACGCGCCCGGCGAATCCCAGTTCCCCGGGGTCCCCAGCGCCGCCCGCAGGTCCTGCTCGTGGATCCACACGTCGAAGGCCCGCAGCCGCAGCGCCTGCTCCAGCGTCACCTGGTCACCGAGCGGCCCGCGGACCATCGTGGCCGGATCCCGCTTCTCGTTCCGCAGCTGCCGGGAGCGCCGGATCACCGTGTACTCCAGCTCCGAGGTCATTTCCGGCGCGGTGTGGTGGCGCCGCACGTCGACCTGCACCTCCATGTACCGGCTGAACTCGTCCACCACGTGCCGCAGGTCCCGTGCCACGGTGTGGATCGGCCGGGGGTCCCCGAGCTGCTCGCACTCGATGCCGATGATGTGCGACACGACATCACGGACCGACCAGCCGGGACACGGCGTCGCCCGGTTCCACTCGCCCTCCGTCAGGGGGAGGACCAACTCGGATATCGCCTCGATGGAGTGTGTCCACGCGTCGGCATAGGGCTGGAGGGCGGGATGCGGCTGGACGGTCAACGGGACCCCTCGCGGTGCTGTTCAATGGCGCGTTTCGGAAGCGGTGGACTCAGTTTCCAAAACTACGCTGCCGGTGAGCACCCCGGCAGTGCTTTCGTGTGACGATCGTAGGCCCGAGTTGACGGCTTGAACGCCAGGACGGTGGTAGTGTGCGCGCCTCGCTGATCCAAATCGCAGTGAACGAGGGCGAGTCGGTGTCTTCCCGACGCGTCCGCATGGCCGAACTCGTACGGGAGCAGGCGGGCTCCGATCTCGTCGTCCTGCCGGAGCTGTGGCCGGTCGGCGCGTTCGCCTACGAGCAGTTCGAGACCGAGGCCGAACCGCTGGACGGCCCGACCTACGAGGCCATGTCGAAGGCGGCGCGCGACGCCGGCGTCTGGCTGCACGCGGGTTCGGTCGTGGAGCGCGCCGGCGACGGCTCCCTCTACAACACCGCCCTCGTCCTCTCCCCGACGGGCGAGCTCGCCGCCACCTACCGGAAGATCCACCGCTTCGGCTTCGACCAGGGCGAGGCGGTGCTGATGTCGGCCGGGGACTCCCTGACCACGGTGACCCTGCCGGAGCAGACCCTCGGCATCGCCACCTGCTACGACCTGCGCTTCCCGGAGCTGTTCCGCGGCCTGGTCGACGCCGGGGCCACCACGATGGTCGTCGCGGCGGGCTGGCCCGCCCGCCGCCGCTCGCACTGGACCCTGCTGGCCCGGGCGCGCGCCGTGGAGGACCAGTGCTACGTCCTGGCGTGCGGGCTGGCCGGCACCCACGCGGGCGTGGAGCAGGCCGGGCACAGCCTGGTGGTCGACCCGTGGGGCGAGGTGCTGGCCGAGGCGGGTCCCGGCGAGGAGGTCCTCACCGTGGACCTGGACCCGGCCAAGGTCCCCGACACCCGCTCCCAGTTCCCGGCCCTGAAGGACCGCCGCCTGGGCCGCTGACGGGCCCGGGGGATTCCCGGGAATCCCGCGGACCCCGGCCGGCTTGGCGCCGGGGTCCGCGGGCAGACGAGGGGGACGGGCGGCGCCGGCCGCCGGGTCGACGAGGAGGAGGCGGGTACACCGTGACGGACGACGCAGAGGCCGTGCTTGAGGCCGCCCTGGAACCGCACGAGCCCACCATCGCGGAGATCACCGCCCGGGAGCGCGTCCGGGACCGGGCCACCGGCCTGGCCCACCACGAGGCGCATGCCGCCCTCGAGACCGTGCTGGCGACCGTCGGCGACCTGGAGCGCGCCGACGCCGCCGCCCGCGCCGAGGCCGCCGAGTGGCAGCGCATCAGCGACCTCCTGTTCGACCACGGAGGCCCGTACGCACCGGACACCGACGCCTACGTCCAGGGTCAGCTCGCGGCCCGGAAGCACCATCGGGACTGACCGCGTCCCCCCGTCCCCCCGCTCCTTCGAGGAACGCGTGCCGGCCGCCTCGTCCTCGATCCAGCTGTCGTCCCCGAGGGTCGGCATTTTGTCCCGTACGAGGTGTTTCATGCGCTGATCGGGGCCCGCGATAGGTTGCCCCCATGCCCCTGCTCTACGTGACCGACCTGGCGTACCCCGCACGCGGCCGCCGCTACTGCGACGAGGACATATTCCTCACGTCCCGGCTGCGCGCCGCGTTCGACCTGGCCCTGTGCCATCCCGCGGACGCGGAAGCCATGCTGCCGCTCGGCTTCGACGCGGTGATCGTCCGCAACAGCGGCCCGGTCCTGCACTACCAGGAGGCCTACGACTCCTTCCGCGCGGCAGCCCTCGCCGCCGGGACCCGCGTCTACAACCCGCTCACCGGCCGCGCCGACATGGCGGGCAAGCAGTACCTCCTCGACCTGACGGCCGCCGGCTACCCGGTGATCCCGACGGTCGACGACCCCGCCCGGCTGGCGGAACTGCCGCAGGTGCCGCAGTACGCGGTCAAGCCGAAGCAGGGCGCCGACTCCATCGGCCTCACCTTCACCGCGACACCGAACGGGCCGGCCGGGGCCGTGCTGATCCAGCCGCGCATCGACTTCACGTACGAGGTGTCCTTCTACTTCGTCGACGACGCCTTCCAGTACGCGCTGTACGCCCCCGATCCGGCCCGCCGCTGGGAGCTGGAGCTCTACGCCCCGACCGGGGCGGACCTGGCCTTCGCCCGTTCCTTCGTCGACTGGAACACCCTCGACCACGGCATCCAGCGCGTCGACGCCTGCCGTGCGCCGTCCGGCGAACTGCTCCTCGTCGAACTGGAGGACCTGAACCCGTACTTGTCCCTCGACCTCGTCCCGGCGCCGGTGCAGGACGCCTTCGTCGGCGCGCTCACAAGATCCCTCCACACCTTCCTCAGCACCACCGCCTGATGTCAGACCCGGCTGCCAGGCTTTCCGCATGGACAAGCAGACGTTCTGGAAGCTGATCGAGACGGCCCGTGCCGACGCGGAACCCGAGGAGGTGGCCTCGCGCGCGGCGCAGCTCCTCGCGGACCGGGCGGCGACGGAGATAGCCGCGTCCCAGCAGGTGCTGTGGGACCTGCTGGCGGAGTCCTACCGGGCGCCGCTCTGGGCCGCGGCCTACGTGATCAACGGGGGCTGCTCGGACGACGGCTTCGACTACTTCCGCGGCTGGCTCCTCACCCAGGGCCGGGAGGTCTTCGAGACGGCCCTGGCCGACCCCGACTCCCTCGCCGCGCACCCCGCGGTCCGCGAGGCCGCGGAGCACGGCCTGGAACTGTGGGACGAGGAGGCCCTGTCGATCGCCTGGACCGCCTATGAGGCCGGCACCGGCCGCGAACTGCCCGCGGACTCCTTCACGATCAGCTACCCGGCCCTGGACCCGTCCTGGGACTTCGACTTCGACGACACCGACGAGATATCGGCCCGACTTCCCCGGCTGAGCGCCCTCTTCGACTACGCGTAGCGGTACGGGGGGCGACCGGCGCCCCGCCCCCGCTCCCCGGCCGCCGCCCGCCGCCGGCTACGGCCCGGTGAAGGCGCCGGCCCGGGCCGCCAGTGCCGCGGTGCGGGCCGCGGCGGCGGGGAGGTGCGGGTCCGGGGCCGTGCCCAGCAGGACCAGCTCGTGGTACATCGGCGCGGTCGCCGCGACCAGTAGCTCCCGGGCGCGGGTGCCCGGCGAGAGCTCGCCCCGCTCCTCGGCGCGTGCCGCGACCACCGCGCAGCGCGCGTACCGGTGCTCCCAGAAGGCCCGCAGGGCCCGCGCGGCCTGCGCCGAGCGGAACGACGCGGCGATCAGTGCCGTGGTCAGCGGGGGATCGGCCGCGACCCCCGCCAGGATCTCCTCGTTCAGCGCCGTCAGGTCGCCCTCCAACGTTCCGGTGTCCGCCGGCTCCCAGCCGTCGTCGGCCGCCGTGTCCAGGAGGTCGGCCAGCAATCCCCCGACGTCCCGCCAGCGGCGGTAGACGGTGGTGCGGTGGACGCCGGCCCGCTCGGCCACGGCGTCGACGGTGAGCGAGTCGTACCCGTGCTCGACCAGTTGTGCCCCGGTGGCCTCCAAGACCTGGGTGCGGATCCGGGCGCTGCGGCCCCCGGGACGTGAACCGCTTGCGGGTGTGGTGGATGACATGCCATGATTCTAACGCAACAGTTGTCGCTGTAGGGAGTCCTCACGCACCCCACGACCGGAACCACCCGGCCCACCCGCCTCACCCAGCTCACCCTCCGCACCGTCACCAAGTCCTACGACGGCCGCCCCGTCCTCGACGCCGTCACCTGCTCCCTCGTACCCGGCGAACGCACCGGGATCATCGGCGAGAACGGCTCGGGCAAGTCCACCCTGCTCCGCCTCTTAGCCGGCCTGGAAACCCCCGACCAGGGCACCGTCACCGTCCGCGCCGCCGGCGGCATCGGCCACCTGGCCCAGGAGGAACACCTCCCCGACCACCTCACCGTCCAGGACGTCATCGACCGCGGCCTCACGGACCTGCGCACCGTCGAAGCCCGGATGCGCGCACTGGAACGGGCCATGACCGAAGGCGACGAGAGCGGCCTGCCGGAGTACGGCGACCTCCTCACCGTCTTCGAACTGCGCGGCGGGTACGACGCCGACGCCCGCCTGGAACGCGCCCTGCACGGCCTGGGCCTGGTCGCACTGGACCGCGACCGCCGCGTCGGCGGCCTCTCCGGCGGCGAGCAGGTGCGACTGCGCCTGGCCGCCCTGCTGGCGGCCTCCCCCGAGGTCCTGCTGCTCGACGAACCCACCAACCACCTCGACGACACGGCCCTGACCTGGCTCGAAGAGCACCTGCGCGGCCGGGCCGGCACCACCGTCGCCGTCTCCCACGACCGGACCTTCCTGGACCGCGTGACCACCACCCTCGTCGAGGTCGACGCCGACACCCACGCGCTCACCCGCTACGGCGGCGGCTACGCCGGCTACCTCGCGGAGAAGGCCGCCGAACGCGCCCGCCGCGCCCAGGCCCACGAGGAGTGGCGCGCCGAGACCGCGCGGCTGCGCGAGACCGCCGCCACCACCGCACGGCGCGTGGCACCGGGCAGGGCGATGAAGGACGGCAACAAGATGGCGTACGACCGGGCCGCCGGACGCGTCCAGCAGTCCCTGGCCGGCCGGGTCCGCAACGCACAGGAACGGCTGCGCCGGCTGCTGGCCGAGCCGGTCCCGGCTCCCACGGCACCGCTGCGGTTCACCGCCGTGCCGCGGACGGCCCAGAACGTGTCCGGCCCGGTGCTCGACGCCCGGGGCATCGCCGTCCACGGCCGCCTGCACCCGCTCGACCTCGCCCTCGCGACGGGCGACCGGCTCCTGGTCACCGGACCGAACGGGGCCGGCAAGAGCACCCTGCTGCGCCTCCTCGCCGGTGCGCTGGCCCCCGACAGCGGCCTGATCACCCGCCGGGGCCGCACCGGCTACCTGCCGCAGCAGCCCGATCCGGGCCCGGCGCACCGCACCGCCCGCGAGGCCTTCGGCCCCGAGGGCACCGAACGGCTGCTCTCCTCGGGCCTGTTCGCGGCCGACCGGCTCGACACCCCCGTCGGGAAGCTCTCCACCGGGCAGCGCCAACGGCTCGCGCTGGCCCGCCTGGTGGCGGAGCCGGCCGACGTACTGCTGCTCGACGAGCCGACGAACCACCTGTCGCTCGCGCTGGCCGAGGACCTGGAATCCGCCCTCGACCACTACCCGGGAGCCCTGGTGGTCGTCAGCCACGACCGGCGGCTGCTCGACCGCTGGCGCGGCGCCCGCCTCGACCTCACCGCCCCCGCACCCCTGCAAGGAGCCCTGTGACGAACACCCCCACCACGATCCCCGTGGCCGCCCCCGGCGAGGGGCCCTACGGGCTGGCCGCCGGACCCGACGGCGCCCTGTGGACCACCCTGGTCCACGCGGGCGCCCTCGCCCGGATCACCACCGCCGGCGAGGTCACCCGGTACGACACGGGAGCCGCCGGGTGCGGGCCCTCCGTCATCACCGCGGGCCCCGACGGCGCGCTGTGGTTCACCCGCGCCCGCGACCACCGCATCGGCCGCGTCACCGTGTCGGGCGAGTTCCGCGCGTACGACCTGCCCACCCCCGGCAGCGGCCCGTTCGGCATCGCGGCGGGCCCCGACGGCGCGCTCTGGTACACCGCCCTGCACACCGACCGCATCGGCCGCATCACCACGTCCGGCGAGGTCACCGAGTACCCGCTGCCGGTGCGGGAGGCCTTCGCCTCCTTCATCACGCCCGGCCCGGACGGGGCGCTCTGGTTCACCCTCAACCGGGCGAACGCCGTCGGCCGCGTCACCACCGACGGCCGGATCACCCTCCACCCGCTGCCCACCCCGGGCGCCGGACCCGTCGGCATCACGGCGGGCGCCGACGGCGCGCTGTGGTGCGTGGAGATCGGCGCCGGGCAGATCGCCCGGATCACCACCGCGGGCGAAGTGACCGAGTACCCGCTGCCCGATCCAGGCTGCCGCCCGCACGCCATCACGGCCGGCCCGGACGGCCGGTGCTGGTTCACCGAGTGGGGCACGAACCGGGTCGGCGCGATCGGCCCCGACGGCCGGATCGAGGAACACGCCCTGCCGGCACCCGGAGCGGAGCCGCACGGCCTCGCCTTCGGACCGGACGGCCTCCTGTACGTGGCCCTGGAGACGGGCCAGGTGACCCGACTGACCCCCTGAGGGCTGTCCACGGGATCCGGCGCTCCTCCTGCTGCACGGGTGTGATCCGGTGTTCACACCCGGATGGCAAGCTTGAAGCATGAACGATGTCGCCCCGGAGCCCACCCCCGCTCCTGCGCCCCGCCGCCGTGCCCGTGTCCGTGCCCCCGAGCTGATCGGCAAGGGGGGCTGGCTGAACACCGGCGGGAAAGACCTCAGCCTCGCCGACCTGCGAGGACGCATAACGATCCTCGACTTCTGGACCTTCTGCTGCATCAACTGCCTGCACGTCCTGGACGAGCTGCGCGAGCTGGAGGAGAAGCACCGCGACACCGTCGTGATCATCGGCGTGCACTCCCCGAAGTTCGTGCACGAGGCCGAGCACGCCGCCGTCGTCGATGCCGTCGAGCGGTACCAGGTGCACCACCCGGTGCTGGACGATCCCGAGCTCACGACCTGGAAGCAGTACGCCGTACGCGCCTGGCCCACGCTCGTCGTGATCGACCCCGAGGGGTACGTCGTCGCCCAGCACGCCGGCGAGGGGCACGCGCACGCCATCGCCCGCCTGGTCGAGGAGCTGGAGGCCGAGCACGAGGCCAAGGGCACGCTGCGGCGCGGTGACGGGCCGTACGTGGCGCCCGAGCCGGTGGCCGGCGCCCTGCGCTTCCCCGGGAAGGCGCTGCTGCTGCCGTCCGGGAACCTGCTGGTCTCCGACTCCACCCGGCACCAGCTCGTGGAACTGGCCGCCGACGGCGAGAGCGTCGTGCGCCGCATCGGCAGCGGCGAGCGCGGTTTCGCCGGGGACGGCTTCAGCGAACCGCAGGGCCTCGCACTGCTGCCCGACGGCAAGGTCGTCGTCGCCGACACCGTCAACCACGCGCTGCGCACCTACGACCCGGCCACCGGGCACGTGGAGACCGTCGCCGGGACCGGCAGGCAGTGGTGGCAGGGGTCGCCGACCTCCGGGCCCGCGCTGGAGGTGGACCTGTCCTCGCCGTGGGACGTGGCCTGGTGGCAGGGCCGGGTCTGGATCGCCATGGCCGGCGTGCACCAGCTGTGGACCTGGGACCCGGAGGCCGGGACGGTCGAGGTCGCGGCCGGGACGACCAACGAAGGGCTGCTCGACGGGCCGGCCGCCGAGGCCTGGTTCGCCCAGCCCTCGGGGCTCGCGGCCGCCGGGGACCGGCTGTGGATCGCCGACTCCGAGACCAGCGCCCTGCGGTACGTGGAGGCCGGTGACGAGGGCTACGTGATCAAGTCCGCCGTCGGCACCGGGCTGTTCGACTTCGGGCACCGCGACGGCGATGCCGCCCAGGCCCTGCTCCAGCACCCGCTGGGCGTGACGGCCCTGCCCGACGGCTCGGTCGCCGTGTGCGACACGTACAACCACGCGCTGCGCCGCTACGACCCGGCGACCGGACAGGTCTCGACCCTCGCGACCGATCTGCGCGAGCCCAGCGACGCCGTGCTGGTCGGCCAGGACATCGTGGTCGTCGAGTCGGCCCGGCACCGGCTGACCCGGCTGCGCCTCCCGGAGGAGGCGGTCCGGGTGGACGCGGTCGCCCACCGCACGCAGCGGGCCGCCACCGAGGTGGCGCCCGGCACGCTCCGCCTCGACGTGGTCTTCCAGGCGCCGGCCGGGCAGAAGCTCGACACCCGCTACGGGCCCTCCACCCGGCTGCTCGTCTCCTCGACCCCGCCCGAGCTGCTGGCGGACGGCGAGGGCGCCGGGACCGACCTGTTCCGGGAGCTCGCGCTGAACCCGGAGGTCACCGAGGGCGTCCTGCACGTCTCGGCGATGGCGGCGTCCTGCGACGACGACCCCGCCAACGAGTACCCGGCCTGCCACGTCCACCAGCAGGACTGGGGCGTGCCGCTCCGCGTCACCGCCGACGGCGCCGCCCGGCTGCCCCTCGTCCTCGCCGGAATGGACGCCGAAGGGTAGCCGGTGGCCGGCGCGGTCTTCCTGGAGGGCTCAGCCCTCCAGGAAGGCCACCAGCGCGTTGGCCAGGAGGAACGGGTCGTCCGCGCCGCACAGTTCGCGGGCGCTGTGCATCGAGAGGATCGCGACGCCGATGTCCACGGTCTGAATGCCGTGGCGGGCTGCGGTGATCGGGCCGATCGTCGTGCCGCAGGGCATCGAGTTGTTGGAGACGAAGGTCTGCCACGGGATGCCGGCCCGCTCGCAGGCCGCGGCGAACACGGCGCGCCCGCTGCCGTCGGTGGCGTACCGCTGGTTGACGTTGACCTTCAGGATCGGTCCGCCGTTGGCGCGCGGGTGGTGCGTCGGGTCGTGCCGCTCACCGTAGTTGGGGTGTACGGCGTGCCCGGTGTCCGAAGACAGACAGATGGTGCCCGCGAAGGCCCGCGCGCGGTCCTCGTACGAGCCGCCGCGGGCGAAGACTGAACGTTCCAGCACGTTGCCCAGCAGCGGGCCGTCCGCGCCGGTGTCGGACTGCGAGCCGTTCTCCTCGTGGTCGAAGGCGGCCAGCACCGGAATGTGGTCCAGCTTGTCGGCGGTGGAGACCGCGGCCAACGCCGCGACGCCCGCGTGCACCGACAGCAGGTTGTCCATGCGCGGTCCGGCCACCAGCTCGCGGTCGCGGCCCAGGTACGACGGCGGCTCGATGGAGTGGACCATCAGGTCCCAGCCGGCCACCGACCCCTGTTCCAGGCCCTCTTCCTCCTCCAGGAAGGAGATCAGGTCGCCCTCCTGCACATCGCCCAGCCCCCAGATCGGCTGCATGTGCCGCTGCTTGTCGAGCTTGAGGCCGTCGCTGTTGACCGACCGGTCCAGGTGCACGGCGAGTTGGGGCACGCGCAGCAGTGCGCGGTCCACGTTCACCAGGCGCTCGGTGCCGTCGCGCAGGGTCAGCCGCCCGGCCAGTCCCAGGTCGCGGTCCAGCCAGGTGTTGAGCAGGGTGCCGCCGTAGATCTCGACGGCGATCTGCCGCCAGCCCTGCGAGCCCGTGTCCGGCAGCGGCTTGACCCGCAGGTTCGGGGAGTCGGTGTGTGCGCCGACGATCCGGAACGGGGTGTGTGCGGCCGCGCCTTCGGGGACGAACCAGGCGATGAGCGCACCACCGCGGAGCACGAACTTGCCCCCGGTACCCGCATCCCAGGCGTCCGTTTCCGACAACTGCCTGAAGCCCGCCTTCTCCAGCCGCTCCGCCGCGTTGGCCACGGCGTGGTACGGCGACGGACTGGCCGTCAGGAAGGTCATCAGATCGTCGGTGTGGCCGCGGTCGAAGCGGGCGGGAGAGCTCATGTCGTTCACCTTAATGACGGTCGTGTTCGCCGTGGCCGGACTGCGAGGGATGGCCGGAGGTCGGGGTCCGCAGGGTGGGTGGTCTGCGGTCCCGTCGGTTTTCAGCCCGGCGGACGCTCGAAGCGGCGCTGCAACTGCCTGCGCTCGCCCCGGCGGATGCGCGGGAGCATCTCCGGGGTCTGCGGGGAGCGCTGCGCGCGTCTCTTGCGTCCGGCGCAGAAGATACAGGCCTCACCGGCTGGAGCGTCGGGGTCGATCGGCGCGCCGGGATGTTCGGCGCATCCCGAGGCGTTGCGTGGCCGGGAAAGTTCGCGGGCGACGATGAAGGCGCGGTGGAGGTCGTCGGCGATGCGGACGAAGTCGTCCGCGGGCGAGGACAGGCCCAGGTGGAACCGCTGGTCCTCGACGGTGCGCAGATAGGTGCGCAGCCGCTCAAGCGTGTACGGGGGGTCCGGTACGGGGTAGCCGAGGCGCCGCTGCTCTCCGGCGGGGGCGGCGGGCGGGCCGCCGCGGTGGCGCTGGCCGAGGCGTCGGCGGTCGTTGCAGATGAGGCAGCGGCCCCAGCCTTCGGGTGCCTCGGGGTCCAGGGCGCCGTTGGGGTGCTCGGGGCAGCCGGTGTAGCTCTTGGCGGGAGCCAGTCCGGTGGCCGTCTGGAAGGCCACGTACAGCGCGTCGGCGATGGTGTCGTACTCGGCGGGGTGGGCGCCGTCGTACAGCTCGCGCAGGTGGTCGCCGAGGCTGCCCAGGCTCGCCTGCAGCTCCTTGAGGGCGTACGGGCGCCCGGTGGGGACGGAGTACCCCCTGCTGCCGTGCTGATCCTGTGGACTCATGTGTACGAGCGTCCCATGAACGACTGACATCGGGGGAAAGCCGCAGGACAGGGGCCTGGGGCCGGGTACGCGCCAGCGGCCGGGCCCCTGTGCGGGGAGCCCGGCCGCTGGTAGGTGTGCGCGGCGGTGGCGCGGCCTTCTTAGAAGGCGGCCTCGTCGAGCTCCATGAGGGAGTTGTCGACGGCCTCGGCCAGCGCGCGGGCGACCGAGACGTTCGGCAGGACCTGGGACGCGAAGAACTTCGCGGCGGCGATCTTGCCGGTGTAGAAGGGGACGTCCTTCGGGGCGGCGGTCGCCAGCTTCTCGGCGGCCACGGCGGCGCCCTTGAGCAGCAGGTAACCGACGACCACGTCACCCGAGGCCATCAGCAGGCGGGTGGTGTTCTGGCCGACCTTGTAGATGTTCTTGACGTCCTCGCCGGTGGCGGTGAGGTCGACGATCATCTGGCCGACGATGGCCTCCAGGTCGACGGCGGCCTTGGCGAGCGCGTCGCGGGCGCCGGCCAGCTCCTCGCCGCCGACGGCCTCGGCCAGGAACTTCTTGATCGTCTCGGAGAGGACGTTCAGGGAGGCGCCCTGGTCGCGGACGATCTTCCGGAAGAAGAAGTCCTGGCCCTGGATGGCCGTGGTGCCCTCGTAGAGGGTGTCGATCTTGGCGTCGCGGATGTACTGCTCGATCGGGTACTCCTGCAGGTACCCGGAGCCGCCGAAGGTCTGCAGGGACTGCGCGAGCTGCTCGTAGGACCTCTCGGAGCCGTAGCCCTTCACGATCGGCAGGAGCAGGTCGTTCAGGCCGATCTCGGCGGAGGCGTCCTGGCCGGCGGCCTGCTTGACCTGGATCTCGTCCTGCACGGAGGCCGTGTAGAGGACCAGGGCGCGCATGCCCTCGGCGTAGGCCTTCTGCGTCATGAGCGAGCGGCGCACGTCGGGGTGGTGCGTGATGGTGACCTTGGGCGCGGTCTTGTCCATGAAGTTCGCCAGGTCCGGACCCTGCACGCGCTCCTTGGCGTACTCCAGCGCGTTCAGGTAGCCGGTGGAGAGGGTGGCGATGGCCTTCGTGCCGACCATCATGCGGGCGAACTCGATGATCATGAACATCTGGCGGATGCCGTCGTGCTTGTCACCGATCAGCCAACCCTTGGCGGGGTGCTGGTCGCCGAAGGTCATCTCGCACGTGTTGGAGGCCTTGAGGCCCATCTTGTGCTCGACGTTCGTGGCGTAGACGCCGTTGCGCTCGCCCAGCTCGCCGGTCTCCCAGTCGAAGTGGAACTTCGGGACGAGGAAGAGGGACAGGCCCTTGGTGCCCGGGCCGTGGCCCTCGGGGCGCGCGAGGACGTAGTGGAGGATGTTCTCCTCCATGTCGTGCTCACCGGAGGTGATGAAGCGCTTCACGCCCTCGATGTGCCAGGAGCCGTCCTCCTGCTGGACCGCCTTGGTGCGGCCGGCGCCCACGTCCGAGCCGGCGTCCGGCTCGGTGAGGACCATGGTGGAGCCCCAGCGCTTCTCGACGGCTATCTGGGCGATCTTCTTCTGCGCCTCGTTGCCCTCCTCGTGGAGGACGCCGGCGAACGCCGGGCCGGAGGAGTACATCCACACGGCCGGGTTCGAGCCGAGCAGGAGCTCCGCGTAGGACCAGACGAGGGAGCGCGGGGAGACGGTGCCGCCGATCTCCTCCGGGATGCCGAGGCGCCAGTACTCGGAGTCCATGAAGGCCTTGTAGCTCTTCTTGAACGAGGCCGGGACCGGGGCGGTGTTGGTGGCCGGGTCGAAGACCGGCGGGTTGCGGTCGGCGTCCGTGAAGGACTCGGCCAGCTCGTTCTCGGCGAGGCGGGCGATCTCGGACAGGATGTTCTTCGCGGTCTCCGCGTCCATCTCCTCGAACGGACCGGTGCCGTACTGCTGGTCGCGGCCGAGCACCTCGAAGAGGTTGAACTCGATGTCGCGGAGATTCGACTTGTAGTGCCCCATGGCGACGGCTCCGTTAAGGCTCGGGGAGACAGGGTTCCTCGTACATACCAATCGGTAACGTAATGATGCTACCCGTCGGTAATAACGGCAACCCTTATCGGCCGACTGTGACCAGGGTCAAAGCTCGCACCAGACCGTCTTGGTCCGGGTGCCCCGGGTGACCCCCCACCGCAGCGCCACGGCGTCGAGCAGGGCGAGGCCGCGCCCCGACTCCGCGCCCTCCTCCGCCTGCCGCAGCACGGGCTGCGCGCGCGGGGCGGGATCGGTGAGCTCGACCCGCGTACGGGCTGCCCTTCCGGTCCCGGTGACGCGCAGGGTGACGGGGGTGCCTTCGCCGAGGTGGCGGATGACGTTGGCCAGCAGCTCGGTGACGCAGAGCTCCGCGTCGCCGGATCCCGGGCCGAGGTGCTCCCGCACGGCGTGCCGGAGTGTCGGGGCCGCCTGCGGGGTGGCGAGCAGCCGGACGCTGAGGTCGTTCACCGCTCGGCCAGGGCGTCGGCCAGTCGCTGCGCGGTGGCGGCGTTGCAGTTGCCGAGGGTGATCAGGGGCGGTGAGTCGTAGCGCCCGGCGTAGGAGAGGAGGTCCAGGTCCAGCGAGGGCAGGGTGATCCCGTGCGCGGCGAGCGCGGTGCGTAGCGCGGTGAGGGCCTCGATGGCTACGCGGTCGTTGGCGTGGTCGCTCATGGCGAACCCTTCCGTGGCGGAGTGTGACGAAGTCCTCACAGGCTGGCGCCCAGTTGCCTACCGTGGGAAGGGTTTCCGGTCCACAGCACGGAGTGTGGAAGGCAGGCTCTGCGATGGCCCCACGCAAAGAGATCGACGGCTCGGCGAGCGTGCCGGCCTTTTACGGCAAGGAGCTTCGCTGGCGGCGGGAGGCGGCAGGCCTCACGCTTCAGCAGGTCGTGGAGGGCAGCTTCTATGGGGCCAGCTACTTGAGCGAGATCGAACGGGCGCAGCGGCGGATGCCGGAAGATCTCGCGCGCCATGTCGACCAGGTGCTGACGACCGACGGATTCTTCTGGCGGCGCTGTGACGACGTACGGAAGGCCAAGCGGGGCGCGCACGCCGAGTACGTGGCCCCGGTTGTGGAGGCGGAGCGGCGGGCACGGGTCATCGAGGAGTGGAGCAACGCGCTCATCCCCGGGCTGCTGCAGACGGAGGCGTACGCGCGGGCGGTCATCCACTCCACCCATCCGTTGGACCTGCCGGAGGAGGTGGACGCGAAGGTCCGCGCCCGCATGCAGAGGGCCTCTCTGTTCGAGGATCCGAAGAGCCCCGAATACTGGACGATTCTGCATGAATGTCTTGTGCGGCAGCCCCTGTTGCCGCCCGTCGAGATGGCCGAACAACTTGAGAGCATCGCTGCTCTGGCCAGGCGCCGCCGCATCGTTCCACAGGTCTTGCTGTGGAGTTCTGCGATGCAGCCCTTTCTGGGGCTGCCGCTCATGTTCATGGAGTTCGACGACGAACCGCCGCTCGCGTATACGGAGGGGCCGTATCACGGCCAGGTCGTGGACGATCCGGCACTCGTGAAGAGGTATCGAGGGTCATACCATCGGCTCAGGGCTGCCGCACTGCCGCCCGAGGCCTCTCTCGCCATGATCGAGCAAGCTGCTGAGGAGTACCGGAATGGCAAGCAACGGGAGTGAGTTCGGCGCCGCGAACTGGCGCAAGAGCAGCTACAGCAACGGCGACGGTGGCAACTGTGTCGAGGTGGCCGACGGCCTCGCCGGGGTCGTGCCCGTCCGGGATTCGAAGCGGCCCCAGGGGCCCGTCCTGGTCGTCACCGCCGGTGCGTGGGGGCCGTTTGTGCGGGCGCTGAAGGCCGGGGAGCTACCCGGCTGAGGCCGTCCCCCGCGCCCGCCCGGGTAGGGGACTGGCTAGTACCGGCCGGTACTGCCGCAGGCGCTCGGTAGGCTTCGGCCCATGTACGGCTATGACCAGAACCCGGGTGCCCAGCAGCAGTATGCGCAGCAGCCCCCGCAGGGCTACGCGCAACAGGCGCCGCCGCTGTACCCGGAGCCGTCCCCGCCGTCGCTCACCGACGCCGTGCGGGCCTTCACCACGGGCTCCCTCTCCGCCGAGGACTTCCAGCAGATCTTCGCCACCTCGAAGGTCTACTGCCCGCGCGGCGACACCCCCGGATTCCTGGCGCTGCACAACACGCAGCACCCGGTCATCCCCATGTTCACCACGCTCAAGGAACTGCGCCGGTACGCCGGCAAGGAGTCCAAGTACTTCGTGATCACCGGCGCGGAGGTGATCGACCTGCTGCCGACCGGGTACGGCTTCGTCCTCGACATGGAGGGCGACCACCGGATGGTCTTCGACGCGAAGGCGGTCGAGCAGATGGTCGACTTCGCGATGCGCCGGATGTACGGCTAGCCGGAGGCGTCAAGGCCGGCGCCTGACGGGGGGGGCGGAGCGTGCTGCGGGTGCATTTCACGGCGGAGGACCTGTTCAACGTCACCTTCGCGAGCGAGCCGCTGCCGCTGGTGGAGCTGGGCATGGCGATCGTCGCCTGGCAGCGCACCGACGAACAGGCGGTCTTCGGGCGCTGGCGCAGCCGTGTCGGCAGGGAGTTACCGGGCCGGGCCCGCCTCCTCCTCGACCTCCTGCGCCCCGACGGCGACAACCCCCAGTTCGTCGAGCCGTACGCGCGCACCCTTGAGGAGGGGCTGGCCGTCGTACGCGACGCCGGCCCGTCCCTGACCCCCGGCGAGCTGCACCGCGTCGCCGCCCGGGCTCCGGGCTCCGCGTCCTGGCTGCGTGCCCTGTGGGCCCAGGACCGCGGGGCGTGGGACCAGCTCGGCGGCGCGCTCCGGTCCGCCCACGAGGTGGTCGTCGCCCCGCACTGGCCGCGCATCCGGCAGTCCTTCCGGGCGGACGTGGCCTGGCGCAGCCGGCTGCTGGCCGCCCACGGCATCAAGGCGTGCCTGGCGAGCACGCATCCGCTGGCCGCCTGGTCGGGCACGGCGCTGGAGGTGGACGGGCCGCCGCACTACGAGGTCCACCTCGGCGGGCGCGGCCTGCTGCTGATGCCCTCGCCGTTCTGGACGGGCCGGCCGCTGCTCGCCGAGGGCCCGGACGGCCCGGACGGCAGGTGCGTGCTGCTCTACCCGGCGCTGACGCCGCTGCCCCTGATCGGCCCGGGCCCGGCGCAGGGGGCGCTGGACGCCCTCCTGGGCCGGACCCGGGCGGCGGTGCTCCAGTCGCTGATCGAGCAGCGCACGACCAGCGAGCTGGCCCGGGACCTCGACATCAGCCTCCCCTCGGCCTCCGAGCACACCCGCACCCTGCGCGCGGCCGGCCTGATCACCACGGAGCGCGACGGCAAGGCGGTCCTGCACTCGGTGACGGGCCTGGGCGTGGACCTGCTCCACAGCGGCGGCTGAGCCCCGGCCAAGCCACGCTTCGGCCCTGCCCGAAAGGATCGCGGCCCGTCCCGGTCCGCCCGGAGCATCGGTGCAGCGGGGGGATCCACGGGGGAGCCCCTCCCGCCCCATCCATGAGGAGGCAGAGATGGCTCGTACGACGATCCGCACGACGCTCACCGCGGTGGCGGCCGCCGCGACGCTGGCGCTGGGCACGGGGGTCCTGGCGGCAGGGCAGGCACAGGCGTCCGACCACACGGTCGAGGGGTGCCGCTCGGGTGAGGCGTGCATCTGGCCGGAGGGCTCGCCCGCGGCGGGCGTGCAGCCGTCGCTGCGGTTCAGCAGGGCGGGGACCTACAACCTCAGCAACCAGCTGAACTGGCACTGGGCACTCAACAATCAGACGCAGAACTGGAAGTTCAAGCTGTGCACCGGCTGGAACGGCACGGGGAACTGCACCAACATCCCTGTCGACCAGTGGGTGGCGGTGAACCTCACGCCGATCAACTCGGTGATCGTCTCGCCGTAATCGCAGGTCAGGACCGTTGGGGCCCCGGGGGAATACCCTCGGGGCCCGCTCCGTTCTGTGGGGTGTGGCAGAAAGTTCGAGTTTCAACTAAACTCGACGCAGAAGGAGGTCCTGACCATGCCCGCAGTGACTGTTGAGAACCCGTTGACCCTTCCGCGCGTGGCCCAGCCCCAGGCCGCCGTCCCGCGCAAGGTGCTGGCCGTCGTCTCCGCTCCCGGTGGGTTCGAGGGTGAGGGATTCCCGGTGCGCCGCGCGTTCGCTGGGATCAACTACCAGTACCTCGACCCGTTCATCATGATGGACCAGATGGGCGAGGTGGAGTACGCCCCGGGCGAGCCGAAAGGTACTCCCTGGCACCCGCACCGCGGCTTCGAGACCGTCACGTACCTGATCGACGGAACCTTCGTCCACCAGGACAGCAACGGCGGCGGCGGAGTCATCAACGGCGGCGACACCCAGTGGATGACCGCCGGTTCGGGCCTCCTGCACATCGAGGCCCCGCCGGAGTCCCTCGTCGTGTCCGGCGGGCTGTTCCACGGCCTCCAGCTGTGGGTGAACCTCCCGGCCTCCGACAAGATGATGCCCCCGCGCTACCAGGACATCGGCGGCGGTCAGGTCCAGCTGCTGACCACCCCGGACGGCGGCTCCCTGCTCCGCGTCATCGCCGGTGAGCTGGACGGTCACCAGGGCCCGGGCATCACCCACACCCCGATCACGATGATCCACGCGACCGTCTCGCCGGGCGCGCAGATCACCCTGCCGTGGCGCGAGGACTTCAACGCGCTGGCGTACGTCATGGCCGGGCGCGGGTCCGTCGGCGAGGACCGCCGGCCCGTCGCGACCGGGCAGACGGCCGTCTTCGGCGAGGGCGGTTCGCTCACGGTGCGGGCGGACGCCTCCCAGGACTCCAACGCCCCGGACCTGGAGGTCGTGCTCCTCGGCGGACGTCCGATCCGGGAGCCGATGGCGCACTACGGTCCGTTCGTGATGAACAGCCAGCACGAGCTGCAGCAGGCCTTCGACGACTTCCAGGCCGGCCGGCTGGGCCGCATCCCCACCACCGCGCGCACCGGCCTCGGCCACCGCGGCACGGGCGCGGCGGACCAGGACTGACCCGCAGCTCCGCCGGGCCCCGTCGGCACGTTCCGTCGGGCCCGCGACGCCCGGCGCCGCACCTCGTCCCCCGGACTCCGTCCGGGGGACCCCCGGGTTGCGGTCGCAGCATCAGCGGTAAAAGGTCCGGCCGGCGGAGCCGGAGGAGACGGACCACACCTCGCTGATCAAACCGTTGGTGATCCGCAGGGTGTCGGTGCCGCTCCTGGCGACGGTTCGGGCGCCTTCGCCCGTGAAGGAAGCGAGATAGGGGCGGGCGACCAGACCGGTCGGTGCGCCGTCGACGAGTGCGAGGTCCACGACCGCCGCGCCCTCGGCCACGAAGCGAAGCCCGCGGCGCTCTCGATGCCAGGCCGCGATGATGTCGGCGAGCTGCTGCGGAGTGCGGACGTCGTCGAAGGCCTCGGTGCCCGCCTGCGCATACCGCAGGACGAATTCCGGCGCCATGATCTTCGCGGCGAGGTCCAGATCACCGTTCCACATCGCCGTCCACTGGTCGTAGGTGTGGATGCCTAACTGCCGCACATCGGTGCCGCTCATCAAGACCGCCCTCGATCGTTTCGGGTGCGCGGGGTTCGCGCACCTCGCGAGGTTCGCGACGCTAACAAGAAGGTCTGACAACGGCGTTCGCCTGCACGGCCCGACAGGACCTAGGACCCGGGAGCCGCATCGGCGGCGTACCGGGCCCGCAGTTCCGAGATCACCCCGAAGACCGCGGCGGTCATCGGTACCGCCAGGAGCATGCCCAGGATCCCGGCGACGCTCGCGCCCGCGGTGATGGCCAGCATCACCACGGCCGGGTGCATCTGCACGGTGCGGCTCTGCACCACGGGCTGCAGTACGTAGCCCTCGATCATCTGGACCAGCAGGACCAGGCCCAGCGCCCACAGGCCGATGATCCAGCCCCGGTCGGCGAAGGCCACGAGCACGGCCACGGCACCCGACAGGATGGCCCCGAGGTAGGGGATGTAAGCCGTCACGAAGACCAGGGCGGCCAGCCCCAGCGCACCCGGCACGTCGAGGACCAGCAGACCCGCGCCGATCAGCACGGCGTCCACCAGGGCCACGAAGGTGGTCCCGCGCATGAACCCCTCGACGGCCTCGAACGCGCGCCGCCCCATGGCCTCCATCAGATCGCCCGAGCGGCTCGGCACGACGGAGCGCAGGGTTCCCACGGCCCGGTCGGAGTCGCGCAGGAAGAAGAAGATCAGCACCAGCGCCAGCAACACCATCGCGATCATCGAGCCCACCACGCTGAGCCCGGCGACCACGCCCGAGGCGGCCGTCCCGCCGAACTTCGCGAGCAGGTCCTTGGAGTTCGCGGCGATGTCCTCCAGCGAGGTGCCCACCGCCCCGAAGTGCTCGGCGACCATCTGGCCGGCCCGGCGCAGCGCGTCGACGATCTCGCTACCGGTCTCGATCAGTGCGAGGACGACGATGTACGTGGCCCCGCCGACGACGGCGACCACGGCGAGGCAGGTCAGGGCCGCGGCCAGCGACCGGTTCATCCCCATGCGGACCAGGCGCCGGTGCATCGGCCCGAGCAGGGCCGTACCGAGCACGGCCAGCAGGACGGGCGTCACGACGTCGTCGAAGACGGTGCACAGCCATACGCCGACGGCGAGGACGGCGGTGACGAGCAGGACGACGCCGCACCAGGCGGCGAGCCGCCGTACGGGCGCGGGCAGGAGGGGATCGGACACCGCTGCATCCCATCACACCCCGGCGCGCCCTGGCGCCAGGTCAGAACACCGGGTCGGCGTCCGCCTTCGACTGCTCGTCCAGTTCGAACCAGATCGACTTGCCCTCGCCCCGCGGATCCACGCCCCACGCGTCTGCCAGCATCTCCATCAGCAGCACCCCGCGGCCGCTGGAGGACAGCTCCCCCGGCTGCCGCCTGTGCGGGAGCTCGTCGCTGCCGTCCGCGACCTCGATGCGCAGCCGGCGCGCGCCCAGCTCGCCGACCGCCTCCGCGACCAGCAGGGCGTCGCCGTCGGTGTGCGTCAGTACGTTCGTCACCATCTCGGAGACCATCAGCACCACCGAGTCCACCTGGTCGGGGTCGGCCCAGTCGTGCAGCAGCTCGCGGATCTGCTGCCGCACGCCCGCGATCCGTTCGGGTTCCACCTGGGCCACGGTCAGTACGGTGCGGCGCACGGGCCGGGCCGGGTGCGCCGGCGCGGTGCCCGGGCCCCGGTCCGCACTCTCGCGGCACAGCAGCACGACCGCTATGTCGTCCTCGCGGCGGTCGGCGAGCGGGCCGGTGGTGTGGTGCGAGGACGGCCCGTGCACGGCCTGGACCAGCAGGTCGGCCAGTCTTTCGAGGTGCGGGGGCGCGACGCGGCCCGCGGCCGTCCCCGCACCGGGTGCGGGCGCGTCGTAGGCGTTCTCGTGCGCGTTCTCGTGCGCGTCGGACTCCAGGACCGCCCGCAGTCGCGCCCAGCCGGTGTCGAGGTCGTGCCCGCCGGTCTCGATGAGCCCGTCGGTGCAGAGCATCATCGTCTCGCCGGGCTCCAGGGTGAACCGGGTGGTGGGGTAGTCGGTGTCGGGGATGATTCCCAGGGGCAGCCCACCCGCGGTGGGGCGCATCAGGACGGTGCCGTCGGCCATCCGGATTGCGGGATCGGGGTGGCCGGCGCGGGCCACCTCCAGCGTGCCGGTCCTCGGATCGCACTCCACGTACAGGCAGGTCGCGAAGCGCGGGCTGAGGAAGTCGGAGTCCCGGCCGCCGTCGTCCCCGTAAGGGTCGGACTCCGGCGACGAGCACAGCCCGGCCAGGAAGCGGGAGGCGCGCGAGAGCACCGCGTCCGGCCGGTGGCCCTCGGACGCGTACGCCCGTACGGCGATCCGTAGCTGGCCCATCAGGCCGGCCGCCCGGACGTCGTGGCCCTGCACGTCGCCGATGACCAGCGCGAACCTGCCCGACGGCAGCGGGATCATGTCGTACCAGTCGCCGCCGACCTGGAGTCCGCCGCCCGTCGGGACGTAGCGGGCCGCGATCCGCATGCCGGGGATCTCCGGGCCGAGCTGCGGCATCATCGACCGCTGTAGGCCGGTGGTGAGCTCCCGCTCGGATTCGGCCACCACGGCGCGCTGGAGCGCCTGGGCCAGCATCCGGGCCACGGTCGTCAGGACGGACCGCTCGTCGGGGGAGAAGGACGCCGGGTGCTTGAAGGCGGCCATCCAGGCGCCCATGGTCCGACCGGCCACGATCAGCGGTAGGAAGGCCCAGGAGACCCGGTCGAAGCGCTGGGCGAGCGGCCAGGCGGCCGGAAAGCGCCGCTTGTAGTCCTCGGGGGTGGGCAGGTAGATCGCCCGGCCGGTACGGACGACCTCCGCGGCCGGGTAGTTCGTCTCCAGCGGCATGTCGGAGAACGGACCCTCGCCCCCCGGATCGTGCCCGTGGTGCCCGATGATCGACAGCCGGTCCCCGGCCACGCCGAAGACCGCCAGCCCGTCCGGGCTGAAACCGGGCATGGACAGCGAGGCGGCGACCCGCAGCACCTCGGCCGTGGACCGCGCCTCCGCCAGCGCGCGCCCGGCGTCCAGCAGGAAGGCCTCGCGGGAGCGCCGCCAGTCCCCCGTGATGGGGGTGTGGGCGGCCGTGGTGCCCGGCTGCGGCTCGGCGATCTCCTGGATGGTTCCGATCAGCTCGTAGTCCGTGGCCCCGCCCCCGGACTCCGTCCGGGGGGACCCCCCTGGGGCCCCGTTCGCCATCGGTTTGGTGCGGCTGCGCACCGTCCGCAGCACCCGGCCGTCGACGTCCATGATCCGCAGCCGGGCCTCGGCGAGGGTGCCCTCGGCGACGGCCAGGTTCACGATCCCGTTGATCTCGTTCCAGTCCACCGGGTGGAAGCGGGACCGTACGGCGGCCTCCGGCAGCACCACCGGTTCGGCGGGCAGCCCGAGCAGCCGGGCGGCCTCACCGTCGAGGGTGACCGTCCCGGAGGCGTTGTCCCATCGCCACAGGCCGGTCGCAATGGCGGCCAGAACGTCCTCGGTGCGCACCCGGCCATGTTTACAGGTCATATCCGGTACGTGCCTGTTCGCCCGGACCACCGGACGCATTTGCGCAGGCTGGAGGGAGTGCCCGACCCGTCACCTTCCCGGACGGTAACCTTGGGACGGTTGAATCCACCCTGGTATCGCGTAGAACTGGATGACTGATGCATCGGTACAGGTCCCACACCTGCGGCGAGCTCCGCGCTTCTGACGTCGCCGCCGACGTCCGGCTGAGCGGCTGGCTGCACAACCGTCGAGACCTGGGCGGCATCCTCTTCATCGATCTGCGCGACCACTACGGCATCACGCAGCTGGTCGCCCGGCCCGGCACCGCGGCGAACGAGGCGCTGAGCAGCGTCACGAAGGAGACCGTCGTCCGCATCGACGGCAAGGTCGTCTCCCGCGGCGCCGACAACGTCAACCCGGAGCTGCCGACCGGCGAGATCGAGATCGAGGTCTCCGCGGTCGAGGTGCTCGGCGCGGCCGCCCCGCTGCCGTTCACGATCAACACCGACGACGGGGTGAACGAGGAGCGGCGCCTGGAGTACCGCTTCCTCGACCTGCGCCGCGAGCGCATGCACCGCAACATCATGCTGCGCTCGGCGGTCATCGCGTCGATCCGCTCGAAGATGGTGGCCCTCGGCTTCAACGAGATGGCGACGCCGATCCTCACCGCGACCTCCCCCGAGGGCGCCCGTGACTTCGTCGTGCCGTCCCGCCTGAACCCGGGCAAGTTCTACGCCCTGCCGCAGGCGCCGCAGCAGTTCAAGCAGCTGCTGATGATCTCCGGCTTCGACCGCTACTTCCAGATCGCGCCGTGCTTCCGCGACGAGGACGCCCGCGCCGACCGCTCGCCGGGCGAGTTCTACCAGCTCGACGTGGAGATGTCCTTCGTCGAGCAGGAGGACGTCTTCCAGCCGATCGAGCGCCTGATGACCGAGCTCTTCACCGAGTTCGGCGGCGGCCGCGAGGTCACCTCGCCGTTCCCGCGGATCCCGTTCCGCGAGTCGATGCTCAAGTACGGCAACGACAAGCCCGACCTGCGCGCCAAGCTGGAGCTCGTCGACATCACCGACGTGTTCGAGGCCTCGGAGTTCAAGGCGTTCGCCGGCAAGCACGTGCGTGCCCTGGCCGTCCCGGACACCGCCGCGCAGCCGCGCAAGTTCTTCGACGGCCTCGGCGAGTACGCGATCTCGCTGGGCGCCAAGGGCCTGGCCTGGGTGCGCGTGGGCGAGGACGGTTCGCTGACCGGCCCGATCGCCAAGTTCCTCACCGAGGAGAACCTCAAGGTCCTCACCGAGCGCCTGGGCCTGGTCCCCGGCCACGCCGTGTTCTTCGGCGCGGGTGACTTCGACGAGGTCTCCAAGATCATGTCGGGCGTTCGCGTCGAGGCGGCCAAGCGTGCCGGCCAGTTCGAGGAGAACGTCTTCCGGTTCTGCTGGATCGTCGACTTCCCGATGTACGAGAAGGACGAGGAGACCGGCAAGATCGACTTCTCCCACAACCCCTTCTCCATGCCGCAGGGCGGGATGAAGGACCTGCTGGAGAAGGACCCGCTGGACATCCTGGCCTGGCAGTACGACATCGTCTGCAACGGCATCGAGCTGTCCTCCGGCGCCATCCGCAACCACGAGCCCGAGGTCATGCTGAAGGCCTTCGAGATCGCCGGTTACGAGGCCGAGACCGTCGAGCGCGAGTTCGCGGGCATGCTCCGCGCGTTCCGCCTGGGCGCCCCGCCGCACGGTGGCATCGCCCCGGGCGTGGACCGCATCGTGATGCTGCTGGCCGACGAGCCGAACATCCGCGAGACGATCGCCTTCCCGCTGAACGGCAACGCGCAGGACCTGATGATGGGCGCGCCGACGGTGCTGGAGGAGGCCCGTCTGCGCGAGCTGAACATCGCGCTGCGCAAGCCGGTCGAGACGAAGGCGGCGGAGCGGCCGGTCTCCGACGCGGTCGCCCCGGACGCCGGTTCCCCGCGGGGCTGACTCCCGGTCCGCTGATACGCCGAAGGCGGCGCCCCCCTCCTTGCCGGAGGGGGGCGCCGCCTTCGTGTCGTGCCCGTACTGCTCGTACTGCCGGTACTAGAACCGCTCCAGGATGCCCTTGACCAGGGCGGCGGAGGTCAGCTCGGTGGGGGCGGGGCCGGCGTGGAAGAAGCCGGCGTTCTCGGCGTCCAGCTTGCGCAGGAAGTCGAAGGCCTTGGCGTCGTGGTCGCCGAAGGCCACGAACTGCCAGTGGACGCCCGGAGCCGCGGTGGCGGCGTCGGCCAGTGCCTGGCGGGCGGGCTGCCGGTTGTCGGGCGCGCCGTCGGTCTGGAAGACGACCAGGGCCGGGCCCTCGCCGCCGTCCTTCTGGTAGCGCTCCAGGACGGCCTCGACGGCCACGTGGTAGCTGGTGCGACCCATCCGGCCGAGCTCGGCGTGACGGGTCTCGACCCAGGAGGCGTCGTGGCCGTCGAGGGTCAGGTCGGCGGTGCCGTCCAGCTCCGTGGAGAAGAACACGGTGTGCACGGTCGCCGCGTCGTCGAGGTGCGCGGCGAGGGCGAGGGCGTGGTCGGCGAGGTGCTGGGCGCTGCCGTCCTTGTAGAACCCGCGCATCGAACCGGACCGGTCCAGCACGAGGTACACCTTGGCCCGCGCCCCGGTCTTCCCCTTGCCCCGGAGCACCTGCCCGGCGGCCTTGTACGCGCCGGCGACCTCAGGAGCCCGGCGCCGCACGACGGCGGCCGTGTTCGCAGCGACGCCGGCCTCTGCCTGTGCCTGCGGCGCTTCGGCCTCGGGCTGCTCCGCCGCATCGGTGTCCGCCTCGGGCGCGGTGACTTCGGCGGCGACCGGCTCTTGTGCCTCGGGTGCGGTTTCGGGCTCCGCGTCTGCCTGCGGCGCGTCTGCCTGCGGCGCTTCGGCCTCGGGCTGGTGCGCTTCGGCGGCGGCCGGCTCGGCCTGCGCTTCGGCCTCGGGCTCGGCCTGCGCCTGCGGCGCGGTGGCCGGGGCCTCGGCTTGGGCCTGCGGCGCGTCTGCCTCGGGCTGCTCTGCGGCGGTGGCCGGCTCCTGCGCCTGCGGCGCGGTGGCCTCGGCGGCGGCCGGCTCGGCCTGCGCGTCCGCCTGCGGCGCTTCGGCCTCGGGCTGGTCCGCGGCGTCGGTGTCTGCCTCGGCGGCGGCCGGCTCCTGTGCCTCGGGTGCGGTTTCGGGCTCCGCCTGGGCCTGCTCCGCAGCGGGGGCGGTCTCGGGCTCTGCCTCGGCGGCAGCCGGATCGGCCTCGGGCTCGGACTGCGCCTGCGGCGCCTCGGTCTCCGGCTGCTCGGTAGCGGCGACCGGCTCTTGCGCCTCCGGCGCGGTGGCCTCGGGCTGCTCCGCAGAGGCGGCAGCCTCGGCCTGCGGCGTGGTGGGTTCGGCGGTGGCCGGCTCGGTCTGCGCCTGCGGCGCATCCGCCTCGGGCTGCTCCGCAGCATGGGTGGTCTCGGGCTCGGCCTCGGCGGCGGCCGCGGGCTCCGCTTCGGCGGCAGCAGCCGGCTCGGCCTCGGTCTCGGGCTCGGCCTGTGCCTGCGGCGCCTCGGCCTCGGGCTGGTCCGCATCGGCGGCGGCCGGCTCTTGCGCCTGCGGCGCGGTGGCCTCGGCGGGCTCGGGCCCCGCATCGGCGGCGGCCGGCTCGGCTTCGGCTTCGGGCTGCTCCGCGGCAACGGCGGTCGGCTGGACCGCCGGAGGCGACGGGCGGCGGGCTTCCGGGACCGTGGGGTCCGCCGCCTGGGCGGGGGCCGTGAGGACCGTGCCCGGTTCACGGTCGCGCGGGGCGGACTGCGGCGGAACCGTGGGGTTGTCGAAGGACGCCGCCACCAGTTCGGCGGCGACGTCCAGAGGGGTCCGTTCCGCCTGGTTCGGGACAGCGGCCGAAGGGGTGTCCGTAGTTTCCGGAACGGATTCCGCGGACCGTCCGAATACCTTGCGCAACAAGCTCCGAATACCCATGGGCCAGGCCTTTCGCATGTGTGCGTGCGTCATTTGTCCGTGCTGCGCGGATGATCCCTGCCCAGAGTGGACACGTAAGGTTATCGGCCGCTGGGGTGGATCTTCGGCAGGGGCGCCTTTCGTGGCGCCCGGCACCCACCCACCCGCACACGCTCCGTGAACTGCCGCTCCGACGTGCCGGGTTCACCGAGCGTTCATCCCCGCGCCGCCGCTTCGGCGCAACCCGGGCCTAGCGTCGCGGCTGGATCGTACCGACACGTTGTCGGCGCCCACGCAGCTACTCGGAGGACACTCGTGCGCAAGCTCCTGCCGTTCATCGGCAACCCGCATGGCAGCGGCCGGTCCGCTCTCACCTGTCGTTACCGCTGTGGCGACGCCTGCTTCCACGAGGTGCCGAACACCAGCGACAACGAGTACGTCGGTGACGTCATAGCCCGTGCCTACTCCCGCCGCGCGATGCTGCGCTCCGCCGCCGTCGTGACGGTCGCCACCGCGGCCGGTTCCGCCGTGGCGTTCGGCGGCCCGGGGCAGACCGCCAACGCCACCCCCGCGGCCGATGACGCCGCGGCCGCCGCGGGCAAGGGCGGCGAGGCCGCCCGGGGCTTGCGCTTCAAGGCCGTCGCGCCGAACACCGACGACAAGGTCACCGTTCCCGAGGGCCACGAGCAGAACGTGGTGATCCGCTGGGGCGACCCGATCGTCAAGGGCGCCCCTGGCTTCAACGCCGACAAGCAGACCGCCGCCGCGCAGGCCGGTCAGTTCGGCTACAACAACGACTTCCTGAGCCTCCTCCCGCTCGGCGGCGACTACGAGCGCCAGCAGCTGCTCGTGGCCAACCACGAGTACACGGACGAGAACCTCATGTTCAAGGCGTACGACCCGGCCAACCCGACCCTCGAGCAGGTCGAGATCGCCTGGGCCGCGCACGGCCTGTCCGTGGTCGCCGTCCAGGAGGACCACCGCAGCGGCAAGCTGACCGCGATCAGCCGCCACCAGCTCAACCGCCGACTGACCGCCACCAGCGAGTTCAAGCTGACGGGTCCGGCCGCGGGCAGCAGCCTGCTGAAGACCTCCGTCGACGCCACCGGCACCAAGGTGCTCGGCACGCTCAACAACTGCGCCGGCGGCACCACCCCGTGGGGCACCACCCTCCACGGCGAGGAGAACTTCAACCAGTACTTCGGCAACGCCGGCCAGGTCACCGAGCCCACCCAGGCCGCCCGCCTGAAGCGTTACGGCGTGACCGCCGGCGCCACCGAGCGCAAGTGGGAGCGGTTCGACAAGCGCTTCGACGTGGCGCAGGAGCCCAACGAGTCGCACCGCTTCGGCTGGGTCGTCGAGCTGGACCCGTACGACCCGAACTCGGTGCCGCGCAAGCGCACCGCGCTCGGCCGCTTCAAGCACGAGGCCGCGCAGCCCCGCCTGACCGAGGACGGCCGTCCGGTCGTCTACATGGGCGACGACGAGCGCTTCGACTACTTCTACAAGTTCGTCTCGTCGAAGCGGATGAAGAAGGGCAATTCGCGCGCCGCGAAGGAGCACAACCTCACGCTGCTCGACGAGGGCACCCTCTACGTCGCCAAGCTCACCGGTGACTCCCCGGCCGCCGAGTTCGACGGCACGGGCAAGCTGCCCTCCGACGGCGAGTTCGACGGCTCCGGCGTGTGGATCAAGTTGGCCACCGGCAACGTGTCGCACGTCGAGGGCATGACCGCCGAGGAGGTGTACGTCTTCACGCGGCAGGCCGCCGACAAGGTGGGCGCCACGAAGATGGACCGTCCGGAGGACGTCGAGCCCTCCCCGCGCACCGGTCGCGTCTACATCGCACTGACCAACAACACCGACCGCGGCAAGCCGGGCAAGGAAGGCGCCACCGAGGCCAACCCGCGCAACCTGAACAAGCACGGCCAGATCCTGGAGCTCGCCGAGAACTTCGACGACCCGGCGGGCGACGGTTTCGCCTGGCGGCTCTTCCTGGTCGCCGGTGACCCGAACGACCCAGCCACCTACTTCGCGGGCTTCCCCAAGGACAAGGTCAGCCCCATCTCGTGCCCGGACAACGTGGCCTTCGACCCGCACGGCAACCTGTGGATCTCCACGGACGGCAACCAGCTCGGCTCCCACGACGGCCTGTTCGGCGTCGCGACGGCCGGTGAGCGCCGCGGTGAGCTGAAGCAGTTCCTGACCGTTCCGCGCGGCGCCGAGACCTGCGGCCCGCTCATCCAGGACAAGCGCGTCCTGGTCTCCGTCCAGCACCCGGGCGAGATCGACGGCGCGTCCGTCGAGAAGCCGCAGTCGGTGTGGCCCGACGGCCCCGGCAAGATCGTCCGCCCGGCGGTCGTGTCCGTCTGGCGCAAGGACGGCCGCAACATCGGTGTCTGATCGGTCCAGTTGACCCGAGGGGCGTGTTTCACGTGAAACACGCCTCTCGGGCGTCCCCGCGGATCAACGCACCCAAGCTGCCCAATTCGCCTACGGCACCCTGCCGACGGGGAGCCGCAGCGTCGTCACCGCGCCGCCGTCGGGCGCATTGGCGAAGCCGACCGCGATCTCCAGCACGGCCGCCTGCCCCATCACGATCGTGAGCCCCAGGCCGTGGCCGCGCCCGCGGCCCGGGTCCCCGGTACGGAACCGCTGCGGGCCCCGTTCGATCAGCTCGGGGGGGTAGCCGGGACCGTGGTCGCGGACCACCACCACCGGTCCCTCCACGGTCACCTCGACCGGGGGCCTGCCGTGTTTCACGGCGTTGGCCAGCAGGTTGGCCAGGATCCGGTCCAACCGCCGCCGGTCGGTGACCACCACCACGTCCTGGACCACCCGTACCGACACGGCCGGACCGGCTTCCGGTGCGGTGGCGCTCCCGGCGGCCGCGGCCGCGGCGACCGCCCGCTCCACCGCCCGGCCGAGCTCCACCCGGGCGAGGTCGGCCCGTTCGACGCCCGAGTCCAGCCGGGAGATCTCCAGCAGGTCCTCGGTCAGCAGGTGCAGGGCCTTCAGCCGGTTGTTGATCATTTCCTTGGGGCGGCCCTCGGGCAGCAGCGCCGCCGCGGCCAGCGAACCGGTGAGCGGGGTGCGCAGCTCGTGCGCGACATCCGCCGTGAAGCGCTTCTCCGCCTCCAGCCGGCCCTGGAGCGAGCTCGCCATCGAGTCCAGCGCGTGCGCCACGTCCCGGACCTCGTCGCGGGAGCCGCCCGGCCCCGGATCGTCCCCCTCGGCCGGGAAGTTCACCCGGGCGTCCAGGTCCCCGGCGCTGATCCGGCGGGCCACGGCGGCCGTGGTCGCGAGCCGCCGGCTGATCCGGTCGGCGAGGAACAGGCCGGCCAGCGCCACCAGACCGGCCGCGAGGATCGCGGAGGCGAGGATCGCGGTGTCGATGTCCCGCAGCCGTTCCCGGGTGCTCCCGAAGGGCAACCAGACCGCGAGGGCCTTGTCGTCGGCGGGTCCGGCCGCCCACATCACGGGCTTTCCCCCCTGTTCGCCGACGATGCTGCCGGTCTGGCCGCTCGCGACGAGCTCGCGCAGTTGCCGGGGCAGGTCGGGCGGGTCGAACGCGGCGTTCACGTCGCCGTGCGCGGTGCCGTACTCGTAGTGGCCCAAGGCGTGCGCCAGCTCGGTGGCGGCGGCCTTGCGGACCTCTCCGACCATCTGCCGGGCGACCACGTTGTGCACCAGGATGCCCAGTGCGGCGGCGACCATGCAGCACACCATGGTGGTGGTCAGTGCGATCTTCCAGCGCAGGCTGCTCAGCGCGCGCATCGCGCCCCGTCCCCGTTCGTCGGGTCCTGGGTGCGTCCCGGGCAGTCGTCGAGGGTGAGCTGGGACAGGTTCATGATCCCGGCCTTCGGGTCCCACACGTAGTCGAAGACGGCGACGTGGTCGGGGTTGGTCGTGGGCTCGCGGACCGCCAGGTGCTCGGCGGCCACCTCCACACCCTCCAGCACCGCGCGCCGGGACAGGATCCGGGCGATGCTCCCGTCGTCCTGGACGGTGTAGACGCGCAGCTCGCTGACCCGGCCGTCGACGTCCAGGGCGGTGATGAGCTCTTCCCGGCCGTTGCCCGTCAGGTCGTGCAGGACCGCGGGGCGCACCGGGCAGTCGGGGCCGCCGTCCACAGCCTGTGTGCAGAGCGCGAGCCGCTGGACGGCGCGCGGGTCGACGAGCCGGCCGGTCCCGCCGTCCTGCTCGGCGGCGGAGGCGATGTCGGCGCGCACGACGGACAGAGCGTCCACTCCGCGCATGCTCAGATCGGTCACCTTGGGGAGCCCCGGGACCACGGCGGCCGTGCCCGGCCTCTGGTCGGCGGCGGGCGGGTCGGGGCGGATGTCCTTCCACAGGCTCTTCGGGGCGTGCACCGTGCCGAGGTCGCCCTCGCTCTGCAGTCCCTCCACATCGGCGCACCCCACCAGGAGTACGGCGAGGACCATCACGGCGGGGACGCGGTGCATGCTCCGATGCTGCCCCGTCCGCCCCCGCCCGGCCCGGGAGCCGACCCATTCGGGGGACACCGTTCCCGGGCGCGGCGGCGGGTCAGGACTCCGGCCGGGCAATGGCCAGGGCCGCTGCGATCTCCTGGTGGACCGGGGCCAGCACGCTCGTCGCCTCGCCCGGCGGTCCCGCCTCGACCCGGACCGGGATGCTGCTGCTGCGCACCCGCACGGCCAGCTCGCGGAGCTGCCGGGCGATCGACTCCACTTCCTCGGCGGGGGGCGGGGCCGCGCCGTGGTTGACCCGGACCCGCGCGGCGGTGGTGGCGTCCACGATCCGCTCGACGGCGACGACCAGCGGCCACCAGGCGGCGGCCCGGGCTCCGGTGGGCGGCGGCTCGGTCAGCGCCCGCTGGAACTCGCTGCGCACGCCCGACAGGTCCCGGTAGATGCGCCGCCGAGCCTGGAGGCGGGCGGTCCGGGCCACCGCGTGCGCGGCCTCGTCCGCGACCGGCGCGAAGGCCCGTTCCACGTAGCGGGCGGCGTCGTCCACGGTGTCGGCGAGCCGGTCCCCGATCCGGGTGTGCCAGCTCTCGGGCCACAGCAGGTACCCGAAGACGAGGGTGATGGCGCAGCCGATCAGGCTGTCCACCAGCCGGGGCCGGATCAGGTCGAAGCCCTGGTGGTTGAGCAGGTCCGAGAGGAGCAGGATCACCGGGGTGATCGCGGCGGTCTGGAAGGCGTACCCCTTGACGGAGAAGGCGGGGATCAGCCCGGCCAGCACCACCATCACCGGGACGTCCCACCAGCCGCGCGGCACCTCGGAGAGCACGGCGGCCGCGATGACCAGGCCGCCCGCGGTGCCGAGCGCGCGCAGCACGGCCCGGGAGAACACCGAACCGAAGTCGGGCTTGAGGACGAAGGTGACGGTCAGGGCGACCCAGTAGGACCGCTCGAACTCGATCACCGATACGAGGGACTGCGCGATCCCGATGCACAGTGCGAGCCGCAACCCGTACCGCCAGGAGGCCCGGGACAACACCATGTCGCGGACCGCCCGCCGGGCGCGCACCCGCAGGGCGGCGGGCCGGCCGAGCCGGTCGTCCACGTTGTCGAGGTCCGGTCGGGCGATGTACACGATCTTCGCGGCGTGGCGCAGGGCCGCGTCGACGGCCCGTTCGGCCGGGGTGTGCGCGGCGGGCAGCTCCAGTACGGGGGTTCCGGTGCGGCCCTCTTCGACGGCGTCGGCCAGTTCCCGTACGGCCGCCGGGATCTCGGGGGGCAGCGGCCGGCCGCGCAGGTGCGCTGCGGGCGCGGCCTCCACCAGCGGGATCACCACGTTGAGCTGGGCCAGCAGCCGCACCAGCGAGGGGCTGCGCCCGTGCACCCGAGCCCGGCGGCCGAGCACGAGGTCGTAGGCGTGGTTGATGGCCTGGGTGACCTGCTGTCGGCGTTCCTCGTACCGGGTGCCGGGCCCGCCGGCGGCCTCCAGGGCGTCGGCCAGGGCCCGGTAGGTGTCGGCCACGGCGGTGCGCTCCGGCTGCCGGCGGCGCAGCGGCCAGCCGAGCAGGGTCAGCGCGAGGACGAACAGCCCGCCCGCGGTCAGCAGCAGCGGGGCCGTCCACCAGGGTTCGGGCAGCGGCAGTCCGGCGCCGATCACGGCGTTGAGCAGGAGGAGCAGTCCGGACACGGAGGCCACCGTGCCGATGGAGGAGATCATCCCGGAGACGAGGGCGATGAGGGTGAGCGCTCCGACTGCCAGCCAGCCGTGCCCGTAGACCAGGGTGCCCAGCGCCACGCCGACGGCGCCGAGGAGCTGGGGGACGGCGATGTTCAGGACGCGCATCCGGTAGGCATCGGCGGTGTCGCCGATGACTCCGGCGAGGGCGCCCATGGAGGCGAGCGCGCCGTATTCGGGTTCGTCGAGGGCGAAGCCGACGGCGAGCGGGACGGACATCGCGACCGAGGCCCGGGCCACGGCGGCCCACGGGATCGGCGCGGCACTGGGCTTCAGCCCGTTGAGCAGCCAGGAGGGCGGAGCCAGCGGATGGTGCCGGGCTCGCCGCGACGATATGTGTTCGGTGCGTTCGGTGCTCATTCCCGCTTCCGTGCCCGCCGCTCGCGAATCGGTGCTTCTGTGATCTTCTACATGGTTCTGCGCGTGTTGGTACCTTCCGAGCTTATGGGGTGCGGCGTAGTCGGCCCATCACCCATGCGGCGAGTGCGGCGCCGAGCCCGATCGCCAGCACCACCCAGGCGGTCGTGCGCAGGTACGCCGTGAGGGCGTCGTACACCGCCCCGGCGGCGGGCCGGTCGATGTCGGCGGGCAGGTCGTCCAGGGTGAGCCGGCGGCACACGTCCACCGCGAGCCACAGCAGTCCGGCCCCGACCGCGAGCCCCACTCCGGTGGCCAGGACGGCGCGCCGTCGGTGGACGGCGACGGCGATGGCCGCCGCGGCCAGGACCAGGGTCAGTACGGGGAGCCAGACGCCGGCGACCTGGAGCATGTGGAAGCCCTTCCGGAGAGCGGCGAGGTTGTCGTACTCCATGACCTTCACGGTCAGGTGGGTCACCGGGATGCGGTCGGCGAAGGGCACCTCGTCGGCGACGAGGTCGCCCCTGACCTGCGCGATGACGGGGGCGAGGTCGATGGTGAGGGCGTCGCCGTGGCCGGTGGTGAGCGCGTCGAGGAACGCGACGTGGGCGGCGCGGTTGGCCGCGTCCCAGGCGGTCCGGTAGGCGGGGGTGCCGGCGAAGGAGTGCAGGGCCTCGCCGAGCAGGGTGTCCACGCCGATCTGGAAGGGGCCCGCGTCGATCTGGCCGGCGAGGGCGCGGGTGACCTGGGTGACGACGACCTCCTGCACCTTCGGGTTCTCGGCGAGGGGGGACATGGCGGCGGTGTACCGGTCGGCGTTGCCCAGTTCGCGGTCGGCCCAGTACGCGACGGCGCTCGCGGGCACCAGAAGGGCCACGAGCACGATGAGTACCGTCGACAGGATGGTGCGCACGTCACCAGGGAATGCGGACGCGGGGCCGGGCGCGAGCGGTGTTGCTGCGGGCGGGTGGTGGGCCGTCGGACGGAGCGGCACCCTTGCGCCGATAATCCTGGATATTTAATATCCAGATTATGAAGATGAGCGAGGGCGTCGAGTGGGCGCTGCACAGCTGCGTCAACCTGGCCTGGAGCGGCCCGGACCGTGCCGTGTCGGCGGCGCGTCTCGCCGCCTGGCACGACCTGCCCGCGGCCTACCTCACCAAGCAGCTCCAGGCACTGGCTCGGGCGGGCGTCCTCACCTCCACCCCCGGCCCCCGGGGCGGCTTCCGGCTGGCCCGCCCGCTCGACGCCATCTCGCTCATGGACGTGGTCGCCGCCGTCGAAGGGCCCGAGCAGGCCTTCCGGTGCGCGGAGATCCGGCAGCAGGGGCCCGGCGCCGGCGAACCGGCGGACTCCGCCCCGGAGAAGGGCGCCGCCGACTGCGCCATCGCGCACGCCATGACACGGGCCGAACTGGCCTGGCGCAGGGCACTGGCGGCCCAGAACCTCGACGAGATCCGGCAACAGGCCGAACGGCAGGCCCCCGAGGCCCCCGAACGGCTCCGTGCCTGGCTCGCCGCACGGTAGCCGCACCACGGAGCACACGGAGCACCACACCGCACGTACGGAAACGGAAACGGAAAAAGGGAGCTCGGCATGACGCGCAGCATCATCAACCCGGCAGGACTCCACACCCCGACCGGATACGGCTACAGCCACATCGTCTCCGCACCCGGCGAGCAGGTGTTCATAGCCGGGCAGTACGGCTCCGACGAGCACGGCCACGTCGTCTCCGGGGACTTCGCCGACCAGGTGGAGCGGGCCTTCGCCAACCTCCGTACCGCCCTCGCGGCCGTCGGCCTCGGCCCCCTTGACGTGGTCCGCATCGGCACCTACGTCGTCGGCCACGACCAGCAGAAGCTCGAGGTCCTGCTGAAGCAGCTGCACGCCACCTGGGGGACCGAACTGCCCGCCCAGACCCTGATCGGCGTTGCCGCGCTGGCCCTGCCCGACATGCTCTTCGAGATCGACGCGGTGGCCGTGCGCACGCCCTGACCGCTGATCCACTTGCCGCCCGGGGGCGGCGGGTGTGCCCTGGATGATGGGAGAGAGGAGCCCGTCATGGCACATGCGGCACCCAGCGCCTTCGGGCGGCAGCGCCGGCAGACGGCGAGCAAGACCCACCTGCACAAGAGCGCGTTCGTCGGGCCCGTGCTCCTCGGACTCGTCTACGGATTCTGGGCCGCTTTCATCGAACGCCAGGCGGGTCCGGTGACCACGGCCAACGTCTTCTTCGGGATCCTGTGCGGCGTGGTCTTCGCAGGGATCATGTTCGGCCTGGCCAGGGTCGGTCCCCGGATGATGCGCGAGGTCCACGCCGCCGCGTACGGAGCCTTCGGCGGCATCGCCGTGGGCTACCTGCACAGCCTCACCGACCAGTCGATCCTCAAGGCCGTGGTGGTGGGCCTCGCCGTGGCCGCGGGCGTCGGTCTGGCGGCGTTCTACCGCTACTACACGCACGAGGACTGAGCACGAGGACCGAGCCGGTCGCACGGCCGGGACGCGCCGGGAGCGCCGGTTGCCCCCCGGCGCTCCTGGCGCGTCCGCGCGGTTCCTACGCGGCCGGATCCGCCGGGGCGGTCGGCTGAGGTTCGCTCTCGGCCTCGACGGCCGTGGCCGTGGCGGTGGCCGTGGCCGTGGCCGTGGCCGTGGTCTTCGGCGACGCGGCCGGCTCGGTCTGCCGGACCGGCGGGGAGAACCGGGTGACCTCGGCGCGGAGCATGGCGTTCAGTGCGGCGTACGGGTCGATGGGCATGGCGGAACCTCACGGTGCTCAAGGGGGTGTGGGGGCTGCGTTCGGACCTCGGTCCGCTCAGCAGCGCAGCACCACGCTCCGCACCGCCCGCCGGGACAGGGCCGGTTCGGCCGCCTCCGCGGCGGGCCCGCACGCCGGGGCAACCGCATGTTCCACGTGAAACACCGCGAGCGGTCCCCGCCGTACGCCGGACAGCCCGCGCGTGACCGTCCGTACGGCCGCCCGCGCTTCGGGATCAGGGGCCGGAGCCGGATCGGACTGGCCCTCGCCGGGTTCGGGAGACTCTGCCGGGGCGCCCGGCGCGACGGGCGCGGAGGACGTCGCGGGGCGGAACTCGGCCGCTTCGGCGCCGGCCGGACCGGCTCCGAAGACGCACAGCAGCACGACACAGGCCACGGTCAGAGCCCTGGCCAGTGCCGAACGCGCGTGGTGCCTCCCGCCGCTCATGCGAGGGGTCTGCCCCGCCACGCCGGACGACTCCCGGGTGGACCCCGAGAAGCCCCCGACCGGGGGACGAAGACACCCCCCTCGGCTGACAGGACGTCGCCCGATCCGGTGGTCTCAGCGAGTGCGGCGCTGCCCGGTCAGCCGGGCCAGTACGGCGGTCTCGCCGCCGACCACCCGCAGTTGGGCCCGGCCGTGCGCGCCCTCGTGGCCGGAGGCCCTGCCCGGTGAGATCCGTACGATGGTGAACACGGCCGTACGACTGTCCGCCCGGGGGATCTCGATGGTCCGGCCCCGCCGCAACTCGTCGAGGCGAAGCCCCGCCACCGTCACCACGGCGGTCCCGGCCGTACCCGGTGCCGGACTCCCGGTGTCCCAGGCGTACTCCGTACGGCCGCCGGTCAGCGGTACGTCCACGTCCAGGCTCGGAATGCGCAGCCGCAGCGGGCGGGCGGCCCGCAGGGGTCCGGTGACCGTGCGCAGCGGCCCGTGGGCGGCGCTCGGGGACCGGGTCCCCGTGCCGGCGGCGTGTTCGCCGGACTGTTCCAGCTCCCGCACCAGACGGCGGTGGCCCGACAGCCCCAACGCCCGGGAGGGCAGCGCGTCGTCGGTGGTCACGGCCGCGGGCCGGGCACCCTCGGTCCGTTGCAACGCCGCGATGCCGGTGGACAGCAGGACCACCGTCAGCGAAGCGACGGCCCACTTGGCGCGGGGCATGGGATTCCCTCCAGTCCGGCTCGGGCGGCCGGGTCATGTGAGCAGTGGACACCTCCTCTGCCCGTCGGTACTCCGTGCAACACGGTGGACTGACGTGGCGTCACGGGCGTGTCGTCGCCCGATCGGGGAGTCTTCGCAGTTCGCGAAGGGTCCGTCGGCCGGATGCCCGGGGTGGTGCCCATGCGCCCGAACGGGTGAGGGGCCGAACGCTCCTAACCACACATGACGAGGGCGGCCGCGCCCGCCCCCATCAGCGCCCCGGCCAGGTGTACGGCCGGGTGGCCGTAGTCGCCGTACCAGAGGTGGCGGGCCAGGCCGCCCAGTGCGGCCAGCGCGGCGATGATCCCGATCTGGCCGAAGAGCGTCACGGCGCAGCAGGGGGCCAGGAGCAGCAGGAGCGAGTTCAGCCAGAACGGGGCCGCACCCGTCCAGCCCCGCCATTGCCTGATCGCCGTCGCCATGTACTACCGGCCCCCTCGTGCTCAACTCGTCGGCTGCACAGCCTCCTTGGGTCCGGGGGCGGGCACAAGGGCTCGTTCGGCTAGAAAACCGAAAGCCAGGCCGAAAGTCGTCCACAGTGCCGTCTGGATGGCCAGGGACGCGAGGCGGAACTCCCAGATCAGCGCGGCGGGGAAGCCCGGAGGGACCTCGTTGATGCCGGGCAGCAGGGCGTAGGAGAGGCCGATGGCCAGGGCGAAGGCCGCGCCGGCGACGACCGACGCGTTCCAGTTGCCGAGCTTCGGTGCGAGCCGTCGCCCGAGGATCAGCGCCCCGGCCGCCAGCAGCACGCTCAGGGCGATCATCAGGAGGTAGAGGGCGGTCCGCCGGGCGGCGGTCCCGGGATCGCCCACGGCGGGGGGATTGGCGGGGTACTTGAAGAACGGCACCAGCGTCACGGTGACGTACAGACCCCCGGTGACCAGTGCCGCCGTGGCCCGCGAGCCGAAGCGGCCGATGCGGCCCAGGGCGAAGCAGTAGACGAGCGCGGCGATGCCGCCGAGCGCCACCGCGTAGAGCAGGACGCCGGTACCGAGCCCGGCCGTGGCCTGGAGGGCCCGGCTGACCGGCGCGTCCTCACCGTGGTCGTGACCGGCCGCGGCGGCTTCCTCGATGGCGATCGCCGCGTCCACCTTGGACTCACCGAGGAGGTAGGCGACGAGGAAGGCGGCCACGCCGGCCAGCAGGCCGGCGAGCATGCCGCGGACGAGCAGGGTGCGGGGGGAGACCCCACCCGGAGAAGGGGAAGTCATCGTTCTGTTCCCTTGCTGAGACGTCGGTCACTGGCAGGGGAATCAGTGGCAGGGGAAACCGAGCAGGTGGCGGCCGTCGTGCAGCCACTCGTGGATGGTCTCCCCTTCGAAGACCGAGGTGGCGCCCTGCTCGGCGCCGACGAAGTACAGCAGGACGAGCATGAGGACGCCGACGAAGACGGCCCAGGGGGCCAGCGCGGAGAGCGAGATGGGGGCGACGGCGGGTGAGTTCGTCGTGGGCACGGCGGAGTGGGCCATGGCAGAACCTCCAGAGGGAACACGCGTCCCGGTCAGTGGTGCTCGCTACGACGGTGGCGGGTCTGACTTTCCTCCCCTCCGGGAGGCTTCACAGTGGCGCGACCGTGCCGGATTCTCACCGTGCTTCCGTCGTTCCGTCGTAAGTCAATTGAACCATTTGTGACCGTACCGCGCTTACGCTCCCCTTATGAAGACCCCGTTGGTACGAGTTCGGCTCATCACCTTCCCGCTGGACGCAGCCGCCCGCCAGGGCCGCTTCGGTCACGCCCGGCCCTGCCCGGGCCACGAGGGGCTGCGCGGTCTGGCCACGGGTGAGTGGGCCGGGCGCACCCTGGACGAGGTGGCGGGCCGGGACCCGGCGGCCGTGCACGCCTGGCTGTCGGATCCCGCGTACGCGCCACCGGGCGGGGAGTCCGTGGACGCTCTGATCGCGCGCGTCGGGGCGGAGCTGGCGGGCCTGGCCGAGGGCACGCACCGGGTGGTGGTCGAGCAGGCGGTCGTCCGGGCGGCCGTGGTGCACGCCCTGGAGTTGCCCGCGGCGGCCTTCTGGCGGCTCGACGTGCGGCCGGAGTCGGTGACCACCCTCACCGGGCGGTCGGGGCGCTGGAACCTGCTGGTCGGGCAACCGCAGGACGAGCAGGAGCAGGACGGGCCGTAGCGGGCGAAACGGTTCGGCCCGGACCCCGCGACGCGGTCCGGGCCGAACGGGCGTTCACCCGTGCGTCAGGCGACGATCCAGTCGGACGTCGCGATCACCGGCTGTACGCCGTCGCGGTGGATGGTGCCCTCGATCAGGCCGTACATCCGGTCCGCCGCGAAGTAGACCTCGTTGTCGTTCTTGAGGCCGAAGGGCTCCAGGTCGACGAGGAAGTGGTGCTTGTTGGGGAGGTTCAGGCGCACCTCGTTGACCTTGGCGCAGTTGTCGAGCACCCGCTCGGCCATCTGGTTCAGGGTCTGCTGCAGCGAGTACGAGTAGGTCTCCGCGAAGGCTTCCAGCAGGTTCTTGCGGACCTTCTTGTAGGCCTGGTCCCAGTCGTAGCCGGCCTCGTCGGCGGCCAGCGCCGAGTGCGCCCAGCGCCGAGTGCGCCCAGCGCGCGGTGACCTTGGTCGCCAGGATGCGGTCGTACGCCTCCTGCAGGGTCGTGTACTTGTCCTTGATGTAGCCGTGGAACTCGGAATTGGTCGAGTTCATCACCGTCAGGTCCTTCAGACCCGAGATGACCTGCAGGCCCGTCGTCTCGCTGTAGGTGATTTGCGCGGTGCGCACCTCCTGGCCCTTGCGGACGAAGGAGTGCTGCTCCTTGCGCGTGGGGACCGGGATGCGGTCCCACACGTACTCCTCGATGCGGATCTGGGCCTCGCGGATCGGCTGCTGCGAGGAGACGAAGTGCTTGGCGAGCAGGATGCCGAAGGCCTCGGGAGAGTCGATGCCGTGCTCCTTGCCGAAGGCGTACACCGTGTTCTTGGTGGTGTCCGTCGGCAGGCAGTTGGCGTTGTCGCCGGTGAGGTGGACGTCGCGGAATTCGCCGCGGAGCGCGACCGAGACGTTGAGGTCGCGGATCTCGTGCCAGGAGCCTCCCCCAGACTCCGTCTGGGAGGTGCCCCCTGCGCCCTTGCGGGTGACCTTCACGATGCGGTTCTCGGCCTTGCCGTACTGGTTCTGGGCCAGGACGTGCTTGCTCATGCTGTCTTCCTTCGGGTACTCGGGAACACGGAGTCCGGTGGTCTGGATCCCGTACGCCCGGCGTCCAGCGCCCGCCCGAATCAAGGCGTCCCGCTCCCCGCCGTTCGGCCCCTCGCGGAGGGACCGCCCCGGGCCTGACGTGCATCCCGGTTCGTAGGTGCTTGGCCTGTTGTGTGTCTTACGGCCTGCACGGATTGCAGCATGCGCACGGAGGGTTGATCCCCGTACGGATCCTCCGAACACCAGCCCCCTCGCCTTGGGCGACCCCACAGAAGCCCAGGTCAGGCCGTGTGTGCATCCGCCACAGTGAGGGCTTCGTCGAGGATCTCCAGCCCCTTGGCGACGTCCTGCGGTGAGATGTTGCACGGCGGCGCGATGTGGATGCGGTTGCCGGCGATCAGCGGCCAGAGCCCGCCCTTCTTGCAGGCGGCCCCGAACTCGGCCATCGGGGCGTTGTCCGCCCCGGAGGCGTTGTACGGGACCAGCGGCTCGCGGGTCTCCTTGCTCCGCACCAGTTCCAGGGCCCAGAAGGTGCCGAGCCCGCGGACCTCCCCGACCGAGGGGTGCCGCTCGGCGAGCGCGCGCAGGCCGGGGCCGAGCAGCTCCGCACCCGTCCGGGCGGACTGTTCGACGATGCCCTCCTCCTCCATGACGCCGATGGTCGCGACGGCGGCCGCGCAGGCCAGCACGTGCCCGGAGTACGTGAGGCCGCCCGGGTAGGGCCGGCGGGCGAAGGTCTCGGCGATGGCGGCCGAGATGGCGACCCCGCCGAGCGGGAGGTATCCGCTGGTCACGCCCTTGGCGAAGCAGATCAGGTCGGGGGTCACATCCCAGTGCTCGGAGGCGAACCACTTTCCGGTGCGGCCGAAGCCGACCATGATCTCGTCCAGGACGAAGACGATGCCGAAGCGGTCGCACAGCGCGCGCACGCCGGCGAGGTAGCCGTCCGGGTGCACGAGCACGCCCGGGGCGCCGCCGACGGTCTCCAAGATGATCGCGGCGATGGACTGCGGTCCCTCGAAGACGATGGTGTCCTCGAGGTGGCGCAGGGCCCGCTCGCACTCCTCGGCCCCGGTGGCCGCGTAGAAGGGCGAGCGGTAGGCGAACGGCCCCCAGAAGTGCACGACACCGGCGGTCGCGGAGTCGTTGCCGAAGCGCCGGGCGTCGCCCGTCAGGTTGATCGCGGTGGAGGTGGCGCCGTGGTACGAGCGGTACGCGGACAGCAACTTGGGCCGACCGGTGTGCAGCCGGGCCATGCGGACGGCGTTCTCCACGGCCTCGGCGCCGGCATTGGTGAAGAAGATCTTGTCGAGGTCGCCCGGGGTGCGCTCGGCGATCAGCCGGGCCGCCTCGGAACGCACGTCGACGGCGAAGCCGGGCGCGACCGTGCACAGCTTGGCCGCCTGTTCCTGGACGGCCGCGGTGACCTTCGGGTGCTGGTAGCCGATGTTCGTGTAGACGAGGGCGCTGGAGAAGTCGAGGAAGCGGTTGCCCTGGTAGTCCCAGAAGTACGAACCCTCGGCGCCGGCCACGGCGAGCGGATCGATGAGCTCCTGCGCCGACCAGGAGTGGAAGACGTGCTTCCGGTCAGCGTCTTTCACGGCGGCGAGGGCGTCGGCTTCTGCGTTCATGAAACGAGCGTAGTTGTCCATGATGTGGACGGGGCGGGGGTCGGTCCCGGGCGTCCGCGCCGGGTCAGGTCAGGGCCTCGCCGTACAGGCGGAACAATCGGGGTCCGGTGGCGGCGGCGGCCCCCAGCGCAGCCCAGGCCTCCGCCGCCGCCGCCCGGGCCGTCGTCCCCAGCCACGGCTGCGGCAGCAGCTCCGGGGGGAGCAGCGGATCGGGGAGCATCGCGGCGGAGAAGGCGGCGGCCAGCGTCACGGCGTGCGCCAGCCCGGCGGGCCGGCCGGGCAGGGCCGGCTGCTCCGCGAGCGCGCGGAGCTCCCCGTACCGCGCCGCTATCTCCGGCAGCGGCCACAGCCGCTCCGCCAGGGCCCGCGGGTCCGAGGTGCCGCCCACCGCCAGGTCCCGCGTGCTCAGGCAGGTCAGCGCTTCCGCGAGGCCCAGCTCCGCCGCGTGCGCCCGTACGTACGGCCCGATCGCATTCGGCGTGACGTACAGGCCGCCCTGGACCGGCGCCGCCCCCAGCCCGGTCAGTGCGTCCCGCAGGGAGTCCCGGGCGGCCCGCGCGGATTCCGGTACGGCGAAGGCGAAGGCGTGCCAGAGTCCGTCCCACGGCTCCAGACCCCGGTCCTGCCGGTAGGCGTGCCGGACGAACTCCACCTCCGGTACGAGCGGCAGCCCGGCCCCCGGCTCCGCTCCCGCCAGGCGCAGCACGGCCCGCCGGCCGCGGCCCTCGAGCGTGAACCGGCCCTCGGTGACCAGCCGCTTCACGCACAGCCGCACCTGCTGGTCGGTCATCCCGAGCAGGGCTGCGACCTCGTACAGCTCCTCGCCCGCAACCGTCCCGTCCTCCCGGACCAGGGCGTGCACCACCATCCGCGTGGGGATCCCGCTCATCGCGCCGCCACCTCCTTGTGCATCGTCGTCACGCCCCCGAATCCCAGTACGTCCCGCAGCCAGGGCGTGCGCTGCACCCGTACCGCCCGGAACCCGTGCTTCTCGTAGAGCGTCCGCGCCCGCGGGTTCTCCGCGACCACGTCCAGCCGGATCCGCCGGCACCGCTGCTCCACGGCGATCGCCTCGATCTCCCGCAGCAGCAGCCCGCCGATGCCCCGGCTCCGCTCGGCACGGTCCACGGCGATGCCGTCCATGACCAGCTCGCCGCGGGCCGGGGTGCGTTCCAGCAGCGCCAGCAGGACCACCCGGTACAGGCCCCGGACCCGCCCGTACTGGGCCATGACCGCGGCCGCGTCGCCACCGACCAGGCCGCGCCCGGCCAGCTGGTAGCCCGCCACGCCGATCACCCGGCCGCCCCCCTGGCCGTCGCCGCCGGACAGCGCGGTCACCGCCCGGTCCGCGTGCAGGTGCCCGGCGATGAACCTCCGTCCAGCCTCCGCGGGGCCGAGTGCGAGGCCCAGCTTTCCCCCGAAGGCCTCCCAGTACAGCTCGGCGACGCGCGCGGCGGCCCCCTCGGGCAGCCCGCGCCGTACTTCCACGCTCTCCGTCGGCATGCGTGCAAGCGTAGTACGGTCACTGACACAACGATCGTTTTTGCAATGGGCGAATGTGTGTGTGAATTCCCGCCGGGGAATCCGGAGCCGCAGCTAACCGAGCCGCCTGCGTCCGCGGGAGCTCAACCGTTCAGGGTGACCCGCGCGAGGTCCCCCGCGGCCGCCGGCCGCGGCGCGTCGCCGGCGTCCTCGTACCGCGCGTACTCCTCGAACGCGTCACCCAGCGCGGCGCGCGCCGCACCCTCCACCCGGGCCGCGTCGGGGCGCGAGTGGTCCGGCCCGCCGCGCACGGCGAGGGCCGCGGCCAGCAGCCGGGCCGCCTCCCGCGGCCGGTCCAGCCGGACCGCCTGGTCCGCGACGCCCACCAGCACCTGGGCGAGCGTCGGCGCGTGACCGCAGGCCACGGCCAGCTCCAGCGCTTCGGCGCGGTGGGCTCGGGCGGCGGCCAACTCGCCGTCCGCCGCGTCCAGGTACGCGAGGGAGTCGAGCACCACCACCTCGAACACCGGGTGCACGGCGACCTCGCGCACCGCCTCCCTGGCCCGCGCCAGTTCGGCCCGGGCCGACGCCGGCTCGCCGTTCCAACGCGCCAGGTCCGCCTTGCCGTGCGCCATCATGGCCAGCGCCTCGGGCCAGCCGGCCGCCACCGCGTCCCGCTCCGCCCGGGCCATCACCGCCGCGCTGCCCGCCGGGTCCCCGGCCAGCCCGCGCAGCTGCGCCTGCCTGACCCAGGCGTACAGCCGGTCCTCGACGACACCCAGCTCGCCGATCACCGCCACGGCCTCCTCGTAGTGGCCGATCGCCGCGCGGTGGTCGCCGAGCCGGGCCACCAGGTCGGCCAGCAGCGTCAGCGCGAAGGAGGTCCCCCAGCGCTCCCCGAGCCCGCGGAACCCGGCCAGGGCCGCCTCGATCGAGGCCCGCGCCCGTGCGGGTGGGCCGCCGGCCCCGAGCAGGGTCTTGGCACCCTCCAGCCGGGCCTGCGCGCGGACCCAGGGGTCCTCGTCGGTCAGCAGCCCCGCCCACGCGTCCGGCACGGCCGATTCGCCCCCCTCCGCACCGCGCAGCAGCCGTTCCAGCGGCTCCAGGAAGCGGACCACCGGATGCCGGCTCCCGCTGCGTGCGGCGAGCAGCATCCCCTGGCGGAGCAGTTCCCCGGTCCGCCGGTCGTCACCGAGTCCGGCCGTGGCGAAGAGCACCGCCAGTGCGCAGGCCACGGCGCGGGCCGCGTCGTCCCCGTCCGCCCCGGCGTCCCCGTCGGCCGCGTCTGCTTCGTCCGCCGCGTCCGGGACGGGCAACGCGAGTGCCCGCGCCGCCAGTTCGGCGCCCTCCGCCTTGTGCCCGCCGAGCCACCAGTACCAGCCGGCCGCCGCCACCATCCGTACGGCCGCCCGCGCGTCGCCCGCCGCGATCGCGCCGCGCAGCGCCGCGGCCAGGTTGTCGTGCTCCTCGGTCAGCCGCCCGAGCCACTCCAGCTGCTCCGCCCGCCGCAGGTACGGGTCCGCGGTCCGGGCCAGCCCGGTGAAGTGGGCGGCGTGCGCGCGGCGGAGCACTTCCCGCTCACCGGCTTCTTCGAGTCGTTCCAGCCCGTACGCACGGATCGTCTCCAGCATCCGGTAGCGCCCGTCGCCCGCCGTCACCAGCAGGGACTTGTCGGTCAGCGAGGTGATCAGGTCGAGCACGTCGTACGCCTCGACCGGGCCGCCCGCGCAGACCTCCTCGGCCGTCTCCACCGTGGCGCCGCCGGGGAAGGCGGCGAGCCTGCGCAGCAGTACCCGCTCGGCATCCGTCAGCAGTTCCCAGCTCCAGTCGACCACCGCGCGCAGGGTCCGGTGCTGGCGCGGAGCCGTCCGCGCGCCGCCCGTCAGCAGTCGGAAGCGGTCGTCGAGCCGGGCCGCGAGCTGCTCGGCGCTCATCGTGCGCAGTCGGGCCGCCGCCAGTTCGACGGCCAGCGGCATTCCGTCGAGGGCCCGGCAGATCCGGGTCACGGCCGGGGCGTTCGCCTCGGTGACGGCGAAGTCGGAACGGGCCGCCGCCGCACGGTCGTTCAGTAGCTGCACCGCCGCGTACGACAGGGCGTGCGCCGCGTCGGCGTCCCGGGGCGGGAGGGGCAGCGGCCGCACCGGCCACAGCGCCTCGCCGGTGAGACCGAGCGGCTCCCGGCTGGTCGCGAGGATGCGCAGCCCGGGGCACGCGCCGAGCAGCCGGTCAGCGGTGCGGGCGGCCGCTTCGACCAGGTGCTCGCAGTTGTCGAGGACCAGCAGCGCGGTACGGGTGCGCAGGGCCGCGGCGAGCCGGTCCAGCGGGTCACCCGCTGCGGGCGCCTGGTCCCGCAGGCCCAGCGCGTTCAGGACGGCGGGCGCTACGTCGGCCTCCGCGCCCAACGGTCCGAGTTCCACCAGCCAGACGCCGTCGGGGAATCGGGCGAGCAGGGGGCGGGCGCTCTGGACGGCCAGCCGGGTCTTTCCGGCACCGCCGGGTCCGATGAGCGTGGTGAGCCGGAACCGGCTGATGAGGGAGTCGATGTGGCCGAGGTCCTCGTCCCGGCCCACGAAACTGGCCAGTCCGGCCCGTAGGTTGGTCGGTGGCGACGGCGACGGCGACGGCGACGGCGGTGGCGCTCCGGCGGGCGCGGGCGGCGGCCCCGCGGGGACCTCGACCTGTCCGCGCAGTACGGCGGTGTGCAGGGCGGACAGTTCGGGGGAGGGGTCCGCCCCGAGCTCTTCGGCGAGGACCTCGCGCGCGTTCCCGTAGGCGGTGAGCGCCTCGGCCGGCCGTCCGGCCGCGACGAGGGCCCGCATCAGCGCCCCGACGAGCCCTTCCCGCAAGGGGTGTTCGGCGACCAGGGCCGTCAGCTCGCCGGTCAGCTCCCGGCCGCGTCCCGCCCGTAGGTCCGCTTCGATTCGGTCCTCCAGGGCGGCCATCCGCAGCTCCGACAGCCGGGTGACCGGGGCCCGGAAGGGCGCGGAGGCCGCGACGTCCAGCAGGGCCGGGCCGCGCCACAGCTCCAGGGCCTCGCGGAGCAGCCGCGCCGCGGCGGCGGGGTCCCGGGCCAGTGCCCCGCGACCTGCCGAGGCCAGCCGTTCGAAGCGGACCACGTCCACCGCGTCGGGTTCGACGACCAGGCGGTATCCGGCCGGGTGCGCTTCCACCGCTGCGCCGGGCAGGGCCCGGCGCAGCCGGGACACCAGTGCCTGAAGGGCGTTGGTGGCGCCGGCCGGTGGAGCGTCGTGCCAGATCCCGTCGACCAGGAGCTCGGAGGCGACCACCCGCCCCGGTTCGAGCGCCAGCAGGATCAGCAGTGCCCGCAGGCGGGTCCCCCCGACTCCGACGCCGCTTCCGTCCTCGCCCCGTACGTCCAGGGGCCCCAGCATCGAGATCCGCATGGCGACATTGTGCGGGGCCGTTCGGCGGCGTTGCCATTCCATCGTCCGGCTCGGGTCATCGAGGACGGCCCCCGCGGGTGAATTGCGGACGGCCGTCCTCCGTGGTGCCCGGGCGGAGGGTGGGCTATTTGTCGGAGTAGCTGAAGTCCCCGACGGTCCAGGCGCTGACGTCCTTGACCGCGATCCGGTACATTCCGCCGGTCTCGGGGATGCCCAAGGTGCCCTGGAGGATGCGCGCCACGTGGAAATGAAGGTGTGAGGGTGCTTCGGCCCGCTGTCTGTCGCCGCGTCCGGGAGAGCTGAAGACCTCGGCGAACGGGCCCAGCTGGTCGGAGTCCCGCAGGACCTCGGCCACCCGCTGGCGCCAGACGCTCTCGGGGGCGAGACGGCCGGTGATGACGGCGCCGTGGACCACGACGGTCAGGGACATCTGATTGGTCTGCTCCGACTCGACCATGGCGGCGAGATCGAGGAGCAGGTCGTCAGGGATCGACATGGGCACGGACTCTAGCAAGCGCGCTCGCCCACCGGCCGGGCTTCCGAGGAGTGGCCTGTTCGGGGCGCTCGGGGAGGAACGGACGGCCGAGGCCCGCACCCCAGGGTGCGGGCCTCGGCCGCGTCAGCGCGCCGACGCGGGCGCCGGCGTGGACCTCGAACGTCAGGCGTCGGGCGTCAGGCGGGAACGATGTTCTCGGCCTGCGGGCCCTTCTGGCCCTGCGTGACGTCGAAGGTAACCTTCTGGCCTTCCTGAAGCTCACGGAAGCCGGAAGAGGCGATGTTCGAGTAGTGGGCGAAGACGTCGGCGCCGCCGCCCTCCTGCTCGATGAAGCCGAAGCCCTTTTCCGCGTTGAACCACTTCACGGTGCCAGATGCCATATGAATTCTCCTTTGGGGCAGTGCCCGGACCCGCACTGTGCGGGCCCGGTGTCGCCGTGATGATTGGCCCGACCGGAACGAGTAGATTTCACTGCATGCACCGGAAATGAAAAGTGCGCCCACCGAAAATCTGGTGAGAGCACTTGTAAGTTTTTGGGAACCACAACTGCAACGGACGTCACGTTAGCACAGCGGGTGTCGGCGGCCAGGGAAATTTCGGCGTGCCCCACTCGTAATTCTGCACCCGAGTGGCGGAAATGTGAAACGGAAAATCATATAAATGGCGGAACGTTTTTCGTGGCCCCTTCCCGCCCGTTGCCGTGGTGCCGCCCCGAGGGCGATGTCCGGTACTCGCCCCTGGTGGGGCCGGCTCGGTTACCTTCACTCACGTACCCGCCGACCGGCGCGGGACCGGGGCCCGGCGCCCCGCATCCGTAGAGCAGGGAGCGCCCCGTGCCCCACGCAGGCGTCGATTATTCGGACTCGTTGACCGGTGCCTTCGACCGCCGGGCGTTCGCGCTCGAACTGCACGCGCTGGTGGCCGAAATCCTCGACACGGCGATCGGCAACTGCAAGACGCGCTTCCACCGGCTGGAGGAGTCCGTCGTCGGGGAGGGCACCGACGGCCGGGCGGTGGTCGTGCACGTCGAGATGGCCATCGCCCGGGGCCGCACGGCGCAGACCAAGTCGCGCCTGACCCGAGCGGTGCTGGAGCTGGTGGAACGCCACACGGCGAAGGCCACCGGCCTGGAGGTCCACGCCTCCGTGGACGTACGGGACCTGGGCGAGGCCTACACCAAGAGCGTGGCGACCCCGTGATGCGCACCGGTGCGGCGGCCTCAGACGCACTGACAGCGCCTGCGCGGCTGCGCGCCTGCTCGGCTATGCGCCGATGCGCAGCAGCGCGAGCGTGATGTTGTCGGGGCCGCCGGCGTCGATGGCGGCCCGCCACAGCTCGAACGCGGCCCGGCCGTCGTCGTGCACCCGCAGCAGCCCCTCGATCTCCTCGGTCGGCACCGGGTCGGTCAGCCCGTCGCTGCACACCAAGTAGCGGTCGCCCTCGGCCACCGAGAAGGCCTCGATGTGGGGGGTGATCTCGTTGTACCCGCGGGTGCCGCCGAGGACCTGGGTGACCGCGGAGGTGGTGCGGTACCCGGGGGTCGGCGGCGGGCTGTCGTCCACGCTGATCTGGCGCAGCCCGTCCTGCGCCGCGTGGAAGACCTTGCTGTCGCCGACGTTGAACATGAGCAGCGAATCCGCCAGGACGAGGGCGCCCGCGACCGTGGTCCCCATGGTGGCCAGCTCCGGCCGGCCCTCGGTCGCCGAGTACATGGCGCGGTTGCAGATGCTCAGCGCGTCACCGACGGCTTCCGGGCCGTCCAGCGTGGGCCCGAGCGAGGAGAGCTGGCGCACCACCAGCTCGCTGGCGATCTCGCCGGCCGGCTGGCCGCCGAGGCCGTCGGCGACCGCGACGACGAGCGGCCTGCCGAAGGGGAAGACCAGGGTCTGCGGATTCTGGGTCACGGTCCCGCACAGGGTCCACGGTCCGATGACGAGGCTGTCCTCGTTGTGCTCGCGCACCAGCCCCACGTGACTCAGGGCGGTCACAGCTATGTACGGCACCTCGACGTCCCGCCTCTCGGCCCTCGCAACGGCTCCGGCTACGGCTACGCCTACGGCCATGGCGACAGCAACGGCTACGGCGACGGCAGCGCAACGGCACGCGCGTCCGTCCCCACCATTGTCGCGCCGCTCCGGCATGCGGGCTCCGGCGCGCCGGAGCACCCTGGTCGTGGAGCCGCCTGTTCCCCGACCGGCGGCCCTGCGAGGAAGGACTGCCGCAGATGTTCGCGAGGCTGAGCACCTACCAGGGATCACCGGTCCCCGCGGAGGGAGACGTGACCGCGAATTCGGAGGCGATTGTCAGGCAGGTCCAGGACGTTCCCGGATTCCGGGGCGCCTACTACCTCGTCGACCGGGCCACGGGCGTGGCCAAGTCGCTGACCTTGTGGGACGACGAACGGACCATGTTGGACAGCGAGGAGCAGGCCGCCCGGATCCGCGAGCAGACCGCGCAGCGGGAGGGCCAGCGGATCGTTTCGGTCGAACGCTTCGAGGTGGGCTTCAGCCACCTGCAGCCGTAGTACGACGCAGCGTGGAACGACGCGATGCACGAGGAGCGATGGCCATGGGCAAGCTCTCGATCGACCAGTTGCGAGAACGGGTACGCGGGGCGGTGGTCACCCCGGACGACGAGTCCTACGACGAGGCGCGCAAGGTCCACAACGCCATGATCGACCGGAGGCCGGCGGCCGTCGTGCACTGCGCCAACGCGGGCGACGTCATGGCCACGGTCGACTTCGCCCGCGAGAACGGGCTCGACCTCGCGGTGCGCGGCGGCGGGCACAGCGTGCCCGGCTTCGGTACCTGCGACGGCGGCGTGGTGGCCGATCTGTCCGGGATGCGGGGCGTCCGCGTCGACGCCGCCGGGCGCACGGCCCGCGCGGAGGGCGGGGCGACCTGGGGCGACTTCAACGCGGCCACGTACGCCTTCGGGCTGGCCACGACCGGCGGGATCATCTCCACCACTGGCGTCGGCGGCCTCACCCTCGGCGGCGGCATCGGCTACCTGGCCCGCGGACTGGGTCTGAGCTGCGACAACCTGCTCTCGGCCGATGTGGTGACCGCGGACGGCCGGCTCGTGGTGGCGAGCGAGGAGGAGAACGCCGACCTCTTCTGGGCGCTGCGCGGCGGTGGTGGCAACTTCGGCGCGGTGACCTCGTTCGAGTTCCGGCTGAGCCCCGTCAAGGACATCTACGGCGGACCGATGCTCTTCGAGCTGGAGGACGCTCCCACCGTGCTGCGCTCCTTCGCCGACCTCATCGCCGACGCGCCGGAGGAGCTCGGCGGCTTCCCGGCCTTCCAGATAGCCCCGCCGCTCCCGTTCATCCCGGAGGACCGGCACGGTGACACGTTCGCGCTGATCGTGGCGTGCTGGTCCGGGCCGCTCGACGCGGGGGAGCGCGCCGTCGGAGCCTTCCGGGACTTCGCGCCGGTGGTCGCCGAGCACGTGGGCCCGATGCCCTACCCGGCGCTCAACAGCGCCTTCGACGCGCTCGTACCGCCCGGCCTCCAGCACTACTGGAAGGCCAACTTCGTCACCGAGCTCACCGACGACGTGATCGACGCGCACCTGCGGCACGCGCCGGGCCTGCCCGCCGTGAACTCGACGGTCCACATCTACCCGATCAACGGCGCCTGCCACCGCGTCGCGCCCGACGCGACCGCCTTCGCCTACCGGGACGCCTCGTTCGCCACGGTGATCGCCGGCATGTGGCCCGACCCCGCCATCAACGAGTCCGCCACCGCCTGGGTGCGCGACTACTACGAGGCGACCGCCCCGCACTCGGAGGAGGGCGGCTACATCAACTTCATGGCCGACGACGACCAGGACCGGATCCGGACCAACTACAAGGGCAACTACGACCGGCTGGTCGCGGTCAAGCGCGCCTACGACCCGGAGAACCTGTTCCACCTGAACCAGAACATCCGGCCCTGAGGCGCGGCGGTGCGGATGCGGAGTCATCCTTCATCTGCATATTTTTGCCGGGTGTACCGGAAAGTCCGGTACACCCGGTTCGTCAGATTGAGGAAGGCCCCCATGAAGCGTTTCCCGGTGATCGGTGTGCTCTGCGTCGGCGCGATTCTCGGTCTCTCCGCGTGCTCCGACGACAGCAGCTCGCCCGCGGAGGAGGCCTCCCAGGCCGCGGCGGACCTCTGCACCGACCTGAATGCCCTCAAGGCCGACAACGCCAAGCTGAAGGCCCTCGACCCCGCCAACGCGACCAAGGACCAGGTCAAGGACGCCTACGAGGCCGTCCAGAAGGACTGGGCCAACGTCAAGGAGAACGCGAACCAGCTGAAGGACGCCGAGCGCGCCGCCGTCCAGTCGGCTGCCGAGAACCTCAAGAAGAGCTACCAGGACCTGCCCGGCGACACGACCGGCAAGGACGCGCGCACCCAGTTGCAGCCGCAGATCGAGCAGTTGGACCAGGCCGCCGCGGCCGCCGCCACCGGCCTGCGCTGCTGACGACCGGTCGGCCGGTCGCGAACGGGGAGGACCCCGCCCGGGACGCCGGGCGGGGTCCTCCCCGTCTGCGACCGGTTGCTTACGTCGCTGCGGGCTCGGCGGGTGCGGCACGCTTCGCGGGTACGGCGGGCAGCTCGGGGATCGGGGGCCCCACGGGCAGCAGCTCGGTGACCACGAAGGCGACCACGGACGCGATGATCACGACGGGGATCATCGCGGTGCCGCCGAGCATCAGGACCACCATCACCACGCTGCTCACCGGCAGCCGCAGCGCGCTGGCGGCGGTCGCCGCCATGCCCGCCCCCATGGCGGGCACGATGCCGAGACCGGGCAGCGGCCCGAGCAGGACGCCCGCCACGGCGCCCAGACACAGGGCCGGGAAGACCGGTCCGCCACGCAGGCTGCCGAGGCAGATGGCGTAGCCGACGCCCTTGAAGAGGAGGATGCCGATCAGCGCACCCACGCCCCAGGCGTGCGGGTCGGCGGCCAGCCTGCCGATCAGTGCCTGGCCCGACCCGGTGACATCGGCGGGCGTGAGGCCGGTGATGAGCGCGTAGAGGCTGGCGCAGGCGGCGGCGGCCAGCGCGCACTGGACGGTCCGTAGGAGGGGGCGTTCGAGGACGTACGCGGCGATCACGCGGGCGCCGGTCAGTACGGGGTGCAGGGCGAGGGCCAGGGCCGCGGCGATGAGCACCGCCCAGAGCACGTCCGGCACGTCCAGGTGGGGCACGGGTACGCCCAGTTCGAGCTTCAGGCTCCCGATCGGCAGTCCGGTCCAGCGTCCGAGGCCCGTGAAGACCAGGTCCCCGACTCCGGCGGACAGCAGGGACGGCAGCATCACGGTGAACAGTTGCGGCCCGCCCACGCCCGCCACCTCGATCAGCAGCACCGCGGCGATCAGCGGATTCCCAAAGATGGTGGCGATCGCCGCCGCGGCTCCCGCGGCGCCCACGAGCGCGGTGCCCTGCGGGGTCACCGGTGCCTGCGCGAGGTTGCGGAAGAGCAGGGCCAACCCGCCGCCGAGGGCGATCAGGGGGGCCTCCGGACCCAGGACCGCGCCGAGCGGCAGACTTGCGACCGCCGCGATGATGACGCCGGGCAGGGCGCCGGCCGAGGCCCCACCGGTGTGCAGGCCGCCCGCGGGGAGGTGACCGCCGTTGCCGCGCATGTGCGGGACGACCAGGCCGACCACGACACCGGCGACGAGCAGCAGGGGCAGCGGCCACCACCAGGGCGGAGCGTCCCAGCCCAGGGCCTCGGGGAAGTCCGTCCACATCAGGTGTTCCATCTTGTGCAGCGCGGCGAGGAACCAGAACGACGCGAGGGACACGGGGATGCTGATGAGGGCGCAGAAGAACAGCAGCTTGAGGTATCCGGGGCTGCGGAGGGTCTGCCTCAGGACGTCGGCCTCCTGCGGCTGCGTTCCGCCGGGGGGCGGCTGCGATCGAGGGCGCGACTGCGGCATGGCTCACTTCCTTTCCGCTTCCTCGATGGTCCACCTCGGGGGCGCACTTCGCCGCTCAGGGCTCGTCGTCCGGGTCGGGGGTCTGCGAACTGCGCCTGTGCATGCCGATTTTGACCGCGCCGACGAGTGCTTTGGCGATCACTCCGATGAGGATCAGGTCGGCGACCATCTGGGCGGTGACCAGCACCCGGCTGCCCTGGTCGGTGGCGACGATGTCCCCGAATCCCACGGTGGCGAAGGTGGTGATCGTGAAGTAGAGGGAGTCCGTGCGGGACAGCGGCTCCGAGAACGAAGCGGGGTCCTGCGTCGCGAGCAGGTAGTACGTCGCGGAGAACAGCAACAGGAACAGCGGTACGCCGGTGGCCATCGCCTCCAGGGCGCGCATCCGCGGGAACTGGGCACGCGAGACGGCGTTGATCTGCCAGGCCGTCAGCAGGCCGAACACCGCCAGGCCGAGGACGAGCGTCAGGACGGTGGTGATGCCGAACCCGCCCTCCAGGGGCGCGACGTAGTAGAGCCCCGTGAGCAGGGCGACCGAGAGCACCGAGCGCAGGAGGTGGCCCAGCAGGACGCGGCGGCGCTGGTCGGCTGCGTTGCGTTCCATGCCTTCAGGAGAACGGCCCGGAGCCCGGAGCGCGACCGGAGCCGGTCCTCCGCATGCGGACCGCCGGGGTCGCCTGTATGAATGAAGGACCACGTGCATGATCGGAGTGGAGCATGGACGACTACCCGCTTCTCAACTTCTTCTGGACGATGCTGTGGTTCTTCGTGTGGGTCATGTGGTTCTTCCTCCTCTTCAAGGTCATCACGGACATCTTCCGTGACCACACCCTTGGCGGCTGGGGGAAGGCGGGCTGGCTCATCCTGGTGCTGGTGCTGCCGTTCATCGGCATCTTCGTGTACCTGATCGCCCGTGGGCGCAGCATGCACGAACGGGACCGCAAGCAGGCCGAGGACCAGCAGGCGGCCTTCCGTGCGTACGTGCAGCAGACGGCCGGCGCCGGGTCGGGCTCGGCGGACGAGCTGCACAAACTCTCCGCCCTCAAGGACAAGGGCGACATCACCCAGGAGGAATTCGACCGGGCCAAGGCCAAGATCCTGGCCTGAGCGGTAGCGGTGGGGCCCGAGCGGTAGCGGTAGTTCGGTTGTCGATAATCCGCGACGGATCGATTCTCGTTACCCTGGTGGACATGACGGCCATGGCACCCACGCGCACCGAACCGGACCTGTCCTTCCTCCTGGACCACACCAGTCACGTGCTGCGCACGCAGATGAGCGCGCGGCTCGGCGAGATCGGACTCACCCCGCGGATGCACTGCGTGCTCGTCCACGCCCTGGAGGGGGAGCGCACCCAGGCGCAGCTCGCCGAGATCGGCGACATGGACAAGACCACGATGGTGGTCACCGTCGACGCGCTGGAGAAGGCCGGTCTCGCCGAGCGCCGGCCCTCCAGCACCGACCGCCGGGCCCGGGTCATCGCGGTGACCGAGGAGGGGGCGAAGGTCGCGAAGGAGAGCCAGAAGATCGTCGACCAGGTCCACCAGGGCGCGCTCGGCGCTCTGCCCGAGGATGAGCGCGAAGTGCTGCTCCGGGCGTTGAACCGCCTGGTCACGGGGCATCTGGAGACTCCCGTCGAGGGTTCACGGCCGGCCCGGCGGGCGCGCCAGAAGGGGTAGTGGGGAGCGGTCGCCCCAGTAGTGGATCCGTAAAAGACAGTCTGCAACAAAACTATCTGTTACGGTCCTTCCTGTTGCCTCCAACGACAGGAGAGACCGCCGTGCCCACCACCGCCACCACCCCCTCCCCTTCCGCTCCCCCCGCGCGTTCGCGCCGGCTCGCCCTCGGCGTGTTGGCCACCGGAATGCTGATGACGATCCTCGACGGCAGCATCGTCACGGTCGCGATGCCGGCCATCCAGGGCGACCTCGGCTTCACCCCGGTCGGGCTGAGCTGGGTCGTCAACGCCTATCTCATCGCCTTCGGTTCGCTGCTCCTGCTCGCCGGCCGCCTCGGCGACCTGATCGGCCGCAAGCGGATGTTCCTGGCTGGTACCGCGGTGTTCACCGCCGCCTCGCTGCTGGCCGGGCTCGCCACCTCGCCCGAGGTCCTGATCGCGGCCCGGTTCCTGCAGGGCGCCGGTAGCGCGATGGCCTCCGCCGTCAGCCTCGGCATCCTCGTCACCCTCTTCGCGGAGCCGCGCGAACGAGCCGGAGCCATCGGGGTGTTCAGCTTCACTGGCGCCGCCGGCGCCTCGATCGGCCAGGTCCTCGGTGGTGTCCTCACCGACGCACTGACCTGGAACTGGATCTTCTTCATCAACCTGCCCATCGGCATCGCGGTGCTCCTCGTCGCCCTCCCGGCCCTGCCCGGCGACCGGGGGCTGGGCCTGCGGGCGGGCGCGGACGCCCTCGGCGCGCTGCTCGTCACGTCCGGTCTGATGCTCGGTATCTACACGGTCGTCAAGATCCAGACCTACGGGGCGACTTCGGCCCGCACCCTCGGGTTCGGCACCCTCGCGCTCGCCCTGCTCGCCGGCTTCCTCGTCCGCCAGGCCACGGCCCGCAACCCGCTCGTGCCGCTGCGCGTCTTCCGCTCGCGCAGCGTCCTCGGCGCCAACCTGGTCCAGATGCTGATGGTCGCCGCGCTGTTCTCCTTCCAGATCCTCGTCGCGCTCTACCTGCAGAACGTGCTCGGATACTCGGCGTCCGGGACCGGTCTCGCGATGCTGCCGGCCGCCGCCGTGATCGGACTGGTCTCGCTCACCGTCTCGGCCCGTCTGAACTCCCGCTTCGGCGAGCGCAAGGTCCTGTTGGCCGGTCTGGTCCTGCTGGTCGGCGTACTCGGTCTGCTGACGCGCGTACCCGGTCGGGCCGAAGAGGCGGACTACCTCACCGACCTGCTCCCCGTGATGCTGCTGGCCGCCGGCTTCGGCCTCGCCCTCCCCGCGCTCACCTCGCTGGCCATGTCCGGCGCGAAGGAGTCCGACGCGGGCCTGGCCTCCGGGCTCTTCAACACCACCCAGCAGATCGGCATGGCGTTGGGCGTCGCGGTCCTCTCCACCCTGGCCGCCTCCCGCACGGAGTTCCTCACCGCGGCGGGTGCTCCCGTCCCCGAGGCGCTGACCGGCGGCTACCACCTGGCCTTCGCGGTCGGCGCCGCGCTGATCCTGGCCGCCCTCGGCATCGCGGCCACCGTCCTGCGTCGCCCGAAGAGCACCCCGCGGCCGGTCACGGCCGAGCTGCGGACCCCTCTGGCGACCCGGTGAGGTTGCGGGTCATGCGCTCCAGGACGGTGACGGCGGTGACGTACTCCTCGCGCGTGATCCCGGCCGCCGACCGTTCGCGGAAGTCGGCCACGCGGCGGGCCACCTCGGCGAGGTGGGCGCGGCCGTCGTCGGTCAGGGCGAGGCCCTCCGGCCGCGGGCGGGTCACCCAGCCGCCGGCGAGCACCGAGGCGACGGCCGAGTCCAGCGCCGCGGTGTCGGCGCCCGTGGCCAGGGCGGTCCGGACGGCGGAGTCGGTGGCCCGCGGATCGTCCTTGACGGCATTGAGGACCTGCCAGCCGAGCCGGGTGAGGCCGAAGTCGGCCAGTGCCGCGTCCATGGACGCGGTGAGGGCCTGGTCCGTGCGGTTGAGCCAGTAGCCGATGGGCTTCATGTCCTGCTCCTTCGGAAGGTGGGCGGATCAGTGGCCGGTGAAGGCGTCCGCGTTCTCGCGGGCCCACTGCCGGTAGGTGCGGGCGGGTACGCCGAGCAGGGTCTCGGTGGTCTCGCCGATGACGGCGGGGCCGTGGTCGGCCGCCTCCCACAGGTCGAGCAGGGAGGACGCCATCGGGGCGGGCATGTGCCGGCCCATCTGCTCCTCCGCCTCGGCGCGGGTGATGCGTTCGACCGGGACCGTACGGCCGAGGGTCTGCGAGAGGACGGCGAGCTGCTCGCGGAAGGAGAGCGACTCGGAGCCGGTCAGGGTGAGTGCCCGGCCGGTGAGGGAGTCCCCGGTCAGGGCCAGGGCGGCGATGTCGGCGATGTCCTCGGGGTGGATGGGTGCGATCTGCGCGTCCGGGTAGGCGAGCTGGACCGGCATCGACCGGCCGACGGGCCAGGCCCAGCCCAGCGAGTTGCTGGCGAAGGCATCAGGGCGCAGGAACGTGCAGGTCAGACCGGAGTCTGCGAGGGCGCGCTCGACCTTCAGGCTGTGGCTCGCGAGCGGATCGTCCTCGGCGTCCGGGGCGAGCACCGAGGACGAGGAGAGCAGGACGACGTGCTCGACCCCGGCGGCCTCGGCGGCCTTGATCAGGTCGTGGATACCGGCGGGCTCCGGATAGAGGAAGACCTGGCGGACGCCGCGGAGCGCGGCGGCGAAGGTTTCCGGCCGGTCCAGGGCGAGCTCGGCGGTCTCGATGCCGGCCGGGACGGTCAGTTCGGCGGGGCGGGCGCTCGCGGCCCGGACGGGGAGACCGGCGGAGTGCAGGCGGTCGATGACGGCCCGGCCGACCTTGCCGCGCGCACCGGTGATGAGGATGGTCACGAGAGCTCCATTTGTTCGTAGATGCATATGCATGCTTGCATGCACACGTTTTCGCGTCAACACATGTTTGCGCGAGCTCACGTATGTACGATGAGGGGCATGACCAAGCAAGAGCCGGCGACCGACGAGGAAGTGCTGGACGCCGTGGGCCCGGCGTTCGGGAAACTGCGGCGCTCCTCGCTCCTGGAGGTCGAGAACCCGATCTCGCAGAAGGACCTCAGCCGCACCCTGGTCCTCAACATCGTCCTGGAGGCCGAACAGGGCGACGGCCGCGAGATCACCGTCGGCGCCGTGGCCGAGTACCTGGCCGTCGACCCCTCGGTGGCCAGCCGCATGGTGTCCGACAGCATCTCGGCCGGCTACCTCGTCCGCGCCGCCTCCCAGCAGGACGGCCGCCGCACGATCCTTCACCTCAGCCCCGAGGGCCGGAACATGATGGACCGCTTCCGCCGGCACCAGCGCGCGGCCTTCGAGTACGTGACGGCCGACTGGAGCGAGCGCGACCGCCTCGACTTCGCCCGCCTCATGCTCAGGTACGTCGACTGCCAGAACGCGCTGCGCCACCGCTGACGCCCGCCGGCCGACTGCCGGAGGTCCGCGGGAGGCGACGACACAGCCCCGGGCGGACGGCCCGGGGCTGTGTCGTGGGGCGCCAGGCCCGGTGGGTCAGCGGAAGGAGACCCACTTGGCCGCGCTCGGCACTCCGTTCTCGTCCAGCAGGAAGAGCATGTAGTAGCCGGGCGGGACGTCGTTGGCCGAGGGCGGCGCCTGCAGGCGCAGGCTGTTCCCCTGGCGCTTGACAATGGCCAGTTCCAGGTGGCGCTGGCTGGTGTTGAGGGAGTGCGTCGCCGTGGTCGGGGCCAGCAGGACGGCCTTCTTGACCTGGTCGGGCGTGGAGGTCCCCACGGTGAAGGCGGTGTCGTACCGCAGCGGCCCGTCGGGGGCGCGGTCGAGGGCCGGGCGGGCGCCCTGGTGGAGGTAGGACGGCTCGAAGATCTCGATGCTGCCGTTCATGTCGTCGTCGATCTTCGGGTCGTTGGCGAGCTGCTGCAACTCGTCACCGGTGACCATGACCCGGCCGTCCGGGAGGACGACGGCGTTGGAGTGGTAGCCGCGCGGCAACCGCTGCGCCGGTCCCAGCTTCCACTCGCCCAGCGCGTTGCGGGTCTCGATCTGCCGGTACTTCAGATCGGACTTGGGGTTGTAGTCGCCGTTGCCGTAGTCCCGGATGCCGTAGGCGCCGTTGACGGTCAGCAGGCTCGCGTCCGGGAGCAGCAGGGTGTCGTCCTGCGTCCGGCCGAAGGCGCGGGGCTGCTGCTTCTCCCAGTCGCCGCCGCTCGTGAGCCGGTAGGTGTTGGGGTCGTCGCGGTCGCCGCCGAGGACCAGTACGGAGTCCGGGCCGCGCACTCCGGCGGGCAGCGGCACGGCGGAGCCATAGCCGCGGTGCACGCCGTCGGGGCGTGCGGGCAGGTCCGTACGGGTCTCCGCGACCGGGTCGAAGGCCCACTGCTTGGTGGCGTGCCGGCCCAGGCCGTAGACCTTGCCGTCGCGCAGGGTGAACAGGTGCGGGTAGTCGCTGTCGGTACCGAAGGGCGCGTCCACGCGCAGGGTGTCCGTCGGGACGTCCTTGGGGATCAGGGTCTTCTCGAAGGGAACGGGGTGGCTCTTGGCGGGGAAGCGCTCGATCACGGAGGTGGAGGTGCCCCAGCCCTGATCGGTGTGGCCGGACATGATCAGCAGGCGGCCGTCGGGGGCGGCGGCCACGGAGGGGTACCAGCGGCCGACCTCCATGTCCTTGTTCACGGACCAGCTCTCGGTCCACGGGTCGAAGACCAGCGACAGCTTGGCGCCGGCGCCGCCGCCGTAGCCGAGGTTGCCGCCGAAGACACCGACCATGCCGTTGGGCAGGAAGGCGTGTCCGGCGCAGAAGAAGGGCGCCGGGCGCTTCTCGCCCGTGCCGTCCGGCACGACCAGCTCGGGCGGGGTGACCTTCGTGAAGGCGGCCGCGCCGGTGCCGCGGCGCGGGTCCCACAGGAAGGCGCGGCCGGCGTTGGCCTTGCCGAGGGTGTTGGTCGGTGCGGGCTCCTCGGTCGGGTCGGTCTCCATGCGCTCGAAGGAGAAGAGCAGCACCTTGCCGGTCGGGAGCATGGCGATGTGGGCGGCGAAGTCCGGGGACTGGAAGTACTCGGCGAACTGACCGAACGCCTTGGGGTGGAAGCGGGCGTTCACGTCGGCCTGGGACCGGGTCAGTGAGTTCAGGCTGTCGATCCGGGCGAGCTGGGAGTACCCGCCCAGCTTGAGGATCTGCTCGCGGACCTTCGTATGCTCCTGGGCGTGTTCGGTGCCGAGGGCCGCTTTCTCCTCGGGGCGGGCCGAACCGTCGTGCGCGGCTGCCGGGACGGCGGTGACCAGGGCGGCGGTGGCAGCGAGCACGGAGATCGCGGCCCGACGGGCAGCGTAGCGGGCGGCTCGGGGAGCTGATCGTCGCGCGGATCGGCGCTTGATACGTGACATGTGACTCCTCACCAGGGGTGCTGGAGCGGCGGGTGCCCGTGCGGGGGCACAGGGCGCCTACGACGCCTACGGACACAGACCTATGCCGACGCGTCCGGCACTGCACACCGGGAAGATCGTCCGGGCTTCGGGCCGCCCGGGTGAAGGCACCGCCCTGAGCTGCGCCGACGGCGGTCCGCGGGCCCGCCGCCCGGTCCCCCGCCCGGCTGCAACCCGTGGTGATCACGGACACCGGTCGGCCCCCTCCGCGAACCGGGTCGCCGCCGCCCCGGCACGGCCGGTTCCGGCCCCGCTGGCGGGGGCCGCGACCGGGACGTGGAAGAGGGGCCGGAGGAGGGGCCGGAGGGGGCGCCGGAGGAGGGGCCCGAATCGGTCAGGATTCGAGAAGCGCCCTTGCTCCAGGCGTAGTTACCGTGACGGACATGGACATCAGCATTCACATGAGCACCCTCCCGCAGGACGACCCGGACGCCGCCGTGGCCTTCTACCGCGACGTCCTCGGCTTCGAGGTCCGCAGCGACGTCGGCCAGGGCAAGATGCGCTGGATCACGGTCGGCCCCGCCGACCAGCCCGGCACCTCCATCCTCCTCGCCCCGCCGGCCGTCGACCCCGGTGTCACCGAGGCGGAGCGCCGCACCATCGCCGAGATGATGGCGAAGGGCACCTACGGCTGGATCCTCCTCGCCACCAAGAACCTCGACAGCACCTTCGAGAAGATCCAGGCCGGCGATGCCGAGGTCGTCCAGGAGCCGACCGAGCAGCCCTACGGCGTCCGCGACTGCGCCTTCCGCGACCCCGCGGGCAACCTGATCCGCATCCAAGAACTCCGCTGAGCGCACACGTCGACGAAGGGGGTCCGCCATGTGTCGTCCAGCGTGGAGACAGGCACTGATCGAGGCGTCGCACCTGAAGGACCTGGCGCGGCTGCGCCGCGTCCGGGACCGGATCGACCGGGAGCACGCCCGCCCACTGGACGTCGAGGAACTCGCCCGCGCCGTGGACATGGCGGCCGGGCTCCTCGGCCGCCAGTTCCGGCTCGTGTACGGCGCGTCCCCGTACGCCTACCTGACGGCGCGCCGCATCCAGCGCGCGACGGCCCTGCTGCGCGCTGGCGACCTCGGCGTCGCCGAGGTCCGCCGCGCGGTGGGCTGCCCGACGCCGGGCATCTTCACCACCCGCTTCACCGAGCTGGTCGGCGTGGCGCCCGACGCGTATCCGCGCGCCGCCCGACCGCCGGCCGAACCCGCCGAACCCGCCGAACCGGTCAGGATTCGAGAAGCGTCCGCCCCCACCGCACACCTAGCGTGGTGTTCATGACCTCCACCGAAACCTTCACCCTCGAGGTGGCCGACACCGAGGCCGCCGACCGCTTCTACACCGCCTTCGCTCCGGGCGTGCAGGTCCGCCTGCGGGCCTCGGGGGCACCGACGACCGGCTTCCGCGGGTTCGCGCTCTCGCTCACCGTCCCCCGGCCGGCCGACGTGGACGCCCTCGCTGGCGCCGCCCTGGACGCGGGTGCCACCGCACTGAAGCCCCCCTCGAAGTCGTTCTGGGGCTACGGCGCGGTCGTACAGGCCCCGGACGGGACGATCTGGAAGCTCGCGACGTCGGCGAAGCGGGACGCCGGCCCGGCCACCGGGCGGATCGACGACGTCGTGCTCCTGCTGGGAGTCGCCGACGTGTCCGAGACCAAGCGGTTCTACGTCGACCGCGGCCTCGCCGTCGCCCGGAGCTTCGGCAGCAAGTACGTCGAGTTCGCCACCCCGTCGAGCCCCTTCAAGCTGGCGCTGTACGGGCGCCGCGCCCTGGCCAAGGACGTCGGCGTCCCGATCGACGGGTCCGGCTCCCACCGGCTCGTGATCGGCGGCGCCGGCGGGCCCTTCACCGACCCGGACGGCTTCGCGTGGGAAGCAGCGGTACCGGCCACCACCGCCTGATCCATGACCCGCACCATCCGATCGAGCTCCGCGAGCGAGGAACCTGCACATGAAGGGCACGCAGAAGTTCAAGACCCGGTACGCCACCCTCGGCTTCAGCGACCGGCCCCGCTGGACGAGGGCACGATGTGGCCGACCTCGTACGCCCTGACGGAGCTGACCCCGGGCCACGGTGACGGCGATCGCCGCGGTCCAGCGCAGCACGCTCGCACGGCGCGGCGCCGGTCCGCCGTCCCGCAGGACGGCGATGCCCAGCGGGACGAGCGCGAGGCACAGGCCCGCGGCGGCCACCACCGACAGCGGGGTGGTGCCCTTGAGCACGCCGAGTGGCAGCGCGGCGGCCGCCGCGAGCGCGAGGGCGCGCACCGGGCCGAGTACGCGCGCCCGCCAGGCTCCGACGGCGAGGATCAGCCAGCCGCCCGTGATCGCGATGTTGAGGGTGCTGAAGACGTGGAAGGCGCCGTACGTCTCGCCGACGAACCGGGTGGCGGCCTGCGCTCCCTGCCGGTCCGCGAGCTGGAAGGCGAGGTGGTCCACCCCGGCGTGGAAGGTTCGGGCGAAGAGCCCGAGGACGGCGAAGACACCGCCCCACAGTGCGGCGCCCGGGCTGCGGGGCGCGATCCGGGCCGCGAGCGTGGCGAGGGCGGGCCACAGCAGGACCGTTCCGGCGGCGAATGCGCCGTAGGCGGTGGCCATCAGGCCGGGGTGTTCGACGCGGGCGGCGAGCTGCTCGGGGTAGAAGAAGTGGAACGGCAGCCGCAGCAGGACTCCGGTGGCCAGCAGCAGCGGTCCGGTCACCAGTGAGACCCCGCCGACCCACCGGCCGGGGAAGGACCAGTCGCCCGACCGGTCCACCGGCAGCAGCCGGGCCTTCGCCGGGACGGGTGCGGAGGTGGGCGTGACTGTGGGTGCGGGTGCGGGGATGTCGCGTACGGGGGGTGTCCTCGGCGTCGTCGTCATACCGGGAACGATCGCGCCGGGGAGGGTGCTGGCGCGTCGGAGCACGGTCCACTTCCACGGCCCCGGGTATCGGACCGTGGTCCGATACCCGGGGGTTTCGCCGTCGACGGTTCTCATGCGGACACGGGCGGCGCTTTCCGGTCTGCATCGGTGGCGACGGTGTCGAGCAGCAGTTCGGCGGCTGGCGGACGGCGGCTACGGACCGGGCCTCAAGCGGTTTCCCGGATGAAACGGCGCAACTCCGCGCAGAGGGCCCCGGGATTGTCCAGCTGGACGAGCGTGCGCGCCCCGGGGATCTCCACGTACCGCCCCTGCGGCAGCAGTTCGGCGAGCCGACGGCCCGTGGCGGGCGGCATCATGCGGTCCTCGGCGCCCCAGGCGACCAGCGCGGGCCGGTCGAAGTCCGCGAGCTTCTCCGCGGCCTCGAGGTAGGTGTCCTTCCGGGTGCTGCGGCAGAACTTGGCGAGGTCCCGACGGATCGCACGCCGGCTGAGCAGGGGCCGGTACCAGCGTCGGACCAGCGCGTACGGGATCGGCTGCCGCGCCATCCCGCCCAGCGAGCTCCCCATCCGCACGAGGAAGGGGACCCGGAAGGACTGCAGCAGCAGGAACAGGCCGCCCGGCACGCGCGCGGCCGCGTGCAGGGTCCGGCCCTGGATGCCCGGCGGGTAGTTGTCCAGGGCCTCGCACGAGGTGAGCACCAGGCGGCCGATGCGTTCGTCGCGCACGCCCACCAGGAGCTGGGCCGTGCCCGCGTCGTTCTGGACCAGGGTGACGTCGCGCAGGTCGAGGCGTTCCAGGAACTCGGCCAGGAGCGCGGCGATCCCGTGTGCGGAGAGGTCCGCGTCCGGCCGCATCGGCCTGCGGTGGCTGCCGATCGGCAGTACGGGCACCACCACCCTTAAGTCGGGCCGCAGTTCCTGCACCACCTGGTCCCAGACCGACTCGTCGAAGCCGAGTCCGTGGACGAGGACCACGACCTCTCCGTCGCCGCCCGTGTCGGTGAACTCGATGACGCCTGCGCTCAGTTCGATCTCGGGCAAGGTGCTACCTCCGACTAGATAGACCGATCTAGCGGGAGACTATCGAGCTCGGTGACCGCCCTGCTGGAGGGCGCGTTCATGCTCGGCCGTGCCGCGCGGAGCGCCGATCCGGTAAGGGCCGCGTCCCGGGCCGCGGCGGCCATCGTCCGTGCGGCGCAGTCCGGGTCGTAGGGCACGGTCGGGGCGCCCGGGCCCCGTACCAGCGCGGTCAGTCGCGGGCCGGGGCCCTTAGGGCGGCGGAGATCAGGAGCGCGAACGCGAGCACTGCGGTGGCGGTGCGGATGTCGTTGAACATCTCCCAGTGGCGCAGGACCTCCGTGTGATCGACCGGGGCCGAGCCCTGCGCCCACTCCTTGATCCGGCCGTTGATCGGGACGTTGCCGAACCGGGTGACCAGGAGGGACGTGAGCGCCAGCAGGCCGGCCCCGCCCGCGAGCAGCCGCGTACGGCCGCGCGTCACGGCGGTGAGGGTCAGCGAGCTGACGATCGACACGCCCATCGCCGCCTGCATGGTGATGCCGTTCATCTTCATCAGTTCGGTGTGGAACGACAGGCGTATGTCGAGCGGTACCGCGTTGAAGGTGGGAACGAGGTTGGCCGCTCCGTATCCGAACGCGCCGGCGAGGAGTCCGGTGGAGAGGAGGGCCAGGCCCAGCAGAAGGCGTGTGCGCATGGTTCGTAGGCTCCTGTGCGTCGGTGCTCACGGCGGGCGGGTGCGGGCGGCTGCATGCCCGTGCACCAGGGTCCGCGCTGCCGCACGCCAAGTCCAAGAGGAAGTCCTTCTGGCGAGCAGAAGGACCGGCTATCAGGGCCCTGGCCTTGCTCCCGGCGCCGTGCGCGGGAGCCGCGTCACTTGCCGTCGGAGAAGTTGTGCACGCCCCACCAGCCCGAGGAGTCGCGGTAGAGGCCCACGCCGACCTCGGTGAAGTCCGGGTTGACCTGCGCCTTGTAGTGCCCGGAGCTGTGGCGCCACATCGACTGGAACTTCTCGGCGGCTTCTTGGGCGGTCATCGAGGCATCGCTGAACCAGACGATGTTCTCGCCGGTCCAGGTGCGTGAGCCCGTCTTCAGGTAGGCGCGGTCCGCCGACGAGGAGTGGGCGAATCCGTTCTTCCTCATGTGCTCGGCCCACTTGCGGGCGAAGTCGCTGAGGTCCTGCTTGAGCGCGAGCGGGGGCCGGCCGACGGCGGCCCGTTCGTTGTTGAGCAGCTGCAGGGACAGCGACTGGGCCGTGGCGACGTCCTGCGTCGAGGTGCGGGCGCCGGGCACCTTGGGGTCCGGTCCCGTCGGACCGCTCCCCGAGGTGCTGCGGGTCGGGGGCGCGGTGGGCTTGGCAGTGCGCTCCGTGGCCGTCGCTCCGGAGCGCTGCTCCGCTTCCTTCGCCTGCGCGGCGGGCGCGGATGCGGGTGCCGATGCGGATGCGGACGCGGAAGCGGCGGTGCTCGGGCTCGCCGTACCGTCGGCCGGCGACGGGTCGGCGCCGGTGGTCGGATCTGCCGCGCCGGTCGGCGGGGCGTCCACCGCGTCCGGCCGGCCGGCGAGCGCGGAGGGGGAGCCCGTCGCCGCTGTGCGTTCCGGGGCCCCGCCGGATATGAGGGCGTAGCCGCTCCCGACCCCGGCCAGCAGGACCACGGCGGCCGCCGCCATCAGGGGAGTTCGGCGCCGGCTCTTGCGGTGGCCACGGGCCGCCCTGCCCGCGGCGCGCGCCCGCCCGCGCCGGCCCGACCCGGAACCAGCACCGTCCACGTCCGCGTTCACGTCCGCCTCCGCGCCGTACGTGAACTCATCGTCGTGATACCGCATCGCATCTCCTCGAAGGTGAGGGCCCACCTGGCCTGACATTGAAGGAGACCCGTGGGGCGCGCGGCGATAACACCTTTCTCAGGGGAATGTGCGTGCCGGTGGTGCGCGGCGTTGCTTCCGGGGGCGGCGCACCCCCGGTCTCGCCCCGGCCCGGCCCCGCGGAGGGGCCGGGCCGGGGCGGGTGCCGGTCAGGCGAGGGCGAGGAAGAGCTTCTCGAGTTCTTCTTCGGTCATGGGGGCCTGGTTCTCGTCGGCGTTGGTCATGCACTGGCGCATGCCGCTGGCCACGATCTTGAAGCCCGCGCGGTCCAGCGCCTTGGAGACGGCGGCGAGCTGGGTGACGACGTCCTTGCAGTCGCGGCCGGCTTCGATCATGGCGATGACGCCCGCGAGCTGCCCCTGGGCGCGGCGCAGGCGGTTGAGGACTGCGTTGACTGCGTCGTCGTCGACTTTCACCGGTGCCTCCTGGCCTTGTGTGCTCTCCCCCGATAGTACCCCAGGGGGTATCCGGGCGGTGGGAGTCATTGGCTGCGGAGGGCGGTGAGGGCGGCTTCGAGGTCGCCCTGGCGGGGGCGGTTGTGGGGGAGTTTGGCGAGGAGGGCCGCCATGCCGCAGGTGTTGGTGAGGGCCGAGTAGACCAGGCCGCCGGCGATGCCCGCGGAGGCGAGGCGGAAGGCGGGACGCAGGCGGCCGAGGGTGAGGCCGCTCAGGACGACGGCGCCGGCGGTGAAGCGGACCTGGCGTTCCATGGTCCAGGTGGTGCGCCGGTTGCCGTCGGGGTGGTGGAGGGCGAGTCCGCCGTCGGTCCAGGCTCCGGTGCCTCCGGTGAGGGTGGTGGCGGTGATGCCGTTGTCGGCGAGGGTCGCGCGGGCGTTCTCGGCGCGGGTGCCGGAGGCGCAGACGACGAGGAGGTCGCTGCGGGCGGCGACCTCGCGCAGGTCGGGCAGGGCGCGGGTGAGCTGGTCGAGGGGGATGTTGAGGGCGCCGGGGAGGTGGCCGGTGGCGTATTCGCCGGGGGTGCGGACGTCCAGGACGATCAGGTCGTGCAGGCGGCCGTGGGCCTGGTGGATGTCGAGGGCGTGGGGGCGGGGCTGGGCCATGGTGTGGTGTTCCGTCCTTGTGGGGGGATCCGCTCCTGATGCCCCGGGGGGTATGTGAGCGGGTGTGGTCGAGGGGAGCCGGCCACGGGGTCAGTGCAGGGCGTCGATGAGCATGAGGGCGGCGACGGTCAGGAGGACGGTCGCGAAGGTCCGCTGCAGGGCGGGTCCGGAGACCTTGGCGGCGAGGCGTTTGCCGTCCCAGGCTCCGAGGACGGCCGCTCCGGTGAAGGGGGCGATGGCCGCCCAGTGCAGCGGGGTGTGGGTGCCCGTGCGGGCGGCGAGTGCGGCGAGGGAGTTGACGGTGATGACGAGGAGGCTGGTGCCGACGGCGGCGCGCATGCGCAGGCCCAGTACGGAGACGAGTGTGGGGACGGCGAGGAAGCCGCCGCCGACGCCGAGGAAGCCGGTGATCGAGCCGAGTCCGGCACCCGCCCCGGCGGCCCGCGCGGGTCGGACGGGCCGGGGCTGCCGGCCGGAAGCGGGGGCGGGGGCGGTGAACATGCGCCAGGCGGCGAGGCCGGCCGTGGCGGCGAACGCCGCGGTCAGGACCGGTTCGGGAACGCGGGTGGCCAAGGTGGCGGCGGCCAGGGCGGGCGGGATGCCGGCGGCCGCGAACAGGGCGCCGGTCTTCCAACGGACGTTGCCGGACGCCGCGTGGGTGTACAGGGCGGTGGCGGACGTGGCGGTGACGATGATCAGGGAGGCGGTGGTGGCGGCAGCCGGGGTGAAGCCCAAGAGGTAGATCAGGGCCGGGACGGCCAGGACGCTGCCGCCGCCGCCCAGTGCCCCGAGGGCGAGTCCGACGACGGCCCCGGCGGCGAGGGCGAGGATGAGCGTGCTCACGCTGTTCGGCCGTTGCTTCCGCGTTCGTCGACGACCGGCAGTCCGGCGGAAGCCCAGGCGTTCATGCCGCCCTTCACGTCGACCGCGTCGCCCCCGCGGCCGGTCAGCAGCTCGGCTGCCTGCCGGGAACGGTGTCCGGAACGGCAGATCACCACGAGCGGCCGGTTCCGCGCGGTCGAGGGCAGGGCGGCGCCGGCGACGAGGCGGGAGAGCGGGGCGTGGACGGCTCCGGGGGCGTGCCCGGCGTCCCACTCGACCTGCTCGCGCACGTCGAGGAGGACGGCGGCGCCGTCGGTGGTGCGCCGGTGGGCCTGGGCGGGGGTGATGCGGGCGGGGCCGCGGCGGAAGAGGAACATCCGTCTTCCTTCCGGGTCGATGGGGCAGGAGGAGTACGGGAGTACGGGTTCAGAGGTCCCGGTCGCCGTCGGTGAGGGGCAGGCCGGCCTCGGAGGCGGCGTCGAAGGAGTCGTCGACGGCGACGACGTCACGTCCGGCGGCGTCCAGCAGGGAGGCGGCGATCGCGGCGCGCATTCCGCCGGCGCAGTGCACCCACACGGTGCCGGGCGGGACCTCGGTCAGGCGCCGGTGCAGGTCGTGGACGGGGATGTGCACGGAACCGGCGATCCACCCCCGGGCGCGCTCCGCAGCGCGGCGCACGTCCAGGACGACCGTCGTGGAGTCGGTGTCCCGGGCGCCCCGGTTGGCGAGGTCGGCGAAGGTGGCGCGGGGGAAGGAGCGCGGGCCGTGCCCTTCGGGCATCCAGTCGCGGGGCGTGCCGGTGGCCGCCGCCGCGGGCCGGTCGAGGCCGACGCGGACCAGTTCGCGCTGGGCGGCGGCGAGCTGGGCGGGTGACTCCGCGAGCAGGGTGACGGGCTTTCCCCAGGGGATCATCCAGGCGAGGTAGGTGGCGATCTTTCCGTCGGCCTCGAAGTTGAACGAGCCCGCGACGTGACCTTCGGCGAAGGCGATCCGGTTGCGCAGGTCGACCACCCATTCCCCGGCGGCCAGCCGCTCGGCGATGTCGACGGCATCGGTCAGGGGCGGTGTGCTCAGGTCCACCGGATCCGGGCCTGCGGCGTTGGCCGGGCCCATGTGGGCGTAGTAGGCGGGTACGTCCTCCAGGCCGGCCAGCAGGTCGGCGACGAACCGGTCGACGTCCTTGACCAGGGCGTCGTTGACGTTCTTCTCCTTGCCGATGGTGGTGGCGTCGCCCTCGGACTGGGAGGAGGAGCAGAAGCTGCCGAAGCCGTGGGTGGGCAGCACGGCCGTCTCGTCGGGGAGCTCGGCGGCCAGGCGGTGGACGGAGGCGTGCTGGGCGCGGGCCAGCTCCTCGGTCAGGCGCGGCTCGACCAGGTCGGGGCGGCCCACCGAGCCGATCAGCAGCGAACCGCCGGTGAAGACCGCCGCCACCCGGCCGTGCTCCTCCAGCGCGTAGGAGGTGTGGTGGGGAGTGTGGCCGGGGGTGGCCAGCGCCCGCAGCGCGATGCCGTCGTCGACGCCCACCGTGTCGCCGTCGGCCACCGGCGTCCGGGCGAAGGAGACGCGGGCACCGGCCGGCACCAGGTACGCGGCGCCGGTCAGGCGGGCCAGGTCCAGGCCGCCGGTGACGTAGTCGTTGTGCAGGTGGGTCTCCACCACGTGGGAGATCCGCACCCCGCGGGCGGCGGCCGCCGCGATGACCCGGTCGATGTCGCGGGGCGGGTCGACGACCGCCGCGGTCGTGGCGCCGCCCGCCAGGTAGCTGCGGTTTCCGAGTCCCTCGGTCTCGATGGTGTCGATGAAGAACACGCGGTTGCTCCTTTCGGCTGACAATTACCCCCGGGGGTATATTTCGAGCCTAGCACGGGTACCCCCGGGGGTATTTTTGCGGCGCGGAGAGCCCGCTCTCACCCGGCGGCTACCCAGCCGTCGGCCACCCACACGGGCCCCGAAGCGGCGAAGCCCCAGGTCGTTGACCTGGGGCTTCGTCATGGAGTGGATCACGGGGCTCGAACCGTGGAGCGGTGCCGGCCCCGTGCCGGGCGGTACGGCGGGATCAGCCGTGTTCGGAGGTGTAGAGGGAGTCCCTTCGTGCGGGGTCTTCGAGCACGTTGACGATGAACAGGCCGATGTCGAAGTCTTCGGGCTCGGCGAAGGGCGTGGGGTCCTCGGCAGGGTCGATCAGGGTCGCAGGAGCCGCGTACACGACGGACGTGCTGCCGATGGTGAGCCGGCAGCGGCCTCCGAGCCGTTCGTGTCGCGCCTCTGGGCTGCTCCCCAGTCCGATTTCCTGATCGCCGATGCGGAGGTGCAGGGTCGCTCCGTGCCGGTAGAACACCACCGGTACGTCACCCAAGGTGCCGTAGTGGCCCGTTGGGTCCGGCGCGCCGGGTGGTGTCGGTTCGTCCCTGCCGTGGACCTCCAGTGATCCCGTGGCCGGTTCAAAACCGGCCCACTCGCCGTAGCGGTCGAACGACCGGATGATCATCATTCCGTCCTCTTTTCGAGACCGAGGTCCTTCCCGCCGGTGCGGGTCGCGCTCTCGATGATCTGCTCCCAGGTCTTGCCGTTCGCCCTGAGCCAATCGATCGACGGACCGAGCTTGTCACCGTACTTCCCGAGGTTGCGCTCGTAGATCTCATTCCGCTTGGGCTCCGGGGTGAGGTCCTTGTACTTGACGCCGATGTCCCGGCGGGCCTTGTGCAAGGTGCGGGCGATCACCTCGGGCGAGGCGCCCGCGGCCCGCATCTCCGCGGCCTGCCGGGTCAATCCCTCCACCTCGTCGATGTAGGCCTGGCGCAGCGGAGGCAGCGGGGGGCGCGCCGCGCCCTCGGACCGGAGGATGCTCGTTTCCGACTCGGCGACGCTCCGGCGCCACCCCGTCAGACCGCCCAGGCCGGTGACGGCCAGCTGCTGGGCGAGTTCGTCGCCCGCGTGACTGTAGACGTCGGCCAGCTCCTCGCAGCCTTGGTCGCGGAACATCTCGGCGGCCCGGTAGAGGCGGTAGGCCGGGCGGACGGGAAGGTACTTGTCGACGAACGCGCCACTGCCGCCGTTCTGGCCCCTGAGCGCGTGGTAGATGTCCGCGACGAACTGGAAGGGCAGCTTGGCGCCCTCCACCAGTCCGTCGCCGATGATGCTCGCGGCCTGGCCGAAGGAGTGGACCTTGCCGTCGTCGGGGTCGTCCGGGGTGAGGCCGGTCGGGTCGGTGAAGCGGGTGGGTGAGTTGTCGGCGTACGCGTACGCCGAGATGTACGGCCTGCCGGCCGGAAGCGCTGCGGGATCGGTTCCGGTGAGCCGTCCGGTGGTGGGGTCGTAGTTGCGGGCCCTCAGGTAGTAGCCGGCCGCGCTGGTGCTGGGCTCGGTGTAGGCGCCGGTGTAGGTGAAGGGGTTGGCGGGCGGAGCGGCAGCCACATCGGTCCTGGTGGCTTCACCGAATGCCGTGTAGCCGTAGCGGATCCGTGCGGCTCCGCTCGTGTCGGTCACGTCGGTGACGGAACCGAGCTGGTCGTGGTGCAGGAAGTAGCCGCGGCCACCGGTGGTTTCGCTCTGGATCTGGCCCAAGGGGTTGTACTGGTACTCGGCGGTCCGGGAACCGGCGGCGTCGTACTCGGCCCCGATGACGGGCAGGGCTGCGTTGACGTCCCAGGCGGAGGTGCGCAGGACCGTGCTGCCCTTGGAGGCCTTGGTGCGGTTGCCGTCGGCGTCGTAGGCGAACGTGTAGCTGTCCGCGCCGACGGTGACCGAGGTGAGCTGGTTCTTCGCGTCGTAGCCGAAGGTGTTGGCGCCGTCCGAGGTCTGGTTCCCGTCGGCGTCGTAGGTGAAGCCGCGGTGGGTGGAGCCCGTGGCGGCGGCGGTCAGCTGGTCCGCGGCGTCGTACGTGTAGGTGGTGGTGGCACCGGCCCTGGTCTGGGTCTTGCGGTTGCCGACGGAGTCGTAGGTGTAGGTGGTGGCGGCTGCCGTGTCCGGGCAACTCGCCGCCTGCGTGGTCGAGGTGCAGTCGGTGAGGAGCCTGCCGGCGCTGTCGTAGCCGTAGTACTGGTAGCTCGCCGGCTGGCCGGCACGGGTCGCTGCCACGCGGGTGGTCCGGCCGGCGTCGTCGCGCGTGAGCTGCCATTCGGCGAGGACGGCGGCGGCCTTGCTGTTGCTGATGGCGGACAGTCGGCCCGCGTTGTCGTAGGCCCGGCTTTCGACGTGACCGTTGCCCGTCGGCAAGGTGGTGCTCGTGAGCCTGCCGTCGGGGTCGTAGCCGTAGGTGATGGCGCCCGCGGAGCCGGACTGGCTGGTGCGCCGTCCGTCCGCGTCATAGCCGTAGCTGACCTTGGCACCGCCGGCCGGGCCCGTCGCGACGGCGTTGCCGGTCAGGTTGCCCTTGCCGTCGCCGCTCCACTTGCGCAGCTGGTTGCTGGTGTCCGGGGCGACGACGCCCTGGTTGGCGGAGGACCCGAAGCGGCCCACGGCCGGTGTCCCGTACGCGGTCCAGTCGTCCGGCTGGACGACGTGGTTGCCGAAGCCGCCGGTGCCGTTGCCCGGGTAGAAGCGCAGTTTGTGGTTGGCGGTGTCGACGGCGAGGAAGTCCGGCTTGCCGTCGTTGTCGAACTCGCCGGGTACGAGCTGCATCGCGCCCCAGCCCGCGCCGAGGTCGGTACGGTCACCGAGCTTGCCCGCGCCGTCGCCGGGATAGAGGTACAGGTGCCCGTCGGACGGGTTGACGGCGAGGAGATCGAGCTTTCCGTCCCCGTTGAATTCGATGGGGACGACCCGGTAGGTCTTCCAGCCTGTTCCGACGGTCGTGCGGGCCGCGAAGCCTCCCGTGCCGTTGCCCGGGTAGAGGTACATGGTGTTGGCGGTGGAGCTGACGGCGAGGAAGTCCTGCTTGCCGTCCTTGTTGAAGTCGCCCGGGGTGAGGGTCATCGGTCCCCAGCCGGCTCCGAGGTCGACGGCTGCGGCGAAGCCGCCCTTGCCGTCGCCGTCGTAGCGCAGGAGATGACCCGTTGCCTTGTCGATGGCCAGCAGGTCGAGCTTGCCGTCCCCGGTGTACTCGAGCGTGAGGACCTGCTGGAAGCCGGTGCCCGATCCGCTGACCGCGGGTCCGGTCGTGAAGGTGCCGTCCGAACGTCCGAGGAAGGTGCGGATGCCGTTGGTGGCATCGGTGCGGATGACGTCCGTGTAGCCGTCGCCGTCGAGGTCTCCGGAGGCGGTCTGGGTGGCGCCGCTCCAGTCCAGCGGCTGGGGAGCGCTGTAGTCGATGGTCCGCGAGGTCAAGTGACCGGCGGCGTCGTAGGCGTACTTGTACGAACCCTTGCCCGCACTCGGAGTGACTCCGGTCAGCCGGCCGGCGGCGTCGAAGCCCAGGGTTCGCGTGCCGGTGGCATCAGTGACCGTCTTCCGACGTCCGAGGGCGTCGTACGTGGCCGTCACCTGGGGCGTGGTGTCGCTGTAGTTGACCGCGGTCGTCAGGCCGCGGGCGTCGAAGGTGGCGGTGGCGGTGACCCCGCGGGCATTGGTGACCTTGGTCCGGTTGCCGTCGGCGTCATAACCGTAGGTGTCCTTGCGGCCGAGCGGGTCGGCGACGGACGTCGGGCGGCCGGTGTCGTCGTAGCCGTAGGTGGTGGTGTGGTCGTTCGGATCCTTGCGCGTGGCCAGGTCGCCGGCCGCGTTGTAGGTGTAGCTGGTCACGGCGGCGTCGGGTCCGGTCACCTTCGTGATCCGGCCGAGCTCGTCGTAGTCGGACCTGGTGGTCCTGCCCAGTTCGTCCGTGGTCGCCACCACTCGGTTGGTGGCGTCGTAGGAGGTGCTGGTCGCCTTGCCGAGGGGGTTGGTGACCTTGGTCAGGTTGCCGGCCGGGTCGTAGGCGTACGTGGTCGAGAACTTCGCCGGGTCCGCACCCGCGACGTTGCCCCGGGGCTCGACCTGCGTGGCCATGCGCCCGTCGGCGTCGTAGGTGGTGGTGGTCTTGAAGCCCAGTGGTGTCGTCAGGCTGGTCCGGTTCCCGTCCGGGTCGTAGCCGAAGGAGGTGACCTTGCCCAGCGGATCGGTGGAGGACGCGGGGAGACCGGAGTCGGTGTAGGTGTAGCTGGTGACCTTTCCGAGTGGATCGGTGCTCGTCAGGACGTTGTCGTTGCCGTCGTAGGTCGTCTTGGTGATCTGGCCGAGGGCGTTGGTGACGGAGACGGGTCGGTTGAGCGCGTCGTAGGCGGTGGTCGTCACGGCGCCCGACGGGTCGGTCACCGTGGTCTGGTTGCCGTTCTCGTCGTAGCCGTAGGTGGTGGTGAAGGCCGCGGCGTTGGCGCCGGACAGGTTGCCGCGCGGCGAGACCGTGCTGAGCAGCCGGTTCGACTTGTCGTAGGTGTGGGTGGTCTTGTTGCCCAGGGCGTCCGTGGAGGAGGCCAGGTTGCCGTTGGCGTCGTAGCCGCGCGTCGTGACCTTGCCCGCCGGGCTCGTGGTCTTGGTGAGACGTCCGGCCGTGTCGTAGGCGTAGGCGGTGGTCCGGCCCGCAGGGTCCTTCACCGAGGTGAGCCGGCCCGCGTTGTCGTAGCCGTACGTGGTGGTGTGGCCGAGCGGGTCCGTCGTGGAGCTGAGCAGACCGCGCTGGTCGTAGGCGTAGCCGGTGGTGAACGCGTTCGGGTCGGCGCCGGAGACGTTGCCCCGCGGGTCGGTCATCGCGGTGACCCGCCCGGCGGCGTCGTAACGGAACGTCGTCTTCTCGGACGCTGCCGTGGTGACCGAGGTGCGGTTGCCGTCCGTGTCGTAGGCGTACGTGGTGGCCTTGCCGCGCGGGGTCGTGACGCCCGCGAGCGCGCCCACGGCCGTGTACGCGTAGACGACCTTCCCACCGGACGGGTCGGTGCTCGATGCGACGCGGTTGGCGGCGTCGTAGGTGTACGTCGAGGTCTTGCCCCGGCTGTCGGTGTGTCGGGAGATGTTCCCGGCCGCGTCGTAGGCCCAGCTTTCCGTGAGCCCCACCGAGGTCGGGGACTTCCGCGTGGCCATGCGGCCGGCGGCGTCGTAGGTCATCTCCGTGGTGTTGCCGCGCGCGTCGGTGATGGACACCGGGTGCAGGTACCGGTCGTAGCTGTAGGAGACCTTCTTGCCGTACGGGTCGACGCTCTCCATCAGCACGTTGCCGGAGTACACGTCGGTCCAGATGCCACCGTTGGGGTCGGTGGTGTGGGACTCCCGCTTGTTGTCCCAGGTGAACTTCGTGGTCTTGCCCGAGCTGTCGGTTTGGGAGATGACCCGGCCGGCCGCGTCGTAGGTGTTCGACACCTTCCCGCCGCCGCGGCCGGTGGCCGTGGCCACCCGCTTGTTGGCGTCGTAGGTGTAGCTGGCGGCCTTGCCGGCCTGGTCGGTCGCCGAGGTCAGCAGGCCGTCGGTGTAGCCGTAGGAGAGGGACGTCCCGTCGGGCAGCGTGACCTTGGTCAGCAGGCCCGCCGCGTCGAGCGTGAAGGAGACGTTCCGGCCCGCCGCGTCCTTGACCGACGAGAGCTTGCCCGAGGAGTACGTGAGGGTGAGGCCCTGGCCGCTGCGGTCGACGATGGACGTGAGCTGGCCCGAGGCACTGTACGTGTGCCGCGTGTGGTCCGAGGCGGTGACCGTGTACGTCGCGCCCGTCTTGGCCAGCGTGAGGGTGGAGGCCGCAGGGGTGGTGTAGGCCCCGCCCGGCTGCTCCTTGAAGACCACCTGCGCGCCGTCGGCCGAATGAAGTGTCGCGCTGCTGCCGGCGGCGATCGTCAGTTTGGAGTCGAAGGGCGTCGACCAGCCGCGTCCCAAGAGCCCGGCGGTGGTCGAGTCGGACCGGTAGTTGCGGTCCAGGGAGAACGGCGTCCCGGAGCCCGGCAGCGTTGCGTCGGTGTTCCGGTCGTAGAACATGCCGGTCGCCGTGTTGACCGGGTCCGCCCGGTAGCTCTGCCCGTAGCAGGTGCACAGACCTGCCTGCGTGCCGGGAATGTCAGGGGTGTAGAAGGCTTGGACGAGCGGCGAGGTCGTCCCCCCGGGGCTCGCCGATCCGTCGGAACCCATGAGGAAGATCCAGGCGTAGTACTTCTTGCCGTCCTGGAGATGCCCGTTGAGCAGGCTGGAACTCCACCAGAAGCACTGGTCAACGGGGTAGGGGTTGGACGACCACCAGCCGTAGCACCACGCGCCGCTGTCCACCCACTTGCCGGTCGGGTCGTCGGTCGAGCGCTTGATCTCCTGCTGGAGGACCGGGTTCTTCTGCTCGTCCATGACGTAGAGCCACAGGCCCGAGACGGACGAGGCCGGGACCGAGGAGAACTTCGTCTGTCCGCCGATGGTCAGCATGCCGGGGTAGGCGGTCGCGTACGCCGACACCCAGTCAGGATTCGGCACCCCTGCTGCCGCTTGCCCGGACGGACCGCTCCGTTCTCCGGCGGGTTTGCTGGCGGGGCCGGTCTTCGGCGGGGCACTCGGCTTCTGCGCCGGAGCTGCGGGGAGCGTCGGCGGCTTCGGCTGTACGAAGCCGCGCATCGGTGAATGGTCCCCCCGGGACCGGTCCATCTCCTTCCGGCGCTCCGCCAAGGACATGGCCTTGGGCTGCTTCGGTAAGTCCTTGGCGAACCGCGTCGCCGCCCAATCCGGCGGCTGCGCGGCCCGAGCCGCTGGTCGTGCCCACGCTGCATCGGTGACCCCGGCCGTAGCCAGGAGCGCCGATGCCAGGACGAAGACGACTCCGCGACGTGCGGATCTGAACATGGCTCACCCTCCTCTAGTAAAGAAGAAGATCGTCTGCCACCGCGAGCGAATATCGAACAAAGGGCCGAATCTATGGCCGATAATCGATCTACGTGCCGGCTGCCTTCCAGGAGGCGTGGGAGGGGGGCGCGCTCGGACCAACGTGGCCTTTTGGGCGGGTGGTTGGGGGCGTGTCCCCGGAACGGGAAGGACGAATGACTGCGATCGAGCGCCTGTGGGAAGGCCTTCAGCTGCCCATCAAGGACGCACTGCACCATGCCGACGGACGCTCCTGCGGCGTCGCCCTCGACCCCGAAGCGCCGAGGGGTTTCACGGTGCTCGCCCCCTTCGACCTCGACGACGTGCTGGAAGGCGATCCGTCGTGGGTGTCTTCGGTCGATGGGCTCGCCGCGGTGGACCTGGGAGGGGAGGGGCTGCTGTGGGGCGGTGAGGGGGCGCACGGGTCGGAGGGGTTCATTGCGCGCTTGACCGTTGACCGCGCGCTCATCTGGGCGATGTTCTTCGAGGAATCCAATCCGTTCGATCGGATTCGACGGTCAGGGAGCGTGGCTACCGTCAGCTCGACCGCGGGATTCGAGATCACGCTCGACATCGACGACCCGTGGGCCCCGACCTTTGGGCTCGGATAGGGCCGAAAGCCGGTGGGGTTCCTTCGGCGGGGAGCCCGCGTGTCCACGGGGCGCGTGACGGCGGTCCCCGGGTCTGCCATGATGAGCAAAGCGGAACATTGTTCCGCTAAGAACGATACGGAACGTAGTTCCACTTTGCAAGGCCCGTCGTGGAAGGAGTGCCGCAGTGGGTGACAGTGGCCGGCAGGAGAGTGCGGCAGGACCCCAGCGCAAGGACGTCCGGCGCAACCAGCAGACCTTGCTGGACGCGGCCGCGGCGGTCTTCGTCGCCTCGGGCGTGGAAGCGCCCGTACGCGACATCGCGGCGAAGGCGGGCGTCGGCGTGGCCACGCTCTACCGGCACTTCCCCACCCGGGCGGACCTCGTCATCGCCGTCTACCGCCACCAGGTCGACGCCTGCGCCGAAGCGGGCCCGGCCCTGCTGGCGGCCGGCCCCACACCGCACGCCGCACTCGAACGGTGGGTCGACCTCTTCGTCGACTTCCTGGTCACCAAGCACGGCCTCGCCGCTGCGATGCAGGCGGACAACGCCGGCTTCGAGGCGCTGCACGCCCACTTCCTCGACCGGCTCGTCCCCGTGTGCACGCAACTGCTCGAGGCGGCCGCCGCCGCGGGCGAGATCCGTACCGGCCTCACCGCGTACCAGCTCATGCGCGGCATCGGGAACCTCTGCATCGGGGCCGAGAGCGACCCCCGCTACGACGCCCGCCAACTGGTCGCGATCCTCGTCGCAGGGCTGCGCGGGCCGCAGTAACCGCTGGGCCGGACCGGCCGGCGCTTCCGCCGTCGTCCGCTGATCCGGGTGCAGGCAACGAAGGAGGCCCAGGTCGCCGACCTGGGTCTCCCTCCACCGCGAACGCCCGGCGCGACTCAGTGCGTCAGTGAAGCAGCCAGCTGCAGACGGGACTCCAGCTGCTCCTTGACCAGTGCCAGCGTCTCCACGTGCTTCTCGGCCAGCTGTCGCTGGTAGGCCGTCGTCACCGCGTAGTGCACTCCCACGAGGTTGACCTCCTGCTTGCACTGCACGTCAGCCTTGGCGGCGGCGACCGCCTTGGGGCCGGAGAGCTCGGTCCCGGCGATACCCAGCTCCTTGGTCGCCTGCATGGGATCCGTGGCCCGGTACCCGACCTTCGACATGCATTCCGACCAGCGCTTGTTGCCCGCGCGGACCCGGGAGTCCTCGCGCGTCTTCGATTCGGCCTCGCCCTTGAGGTTGAACACGAAGAGGATGTCCACCTCGTTCGCCTTGCGCGCGTAGAGCTTGAGGAAGGACTCGCGGACGCAGCCGCCCACGGGCACCGGCTTCCCGTTGAACTTCACGCTGCTTCCGCCGGACTTCTGCGCCTCGTCCAGATTCTTGGGCAAGTCGGCCGGGTTCAGGTCGTTCGATCCGTTGAGGGCCAGCGTCTCCGCCTCGGTCAGCGCACTCCCCGGGTTCGGCTGCTCCGGGGCGTTGGCCATCCCGGGATTCATGTATCCGTACTGGGCCGCCGTGTCCGGGTCCGACAGACCGAAGACACGGGCGTTCGACTTGTTGGCGGAGGGGATGCGCTGCTCGGGGGCCCGGTACGTGAAGCCGAGCTGCGCCATGCACTGGCTGGTGAGCGTGGACTGTGCCCGCGTCAGCGTGTCGCTCTGCTCGGGAGTGGCCTCGTAGGCGTCCAGCGGAAAGCTGATGCCCACGGTCTTGAGCATGGCGGGAGTGGAGCTCACCGGCGGTTCCGTGTTTCCGGCGGTGCCGTCCGTGCCCGTGGCGGAGCAGCCCGCCAGAGCGAGGACGGCACCGACGGCGGCCACGTGGCGCCGGATCAGAAGATGATCCACGAGGCCGAGGAGATCTTGTTCTTGTAGGTGTCGGAGGCGTTGCCGCTGTAACCGGCGGGGATCGAGCCGCGCGTGCCCTCCTGGTAGTGGTCGGTCCAGACGTACCAGGTGGAGCTGGAGCGGCTCCAGTACGACGCCGTGTTGTCGTTCGTCTTCTGGCCCGAGCCCGAGCAGCCGCCCACGAACGTGTGGCCGGCGAAGTCGCCCAGGGAAGAGCCGAGGTCGAAGACGCAGCCGCCCTGCCCCGAGTTGTAGTACAGGCCGAACTCCATGGACTCCAGGTTGCCGTTGTACTGGGTCCAGGCCGATGCCGGTGCGGCGGTGCTCAGCGCGAGCCCGCTGATCGCGGCTGCCGACACCGCGAGTGTCGCGACGCGCCTCTTGGTCTTTTTGATGTCCATGTTCCGCCCCCTGGTTGCGAGTTGATGGTCAAGATCACTCGAAAGCAGCCGCAGTAGAGCATGGCCATAACTCGACTGTCTACTTGTTTTGAGGAGCTAGACGTAGCCGATCCGATCGAATTACTCTTCGATCATTCGGCCCGGAAGGCTCCGGCAGACTCATGCCTGCTCCGCCTCCGGCGGTTCCGCCGGGCGAGGCTGGGGCACCCGTGCCCGCTCACCCCGTTCACGTTCATCGGAGTCTCCATGCTCGTTCGTCCGGCCGTGCCCGGATTCGTGGCGGCGGCGCTGCTCGCCTCCGCCCTGGTCACCGGTTGTTCGGGAGGTTCCGGCCAGGCGTCGGACACGAAGTCCCCGCCGCCGAGCGCCCAGGAGCAGGCCTACTACCGGTGCCTCGAAGCGAACGGCGTCACTCTGGAGAAGCGCGACGACGGGCAGCTCCGGGTGGACAAGGACAAGTACGACGCCGCTGTCGAGACCAAGGCGCAGGCGAAGTGCGCCGATCTGCTTCCCGGCCGGGAAGCGGCCGCTCCGGCACCGGCCGACGCCGTGGCCAAGGCGAAGAAGTTCAGCGCCTGCGTGCGCGAGAACGGCTTCCCCAACTACCCGGACCCCGACCCGAAGACGGCCGTGGTCGAGTTGACCGCCGAGGAGCAGCCGACGTACGCGACGGCCACGTTCCAGCTCGCCGCTCGGAAGTGCTCCTCGGACGCGAGCGGCGGCGCGGTCGGCGGCTGAGCCGCGTACGCCTGTCATACGAAGAAGGGCACGGATGGCGCAGGACAGTGGCACCACGACGGATGCGGCTCAGTCGAACCTTCTGGAACCGGCGGTGCCCGAAGCGGGTTCGAGCGGCGTATCGGGCCGGCGCCGATGGCTGCTAGCCGTTGCCGCGGGTGCGGTACTCACGACCCTCGGGGGCCTGGGGGCGGCGCTGCTGGTGAAGTCGCCCGCGCAGGTCGCCGCGGAAGCCGCGGCGCCCCGGCCGGACGTGCTGACCGCGCCCGTGGAGAACCGGGTGCTCACGTCATCGGTCATCACCCGCGGCCAAGTGGTCGCGGGCCAGACGGTCGAGGTGATTCCCCAGGTGACCGCCGGCGAGGGCGCCGCGCGCCCGGTGATCACCAAGACGGGGGTGCGGCCGGGGGACACGGTGCGGGCCGGACAGGTCCTGATGGAGGTGTCCGGGCGACCCGTGTTCGCCCTGGAGGGCGGCCTGCCCGTCTACCGTGACCTGAGCCCCGGCGCCACGGGCGACGACATCAAGCAGTTGCAGAACGCGCTGCGGGCACTCGGTCACTCGTCGGCGCCCGACGCCGCCGGCAGCTTCGGTTCCGGTACGAAGGCCGCACTCAATTCCTTCTACAAGGCGGCGGGCTACAACCCGATATCCGCGAACGGTGCCGAAGGCGACCCGGTCGCGGAGGCCCGCAGCCAGGTCACCGCCGCCCAACGCGCTCTGGAGGACGCCCAGGGCGCGCGGACGCAGGGTGCCAAGCCGGGCTCCGGGGCGACCACCGCCGGCCCGGCCGGCGGTGACGACGGCAAGGCCGTGCGCAGGGCGCAGGAGGACCTGGCCGCGGCACAGAAGAAGCTCGCCGCCGCCGAGACGGTCGCCGGGCCGAAGCTGCCCGCGGCCGAGGTGGTGTTCCTGCAGAGCTTCCCGGCCCGGGTGGACTCGGTGGCCGCGAAGGTCGGTGGCGAGGCGACCGGCACCGCGATGACGCTGTCCGCCGGCAAGCTCCTGGTGCAGGCGTACGTCCCCGAGTACCAGAAGGACCTCATACGGCCGGGACGCGCGGCCGAGATCTACTCCGAGGTGACCGGTACGTCCGCGAAGGGCGAGGTCACGCTCGTCTCGGACAAGCGTTCCACTGCCGGTTCGTCGACCGGACAGGCGAAGGGCGGGGCGGGTGTGCCCGCTGCGGGCGGGCAGGGGGCGACGGGCTGGCTCGTGGAGATCACTCCCAGCACGCCGTTGAAGGCCGACCTGACCGGCCAGGACGTACGCGTCACGGTCACCGCGGCGTCGACGGACGGCAAGGCGCTCGTCGTGCCGATCACGGCGATCAGCTCCGGAGCCGACGGCCGGACCACCGTGACCGTGCTCGAAGCGAGCGGCGAGCGGCGTCGGGTGGAGATACGGACGGGTACGGCGGGGGACGGGTTTGTGGCCGTGACACCCGTGGCGGACGGTTCGTTGACCGGAGGCGACCGGGTGATCACCGGAGTGCCGCGGGAGAAGGCTTCCCCGTGACCGCGACCGCGGCCGCCGAGGCCGACGGGGCCGCAGCCGCCGACGGGGCGACGGCCGAGCCGGTGATCGAGTTCCGCGGGATCGGACTGACCTATCCCGGACCGCCTCCCGTGACCGCTCTCAGAGCCTGTGACCTGACCGTCGAGCAGGGCGAGTTCGTGGCCGTCGTCGGCCCGTCGGGGTCGGGGAAGTCCACGTTCCTCAACATCGTCGGGCTCCTGGACGCCCCCACTGGCGGAACGTACCTCCTGGACGGCATAGACACCGGCACCCTCCGGGACGCCGACCGCACTGCGCTGCGCGGACTGCGCATCGGGTTCGTGTTCCAGTCCTTCCACCTGCTGCCCCAGCGCAGCGCGTTGGAGAACGTGACGCTCGCCCTGGTCTACGACGGCACACCCCGGCGGGAGCGGCGCGCCCGTGCCCTGCACGCACTGGAGCAGGTCGGTCTCGGCCACCGCGTCGACTCACTGCCCACGAGGCTGTCCGGCGGGGAGCGGCAGCGGGTGGCCATCGCACGGGCGCTGGTGACCCGGCCGTCCCTGCTGCTGTGCGACGAACCGACCGGAAACCTCGACACGGCGAACGCCGACTCCGTACTCGCCCTGTTGGAAAGGCTGCACGCGGACGGCATGACCGTGCTGGTGATCACCCACGATCCGCTCGTCGCGGCCCGCGCCAAGCGCACCGTGACGATTCGAGACGGAGTGCTGAGCGTCTCGGACCCGGTCGCTTCCGAGGTGGCCACATGAGGCGCGCGCGGCGTACGAACCCCATCCGGCCTTCCGTGTTCGCCTGGCACGACGTGCTCTCCGAGTCCCTCGCCGGAATGCTCCAGCGGCCCGGTCGCTCCGCTCTGACCGCCCTCGGTACGGTCCTCGGCGTGGGCACCTTCGTGGCGATCCTCGGACTGACCGCCACCACCTCCTCACAGATCGACACCCGGTTCAACGCCCTCAGCGCGACCGAGGTGACCATCGAGGACATCGGCCACGAACAGAGCGAGTTCGCCGGGCTCGCCTTCCCGACGGACGCCGACGCACGGATCGAGCGGCTCAACGGGGTCGAGCACGCAGGGGTGTTCTGGCCGGTGAGGCTGGAGGCGGAGGAGGCGGTGCGCTCCTCCGCCGTCGTCGGGGGCGGCGGAGCCCAGAACACCACGGACGTCGTGGCCGCCTCGCCCGGGGTGCTCGCCGCGGCGGGCGCCCGCCTGGCGGAGGGAAGGCTCTACGACGCCTACGCCTCCGATCAAGCGGCGCCGGTGGCCGTCATCGGGACGGGAGTTGCCGACCGGCTCGGCATCACCACACTGGAGACCAACCCGGCGATCTTCATCGGCAACCGGCCGTTCACCGTCATCGGCATCGTCGCCGGCACGGAGCGGAAGGCCGACCTGCTGCTGTCGGTCGTCGTACCGCGCAGCACGGCGGAACGCATCTGGGGCACGCCCACCTCCGGCGGAGCGAAGATGCTGGTCACGACCAGTCTCGGGGCGGCTCCGCAGATCGGGCACGAGGCCCCGACGGCGCTCCGCCCCGATCACCCGGAGTACTTCAAGGTCATTCCGCCACCGGACCCCAAGACGCTGCGGGGCCAGGTCGGCGACGACCTGAACCGGCTGTTCCTCCTCCTGGCGGCCATCTGCCTCGTGATCGGCGCCGTCGGCATCGCGAACACCACCCTGGTCGCCGTACTGGAGCGCACGGGGGAAATCGGTCTGCGCCGGGCGCTGGGCGCACGCGGACGCCACATCACGGTGCAGTTCCTCGCGGAGTCCGGCGCACTCGGCGCGCTGGGCGGCCTCGTCGGCACCTCCCTGGGCGTCCTGACCGTGGTGGTGGTCGCCGTGGTCCGCGACTGGACCCCGGTGGTCCACCCGGCGACGGCGGCAGCGGCACCGGCCATCGGACTGGCGACGGGCCTCGTCGCGGGCCTCTACCCCGCATGGCGCGCGGCGCGCATCCAGCCGGCGGAAGCCCTCCGCCGCTGATGCCCGCCGCACCGCGGCGGCTCCGCGCCCCGGCCGGGACGACGGGGATCGAACCCGCGCCACACGCTCGGGAACCACTCGGTGCTCGGCGTGCGCACTGCATCTGACCTGCGAAGGCTGCCGCGGGACGATCAGCGGGGCGCCGCGCTCCGGACCGCCGCTCCGAGCGCCACTTGCGTGTTGATCAGCATGGCGCTGCCGAAGAACGCGTCGAGCTCCTCCCGCGTGGCCCCGGAACGGCTGTGGACCAGCTCCCACAGATCGAACCAGCGCTGACGCAGGCCCTCCGCGAATGCGGACTGCTCCGGTGAGGCGGCGACGACGTAGGCCTGCATCTGCATGAGCAGCACGTCACGTTCCTCGAGCAGTCCCGCGTAGGCATCGGCCATCGCCGCCAACGCCTCGACACCGTACGAGCCTTTGGCCGCCTGTACGAGGACCTCCGCGACGCGACGGAAGCACCGGTCCGTGGCAGCGGTGAAGAGCACCTGCTTGGTCGGGAACAACCGGAAGACATAGGGCTGTGAGACACCGCCCCGCCGGGCGATCGACTCCGTCGACGTGCCGTGGTAGCCACCTCTGGCGAACTCCACCACCGCCGCCCGGACGAGGATCTCGCGTCGCTCGTCCGCACTCATCCGCACGGCCGGTCGCTTCCAGCGTCGACGGGGCCCTCCCGGACGGTGGGCCCCTTCGCCGGATGTCACGACCGGTCGCCGAGGCGGGCCACTCCCGGGACCGCGAGGCACAACAGGCTCGACGCCACGACCAGGACGCCGCCGCCGATCAGGGTGGCGCGGGCGCCGAAGGCGCCGACGAACGGGCCGACCAGGAGGTAGCCGAGGGGGAGCAGGGCGTAGGCGCTGAGCTGGTCCAGGGCGAACACCTTGCCCAGGACGTCGCCGGGGAAGGCCCGTTGCAGCGCGGACACCCAGTACACGAAGTACAGTTCCACGACGAAACCGCCCAGCGCGAAGCAGGCGATGACCCCTGCCAGGGGGAACGGGCCCGCCAGCGAGAGCGGGACCAGGGCGTACCCGGTGAGCACCAGCATGGCCACCGTGCCGGGGGCCTTCGGACGCCAGCGGCCCGCCACGACGATCGCCGGGAGCGCGCCGACGGCCATCGAGGCCAGGACCACGCCGTAGGCGACGTCGCCGCCGAAGTGCTCGCGGGCCACCACCGGCAGCAGGGTCAGCGCCGTCGCGGACCCGGCGAACAGGTGCAGGCAGACGGTGAACATCACGGCCATCGACCAGGGCCTGCGGCGCACCTCCCGCAGCCCGTGGGCCGCGTCCTTGAGCACCGAACGGCGCTCGCTGCCGGAGGAAGGCGCCTCTTCCGGCACGTTCAGCACGGTCAGCGCGCCCAGCGCGAAGACCAGGCCGGCGAGGACCAGCGCCGTACGCACACCCACGAGGGCCACCAGTGCGACACCGAGCAGCGCGCCCAGCACGGCCGAACTGCGGTGAGCGCCGGCGACCAGGGCGTTGCCGCGCTCCAGCAGCCCGTCGGGCAGCAGCGAGGGGATGAGGGAGCGGGCGGCCGGGCGGGACATCGCCTCTCCCCCGCCCATCAGCATGGTCAGTACGGGCAGCGCGGCGATCGGCAGCCATGTGAGCAGGGCGGCCGCGGTGAGGATCAGTACGGCGCGGAACAGATCGGCGGCGAAGAGGATCCGGGTGCGTCGCATCCGGTCGGCGAGCACACCACCCGCGAGCAGGCACAGGACCAGCGACACCGCGCGGCCGCCGAGCACCAGGCCGACCTCGCCGGCGCCGCCGCCCGAGTTGAGTACGTACAGGCTCAGCGCCACCGGCAGCAGCTGGTCGCCGACGGCACCGCTGGCTTGGCCCAGCCACACCCGCAGGAACCGCGGATGCGCGCGCAGGGTCTCGGGGACGGGGCCGGCCCGGCCGGCCTGGCCCGGTACGAACTCGGTGCTCATGCGGCGGCCTCGTCGTCGCGGTCGCCGTCACCGTCGTGATCGCGGTCCTGAGCGCGCTCGCGGGGGCCGACCGGTGCCACGAGCCCGATGCTGACCAGCGCCTGCGAGACCTCCGTGGCGTCCTGGACGCCGAGCGCCTTGACCAGTGCCCCGAAGTCGAGGTCCGGGCCGCGGCGCAAGGAGCGGAGTGCGGGCGCGACCGCCTTCGGCAGGCGGGCCGAGTGGGTGCCCGTCGTCAGCAGCGCGGTGCCGTCCTTCTCCTCCGTCACCCGGAACACCGCCCCGTCGCGCAGTCGGTAGGGGGCGGCCGCCGCGGACCCGGGCAGCACGGAGACCGGTTCGGGGACGACGGACTTGAAGGCGGCCTTGCGCACGGCCCAGAGGACGTCGGCGGGGTCGGCCGTCTTCGCGGACGCGGCCAGCCGCTCCGCCGCCTCGGCGAGCACGGTGCGCGCCAGCTCCGCGTCGTCCTCCAGGGCGTCGAGCGAGACGGTTCCGCGCAGCCAGGCATCGTCGCCGACGGCCTGGCTGACCAGCTCGGTCAGCAGGTCGTGGCGGGTGACCGGGGGGATGGCGATCGTCAGGTGCATGGAGAGGTCCTCCTGCGTGCGGGGCGAGTGGAAGGTGCCGCGGGGGAAGTACAGCGAGTCGCCCTCGCGCAGCACCAGTTCGGCCAGCGGCTCGCTTTCGGCGCGCAGTTCGTTCCGGCGGCGGTCCGTGGAGTCGAACCAGGCGTGCCGCGGCAGGGGGTCGGTGAACGGCTGGGTGCGCAGCTCCCACCGCTTGTTGCCGGTGATCTGCAGGACGAGGACGTCCTCGATGTCGTAGTGCAGGTCCACGCCCTGTGAGTGCGGAGGGGTGACGAAGGCGTTGATGCGTACGGGGTGGCCGAGTTCGGCGGACAGCTCGTGGGCGAAGCGGCGCAGCGGAGGGTGGATGCGCTGCAGGGAACGGATGATGAGGGTGTGCCCCGACGCGAGCGCGGAGCGCACGGTGTCCGTCGACACGAACGGCGCGGCGCCCGGTGTGTCGCCCTCCTCGGCTACGGCGCCCCGGGTGACGGGCGCTTCGACGTTGTCGCGCAGCAGCCGGATCGAGGAGGTGCGCAGGCCCGCGGCGAGTACGTCGTCCAGGGCCTCGGGCGAGAAGAGGTCGGCGAAGCCGCCGGGCAGTTCGGCCGCCGTGCTGTGCAGGTGCCGACGGCCGAATATCCGGTCGCGGAAGGTGTCGGCGGATGTGGAGATGCAGCGTCCCAGGGCCATGGTCCGCTCCCTTCGGTTGTCGGATCGCCAGTTGCCGGACGGGCGTGCAGAGGGGGGGCGTGCAGAGGTGCGGGGTCAGGGTGCGAGGCGCAGGGCGCCGCGCACCAGGAGCTGGCTCAGCGGGCCGCTGCCCACGGCGTGCGGATCGTCGGTGGTGAAGTCGCCGGAGCGGACGGTGCCGCCGCCGGCGAGCCGCTCCAGGACCTCGCGGGCGGTGGCCGGGAACTGGGCGCGGAAGCGCCCGAAGTCGGCCTCCAGCGCTCCGCCCTCGTCGTCGCGCAGCCGGATCCGGCCGGCCGCCGTGTAGCGGGCGCCGGGTGTGGCCAGGGCCTCGAGACCGTGCAGCACGGCGGCGAGCGCGGTGCCCCCCTCGCCCGTGCCGACGGTGGCGGGCGGGGCGGGTACGGCGGGCAGCCGGTCGAGTGCGCCGGACGCGAGCTCGCGCACCAGGGCGCCGATCTCCTCGGCCGGGTCGAGCGTGTTCAGGTCGCGGTCCTGCCCGGCCTCGCGCAGCGCGGAGAGCACGGTGTCGGCGGTGAGCGCGCCGAGCGTGGGCCGCCGGGCGGCGAGGGAGAGGTGCAGGGAATGGCCGCCGGTGGACTCGGCGTGGTGCGGGGTGCCGCGCGGCACGTACATGACGTCGCCGGGGTTGAGCAGCGGGGTGAGCGCGACCGGGCCGAGGGCGGACGGTGACAGGGCGCCCGGTGTGAGGGGCACCGGCCGCAGCTGCTCGTGGACGGTCCACTGCTTGCTGCCGGAGAGCTGGAGGACGAAGACGTCCTCGTCGTCGATGTGCGGGGCCAGGCCCTTGCGGTCGGGCGGCGTGAGGAACGCGACGGCGTCCACGGGGCAGGCCAGGGCGGCCGCGAGCCGGCCGCAGAGCGCCCGTACGGAGGGGACGAGCAGTTCCACGGCGTCGAGGACGAGGGTCGAGCCGAGACTGAAGTGGCTGAGCACCTTCTCCGGGACGATCGCATCGGTCACGGTGCCGTGCCCGATGTGGCGGATGCCGGTGTACTGGCTCTCGGCGACCGCCTGTCCGTCGCGCACCAGGCGGACGTGGGGCAGCCGCAGGGCCCGGGTGGTGAGCAGATCGGCGATGTCGGCGAGGGCGAGGAGGCCGGCGAAGGCGTCGGCGGACGCGGCGGGCCGCAGCAGGGGGGTCCTGGTCCAGTGCGCGCGCAGGAACGTCTCGGGGTCGCCCACGAGCGAGGCGAGCCCGTCGGCGTCGGCCGCGGCGGGGGCGTGTGCGGCCTTGACGGCGTCGTCGGCGGTCGTGATCGTCATCGGACTTCCTGGGGCGGGGGGAAGGCGAAGTCGGCGGGGACCAGCGGCCCGGGGCCGTCCGGGATGCCGGCGGAGAGCAGGTACACGGCGAACTCCTCGGCGGGATCCACCCCGAGGAAGCGCTCCACCTCGTCGTCGGCGAAGGCGACGGTCTGGAACGGGCCGAGGCCCAGCGCGGTGGCGGCCAGGGCGAAGGTCTGGCCGTAGTGGCCGGCGTCGTACATCCACAGCCGGTAGGCGCGGGGATGACGGTACTTCCAGGCGAGCCGGTTGGCGACGGCCGTGGTGAAGATCGTGAACGCCCCCTCGTAGGAGGGTTCTTGGTGGTACGTGAGTTCCGCGACCCGCTCCCGGGGCGCGTCCGGGTCCAGCAGTTCCAGGGCGTGGCGGGCGGCCGAGTAGTGGTAGAGGCCCGGCTGGACACCCTCGACGTCGTAGACCACGACGTACGCCTCGACCTCGTGGCGGCCGCCGGCGGAGGAGCTGACCCGGCACTGCTGGGCGCCGAACGGGCCGCCGTGGATGAACCGGTGCGGCGCGAAGCTGTGGAACAGCAGGGTCCCGAGCTGGTCCAGGGAGACCGGGGCGCCGGTGAACTTGCGGTGCGTACGCCGGGTGGCGAAGACGTCCTCGACCGGGACGTCCAGACGCAGCGGTCGCCGCGGCAGCATCACGACCGGGTTCCCCGGATACTCCTTGAAGATGTCCGGGGCGCCGCCCTCGGTCAGGATTTCCTCGACGAGCTCGACCCGCTGGGGTGAATGGACCAGGTAGTTGGCGTTGCGCGCCTCGTCGTGGAAGCGCTCGGTGACGGGGCCCCAGCGCTCCCACAGCTCGGGCAGCGGCGGAGCGCCCTCGTTCGGGACCAGGACGCCGAGGCCGGTGAGGGTCTCCACGGCCTGCCGCACCCGGGCGCGCTCCTCGACGGGATACCGCTCGGCGAGCTCCTCCGCGTCGGCCCCCGCGCCGGCCTTGGCCAGGAGGTCGAGCAGATCGGGAGTGACCTCGATCCAGCGGCGCTGCCCGGGAATTCCCATGCGCAGTCCGTCTTTTTGCCAGCTGCAGACCAGGTGTTCCCGGCGGCGGACCTTCATGGTCGAGTCTCCTCATCCGTTTCCTGGGCGCAGTGCGGGGGATTACGTTGGAAGGTGCAAAGTCGCTTGGTGGCGCGAGCACGCCCGACTGCGAGACACGGCCCGTCTCGCAGCCGAGCGCTTCATGCTTCGGGCCCCTCGTTCATGCGGGCCCTTTCTCAGCTACTTGCTCGGGTGGTGGGCCACAACTTCGCGGTCCTCGATGATGACGATGTCCATTCCGTTCACCTCCCTTCGGAGCTTTCGGGATCGGATCACCTCGTCAGAGGCTCGGGTGGTGGGCCACAACTTCGCGGTCCTCGATGATGACGATGTCCATTCCGTTCACCTCCCTTCGGAGCTTTCAGGATCGGATCACCTCGTCAGAGGCTCGGGTGGTGGGCCACGACCTCGCGGTCCTCGATGATGACGATGTCCATATCTCTACACCTCCCTCGATCTCCCGGGTAATTGCGGCGGGATTTCCGCGCTGAATCAATGACATCATTCCGAGGGTGGCGCGTAAAGCCTTTCCGGGAACGTTCTGCGGGGCATCGGAATTCCTGAATTCCGATAGGGGAATCCGATTCCTCACTTCTTTTGGTTTGTCGTGGACAAACGGCGAAATCCGGCTGTGAGACGTGGCGCGTCTCACAGCCGGATCGATTTCGGTCAGGGCCCTGCCCGGGTGGCGAGGGCCCTTATTCGCTCATGGCGGCCGGCGCGGGGGCCGGGATGACGGGGGACGGGGTCGCACGGAGAGCCGAACGGGCCAGGGTGAGGGCGACGACGGCACCCACCGACCCGGCCGCGCAGACGACCAGGCCGGGGGCGAAGACCGTACCGGCGGCCCCGAAGAGGGCGATGCCGACGCCTTGGACGGTCATCAGGCCGCTGCTCTGCACGGTGAACAGCCGTCCGCGGTAGGCGGGTTCGGTGGCCGCGAGGATCAGCGGGTCGATGCCCTGGTTGAAGGCGAAGCCGGCACCGGACAGGGCGAGCAGCAGTGCGGCGGCGGGGACGGAAGGAGAGGCCGCGAAGAAGACGAGCGGCAACTGGCTGAGGATCACCAGCGGCACGACGAGACGCCGGCGGGTGGCCGGTGACAGCCGGGCCACGGTGATCTCGCCGGCGACCGTGCCGACCGCGTAGCCGGTGAACAGCGCGCCGGCCGCCGTGGCGGCAGCGCCGGTCTGGACGGTGTAGGCGACGGCCAGCCCGTCGCCCACCGAGGAGAAGGCGGGCACCGCCCAGGACAGCAGGAGCAGCCGGCGCAGCCGCGCGGTGCGCAACAGGTACCGCAGGCCGCTCAGCGACTCCCGCAGCACGGAGGGTTCGGCTGCCGCTCCCTCCTGTCCGGCCGCCGAATTGGCGGGGGTGGCGGGGGTGCCCAGTCTCAGCAGTGCGGCCGAGACCAGGAAGCTGGCGGCGTTGGCGACGAGCACCCAGCGCGGTCCGACCAGGGCGATGAGGACGCCGCCGACCGCGAACCCGGACACCACCGCGGTCTGGCTGATGGTGCGCAGCAGCGACCGGCCCACGGGGAACAAGTCGCCGTCCAGCAGCTGGGCCAGACTCGCGGCTCGCGCTCCCTGGAAGACGGGAGCGATGAGACCGGTGACGACGAGCAGACCGAGAAGGGCGGGTACGGGCATTCCGGGGATCGTCATCGCCGCGACGCAGCCGGCGCAGATCAGGTCGGAGGAGACCAGCAGGGGGCGGGCGGGCAGGCGGTCGGCGACGGAGGACAGCAGCGTGCCGCCGACGGCGTACGGCAGGAAGGTGCAGACGAACACCAGCGCGGAGAGCAGGGCGGACCCGGTGCGCTGGAAGACCAGGACGGACAGGGCGACCTCGGCGGCGATGGTCCCCAGCATGGAGATCGCGTGCGCGAGGTACACGGCGCGCATCGCGGGCAGGCGCAGGACGGCCGAGACTCCGGTGGGGAGGGGCTGGTCGGACCCGCTGCCGCGGGTCCGACCAGTAGCCTTAAGCCCTGCTCGCTTCGTTTCAGTGGGCGTGACGCATGATGTCTTCACCTCTTTTCTCATCGGTGGGCAACTTCCCCTTCTTCCTGCGGGCTCCGCCCTGTCGGGCGGTCTTCCGCGGAAAAAGAAACCTTGAACTCGTAGAAGCCGTGTTCCGTCACATTGGGCCTCGGAACGGGCTCGCCCAGGAGTCGGGCGTGCGGATAGCGCCGGCCGATGGTGGCGAACACTTCCCTGGCGACGCTCACGGCGACGGGTGCGCCCAGGCAGGTGTGCGGGCCCCGGCCGAATCCGAGATGCCGGTTGGGACTCCTGTCGAGAAGGAGCTCGCCCGGACTGGCGAACGCACGGGGGTCCCGGTTGGCGGCGGGGAGGAACATCGACACCACCTGCCCCCTGCGGATGAGCTGGCCCCCGAGAGCCGTGTCGTTCACACAGGCGCGGCTCTCGACGTGCACCGGGCCCGCGAACCTGACGAGTTCGTTGACGGCGGCGTCGGTGCCGGCCCGCGGGCGTCGCTCGGCCGGAATGCGGAGCAGCGTGAGCAGGCCGGTGGCGAGGAAACGATTGGCGGTCTGGAAACCGGCCTGGAGGACGACGCGCAACGAGTTCAGCAGGACGTCGTGCTCGATGCCCTCCCGCTTCCCGCTGTGCGCCACGTGGCTCACGAACCCGTCCGCGGGCGGCGACTCCAACCACCGGCCGACCAGTGCCGACAGCTCGGCCCGAGCCGCCACGCCGGGCTCGTAGCACTCCGGCCGGAGGCTGAAGTCCATACCGTCCACGATGGTGTTCGAGAGCGGGACGAACCAGGCCGGGTCGGGCTGGGGGATCCCGAGCAGCGCCGAAATGACCCGCAGCGTGAGCGGCTCGGCCAGCTCCGATACGAAGTCGAAACCGGGCCGGTGTTCCACCGCGGCGAGCAGCTCCTCGAGGCCCGACCGGAGCGCGTCCTCGAGGGCGTAGGGGCTGACGGCCTTGAACCCCTCGTGCATCAACTGCCGGATCTGGGTGTGCTCCGGCGGGTCCAGCGTCTGCAGGCTGAGCAGCGAGGCGGGCGTCTCCACGTCGATGCGACGCCAGTCCTGGCAGAAGTTCTCGATGTCTCGGAATACCCGGAAAGACTCGTCGTAGCCGGTGATGAGCCACGCCTCGATTTCAGAATCCCAGATGACCGGACCCTGTCGATTCCACTCCCGATATATCGGGTGCGGGTCCATGAGGGCGCTCGGGTCGAGGAGACTCAGAACACTGGGCGCCGTCATGATTCCTCCCTTTCCTTTCCGTCGACTTCTGAATTAATGCTCGCGTGGCAGTGCCGGCTCGTCAATTGCTTTCCAACGGTATTCTCGAGTCCTCGAATTCACTGAACCCGGGATCTGGATTCTCGATGGGCTAAGCGTCCTTTTTCGTCCGCGTGAGGAAGGCCAGGGACAGTGCCGCCGCCAGCGCGGACACGCCCGCCACCACCCACATGCCGGTGTGGATGCCCGCGTTGAACGAGGCGTTGACGGCCTCCGTCACCGCTTCCGTGGAACGGCCGCTGCCGTTGCCGCCGCTCCGCGCCACCTCGACGACCGTCGACGCGACCTCCGGGGGCACGTGCGCCGCGTCGAGCCTGTCCGGGAGCACGCCGATGAAGCGCACGGCGAGCACCGAGCCCAGCACCGAGGTGGCGAGCACCGAGCCGACCTGCCGGAAGGCGGTGACCGCGTTGGAGGCCGAGCCCATCTGCGCGGGCTCGACGACCGCGAACGCGGCGGCCGTCGACGGCGCGACCACGAGGCCGCTGCCCAGACCCAGCAGGGTCAGGCCCAGGGCCGTGATCCCGTACGCGCTGTCGGGCTGCTGCGCGACCAGGGCGACCGCGGCCGCACCCGTGACCAGGGAACCGGCGGCCAGCAGCCGGCCCGGCCCCACCTTCGCCGCGATCCGCTGCGCCACCAGGGTGGACAGCACGAACGAAACCATCGCGGGCAGCAGTTTCAGGCCCGTGGCCATCGGCTCGGTGCCCTGGACCCGCTGGAGGAACAGCACTTCGAGGAAGACGATGCCGACGAAGGTGAAGAGCGCGCTCGCCGCCACCACCAGAGTGGCCGAGACCCGCAGCGAGCCCATCATGCGTACGTCCAGCATCGGCACGGGGGCCCGCCGCTCCACCAGTACCAGCCCCGTCAGGGCGGCCACCGCGACCGCCAGCGAGACCACGACCACCGGGTCGTCGTACCCCAGCCGGCCGCCGACGGCGATCCCGTACACGAGCGTGCCCAGACCGACGACGGACAGGAACTGGCCACCCAGGTCGAGCGCCCGGTCCGGAACCTTGGTCTCCTTCACCGCGTATAGCGCCATGGCCACCGTCACCACGGCGACCGGCGTGTTCACCAGGTACACGGCCGGCCAGTCGAAGCGGTCGAGCAGCGCACCGCCGAGCAGCGGTCCGACCGCGAGGCCGACGCCGGACATGGACACCCAGATCGTGATGTAGCGCAGCATCCGCGGCAGATCGACGAAGAAGGTCGTGGTGATGATGGCCAGCGACGTCGGCAGCACCAGCGCGCCGCCGACCCCGCTGATCGCCCGCCCGACCAGCACCTGCGGAAACCCGCTCGCGGTCGCCACCACCAGCGAGCCCGCGGCGAGCGCCACCACACCGGTGACGAACACCCGCCGCCTGCCGAACCGTTCGCCGAGCGCACCGCCCGAGAGCACACAGGCCGCCACGACCAGGGTGTACGTGCTCGACACCCAGCTCAGGTCGGCCGGCGCGACCTGCATGTCCAGCTGCAGGGCGCGCAGCGTCGAGATCGCGGCCGTGACCTCGATGAAGGACATGAACAGACCCAGGCAGGCGACGGCCAGCACCATCGTCCCGTGGGGAATGACCGGCTTTGCGGGCGCGTCGGCCGCAGTCTGTCCCGTCACGGCGCTCACCGGCCCTCCTCCTTGCTCTTCAGCCGTGCCACCGCGTCGTCCCAGCCGGCGGGCAGGCTGTCGTGGTCGGCCGGATAGAAGACGAACACCGAACGGTCCATCACCTTCCGCAGCCGGGAAACGATCCGGGCGTGCGGGTCCGAGCGCGAGAACGTGTCGAGGGCCTCCTGGCCGCTCCACGCGGACAGGGTCCAGAAGGTCTTCTTCAGCGGCTCCGCCCGCAGCGAGGCACCGATCACCCCGGGCGCCGACCGCACCTGCTTCCACACCACCAGCGACAGCAGGAAGAACCGGGGAACGTGGAGCAGCGAGGTGACCTGGAGCTTGGAAGCCATGACCACGGCTTGGCCGGAGTCGGCGGTCGCATCCTTGGCGGCGGCCCCGGGCATCCAGGGAATGGTGGGCATGGAGCTCTCTCCTCTACTACGGCATGGAACGCGGGATCACGGGATCAGGGCACAAGTACCAGCCTCAGAGAAGAGCCCGTCGTGTGGTTCTTCCGGACAGCCGCGGAGGATGAACTTCGGCTCGCACGAAGAGTTGGCTCGATCCCGTCCGGTACGCGGGGACGTTCGGATCCGGACACCGCACTTCCCCGCCATCGGCCTTTCCGATGGCGACCCGCGCATCCGCGATGCGCCGATTGACCCCCGTCAGGCCGCCGCCCTACGTTTCGAGCCGTGCCGGCCCGCCATCGCCGCCGCCGCCGTCACCACCCACACCGCTGTTGTCGCACTCCGCCGTAACCGTCGTCGCCGCGGGAGACACACGCGACGTTCCGCCCCCAGAGGTCTCACTCCTCTGCGCTCCAGCCGCCGTCGCGCAAGGCGACCGGTTCCACGATCAACGCTCGAGCCGAAGGGCTGCCTGCCATGACCACCCGTGTCGCTGTCGTCGGTGCCGGCATATCCGGACTGTCCGCCGCCCACCACCTGCCAGACGACGTCGAAGTCACCGTGTACGAGAAGGACGACCGGCCCGGCGGCCACGCGCTGACCGTCGAGGTCGAGGAGGAGGACGGCCGCACGATCGGCATCGACACCGCCTTCGTGGTGTTCAACTCCCGTACGTATCCCCAGATCACCGCCTTCTTCGAGGAGCTCGGCGCTCCCGCCCTGGACCACACGGGCGGCTTCGACTTCTTTGACCTCGACCGTGGCCTCGACTACGGAACGTCCGAGTTCGAACTCTCCGAGGAGGAGATCGCGCAGCGCTATCCGGCCGATTTCCTCACCCTGTGGCGGGACGCCGAGCGCTTCCACCGCGAGGCGCCGCGCGACTTCCTGCGCAAGCGCACCGACATGGCGCTCGGCGAGTACCTGCGGCGCGGTGGCTACTCCGACGCCTTCAAGTACGGCTACGTGGTGCTGCTCGCCACCGCCGTCTGGTCGGTGCCCGCCGAACTCATCTGGGAGATGCCCGCCACCACCGTCATCGCCTTCTTCATGTCGCACGACCCGGGTGGTCTCGGGGGACGCACCGTCGCCTGGAAGACCGTCGCCGGCGGCAGCATCGAGTACGTGCGCCGGGTCGTCGCGGGCATCAACGGCAAGGTGCGCACCTCCAGCCCGGTCACCCGGGTCCGCGAAGAGGCGGACGGCGTGGTCATCGGCACGGCCGACGGCGAGGAGCGCTACGACTACGCGGTGCTGGCCTCGCACGCCGACCAGACCCTCGCGATGCTCGAAGCGCCCAACGCGCTCCAGGCCGACATCCTGGGCAAGGTCCGCTACAGCTCCACCAGCGCCGTCCTGCACACCGACCCGGCCGCCATGCCGCCCCGCCGCGAGCGCTGGCAGAGCTGGAACTACGGACTCAAGACGGTCGACGGGCGCACCCGCACCTGGGTCGCGTACTACATGAACTCGCTTCAGGGCTTCACCGCCCGCAAGGACTACTTCGTCACGCTCGACTCCCCGATCGTCCCGCGCGACGAACTCGTCATCCGCGAACTGCCGTTCACCCACCCGATCATCAATCTGGACGTGCGCACCATGCAGCGCACCATCTACGCGGTCAACGACACCGGCCGGATCAAGCTCGCCGGCTCGTACTTCCACTCGCCGAAGATCGGCCACGACCTGATCGGCTCCCACGAGGCCGGATTCGTCTCCGGACTGAAGGCCGCCGAGTCCATCGCCCGTGACATCAATCCCCGCGACATCAAGAAGTGAATCGAGGTAGTCCCATGCAGACTGTCACCGCAGCGGAAGCACAGGCCTGGCTGGTCGAGAAGCTGGCCGTCCGGCTCGACGTCGAGCCCTCCCAGATCGACGTAGACCGCTACTTCGACGAGTTCGACCTCGACTCGACCGAAGCCCTCATCCTCGCCGGTGAGCTGGAGAAGTGGCTCGGCTTCGAACTGGAGGCGACCGCGCTCTGGTACCACCCGACCGTCGCCGCGCTGTCCGGGCACATCGCCGAGGAGAGCGCGCGCAATGTCGCGGCGGCCTGACCCGACCACCCCCCGACCCGTCCTGCGCACCCTGCGGGACGCGGACGGGGCGGCCGCCCACCGGATCTGCGCCGTACATCCGGGCGCGCTCGCGGCCGGTGAGTGGGGGCCCCTGGCCGGGCGGCTGCCCGCGGACACCGCCCTGTACCTGCTCGACCTGGGCAGCGTCCCCGAGTTCCTCGCCGCCGCCCTCGACCCCCGCGCGCCGGTCGTCCCCATCGGGGACCTGGCCGCCCGCTGCCTGGACGAACTCGCCGGGGCGCGGATCGACTCGGGACCGTTCACCCTGGTCGGCTGGTCCTTCGGGGGCGTCGTCGCCTACGAGATCGCCGCCCGCCTCGACGCGGCCGGGCGCGGCGCACTCCTGCGGGACCTCGTCCTGCTCGACAGCATCGCGCCCGTTCCCGCCTTCAAGCGCACCGACGAACTGCTCGACGCGGCGATGCTCCTCGACTGGTTCACGATGTACCTCGGCGCCAAGCGCCGCCGGCCGTTCACCGTGAGCGTCCCGCCCCTCGCCGCACCCGAGGACGGACTGCCCCAGGTGCTCGCCGCGGCCATCGCCCAGGGCCTCCTGCCGGAAGGCACGGAGCTCGCCGGACTGCGCAAGCTGTACGCCGCCTACCAGGGCGGCCTGTCCCGCAACAACCGCTGCACCGCCCCGTACGAGCCCGGCCCGCTCGACCGGCCCCTCACCCTCGTCAAGCCGGAGCGCTCGCTGCTCCCCGACGAGGGCGACCTCGGCTGGAGCGGCCTCAGCAGCCACCCCGTACGAGAGACGGGCGTCCCCGGCGACCACTACACGATGCTCCGGGACCCCGGAGCCGTGAGCGTGCTCGCCGGCCTGCTGGCCGGCTCCGCCGTCGTCTGAACACACCTTGTGCATCCGTGCCCTGCCCACCCGCGGCACTTGAATGAGAGGACCGTCGTGCACCACTCACGTCTGGCCGAGACCCCCATCGCCATCGTCGGGTTGGCCGGCCTGTTCCCCCAGTCGCGCAACCTGCGCGAGTTCTGGCACAACATCGTCGACGGCAACGACTGCATCGAGGACGTTCCGGACAGTCACTGGAACCTCGACGACTACTACGATCCGGACCCTGCGGCCGAGGACAAGACCTACGCCCGGCGCGGCGGCTTCCTGCCCGAGATCGCCTTCAACCCCATGGAGTTCGGCCTGCCGCCGAACACCCTGGAGGTCACCGACATCCTCCAGCTGCTCTCGCTGACCGTCGCGCGCGACGTCCTGCGCGACGCCGGCACCGAGGGCTCCCGATGGTACGACCCCGCGCGCACCGGGGTCATCCTCGGCGTCACCGGCGCCAACTCGCTGACCCAGCCGCTCTCCGCGCGCTTGCAGACGCCCGTCCTGAAGGAAGTGGTCCGCAGCGTCGGGCTCAGCGAGGCCGCGGCGGACGAGGTCGCCGAACGCTTCAAGAAGGCCTACATCCCGTGGGAGGAGAACTCCTTCCCCGGCATGCTCGGCAACGTCGTCGCCGGCCGCATCGCCAACCGCTTCGACCTCGGTGGCACCAACTGCACCGTGGACGCGGCCTGCGCCAGCGCCCTCGCCGCGGTCAAGCTCGCGGTCAGCGAGCTGATCGAGGGCCGCGCCGACCTGATGATCACCGGCGGCTGCGACGCCGAGAACACGATCCTCATGTACATGTGCTTCAGCAAGACCCCGGCGTTCTCGAAGAACCAGATCATCCGGCCCTTCGACGAGTCCGCCGACGGGACGCTGATCGGTGAGGGCATCGGCATGCTCGCCCTCAAGCGGCTCGCCGACGCGGAGCGCGACGGCGACCGGATCTACTCCGTCCTGCGCGGCATCGGCACCTCCAGCGACGGCCGCTTCAAGAGCATCTACGCCCCGCGTGCGCAGGGCCAGCAGCTCGCCCTGCGCCGGGCCTACGAGGACGCGGACGTCGCGCCGGGCTCCGTCGAGCTCTTCGAGGCGCACGGCACGGGCACCGCCGTCGGCGATCACACCGAGCTGTCTGCCCTCGGCTCGTTCGTCGCCGAGGGGCAGGAAGCCCGCGGCTACGCCGCCATCGGCAGCGTCAAGTCCCAGATCGGACACACCAAGGCGGCCGCCGGCGCGGCCGGCCTGATCAAGCTGTCGCTCGCCCTGCACCAGAAGATCCTGCCGCCGACCATCAACGTCGAGAAGCCCAGCAAGGCGGTCGACCCGGCGGAGACCCCGTTCTACGTCAACTCCGAGGCCCGCCCCTGGATCGCCGACCCCGGCCGCGACAAGCGCCGGGCCGCAGTGTCCTCCTTCGGCTTCGGCGGCACCAACTTCCACATGGTCCTGGAGGAGCACGACACCGCCGGCGCCAAGGTGCTCGGCCCCGTCGCCCGCACCGGTCTCTGGCACGCGGCCGACCCCGAGGCCCTCGCCCGCCGCCTGGAGCAGGGCTCCGCACCCGACCCCCTCGGCTGGGTGCCGGTCGGCGACGCCCGGATCGGCATCGTGGCCCGCTCGGACGCGGAGTTCGACGAACTGCGCGCCACCGCGGTCGGGTTGCTGCGGGCCAAGTCCGGCGCCACCGCCTGGCAGCACCCCAAGGGGATCACCTACCGGCGCTCCGCGCTGCCCGCCGGGACGAAGGCCGCCGCGGTCTTCGCCGGCCAGGGCAGCCAGTACACCGGCATGGGCCGGCAGGCGGCGCTCGCCGTCCCGCCGGTACTCGCCGCGTACGACCGGGCCAACCGGTTCGCCACCGGCGCCGAGACCCTCGGCCGCGTCGTGTTCCCGCCGCCGGCCTTCGACGACGCGACGCGCAAGGCGCAGGAGGAGTCGCTGCGGCGCACCGAGTTCGCGCAGCCCGCGATCGGCGCGCTGTCCGCCGGCCAGTTCGCCTGGTTCCGTGAGCTCGGCTTCGCGCCCCAGGGCGTGATCGGCCACTCCTTCGGCGAGCTGACCGCGCTGTGGGCGGCGGGCGCGCTGGACGACGCCGGATTCGCCGAGCTGGCCCAGGCCCGCGGTCTCGCGATGGCCCCGCCCGCGAACGCCTCCGCCGACCACGACCCCGGCGCCATGGCCGCCGTACGCGGTGAGCTGAGCGCGGTGCAGGCCCTCGTCGCCGGCTACCGGGACGTGACCGTCTGCAACATCAACGCCCCCGGCCAGATCGTGGTCGGCGGGCCGACCGCCGAGATCGACCGCCTCGTCGCGGACGCTGCGAGCGGCACGATCCCCGCGAAGCGGCTCCCCGTATCCGCGGCCTTCCACACCCGGTTCGTCGCCCACGCCGCCGACGCCTTCCGCGCGGCCGTCGACCGCGTCGACCTGGCCGCGCCGCGCATACCCGTGTACGCGAACACGCCCGGCGCGTCCTACGGCGCCGACACGGTGGCGGGCCGACGCACCCTCGTCGACCAGCTGCTGCGGCCGGTGGCCTTCGCCGACCGCATCGAGGAGATGTACGCCGACGGCTTCCGGGTCTTCGTCGAGTTCGGCCCCAAGCGGGTGCTCTCGGATCTGGTGGACCGCGTCCTCGAAGGCCGCGAGGGCGTCGTGACCGTAGCCGTCGACGGCGGCCCCGCCAAGGACGGCGAGATCGCGCTCAAGCGCGCCGCGATCGAACTGGCCGTCCTCGGCCTCCCGATCTCGGGCATCGACGACCACACGGCCGCGGTGCCGGAGGTGCCGGCGGGCAAGGGCATGGCGATTCCGCTCCGCGGCATCAACTATGTGACGGCCGCGCGGCGTTCGGCGTACCAGGAGGCGCTGGCCGAGCCGGTGCGGGAGGTGCCGCCGACGGCTCAGCCGGCCGTGGCCCCGGCCGTCCCGGCCGAGGGTTCGGCCGATGGACTGAGCGAGGTCGTCCGCGAGGGGCTCGATCTGCAGGCCGAGATCCTCGACGCGCACGTAGAGACGATCCGCGAGGCGGTCAGCACGCTGGAACGGTCCGTTCGCTCCGGCACCCACCCCGACGCGAACGCCGCGCTGCGGCTCATCGAGCAGCACGGCGCGTCGATCACGTCGGCGCACGAACGCGCGACGCGACTCCTGATCGAGGCGCTGAGAGGGGAAGAGCAGCCGCCGAGCGAGCCGGAGGTCTCCGTCCCCGTCGTGGTGGTTCCTGCTCCTGCTCCGGCTCCTGCTGTAGAGGCTCCGGCTCCGGCTCCGGTTCCTGCTCCGGTTCCGGTTGCTGTGGATGTGGCGGTGTTGGGTGCGCTGCTTGAGGTGGTGGCGGAGAAGACGGGTTATCCGGTGGAGATGTTGGAGCCGGGTATGGATGTGGAGGCTGATCTGGGGATCGATTCGATCAAGCGTGTTCAGATCATGGGTGCGTTGCAGGAGCGGTTCCCGGTGTCGGGTGAGGTGGATCCGGAGCGGATGGGTGAGCTGAGGACCCTCGATGACATCGCCGGGTTCCTGGCTTCGGCTTCCGGCGCGTCGGCTTCGGTCGCTCCGGCTCCTACTCCCGCCGTAGAGGCTCCTGCCCCTGCCCCTGCCCCTGCCCCTGCCCCTGCCGTGGTGGTTCCGGCTTCTGCTCCGGCTGGTGTGGATGTGGCGGTGTTGGGTGCGCTGCTTGAGGTGGTGGCGGAGAAGACGGGTTATCCGGTGGAGATGTTGGAGCCGGGTATGGATGTGGAGGCTGATCTGGGGATCGATTCGATCAAGCGTGTTCAGATCATGGGTGCGTTGCAGGAGCGGTTCCCGGTGTCGGGTGAGGTGGATCCGGAGCGGATGGGTGAGCTGAGGACCCTTGATGACATCGCGGGGTTCTTGGCTTCGGCTTCCGGCGCGTCGGCTTCGGTCGCTCCAGTCCCTGCTCCGGCTCCTGCCGAAGAGGCTCCGGTTCCGGTTCCGGCTTCTGCTCCGGTTGCTGTGGATGTGGCGGTGTTGGGTGCGCTGCTTGAGGTGGTGGCGGAGAAGACGGGTTATCCGGTGGAGATGTTGGAGCCGGGTATGGATGTGGAGGCTGATCTGGGGATCGATTCGATCAAGCGTGTTCAGATCATGGGTGCGTTGCAGGAGCGGTTCCCGGTGTCGGGTGAGGTGGATCCGGAGCGGATGGGTGAGCTGAGGACCCTTGATGACATCGCGGGGTTCTTGGCTTCGGCTTCCGGCGCGTCGGCTTCGGTCGCTCCAGTCCCTGCTCCGGCTCCTGCCGTAGAGGCTCCCCTCGTCGTCACGTACCCCGGGGCGAACGGCGTGGGACGTACCTTCGCGGCCGTACGGGAACTGCCGGCGCCCTGCCGTGTCGTAGGGGCCTACCCCGAGCGTCGTACCGCGCTCGTCATGGACGACGGGTCGACGCTGACCCGTCCGCTGGTCGCCGGGCTGCGGGCCGACGGCTGGCGGGTGGAGGTCGTCACGCTGCCGGGCGCCGCGTCCGCGGTGGAAGCCGACTCCGTACGGTCCCTCCGTACCTGGGAGGAGGACGAGCTCGCCGGGGTCATCACCGCCCAGCGGCTCGACCTGGTGGTGCAGGTGGCCGCCCTGGCCGGTCAGGAGTGGGCCGAGGCGGCCCGCCGCCTGGCGCACACCGTGCTCGTGGCCAAGCGGGCCCAGGCGTCGCTGAAGGCCGCGGCCGCGGCCGGCGGCAGGGCCGCGTTCGTCGCGGTGACCCAGCTGGACGGTGCGAACGGCTACCGCGGCAGCGGCGCCGGATCGGCCCTGCTGGGCGGCGTGAGCGGACTGGTCAAGACGCTGGCGATCGAGGTACCGGCGCTCTTCACCCGTACCGTCGACTTCGCCCCCGGCCTGGACGACCGCACCGTCGCGACGCGCTTCCTGGACGAGATCCACGACGTGTCCGTCGACACCGCCGACGTGGGCCACGACGCGGAAGGACGGCGTACCGTCGTCCCGTCCGCCGAGCCGCCCGCCGCCCACGTGGCAGCCGTCCCGGAGATCGGTGTACAGGACCTGCTCGTCGTCACCGGTGGCGCCCGCGGGATCACCGCGGACTGCCTGCAGGCGCTGGTGGAGGCCCGTCCCGCGGGTCTGCTGCTGCTCGGCCGCAGCCAGGTGACCGCCGAGCCCGAGTGGTCGGCGGGTCTCGAAGGGGCGGCGCTCAAGGGCGTCATCGTCAAGCGGATCGTCGCCGCGGGGGAGAAGCCCACCCCGCGCGGGGTCGAGGCGGTCTACCGCGAGGTGACCGGCAGCCGTGACGTGCGGGCCAACCTCGACCGGCTGCGGGCGACCGGCGCCACCGTCGAGTACGTCGTGGTCGACATCACCGACGCGGCCGCCGTCCGGACCGCCCTCGCCCCGTACGCCGCGCGCGTCACCGGTGTCGTGCACGGCGCGGGCGTCCTGGCCGACCGGCTGATCGCCGACAAGACGTCGGAGGAGATCCACCGGGTCCTCGGTACGAAGATCGTCGGCCTGGGCCACGTACTGGACGCGCTCCGCGGTACGGCCGCCCTGCGCCACCTGGTGTTCTTCTCCTCGGTCGCCGGATTCTTCGGCAACCGCGGCCAGTCGGACTACGCGGTGGCGAACGAGGCCCTCAACCGGATGGCGGTGCGCCTCAAGCACGAGCTTCCCTCGGCTCGCGTGACCTCCGTCAACTGGGGTGCGTGGGACGGCGGGATGGTCACCGACGACCTGCGCAGGATGTTCGCCTCGCGCGGTGTGGTGCTGGTGCCGGTGGCGACCGGTGCGGGCATGTTCGCCGAGCAGTTCACCGCGGCCCGCGGGCAGGACACGGTCATCGTCGCCGGCCCGCTGACACCGCTCTCCGCGCCCCCCGCGGCCGACGCGTCCGCCCCGGCGTCCCTGCTCGTCGACCGCACGCTCGCGGACATCGACGCCGATCCGGTGCTCGCCGACCACGCGATCGGCGGCAAGCGGGTGCTGCCCGCCACCGCCGCGCTGGGTGCGCTCGTCAACGCGGCGGAGCGGGTGACCGGCAAGCCGGTGACCGAGGTGACCGCGTTCAAGGTCTTTAAGGGCCTGGTGATGGACGCTGCCGAGGGCGAGGGCCCGACCGCCTCACGGCTGAGGCTGTTCATGGAGCCCGGACCGGCGGCCCGCCCCCAGTCGGTCGAGGTGCTGGCCTCGGCCGTGGACGATGCCGGTCAGAGCAGGCCGTCGTACGGGGCGGGCCTCGCCACCGACGAGCTCACCGCTCCGGCGGACCGTACGGACCTCGCCCGTGCCGCCCGAGAGGCGACCCGCACCGATGCGGGCCCGCTCTACCTGGACGGCACGCTCTTCCACGGACCCGCGCTGCGCGGGCTCCGCTCCGTGCTGGTCGCGGAGGAACGGCTGCTGCTGCTCGGCGCGCGGCTCGGTGACGGGCGGCCGGCGCGCGGCGCGTACCACGGGCGGTTCCTCAGCCCCGTACTGGCCGATCTGCTGCTCCAGTCCGCGCTCGTGTGGGTCCGGCGGTTCCGCAACCGGGCCTGCCTGCCGATGGAGGTCACCAGGGCCCGCTTCTACGCGGAGCTTCCCGTCGACCAGGACTTCCTGATCGCGGTGGAGAACGTGTCGGCCGGCCCGAGCGGCATCAGCTGCTCGATCACCGCGCTCGACCGCGAAGGCCGCGTGCTCCAGGTGCTGGACGGGGTCACGGTCGTGGAAGACCCGCAGCTGGAAGGCAAGTTCGGGCCGACCGTCGAGCGGACCGGCACCGCGACCGTCTCGGTCTGACGTCCGCCGGACCGGACCCGGCCCTTCCCCGGGCCCGGTCCGGGTCAGGCCCGGTCCGGGCCCGGCCCGGACGGACAACCGACCACCGAACCCCCGACTCCCGAACCGATCCATTCGGACACCCGGAGGCTGACCCAACCATGGGCAAGTACGCGATCGTCGGCCTGGCCTGCCTCTTTCCGGGGGCGGGGACACCCGACGACTACTGGCGCAACCTGATCGGCGGCGTGGACTCACGCACCGACGGGGACGATCGGATCTTCGGGCACGCCCCGCAGGTCCGGGAGACCGACCCGGAGGACAGGCACCGCATCTACTGCACGCGGGGCGGCTTCCTCAACGAGTACGACGAGGGTGCCGAAGGCTTCGATCCGAAGGGTTACCTCCTCCCTCCCGACTACCTGGCCGGCCTGGACCGCTCGTTCCACTGGGCGCTCCGGGTGGCCGGGGACGCACTGGCCGACGCGGGCCATCCCCCGACCGCGGGCGGCCGGCCAGGGCGGAGGACCGGGGTGGTGTTCGGGAACTACCCGTTCCCCACCCCGGCCTCCGGCCGGTTCGCCGGTGAACTCTGGGACTCCGCCGTGGCCCGCGGCCTCGCGGACGCCGGACTGCGCGTGCCCGACGAAGCGATCGCGTCCGGCGCGGCCGCCGCGGCCGCGCCCGGCGCGGTCACCGCCCACAACCTGTGGGCGGGCGGCATGCCGGCCCGCGTGGTGGCGGCCGCCCTGGGCCTGGACGGGCCGAGGTTCACCCTCGACGCGGCCTGCTCCTCCGCGCTGTACGCGCTGAAGCTGGCCTGCGCCCATCTGGAGACCGGGCGGGCCGATCTCATGCTCGCGGGCGGCGTCTGCGCGCCCGATCCGACCGTGATCCACCTGTCCTTCTCCGACCTGCGGGCCTATCCGCAGGACGGTTTCAGCCAGCCCTTCGACGCCCGCTCCCGAGGCATCGTCACCGGGCAGGGGGCCGCGATGATCGCGGTGAAGCGGCTCGCCGACGCACGGCGCGACGGCGACCGCATCCACGCCGTCATCGACGGGCTCGCCCTGACCAACGACGGCCCGGGCAAGCACCTCCTCGCGCCGAACGAGGCCGGGCAGCTGGCCGCGTACGACCTCGCCTACCGCGAGGCGGGCGTCGACCCGTCCGCGATCCAGTACCTGGAGTGCCACGCCACCGGCACTCCGCTCGGCGACAGCACCGAACTGGGCGGCGCCGAGGCGTTCTTCGGCCGCACCCCGCTGCTGGGGTCGGTCAAGGCCAACATCGGCCACCTGCTGACCGTGGCCGGCATGTCCAGCCTCCTCAAGGTCGTCCTGTCCCTGTCGCACGGCGTCATACCGCCGACGATCGGCGTGGAGCGGCCGCTGCCCGGAACGATCGCCGACCGGGTCGTACGCGAAGCCGTGGCCTGGCCGGACCCGGCTCCCGGCGCTCCCCGCCGCGCGGGTGTCTCCGCCTTCGGCTTCGGCGGTACGAACGCCCACGTCGTGCTGTCGGCGCCGGACGCCGCGTCCGCGGAGGCCGCCGCGGACGCCGGTGCCGAGGCCGTCGAGCCGCCGCCGCTCGCCGTGATCGGCATGGGCGCACACTTCGGCTCCTTCGCCACCCTCGACGAGTTCGAACGCGCGGGATACGAAGGGCTCGGCGCCGTACGCGACCTGCCCGAACAGCGCTGGCGCGGCTTCGAGACCGTCGAGAACGGCCCCCTGGACCGGGGCGGGCTGGGCGGTGACGCGGCCCCCCGCGCCGCCTACATCGAGGACTTCGAGGTCGACACCACCTCGTACCGCATCCCGCCCAAGGACCTCGACCACTTCAACCAGCAGCAGTTGCTGATGATGCGCGTCGCCGAGGAGGCGCTGCGCGATGCCGGATACGAGCGCAAGCGCCCGGGCGGCGGCGGGGCCGCAGGCTCCGGTCCGCGCCGGATCGGCGTGGTCATCGGCATGGAGATGGAACCCAGCGCGCACGGTCACGGCTCCCGCTACGAACTGGGCCGCAAACTCACCGAGTGGTGTGCGGCGGCGGGGGTCCAGCCCTCCCCGGAGCAGCTGGCGGACCTGACCCGTGCCGCGCGCGACGGAGTCCACGACTCCATCGAGCCCAACGAGGTCCTCAGCTACATCGGCAACATCATGGCCAGCCGGGTCTCCTCCCTGTGGAACCTGACCGGCCCGTCCTTCACGCTCTCCTCCGACAGTGCGGTCGGTGTCGAGGCCCTGGACGTCGCCCGGCTGCTGCTGCTCGACCCCACCATCGAGGCCGTCCTCGTCGGCGCGGTCGACCTGGCCGCCGGACCGGAGAACACCCTCGCCCGCGAACTCCTCGAACCGGGCGCCGTCCGGGACGGACTGAAGATCCTGGGAGAGGGCGCCGGCGCCGTCGTCGTCACCCGGCCGGACAGCGTGCCGCAGGGACTCAGGGTGTACGCCACGGTCGAGTCGATCGCCGTGCACCACGCGCCGGACGTCACCCCGGGCGTCCGCGCCGAACTCGTGGAACGCGCCGCCGAGGACGCGCTCGCCGCGGCCGGACTCGGCCCGTCGGACGTCGAACTGGTCGAGGCCGCCGGCGGAGCGCGGGCGGCCGAGATCGATGGTCTCGCCCGCGTCTGGACCGCCGGGCGGGCGGGCGGGGAGCTGCACACCGCGCTGTCCTCGGTCCGGTCGGCCGTCGGCGACACGGGCTGTGCCTCCGGGCTCGCCGGGCTCATCCGGGCCGTGCTCTGCCTGCACCACGGGTACTTCCCGGTGGCCTCGGACGGGATCGCGGCGGACGGCACCGACGGCTCGGCCTTCTTCCTGGCCGCCGACTCCCGGCCCTGGCTGCGCGCCCACCGTGACGGCCGGCGTGCCGCCTCCGTCAGCGTCATCGGCACGGCGGGCAGCCACGCCCACCTCGTGCTCACCGGCCGCCAGGTCCGCGGCGAGATCACCGAGGCCGACTGGACCCGGTCCGGCGGGGGAGTGGTCGTACCGGTCGCCGCGGACGACTTCGACGGACTGCTGCGACGGCTGGGCGAACTGCGTTCCGCGGTCGCCGCCGACGGCGCCGGGACCGAGGACTGGTCGGCGGAGTTCACGGACCGGCCGGCGAAGCTCAAGGCCGTGCTCGTCGCCGACGACCCGGCCGGGCTCGTCCGGCAGATCGACCAGGCGCTGAAGGACCTGCCCGGCGTGTGGGAGTCCGGTGGCGAGTGGTCCTCCCCGTCCGGCAGCTGCTTCACCGCGCGGCCGCTCGGCCCCGAGGCCAAGGTCACCCTGGTCTTCCCCGGTGCGTTCAACTCCTATCTGGGACTGGGACGCGCCATGTTCCGGGCTTTCCCCGGGCTGCTTCCGCGCTTCGAGGCCCAGGCCGAACTCCCCGCCGAACTGCTGCGCAGCGCGGCGCTCTACCCCCGTTCGCGAGGACCGCTGGGGAGGCGCGAGCTGATGCGGCTCGACGGCGAACTCGTCGAGGACATCCCGCTGATGCTCGCGGCGGGCACGAGCTACGCCCTGCTCTCCACCGACCTGGTGCGGGAGGTGCTGGGAGTCCCGGTGCACGGCGCGTTCGGCTACAGCCTGGGCGAGAGCAGCATGCTCTTCGCCACCGGCGGCTGGGTCAAGAGCGCACGCGGCGACGAGAAGATCAGCGCCTCGCCGCTCTTCGGCGACATGCTGCGCGGACCCAAGCGCACGGTGCGCGAGCTGTGGGGCCTGGGCGACGGGGTCCCCGACGCGGAGGTGTGGGCCACCCATGTGCTGCTCGCGCCGGCCGAGGACGTACGGGCGGCCCTGCGGCGCTACGACCGGGTGTTCCTCACCCACGTCAACACACCCCAGGAGACCGTCGTCGCGGGCGATCCGCGGCAGTGCCGCGACCTGATCGCCGAGCTCGAGTGCCGCAGCGCCCGCTCACCCGCCAACCACGTCATGCACTGCCCCGTGGTGGACGGGGTCCTGACCGAACTCGCCGACCTCAACCGCTACCCGACCGGCGACGTGGGGGACCTGGTCCTCTACAGCAGCCGGCACTACGAGCCCGTGACGGACTTCGACGCGGACGCGGTGGCCGAGAACATCGCGGTGACCCTGCGCGAGACGGTGGACTTCCCGCGGCTGGTGCGGCGTGCGTACGACGACGGCTACCGCTGCTTCATCGAGGTCGGCCCCAGCAGCACGTGCTCGCGGTGGATCCACGAGACCCTGGCCGGCGAACCGCACCTGTCGGTGTCCGTCGACCGGCGGGGCGCACGGGGGGCGTCCGACATCGCCCGCCTGGCCGCCCGACTCGCCGCCCACGGCATCCCCGTCGACCTCGGCGCCTTCGCCCCCCTCCCGCACGGCCGTACACGCCCGTCGCCGGGCCTGCGGCGCTTCCCGACGGGCGGCGCCCCGGTCCCGCCCCTGGTGACGGCGGCCGCGGCCCCGACCGTAGAGGTCCTGCCGAACGCTCCGGCGCGGCCGGCCGGACCCGTCACCCCGCCCGCACCCCTGTTCGTGGCGCCGGCCGTACTCCAGCCCGTGGCGTCGGCGGCATCTCTGCCCGTGGCGCCGGCCGTACTCCAGTCCGTGGCGCCGGCCGCGCCCCTGACCGGCTCCGGCGTGTCGAATGCCGGGCCCGCCGCCCCTCCCCGTACCGCCCCGATCACCCCGGCCGCACCCGTCGTCTCCGCCACCCCTGCAGCCCTGCCCGCCCGCCCCACCGCGCCGGTCGCGGTGCTCGTGGGCGGCGTCAATGCCGATCCGGTGCCTGCCCAAGGCCCCGAAACCACCACGGAATGGGACACCGCGATGCCTACCCAACCCTCCGCGCAGCCGCCGGCGCCAGCCCTGGCTTTGGAACGGGAGCCCATCACGATGATCCCGGCCGCCGGTGCCGTGGCACCGCCGGACGGGCCGCCCGCGATCACCCCCGACACGCCGCCCAGGACCGCGGTCTCCGGCGCGCCCCTGCCCGTGCCACCGGTCGCCAAGAGCCCGGCGCGCGCGAGCGACGAGACCACCGCCGTACTGGTGCGCGGACTCCGCAGCGAGATGCTGGAGGCGCACGGCGAGGTGCTCGCGGCCCAGCGCGAGCTGCGTGACGAGCTCGTCGCCCTGCTCACCACCGGGGACCACCCGACGCCCCGCCCGCCCAAGCCCGAGGGCGTCGTCTGGGACGAGCACGATCTGCTGGAGTTCGCGACCGGCAAGATCGGCAATGTCTTCGGCCCCCGCTTCGCGGAGATCGACGGCTACCGCCGCCGCGTCCGCCTGCCCGCCCCGCCCTACCACTTCGCGACCCGGGTCACCGCCCTGGAGGCCGAACCGGGAGAGTTCAAGCCCTCCTTCATCCGTACCGAGTACGACGTGCCGGTGGACGCCTGGTACGCGGTCGACGGACAGGTCCCCCCGGCCGTCACCATCGAGGCCGGCCAGTGCGACCTGCTGCTGATCAGCTACCTCGGCGCCGACTTCACCAACCGCGGCGACCGGGTGTACCGCCTGCTCGACAGCAGCCTCAGCTTCGTCGGCGACCTGCCCCGTGTCGGCCAGACCCTGCGCTACGACATCTGGATCGACCAGTTCGTGCAGCAGGGCGACACCCTCCTCTTCTTCTTCCACTACGACTGCTACGCCGACGGCGAGCTGATCCTCAAGCTCAACAACGCCTGCGCCGGCTTCTTCACCGACGAGGAGCTGGAGAGCTCCCTCGGCATCCTCCAGGCGAAGGTCAGGCCGCCGGTCGGCGACGGCACGTTCTCCGGTTCCAGTGCGTTCAAGCCGCTGGCCCGCACCGACCGCACCGCACTGGGCGCCGTCGACCTGGCGCAGCTCGCCGAGGGCCGGATCGCCGAGGTGTTCGGCCCCGGGCACCGTCAGCCCGCCGGCTGCAACACCTCGCTGAGGCTACCGAGCGAGCGGCTGCGCATGGCCGACGAGGTCACGGTCCTCGACCGCAAGGGCGGCCCGGCCGGTCTGGGCCGCATCGAGGCCGTGAAGCACCTCGTGCCGGACGGCTGGTACTTCACCAGCCACTTCCCGGACGACCCGGTCCTGGCCGGCTCGCTCGTCGCGGAGGGTGCCGTACAACTGCTGGAGGTGTACGCCCTCTCCCTCGGCCTGCACCTGTCCTTCCCCGACGCCCGTTTCCAGCCCGTTCCCGGTTTGTCGACGGAGGTCAAGGTCCGCGGTCAGATCACCCCGGACACCGAGAAGATCGAGTACCGCGTCGACATCACCTCGCTCACCCTGGTGCCGCGTCCGGCGATCACCGCCGACGTGGTCGTCCTGCGGGACGGCAAGGCGTCCATCAGCGTCACGGGCCTCGGCATCCGGCTGGTGGAGAAGCCGGGCACCCCGTTCCGCCCGGAGACGGGCGGCAAGGTGCCGCACTTCCTCGGCCGCCTGAGCCCGGCCACCGGGCAGCCGGCGCTGCTCAGCGAGTTCCACATGGCGCACGCGGCCAAGGGCGACCTGGCCACGGCGATGGGACCCGAGTTCGAGATCTACGCCAACAGCCGCGCCCCGTACATCCCCAACGGCGACTTCCTCTTCGTCGACCGGGTCATGGCCCTCGAAGGCACCCGGGGCGTCCTCAAGCGCGGGGCCGTCATGGTCACCGAGTACGACTCCCCGGACGACGCCTGGTACTACGACCACAACGGGCACCCGCACATGCCCAACTGCGTCTACATGGAGTCCAGCCTCCAGGCGGCCATCCTGCTCGGCTACTACCTGGGCGCCACGCTGCCCTTCCCCGACGAGCAGTTCAGCATCCGCAACCTCGACGGGCGCGCCACCCTGGTCAAGGACGTCGACCTGCGCGGCAAGACCATCCAGCACCGGTCGACCCTGCTGTCCAGCGACCAGATGCCGGGCTCCATCCTGCAGAACTACAGCTACGAGCTCTCCGCGGACGGAGAGGTCTTCTACACGGGCGAGTCGCTGTTCGGCTACTTCAGTGCGAAGGCCCTGGAGAACCAGGTCGGCCTGGACAAGGGCAAGCACGTGGCGCCCTGGCTCGACCGGCACGCGCCGCGCCCCGCGGACGTCCGCCGCGTCGACGTCGCCGCCTACCGGGCCGCCGAGGCCTCCCGGCCGGTGCCCCGCCTCGGCGCGGGCCACCTCGACCTGGTCGAGTGGGTCGACGTCGTGCCCACCGGCGGCGACCACGGCCGCGGCTACCTGCGCGGGCACCGCTCCATCCGCCCCGACGACTGGTACTTCTCCTGCCACTTCCACCGCGACCCGGTGATGCCCGGTTCGCTCGGCGTCGAGGCCCTGCTCCAGGGCCTGCAGGTGTACGCCGTGGAAACCGGCCTCACGGACGGTCTGGTCAACCCGCGCTTCGCCCTCCTCTCCGGTGCCGAGACGACCTGGTCGTACCGCGGCCAGATCCTGCGCGACGACCCCGACATGGAGTTCGACGTGCACATCAAGGAGGTGCGCCGCGAACCGGGCCGGATCCAGCTGCTCGGCGACGCGAGCGTCTGGAAGTCCACCCTGCGGATCTACCAGCTCGGTGGCATCGGCATCGAGATCCACCACGACCAGGTCTGATCCCGCGCACGACCGACAGGAGACGCAGCATGACCACCGATCAGTACCGCCCGCGGTGGACCGGGCGGGGAGAGCCGGCCGTCGGCGACACCGGGGTGTACGAGACCCTGATCCGCCTCGACGAGCCCGTCTACATCGTGCGCGGGCCGTACGGCCTGGGCGCGGCCGCCGGCGGTGAGGTCACCTCCGGCGGCCGTCACGAGATCGTCGCCGCCGTGCCGCCGCTCGGACCCGAACGGCTCGGCAGCGCCGCCTTCCTCGCAGCGCACGGCCTCAAGCAGGCGTACATGAGCGGCGCCATGGCCAACGGCATCGCCTCCGCCGACATGGTCGTCGCCATGGCACGCGCGGGCTTCCTCGCCTCGTACGGCGCGGCCGGACTGCTCCCCGAGGCGGTGGAGAAGGCCCTGATCCGCTTCCGCGACGAGATCCCCGGCCTCGGCTACGCCTGCAACCTCATCCACAGCCCGAGCGAGGACCGGCTGGAGCGCACTTCCGTCGACCTCTTCCTGGCGTACGGCGTGCCCTGCGTGGAGGCGTCCGCCTTCCTCAAGCTGACCCCCCACCTGGTCCGCTACCGGCTCGCCGGTCTGCGCACCGGCGGCCCGCACGGAGTCGTCGCCGCCAACCGGGTCATCGCCAAGATCTCCCGTACCGAGACGGCCGAACTCTTCATGCGGCCCGCACCGGAGGCCATGGTGCGGGCGCTGCTCGCGGACGGCCTCATCACCGAGGAGCAGGCCCGCCTCGCGCCCCGGGTCCCGCTCGCCGACGACATCACCGTCGAGGCGGACTCGGGGGGCCACACCGATCGCAGGCCGCTCCCCGCCCTGCTTCCCGTCATCATGCGGCAGCGCGACGCGATCATGCAGGAGGCCGGCTACCCCGAGCGCATCCGGATCGGAGCCGCCGGCGGCATCGGGACCCCGGACGCCGCGGCCGCCGCGTTCGCCATGGGAGCCGACTACATCGTGACCGGCTCGATCAACCAGTCGTGCCTGGAAGCCGGCACCTCCCCGCGGGTCAAGGAGATGCTCGCCCAGGCCGGCATCGCCGACTGCGAGATGGCCCCCGCGGCCGACATGTTCGAGATGGGTGTCGAACTGCAGGTGCTCAAGCGCGGCACGTTCTTCCCCATGCGCGCCAAGCAGCTGTACGAGCTCTACCGCACGTACGACGGCATCGAGGCGCTCCCGGACGACGTGCGCGCGCGGGTCGAGCAGCAGATCTTCCGGCGGCCGCTGGAGAGCGTCTGGGAGGAGACCGCCGAGTACTTCCGGCGCCGTGACCCGGCCCAGCTCGCCCGGGCGGAGGGCCATCCCAAGCGGCGGGCGGCGCTCGTCTTCCGCTGGTACCTGGGGATGGCGTCGCGCTGGGCGAAGACCGGTGAGGCGGACCGTGCGGTCGACTACCAGATCTGGTGCGGACCGGCGATGGGCAGCTTCAACGCGTGGGTGCGCGGGACGTACCTGGCCGCGCCCGAGCACCGCAGGGTCGCGGACGTGGGCCGGCAGATCATGACGGGTGCGGCGTTCCACCAGCGGCTCGCCATGCTGCGGGCGGCCGGCATCGCCTTCCCCGCGGGCATCGCCACCCGACCGTCGCCGGAGGACTCCACGTCCTACGACTCCGCCGTCGGGGTGGGGCAGTGACCACGGTGTTCCCGCCCGCCGCGGCTGACGTGGCTGACGCGCCCGTGGCTGACGTGCCCTTCGCCGAGGCGGAGCGGTTGGACCGGCTGCTCGGCGACCCCTGGGTGACGGACAACCCGTTCGGCTTCGCGGCCGGCGCGGCCCGCGACGCGGCGCAGGAGTACCCGGCGGCGGCCGAGGCGCGGCTGCGCGCGGAGGGCTTCCACCTGTGCCACCTCCCCGCGGCGCTCGGTGGAAACCTGCGCTCCTTCGAGGACACCCAGATCCTGGTCCGCGCCTGTGCCCGCCGCGACGTCAACGTCATGCCCGCGACCATGTTCAGCATCTCGGCCCTCATGACTGTCCTCGCCGCAGGTACGGAGGCCCAGCACCAGGTGGTCGCCGGTTGGCTGCGCGAGGGGCGCACGATCGCCTTCGGGCTGTCCGAGGAACAGGCCGGCAGCGACGTGCTCGCCAACAGCTGCCGGCTGACCGGCGAGGGAGCGTTGCACGGCACCAAATGGCTGGTCGGGCGCGGGAGTTCCGCCTCCGCCGCCGTGATCGTGGCCCGCACCGCGGAGCGGGGTGCGGGCGCGTTCACCGCGGTCCTGCTGGGGCCGCGGGAGCTCGCCGACCCCCGGGTGCGGCGGCTGCCGCCGCAGCGCACCACCGGGATGCGCGGCATTGACTTTGCCGACCTGGAGTTCGACGGGCTCGTCGTGGCGCCGGACGCCGTCGTCGGCGAGGTCGGCAGCGGCCTGGCGGGTGCGCTACGGGCCCAGCAGATCGTCCGGCTGATGAGCACGGCGGGCTGCCTGGCCACCGCCGACACGGCGCTGCGCACGGCGCTCCGGTTCGCCCGTGAGCACCGTACGGGCGGCGAGCGGGTCGCGGACACTCCGTACGGCTCGCGCGAACTCGCCCTGGCCGCCGCCGAACTGATCGCCACCGACCTCACCGTGCTGGCCGCCGCACGCCAGGTGCACGTCGCCCCCGGCGCGTTCGGTCTGGCGTCCTCCGTCGTCAAGCACGTCGCCACCCGTCTCACCGCCGCCTGCGCCACCCGCTCGCGCGCCCTGGTTGGCGCCCGCGCGGTGCTGCGGGACGGTCCGGGCGCGGTGCTCGACAAGGCGGTGCGGGACAACGCGATGGTCGCGGTCATCGACACGAGCGTCCTCGGCAACCTGCGCGCCCTCGCGATGCACCTCCCGGCCTACGCAACCGTGTTCGCGGACGACCCGACCGACGACACGGCCCGGGAGGCCCCCGACCCGGCCCCGGAGCGGGAGCGGCGGCTGCGCGCCGTGTTCGCCCTGGGCGACCAGGAGCTGCTGCCCGAGCTCCGGCCCGCCGCCCTCGACCTCGGCGTACGGCCGAAGGACGAGGTCCTGCTCGGGTTCGCCGCGCACGCCGGCGCGATCACCGCCGAGCTGTCCGGCCGGGGCGAGGCCCGGGCCGCGGAGCTGGTCGCCGAGGTGCGGGCGGCACTGGCCGCGGTGGTCCGTGACGCGGCCGACGCGCAGCGCGACCGCGCCCGGTCGGCGAAGGTCTCCCCGGAACCGCTGGACCTGGCCGATCGCCTCTGCGTGCTCTACGCAGCGGCCTCCGCCGCTCTGGCCTGGTGGTACCACCGCGACCGGGCCGGCCTCTACGGCGGCGCCGCCCCCGGCGACACCGGGTGGCTCACCGCCGTACTCGCGCTGCTGACCGCCCTCGCCGACGGACGGGACCCGCGCACCGCGGCGTACCGGGATCTCGCTCCGGCGGGTCGGCTGGTCACCGAACTCGACGCGAAACAAAGGCTGTTCACCGCCCTCCCGGTGCGGCTGAGCGACTCCGGCGAGCAGACGGAGAACGACAGGAACGACAGGAACGACAGGAACGACAGGAACGACGAGAACGAGGAGGTCGAGGAGCGATGACCGATCTGCCGGCCCTCATGGCCGAGCTGGAGCGCCACCTGGGCGACCCGCACGACCCGGACGGGCCCATGCCGTACAGCCGCGTCCTCGACCTGGACGAACGGGAGGAGTACCCGCACGAGTTCGTCGATCTGCTCGCCTCCTGGGGCCTGTACGACTGGATCGTGCCCGCCGAGAACGGGGGGCGGGCCGTGGACGTGCAGGACGGCTTCAACCTGTACCGGCTGGTCGCCCGCCGCGACCCCACGGCCGCCACGGCCATGGTCCTCACCAGTCTCAGCTACATGCCGGTGTGGGTCGCCGGCACCCCCGAGCAGCGGCAGCACTTCGCCGACGTGATCAGGGGCGGCGGCAAGCTGGCCTGGGGCCTGTCCGAGCGGCGGCACGGCAGCGACGTCCTCGCCAACGACACCACCGCCCGGCGGACCGAGGGCGGCTGGCTGCTGGACGGCGAGAAGTGGACGATCGGCAACGCCACCGTCGCCGATGTCGTCATGGTCTTCGCCCGTACGTCGGACAAGGGGGGACCCGGCGGCTATTCGATCTTCGCCGTCGAGAAGTCCGCGGTCCCCGCCGAGCAGCTCGAGCACCTGCCCGACGAGCCCTTGCACGGCCTGCGCGGGCTGGACATGAGCGGAGTACGGCTGCGGAACTGCTTCGTGTCCGACAGCGCGCTCGTCGGTCGGGCCGGGCAGGGGCTGGAAACGGCGCTCAAGAGCAGCCAGCTGGCCCGTGTGGCGATCGCGAGCATCGCGATGAGCTGCGTGGACACCGCGCTGCGCACCACCCTCGACTTCGCTACCCAGCGGATGATCTTCGGCGGTGCGGTTTCCGAGGTGCCCTACTCCCAGCGACAGCTCGTGGAGAGCTACGCGGACCTGCTGGTCGCCGACGCGCTCACCACCGGCGCCGTGCGCAGCCTCCAGCTGAGCCCGGACCAGGCCAGCATCTGGTCGTCGGTGGTGAAGTACTTCGTCCCCACCTTCCTGGAGGAGACGCTCGGCCGGCTCGCCATCGTGCTCGGCGCCCGTTACTACCTGCGCTCGCACCCCCGGCACGGGATCTTCCAGAAGGTGCTGCGGGACTTCGCCATCTCCAACTTCGCCGACGGCAACACCGTGGTGAACCTGAAGAACATCGCGCTGCAACTGGACAAGCTGCTGGCCAACGCGATCGGTCAGGATCCGGCGCTGGTGGCCGGCGCGGTGGCGAGGACCGGAACGCTCTTCGACCCGGCCCATCCCATGAAGCCCTATCGGCCCGCCGAGCAACAGCTGTTCAGTCGGGGCGTGGACGACCCGGTGCTCGCCCTGCGCTCCGCCGTCGACGAACTGCACCGGGCCGCGGCGGCGGCCACCGCGAGCGACGCGTCGCGCCTGGTCGCGGCGGCGGACACGGCGGGGGCGATCGTCGACGAACTGGACCGCATCGCCGAGGAGCACCGCAAACTCGTCTCCGACCTCGGCAAGGGAGTCGGACAGTCGTCCGAGCTGTACGACCTGGCCAAGCAGTACACCGTCGTCTCGGCGGCGGCCGCCGTCGTCCACCTCCACCTGCGCGGCCACGACAGCATCGATCCGGGGCTGCGCTCGCCCGCGGTCCTGCTGGTCTGCCTGGAGCGGCTGCTCAAGCGCTTCCACCCCACCCGGCGGGTCACCGGTCCGCAGGAGGTCGCCGAGGTCGCCGACGTGCTGTTCTCCGCGCACCGCGAGGGCCGGCTCTTCTCGTTCCGGTCCTTCCCCGTCAACTGGTAGATCCAGGAAGGAGACCGATCCCATGGACAGCGCGGCCCCGTTTGCCGACCCGCTCGCCGACACGGCCGAGGTCTGGCTGCTCGCCGAGGAGGACGTGGACAGGTTCGCCGAGGCGACGGGCGGCGTCGCGATGCTGACGGACGAGGAGCGGGCCCGGCACGACCGGCTCCTGTTCGCCGCCGCCCGGCGGCGCTTCCTCGGCGCCCGGCTGCTCTCCCGGCAGGTCCTGTCCCGCTACGCCGACGTGCCGCCGGACTCCTGGCGGTTCCGGGCCGGCATGTACGGCCGTCCCGAGGTCGAGGGGTGCGCCTGGGGGCTCGACTTCAACATCACCCACACCAACGGCCTGATCGCCGCCATCGTGGTCCGCGGGCGGACCGCCGGCGTGGACGCCGAGGTCACCCCGGCCAACCCCGAGGCGATGCAGTTCGCGCCGAAGGTGTTCACCCCGCTGGAGAACGAGGTGCTCCGCCGCAACCGGGAGGACCAGCGCGGGCACGCCTTCGCCGATTCGTGGGTGGCCAAGGAGGCGTACACGAAGGCCACCGGTATGGGCATGTGCCGGGGCTTCGACGCCTTTTCCGTGCACCGGCTGCGCGACGGGGGCCTGGCCGTCGTCGACGAGGACATCCCCGAGACGGAGCGGGACCTGTGGCAGGTGCAGGTCCTCCAGGTGTGGGACCGGTTCGCGCTCGGCGTGGCCATCCGGGCCGACCGGAGCGACACGGGGCCGTTGCCGGTCCGGCTGCGCTCGGCCATCGCGGAACTCCTGCCGGACGGGGCGGACGGGGCGCACTCGTGACCGGCGCCGCGGCGGCGGGCCGCCGCTGTCCACCTGTGGCCGGTCCGCTAGCTGACGGCCGATCCCGCTTGCTGCGCCGGTCCCCCAGCGGATTCCATGGATTCCACCCCGCCCAAGGCACCCGGAATCGTCGAAGAGCCCCCCACGAAGGGAATTCTCATGTCACGTAAAGGGAACGCGGAACTGCTGGCGGGGTGCGCGCGCGGAGAGCAGGCCTGCTGGGACGAAATGGTGGAACGATTCGGCAGACTGGTCTGGTCCGTCGTGCGAAGCCATCGAATGAACGACGTGGACGCCGAGGACGTACGCCAGCTGACCTGGCTGCGACTCGTACAGAACGTCGACCGCATTCGCGACCCCGAACGCATCGCCGACTGGCTCGCCACCGTCGCCCGCCGGGAATCCCTCAAGGTCCTCGCGCGGAGGAAGCGCCTGGTCATGGTCGGTGACAGCGAGACCCTCGACGGGCTCTCCGGCCACAGCGAGAGCCCCGAGCAGATCACCCTGCGCGCCCAGCGCAGGGAGGAGACGCTGCGGGCCATCGACACGCTCTCCGAGCAGTGCCGCGGCGTCCTGATGCTGGCGCTCGCGGATCCGCCGGCCTCGTACGACGAGATCTCCACCGCCCTGTCCATGTCCGTCGGCTCGGTGGGTCCCATCCGCACCCGCTGCCTGCGCCGGCTGCACCGCGTCCTCGCCGCCGCCGACGCGGGTGAACGCCTCCCGCAGGAGGCCCTCCGTGCTCGCTGCCGCCCCGACCGGGTACGTCCGGACGTGTCCGGTCCGCGGCGCTTGGAGGCTCTGGTGGGGGGAGGCCCCGAAGCGTCGGCCGGGCAGGCCAGACAGGAGTGATGAGCATGTCCCACTACGACGTGAACGAACTGGTGCGGTCCATCGTCATCGACACGCTGGGAATTCCCACCGACCTGTACCACGAGGACCTGGTCTTCTCCGCCGATCTCGGACTGGAATCCCTGGATCTCCTCGACATCTTCTTCCGTATCGAATGCAGTGCCCCGGTCGTCCTCTCGGTCGAGAAATGCGGACGGTATCTCCAAGGAGAGGTTCCCGACGCGGAGTTCTGCGACGCCCGCGGAATCATCAGCGGGCGCGGACTCTCACGGCTCAACACCGTCATGCCCCAGCTCGACGCCGACCGCTGGGCGGGAAAGCTGACCCTCGACCGCATGCTCGCCGAGCTGTCCGTCGGAAATCTCATCTCGATGGTCGAGAACCTGCTCGCCGAAGGGCAGGCCGCCCATGCCTGAGCACGACAACGGCGTCGTCAGGGTGGGCAGCTACAGCGTCGACAAGGACACCGTCGAGCGGCTGATCGCTTGGCACGGCTCCGAGGCGCTGCGGCTCCCCGCCGGAGACGGCTCGGCCGTCCGCTGGGCGCTGCGCCAGGCCACGCTGCGTGCCCTGGCCGCGCCACCGCGGGTCGCCTGCCAGTGGCGCGACGTCGACCTGCTCGGCACCGGTGAAGGCCCCTGGACCCTGGTGTTCCGGGGTGAGGTGGCCGAGTACGCGGAGACCGTCCTGCACGGCGACGTCTCCCTCTCGGTGACCACGGGAGCCTCCCGGATCACCGCCCACGCCGTCCTGACCCGCGCCGGCACCACCCGTCCCTCCCCCCGAGACCCCTCCCCCCGAGGCCCCTTCCCCCGAGGCCCCCTCCCCCGAGAAACTGAGGTACTCAGGTGAGCACCGTCACCGAAGCCGGACTGCTGACGAGCCGCGAGATCATCACCGGTGAGGAGCTGGGCAGTGTCCCGCTCGCCTCCGCCGGTGCCGTGCTGTCGGCGGCCCGCCGGGCGGCCGCGGCGCAACCGGAGTGGGCCGCGCGGACCGCCGCCGAACGCGCCGCGATCCTGGGCCGCGCCGCCGACCTGCTGCTGGAGCGGGCCCAGGAGGCCCAGGACCTGCTGGTCCGCGAAGGCGGCTCCATCACAGGCAAGGCCTTCTACGAGGTCCACGCGGGCGCCGCCGAGCTGCGCCACGCCGCCGAACTGGCCACCGCCCCCGAGGTGCCGCACGGCCCCGGCTCCGACCCGGGCCGCGACAGCGAGGTACGGCGCGTACCGCTGGGCGTCGTCGGGGTGATCGTGCCCTGGAACTTCCCGCTGCTGCTCGGCATGCGCTCGGTCGCCCCCGCCCTCGCGCTGGGCAACACCGTCCTGCTCAAGCCCGATCCGCACACCCCGCTGAGCGGCGGCCGCCTCTTCGCCGAGGTGCTGGCCGAGGCCGGGCTGCCCAAGGGCGTCCTGGAAGTGGTCCACGGCGACGCGGAGGCGGGCGCCGCGCTCGTCCAGTCGCCGGACGTGGCCATGGTGTCCTTCACCGGATCCACCGAGGTGGGCCGGGAGATCGGCGCCACTGCGGGACGGCTGCTCAAGCGCGTGGTGTTGGAACTGGGCGGGCAGAACGCCTTCGTCGTCCTGCCCGACGCCGACGTCGAAGCGGCGGCCTCCGCCGGCTCCTGGGGCTCCTTCCTGCACCAGGGCCAGATCTGCATGGCCGCCCGCCGCCACCTCGTCCACGAGGACGTGGCCGAGAGCTACACGGAAGCCCTCACCCGCCGCGCCGCGGCGCTGCGCATCGGCGACCCCTACCGTACGGACGCCCAGATCGGGCCGATCATCGACCAGGGGCAGCTCACCCGGATCGCCGCCGCCGTCGAGGACGCCGTCGCCCAAGGCGCACGCCTGGTCACCGGCGGGCGGGTGCAGGGGCAGTACTTCCCCCCGACGGTCCTGGCCGACGTGACGCCGAAGATGTCCATCTTCCACAACGAGGTCTTCGGCCCCGTGGCCACCATCACCTCCTTCGCCGACGAGGAGGAGGCCGTCGGGCTCGCCAACACCTCCGACTACGGGCTCACCGCCGCCGTCTACACCGCCGACACCGACCGCGGCCGGGCCCTCGCGGCCCGACTGCGCTGCGGGGTGGTCCACGTGGGTGACCAGACGGTCAACCACGACCCCCAGCTGCCCTTCGGCGGCATCGGGGCCTCCGGCAACGCCTCCGGCTTCGGCGGCCGGGCCGCGCTCGACGCCTTCACCCGCTGGCACACCCTCACCACCAGTACCCCGGCGCGCACTTACCCCTTCTGAGAGGAAACCATGGACCTCAAGGTCGTCAAAGAGCCGCGCATCGCCGCGCCTCCCGAGGGCACCGTGGTGCTGCTGATCGGCACCCGGATCAACAAGTTCTGGATGGTGCACCGCTGGGTGCCCGTCATCGCCTCGATGATCCCGATGCTGATCGAGCTGAAGAAGAACAAGGACCACGGATTCCTCTACTCGCGCGCCTGGTTCAACCGGACCGTGATCATGCTCCAGTACTGGCGCAGCATGGACGATCTGATGCGCTACTCGCACAACACCACCGGCAAGCACCGTTCGATGTGGGCCTGGTTCAATCGTGCGGTCAGGAACGACGGCGCCGTCGGCATCTTCCACGAGGCCTACATAGTCGACCCCGAGCGCATGCACTCGGTCTACCGGAACATCCCCCTGTTCGGCATCGCCGCGGCCACCGAATCCGTCCCGCAGCGGGTTCGTCCCCCCGTGCCGGGCGGCAAAGCCGCCAAGAAGGCGTGAGGCCGCCGTGACCCGGCCACGGGGGCACCCGGAATGCCAGTTCCATCTGCTGCGCGCCCCGTCGGAGTTCGAGGTCCCCGGGCCCGGCCTGCACACCACCGTCCCGATGCACCGGAAGGTCTTCGACCACCCCCGGTTCCACCGGGGCGACATCGCGACCGACTTCCCCGAGCGACACCTCGCGCTGTGAGCACGGCCCCGGAACACGACACCGTCATGTCCGAAGGCCCGCTCACCCCCCAGGACGTCCGCGTCTACCGCCAGCTCCTGGAGGTGTCACCGGACGCGGACGAGGGAGCCGAGCAGCTCGGCCTCTCGCCGGCGCAATTCGCAGAGTCCGTCGGCCGGCTCACTGCCCGGCGGCTGCTGCGCCCGGACGGGCCGTACCGCCACGAAGCCCTCTCCCCGGGGCTCGCCGCGATCTCGCTGACCGCCGCGTCCCACGTCCAGGTGCACGAGCTGATGCGCCGGATCGACACCACGCGCCGCGAGCTGGGCCCGCTGGGACCGTTGTACGAGCGCCATCTGCGCCGGGAGCTGGAGGGCAGCGCGACCGAACTGCTCACCGACGGCGAGGCCGTGCGCCACCGGCTCGCCGAGCTCTCGGCACAGGTACGGCACAGCGTCCTCACGGTGCACCCCACCCTGGGCAGCCCGGAGACGCTGCGCGCCGCCCGGGAGCTCGACCGTGACCTCCTCGACCGCGGTGTGCGGTACCGGACGGTGGTACCGCACACCGCCCGCCGGCAGCGGGAGGCGCTACATCACATGACGCTCCTCGGCGGCCTCGGCGCCCAGGTGCGCACCGCCGCGGTGATACCCGGGCGGCTGATCCTCCTCGACGAGGACATCGCGGTCGTCCCCACCGGGACGGGCGGAGCGGCCGTGCTCCGCGATCCGACCGTGGTCACCTTCCTCACCGTGATCTTCGACCACATCTGGGAACACGCGCGTCCGGTCACCGTGAACGGCGAGGGCGACGAGGTTTTCGAGGATGTGGAAATGGCCGTCCTGCGGCATCTGGAGCGCGGCAGGTCCGACGACTTCATCGCGCGCAAGCTCGCCGTCTCCACCCGCACGGTGCGCCGCTATCTGGCCGGACTGTGCGAGAAGCTCCAGGTCGAGACCCGGTTCCAACTCGGCGTGGCGGCGGCCCGACTCGACCTTCTCGGCGACGAGCAGGAGCTGGACGACCAAGGATAGAAATTCCTGATCGGGGGCATCGGGAATCCCCGTCGGCACGGCTGGACCGGGCCGCGGGGCGGCGTGGATAGTTTCCACGACTGATCGCTTGCATACCCCCGGGGGGCCCGAATGAACGACACGACCTTCGCCGAGCACCGATTGCGGATCGTCGTTTCCGGCCTGTCCTCCGACGCCCACCTGTGGAACCTGGTCTACCTCCAGCTGCTCCTGGAAGACCTGGGCCACCAGGTGACGAACCTGGGCAACACGACCCCCGACCGGACGATCGTCCGGGCCTGCCGGACGGGACGCCCGGATCTGCTCGTCATCAGCAGCGTCAACGGCCACGGCCGGCTGGACGGGCTCCGCCTGATCTCCGCCCTGCGCGCCGTACCGGCCCTCTCCGCCCTGCCCGTCGCCATCGGCGGCAAGCTCGGCATCGACGGCCGCGACCACGCCGGGACCACCGCGCAGCTGACCGCCGCCGGATACGACGCGGTCTTCGACGACGCGGCCGAAGGCGGCCCCGGGGCCGGACTCGCCCGCTTCTACGCCTTCCTCGACCGGATCGGCGCCGACCGCTCCTGCGGGCGGTTCGCCGCCGGGGCCGGAGCGGCCTGATGGACGCGACCGACCGGTTCACCGGCTTCGTACGCAGTGCCCGCGACTCGGGCCGCCTCGTCGTCCAGCCCCGCATGGGCTTCGGCGAACTCCACCGCATGCGCGCCGGTCTGCGCGCCGTACGGGACGCGGACGCCACCACGGTGGGCACCGTCACCCTGGACAGCTACACCCGGTGCCACGACGACGCGGCGGCTCGCCGCGCACTGCGCGAACACCCCGGCGATCTCAACGGTTTCCCGCTCCTCGCCCACGGCGTGCCGGCGGTGCGGTCCCTCCTCCAGGAGGTCTCGTCGCCGGACTTCCCCGTCCAGGTCCGCCACGGCACGCCCCGCCCGCTGAGGCTCTTCCGGGCCATGGCCGAGGCCGGCGCGGACGCCACGGAGGGCGGCCCCGTCTCGTACTGCCTGCCCTACGGCCGGGTCCCGCTCGCGCGGGCGGTCCAGGAGTGGAGCGCCGGCTGCGAGCTCCTCGCCGCACAGCCCGTACCACCGCACATGGAGACCTTCGGCGGCTGCATGCTGGGACAGCTGTGCCCGCCGTCGCTGCTGGTCGCGCTCTCGGTCCTGGAGGCGATGTTCTTCCAGCGGCACGGCCTGCGGGGCATCTCCCTCAGCTACGCCCAGCAGATCCACGCCGGTCAGGACCTGGAGGCCCTCGCGGCGCTGCGCCGGCTCGCGGACGAGCGGCTGTCCGGCTCCGCGCACCACATCGTGCTCTACACCTTCATGGGCGTCTTCCCGCGCACCGAGCTCGGCAGCCGCCGCCTCCTCGCGGCCAGCGCCCGCCTCGCCGCGCGCGGCGGCGCCGACCGGCTGGTCGTCAAGACGCCGGCCGAGGCGCACCGCATCCCCACCGTCGAGGAGAACGTGGCGGCGCTCGAGTACGCGGGCTCCGTGGCCGCGGACGAAGCCGCGGACGAAGCCGAAGGCGCGGACGGCGGACCCCCGGCCACCGCGTCCGGCCTCTACGAAGAGGCCCGTACGCTCGTCGACGCCGCTCTGGAGACGGGCGGCACGCTCGGCGAGTGCCTCGTCGCGGCCTTCGCCCGCGGGGTCCTGGACGTGCCGTACTGCCTCCACCCCGACAACGCCAACCGCAGCCGCGCCACCATCGACGCCCGGTCCATGCTCGTCTGGAGCCGGGCCGGCGCCATGCCCGTGACACCCACGCGCACGGCCGCCGCCGCCCGCGTCACCGCGCGGCAGCTGACCGAGCTGCTCACCTTCAACAGCCGCCGGTTCGACGGCTCCGACGGGCTCGACCGCTGTGACCGCTTCGACCGCTCCGACCGGTACGAACGGCAGCGCCCGCTCAGGAGCGCCTCGTGAGCCGCCCGGCCTCGACCGCCACCCTGCGCGCCGCACGCGTCCGCGGGGCCCTGCGGGCCGCCGTCTCCCAGGGCATCCACGGACTGTCGCTGCGCACTCCGGGCGGGCGCTGGACCGGCCTCGACACCGACATCGCCCGCGCCGTCGCCGCGGCCGCCCTCGGCGACCCCGAGGCCGTCGACTGGCGCCCCGTCACGGCCTCCGACCGGCTGTCGGCGCTCGAAGCGGGCCGCGTGGACCTGACGGTGTGCAACCTGACGTGGACGATGGCCCGGGAGGCCGAGCGCCGGGTGCTCTTCGCGGGGATCACCTGCTACGACGGCGAAGGTTTCCTCGTCCGCGCGGACGCGGGATTCACCGGACCCGCGGACCTCGCGGGCCACCGCCTCGCCGTCCACAAGGGCTGCACCACCACGGTCAACCTGGACGCCTGGTACGGCCCCCGGGGCCTGAGCGTCGAGCCCGTCGCCTTCGACGCCCCGGCCGACGCCCTGGCCGCCTACGCCGACGGGGACTGCGCCGCCTACGTGTTGGACCGTACCGCTCTGGCCGGCGCCCGGGCGCGGCTGCGCCGGCCGCGGGACCACCACATCCTTCCGGCGTCGATATCCCGCGAGCCGATGGCCGCCGCGGTCCACGAGACCGACCCGCACTGGTTCCGGCTCGTCCGCTGGGTGCTGCAGCTGCTGCTGGCCGCCGAGTACGAGACGCCCGAGGCCGCGGCCCGGCGCGCCGGACCCCACGGTCCGGCGGTCGGCCTCGACGAGGGATGGGCCAACCGGGTCCTGGCCGCCGTCGGCACCTACGCGGACGTCTACGAACGGAACCTCGGCGCCGCCTCCGGCCTCGACGTTCCCCGCGGTCTCAACCAACTGTGGACCTCGGGCGGGCTGCACTACCCCGTACCCCTGTACTGACCAGCCGCCCCATCGTCCAGAACGGAGAAGCCTGATGACGCTAGTCACCGACCCCGCCGCTCCGCGCATCGCCATCGTCGGCGCGACCGGAGCCGTGGGCAGTACTCTCATCGAGCTGTTGGAGGAACGGGCGCTGCGCTATCGCGAGTTGCACCTGGTCGCGTCCTCGCGCAGCGCCGGCCGCCAGATACCGGTGGGCGGAAAGCCGTACGAGGTGCAGGCCCTGGAGGACTTCGACTTCGGCCTCGCCGACATCGCGTTCTTCTCCGCCGGCACCTCGATCAGCAGCACCTGGGTGCCGACCGCCGTGGCCAAGGGCGCGCTGGTCATCGACAACACCAACGCCTACCGGATGGACCCCGACACCCCGCTCGTCGTGCCCCAGGTCAACTTCCACACCCTGGACCGGCCTCCGGAGAGCGGCGTCATCGCCAACCCCAACTGTTCGACCATCCCGCTGGTCCGCGTCCTGGGGCCGGTGGAACGCCGCTGGGGCGTCCGCCAGGCCGTGGTCAGCACCTACCAGGCCGCGTCGGGACAGGGCCACCAGGGCGTCGAGGAGCTGCTGGAGGGCTGCGAGGTCGCGCTGCGGGACCCCGACGCGGAACTGCCGTCCGAGCGGTTCCGGCCGCCGCTCGCCTTCAACGTGGTTCCCTTCATCGACGTGCTCCAGGACAGCGGCTTCACCCTGGAGGAGCAGAAGATGGTCCAGGAGTCCCGCAAGATCCTCGACCTGTCCCATCTGGACGTCACCGCCACCTGCGTCCGCGTGCCCGTCGTCAACTCCCACTCCGAAGCGGTCTGGATCGAGACCGAGGCGCCGGTGGACCGCGACGAGCTGATCGCGCTGCTGGCCGGGCAGCCCGAGGTCACCGTGCACGACAGGGAGAACCGGGCGGGCTTCCCGACCCCCCTGAAGGCCGGGCATCCCGACCACGTGCACGTCGGCAGGGTGCGGGTGTCGCCGCACAATCCACGGGGCTTCTGGCTGTGGCTGGTCTCGGACAACCTCCGGGTCGGCGCGGCCCTGAACGCGGTCCAGATCGCCGAGTACGTCCTCGGCCGCGGCTTCCTGGCCGCCGGGTACGTCCTCGGCCGCGGCTTCCTGGCCGGAGGTGCCCGGTGAACACCCCGGTGGTACTGAAGTTCGGCGGCTCCACCTTCCGTACCCCTGCCGCCTACGAGGAACTCGCGGCCGGGCTCGACGAGCGGATCCGCAGCGAGGGCCGCCCGATGGCCGTGGTCGTGAGCGCGATGCAGGGAGAGACCGAGGCGCTGCGCGGCCGGCTGCACGAGGTCAACCGGCAGCCGGGGGCCGACACCGCCGCGGGCCTGCTGACCACCGCCGACCTGGTCAGCGCCCATCTGCTGACCACCGCCCTGCACCGCAGGGGGCGCACCGCCACCGTGCTCGCGGGCCACCAGCTCGGACTGACCACCAACGCCTCGTTCCTGTGGGCCCGCGTGGTCAGGACCGACCCCGGCCCGCTGCGCAGGGCGCTGGCGGAGCACGAGGTCGTGGTGGTGCCCGGGGGACAGGCGGTGGACGCCGAGGGCCGCCCGACCTGGCTGGGCAAGAACAGCTCCGACCTGTCGGCCCTGGCCGTCGCCCGGGCCGTCGGCAGCCACGTCTGCGAGATCCACTCCGATGTCGACGGGATCTACACCTCCGACCCCCACCTGATCACCGGGGCCCGGATGCTCCCGGAGGTCTCGTACAACATGGCGGCGCTGATGTCGCTGTACGGGGCGAAGGTGCTGCACCGCCGCGCCGTCCAGCTCGCGCTGCGGCACCGGATCGAAATCGTGCTGCGCTACAACCGGGCCCCGTACGCGGCGGGCACGACGATCAGCGGAGCCGGCACCCAGATGGCGGCGGTGGTCTTCAACGAGCGTTCCGTGGTGCTCGACTACCCGGACGACGCGCAGGCCGACGCCGCGCACCACGCCTTCCACCTCGAAGGGCTCGACACCGTGCGGCTCAACCGGCAGCCGTCGGTCGCGGTCATCGGCGGGTACGTCGACAAGGAGGCCGTCCAGCGCAGGCACGGCGTCAAGGCCGGGCGCCCGGCGGGAGTTCCCGTGGCGGAGGTGCGGGGCAGCAAGGTCACCACGCACGTGGCCGCCGGCGGCGAGGACGCGCTGCATCTGGCGCAACGGTTGCACGACAGGTTGGACTTCCCGGTTCCGCGGCGGGCCGGCGTAGAGGCAGGGGTGTGAGCGACATGACCAACGTGATCGACACGATCGGTTCCACCACGACCTTCGCGGACCTGGTGCTGCCCGATGCCGTGCGGGAGGTCATCGGCCGTGAGCTCGCGGCGCTGCCCGATCCGAGCGGCGACATCGACCGGGCGACGGCCCGCTGCCACCAGGTGTTCGCGGCGCTGCCCCTGGAACTCCTGCGTTCCCTGCTGGACTTCGGCCGGCACAACGACACGCCGGGGGTCGCCCTGGTGCGCAACCTCCCCGTCGACGCGGAGCCGGGCCCGACGCCGCTCGACGGCGGTCCCGGCCGGAACAAGAGCGGATTCGTCAGCGAAGGCGTGCTGCTGGGCCTGACCGGCCTCCTCGGCGAACCGCTCGGCGTGCTCACGGAGAAGGGCGGCCGGCTGATCCACGACGTCGTTCCGGTCGTCGGCGGGGAGCGGACCCAGACCAACCAGAGTTCGGCGGTCTTCCTGAACTTCCACAGCGACATCACGTACGACTCGACGGGCCGTTACGACGTCGCCAACCCGGACTTCCTCGTGCTCAACTGCCTGCGCGGTGACCGCTCCGGGAGCGCGGTCACCTATTACGCCGACGCCCGCGACATCTGCCGGCAGCTTCCGGACGACGCGCTGGGCCTGCTGCGCAGTCGCCTCTTCCGGCTGAACGCGCCGGGCAGCTACACCCGCGGCATGGCCGGCGGTGCGGAGGTGCTGTCCGAACCGGTGCCGGTCATCAGCGGTGCCGAGGCCCACCCGGAGATCACCGTGTCGGCCAATGGGGTCCGTGCGCTGAACCGCGATGCCGCGGCGGCCTTCGAACGGCTTCAGGAGGTGTGCCGTTCGGTGGCGCACGCCGTGCAGCTGGAGCCGGGACAGGCTCTGCTCGTCAACAACCGCAAGGGCGTCCACGCCCGGTCGAGCTTCGACGCCCGCCATGACGGCCGGGACCGTTGGCTGCAGCGGACGTATGTGCGGCGCAGCCTGTGGGACATCCGCTACCGGGTGACTCCGCAGGACCGGCGAGTGCACTTCTGATCAGGGGGGCGGGCGCTTCGTGCCCGCCCCCCTGACAATCGCGTGGTGGGGCGTCCCTACCGAATCCGCCGCGGCCAATGCAGGGTTCCGGAATCGGTGTGGAAAGAGCGGAGTTCATTCGCGAAAGAATTCCCCTGGAGCACGATCAATCCTCCGGTCGGTGGCATCGATTCAAGAATTTCCGGTACCCGTGCCGACGGCCCCGCCACCGATCGGCAAGACGACGTCCCACTTGTCGTCGGCGAGAATCACCCTGCCGGTCACTTCTCCCGCAGAGGCCGTCGTGGCCGTCAGCCCGGCGGAGTGAATCACTCCGATTGTCAGCGCTGCCGCCACGACGCCATGAGCCAGGAATATGCGTGCGTTCACGTCTCGTGCCCCCCGGATGTCTAATTTGTGGGCGGCGCCCTCTTCGGTCGCCACTGGAAATCTGTCACTCCTAAAGATCGAGTTCGAGTGGCAGGGGGTGTCCTATGATGGAGCGGCAGCAAGTGGATAGCGGCAAATCGGGCATTCGGTGGGAATGGTGGTCGATGGGCGAGAATCACCTCTTGGATGAAGTTGCCGTTGCGACCTACGAGTACGCGTTACGGGTCGGATCCTTCGGGGACGAGGACGTCGCCTGTCACCTCGGCGTCGATGTCCATCGGGTCACCGAGGCCCGCAAAGCCCTGCAGAACCTGAGACTGCTCGCCTCGGCGGGGGGCGACCGCGCCGAGGTGGCGCTCGACCCCGAGATCGCCGAGGCGGAACTGGTCACGCCGCTGGAGTTGTCGATCGCGCAGCGCCGCCGCGAGATATCCGGCATCCACCAGCAGCTGCGCGTCCTGTCGACGATGTACCACTCGCGCGTCCAGCCCGTGGCCGAAGGCGTCCCCATCCGCGTCCTCGACGACTTCGAGGACGTCCGGCGCGAGATCGACCTCGCGCGAAGACGCTGCACCGAAGAGCGCATCACCCTTCAGCCCGGCGGCGGCCGCAGCGCGGAACTGCTCGAACAGGACCTGCTGCAGACCCTGGAGATGCGACAGCGCGGCATCCGCGTCCGGACCCTCTACCAGCACACCGCCCAGGCGAGCCTGGCCACCCGCGCCTACGTACGCCAGATTTCCGAGGCGGGTGCCGAGGTCCGCACCGCGGAGGAACTGTCCGAGCGGCTCATCGTCTACGACCGCAAACTCGCCTTCATCCCCAAGGAACGCAAGGGCAAGGAACCGCCGGGCGCGGCCATCGTCACCGACCCCACCGTCGTCGCCTACCTGTGCCGGTCCTTCGAGTCCGTCTGGCAGGGGAGTCAGCCTTTTGACGTAGGCGGGGTCACCGAGTACCACCACGCCGAGGACCTGCGGTTGTCGGTCATCCGGCTAATGGCGATGGGCCTCAAGGACGAGGTGATCGCCCGGCGCCTCGGCGTGGCCACGCGTACGTGTCGCCGCCATATTTCCGCCATCATGGCTGAAGTCGGAGCAACCAGCCGTTTTCAGGCCGGGATTCTGCTGGCCAGGCAGGGCGTGATCCCGGACGGCGAAGGCGTGGCAGATTCCTGACGGGCTCTGTCCTCAAATTGACAGGCGGTCGTTCTGGCCCCCGGTTCCCCCCTGCTGATTCCCTGGTGTTCGCGCTTCAAGTTCGACGAGAACCGGACCGTGGAGGGGACATGGACATTCGACAGTTGGCGACGTTCCACAAGGTGGCGACGCTGCTCAGCTTCACCCGCGCGGCGATTGAACTGAAGTACGCGCAATCCAGTGTCACGGCGCACATCAAGAGCCTTGAGGAATCGCTCGAGGTGGGCCTTTTCGACCGCCTCGGGGGCCGGGTCGAACTCACCGCGGCCGGCCGGCGGCTCCTGCCCTACGCCGAGCAGATGCTCGCGCTCGCGGGCGAGGCACGGGGCGCCGCGCTGGGCTCCGACTCGCCCGCCGGGGTGCTTACCGTCGGCTCCATGGAGAGCATCACCTCCTACCGCATGCCGACGCTCCTGGAGTTCTTCCACCACCGCCATCCGGCGCTCCAGATCGTGCTGCGCCCCAGCCTCTGCGCAGAGACCTGCCACGCCCTGCGCCAAGGCCTGTTCGACCTGGGCTTCCTCATGGAGGCCGAGACGCGCCATCCGGGCGTCCAAACCGAGATCCTCGGCTCCGAACCCCTGACGGTCGTCGCCGCCCCGGGCCACCCGCTGACCCGGGCGGAGAAGGTGACCACGGAGGACCTCAGCGGCGTCCAGGTCATCTCCGCCGAAGCCGGCTGCGCCTACCGCGAGCTGTTCGAGGCGGAACTGAACGCCGGCACCGGAGAGGCGCTGCCCTTCCTGGAGTTCGGCACGATCGAGTCCATCAAACGAGGCGTGGCCGCGGGCCTCGGCATCAGCCTCCTCCCCACGGCCACGGTGGCCGACTCCATCGACGCCGGCACCCTGGTCCCCCTCCCGTGGCCGATCCCCTTCGAGGTGCACACCCAGATCGCCTGGCGCCGCGGCAAGACCCTCTCGCGCGAGATGCGGATCTTCATCGACCAGACGATGCGCTTCCTCTCCGAGGAGTACGCCCGCTAACGACCCGGCCCGTGCCGGAGAGGTCATCGACCTCGGTATCGAGGTGGGCCTCGCCGCTGGCGCGGAGGACGATCGTGGCCGCCGGTCAGCCGTCCCGTTCGCTGGTGGGCGTGCTGCTGGCCGGTGCGGTCGACGTCAACGGGCCGCGGCCGGTTTGCTCATTCGCGCAGCACGGCCCGGCGTTCCGAACCACCGGTGGAGGGCGTCGGTCAGCGTGTCCCCGGTGACCGCCGGATCCGCGGTGACGGCCGCGTCCCCCGTGTCGGGCGCGTCCCCGGCGTCGGACGCCCAGGCAACGATTCCGTCCGGGCGTACGAGGAGGCCGGCCAGCTCCGGTCTGCCGGGGCAGGCGACGGTGGTGACGCGCACCCGCTCGCCGTACCCCTCGGCGTGCGACCGGAGCCCCGCGTCGTCGGCGAGATCGAGCAGCAGGGCGCGCCCGTCGTGGAGCAGGTCCGCGAGGCGCGTTCCGTCGGCGAGTTCGAGGTCCGGGGCGCTGCGGCCGACGAGCGGATGGCTGCCGGGAAGGTCGTACCGCTGCCGAACGCCGGAGATCTTCTTGGCGAAGTAGGTGGTGCCGGCGACGGACTCGGTCAACTCGGCGACGACGCCGCGCAGGGCGCGGGCCTGGGGTTCCGGCCGCATCAGCGCGATCTGCGCCCGGGTCCATTCGAGTACCCATGCCCCGATCGGATGCCGTTCGGCCGTGTACGTGTCCAGCAGCTCTTCCGGTGCCCGGCCGCGTACGACGGCGGCGAGTTTCCAACCGAGGTTCATCGCGTCCCCGATGCCGAGGTTCAGCCCCTGGCCGCCGAACGGGGAGTGGACGTGCGCGGCGTCGCCTGCGAGGAGGACCCGACCCGCCCGGTAGTCGGCCGCTTGGCGCGCGTTGTCGGTGAAGCGGGTGGCGGTGCGCACCCCGGTGATCGTGACCTCCGCTCCGGAGACGCGCCGCAGGCTCGCCTGCAACTCCTGCGCGGTGACGGCCGCGTCCCGGTCGGCCGGCGGCCCGTCGAACTCGACCGTGAGGATGCGACCGGGCATGGGCCCGTGCACGTACGTCCCGGTGTCCGTGTGGTGCCAGCCGGGCCGGAGGGCTTTGGACCCGGTCATCTCGACGAGCGCCTGGTGACCGGTGATCTGCGGATCCGTACCGGGGAACGCGAACCCGGCGAGCTTGCGGACCGTGCTGCGGCCGCCGTCGCAGCCCACGAGCCAGCCCGCGCGCATGACGTCGGCCGATCCGTCGGCCACCCGGATCGCGCGGATCTCGATTCCGTCGTCGTCCTCGTCGAATCCCGCCAGCTCCGTGCCGTTGCGCAGCTCGACGCCGAGTCGTCGGGCCTGCTCGGAGAGCAGCCGCTCGACTTCCTGTTGCGGTACGAGGCCGACGTCCCCGGCGGGACCGGCGTTCGTGAAGTCCGGGTCCATCGCGTCGAGCAGTTCCCCGCGCAGCATGATCCCGGCGAAGTGCCCGGCGAACTTGGGGGGCACGCGCAGAGGCCGTCCATCCGCCTGCGTCCCCTCTTGTTCGCGTACGAACGCCCGGAACCGTTCCATGGAGCGCTGCTGCACCTCGGCCAGCGCGGGCAGCATTCCGCGCCGGTAGAAGGCCTCGGCGGTCGGTGTGTTGATCGCCCCCGCCTTGATGGTCTGATCCACTTCGGTGCGCCGCTCGACGACCACCACGCTTGCGCCACCGAGTCGGAGCTCGCAGGCCAGCATCATTCCGACCGGGCCGCCTCCGGCCACGACTACGTCAAAGTCCGAGCTCATGGAGTTGGAGTTGGAGTTCATGGATTTCACTATAGTCACTAAAACTTTGGAGTCGCTATAGTGTCATCTGTGAACGAGGAAACTGAGAGGCACGGCTCCGGAAGGCGTGGAGCCGAAGGGGCGATGACGCTGCGCGAGCGCAAGAAGCGCGAGACGCGGCAACGCATCTCCGACGAGGCGACGCTGCTGTTCGCGGCGCGCGGCTTCGACCAGGTGACCGTGGCCGAGGTCGCCAAGGCCGCTCATGTCTCCACGATGACGGTCTTCAACCACTTCCCCCGCAAGGAAGACCTCTTCCTGGACCGGATCCCCGAAGCCGTCGAGCTCTTCACGGCTGCGGTACGGGACCGCCCGGCCGGCGAGTCCCCGCTGGCCGCCCTGCGGGTTCTGCTCCTCCAACTCCTGGACCGGCGCCATCCGCTGGCGGCGGTGGGCGACGGCTTCCCGCACTTCTGGCGCATCGTGCTGGACTCGCCCGCCCTGCGGGCGCGGGCGCGCGAAGGCGTCGAGGAGGTGGAGCAGGCACTGGCGGCCGCGATGGCCGAGACCACCCCCGACGGAGGCCCCGACCCCCGCCTCGCGGCCGCACTGACCGTGGCCGCGTACCGAGCCGTCTACGTCACCACGGCCCAACGCCTCCTCGCGGGCGAGCGTGCGGTCGACGTGGCGGACGATCACCGATCGCGTCTGCACGGCGCGTTCGACGTACTGGAGCGTGCGCTGACCACTGCGCGCTGACGCCGGACAACGACGCAGCCCCAGGTCGCTGACCTGGGGGGACCGAAGTCGCATGAGCGCCGCGCCGGCCCGGGTTGCGCCGCATCTCCTCGCCGCCACCGAGGCGGGCCTCCGTACTTCCTGTCGGTGGTGACGTTCGCTGCACGACCGGCCGCACGCCGGAACGTGGCAACGGGACGCGTCCGTTCGGGCGGTAGGTGCTCGCGCGCTTGTGGCCAGAAGAGCCCGGAGATCTGGAATGGTTGAGCTGGGCTGAGGCAAGACTGCGACCGAGTGCCGCGCACCGCGTACCAACTTCGTTGACCGGGAGAGAAGCATGACCATCAAGGACATCGGGCCGGAACCGCAGAGCTTCGACCTCGAGCAGGCGACGCTCAAGAACACGAACCATCGCGCGGTCGCCTGGTCCGGGAAGCACCTTCAACTGACCCTCATGTCGATCCCGGTGGGCGAGGACATCGGTTTGGAAGCCCACCCGGAGACTGACCAGTTCCTACGGCTCGACGCGGGCCGGGGCCGAGTCCAGATGGGCAGCACGAAGGACCGACTCGACTTCGACCGGGAGGTCGAGGACGGCTGGGCGATCTTCGTGCCCGCCGGCACGTGGCACAACGTCACCAACATCGGTGACGAGCCCCTGCAGCTCTACGCCGTATACGCGCCGGTCCACCACGCGCCGGGCAAGATCCATGCGACGGCCGCCGATGCGAAGCACGACGAGGACTCGGGCAACGACGAACCGCCGAGCTGGTCGGTCCAGCCTGCCCGGCGGCCGTCGGACGAGCACGCCTGACCAATCAGGTCCATCACGACGTTGGTTCGGGAGTGGCCGTCAGCCCTCGCTACCGCGTGCCGGGCGCGGGCCCGGAGAGGTCTAGGCCACACAGAGCCCCAGGTCGCTGACCTGGGGCTTTGTTGCGGAGCGGGTGACGGGAATCGAACCCGCGCTACAAGCTTGGGAATCACCGACGTAATCGGGCTCACGTGGTCGAACTCGCATGAGGTAGCGCTCTGCCGCTCTGCAGCGGTTACTCGTTGTCGTCCAGTAGCGTCGCCAGCCGCTGCGTCGCATAGGGGACGCCGGCTTCCTGCGCCTGCCGCAGCATTTTTTCCGCCCCTGCCTGATCCCCCCGCTGCTTTCGGATGTTCGCCAAATTCACAAGCAGATCCGGATTTCCTTGCGCAATAAGTGTGAGGAGTAGCTGTTCGGCAGCTTCATGCTCACCTCGGGCCGCTCGGGCTTTCGCCAAGGCGGCGAGGAGGTCCTTAGACCCTCCTGCGAGGCGTTCGGCCTGCAGTGTTCTTCCCCTGGTCTCCAATATTCGTACGAGCTCACAAGCGGCGCTGGACTGCCCCTCGTCGAGGGCCCGCCAGTAAAGCCTTTCGGCTTGTTTCAGTCGGCCCTCCTCTTCACGTAGACTGGCTAGCTCGAGCAGCACGTATGTCAGACCCAGATTGTAGGCTCTCCAGAAGAGGGCGGCCGCAGCGTGATGGGCACCTTTGCTGCGACGGATCATGCCCAGGCCGCGGAGCGCATTCGTCTCGCCAAGGTGAACGGCAATTTCGCAGAATCGATCTGCTTCATCGCTTTCTCCTTCTTGCTCGAGGGCCCAGGACAGCTCCATCGGCGCATTTGCGTCCCCTTCGGCCATGGCGTGCTTGAACACCTCGATAGCCCGGGACCTATCTTTGTACATGTAGGTCCAGGCCAAGCCCGTATAGGCGCCGGTGTTCCCGGAGTTGAAGGAGAACTTCGTCAGGAGCAATGCGAGAGCATGCTGGCCGCGACCAGCAAGCCAGCGTGCTTGGTACTCGACCGCCCGAGCTCCGAAGAAGCCGGAGCTGAGTGCTTGGTTGTACAGCTCGATGGCACGTGTGGCGTCTCCGCGTTGAGATGAGACGGAAGCCAGGCCAACGATGGCATCCCATCGGCGGCTGTCCCGATCAATAGCCTTTCGGTACCAGCGTTCCGCCTTCTCGAGCTGCCCGTCGTTCTCTGCGCGGAAAGCAAGGGTGACCTGCGCGTCACCATCCCCCAGTTCGGCCGCCAGTTCGTAGTAGACGTGAGGGTCTTCGTCTTTGCGATTTTCTTTGATCCATCTTGCCAGATGGGACAGGGCGGCGCCGTCTCCGTACTGTGCTGCCGCCAACGCGAGTGTTTCCGCCCGGGCCACCCTGCCCCGCTCAAGTGCAGCTCGCGAAAGGGAGACTCTGTCTCTGGCACTGGCAGCGTGCTCCGCCGCTGCATCCCAGAATCCGTCTTCAGGACAGATGAGTTTCCGGTGCCGACGGCCGTGCAGCTCAACGTAGTCCGCCAGCCGGTAGCTGCCGGGATTCACCGTTCCGGTCGCGGAGAAGCCCGGGACCGATGCCAGTGGTCCACGAACCCCGCGACACGGAGCTGACAGGTATTGCAGAGCGCGTGAGAACCAATCGGTTTCCGCTAGATCCCGCTGCAGGGCGGTGAGGTAGCTGGTGGCCGCGTCATGGAGGAACGAATGAGGTAGGTCCATACCGTGGCCAAGCCGCCGCGCGTCCATGGCGGCATGGAGGACGGCCTGAGCGGTCGGGGATCCGTTTGCATAGCGTTCCAACTGTGCCGGCCCGCCTGCGAGGAACTGGATGACGTGGCCGTCCTCGGCCTCGCGAGCAGCCTTCAGCATTCTGGGGTCGGCGGGCCGGTCCATGTCGAGAAGAGCAGCCATCTCGTCGTCGCTGAACCGCTCCGGGACCGGGATGGCGCACTTGGTTAGCAAGGCGTGTGTTTTCGCACGCTCGCCTCCAGAAAGGGTGGTCATGGTGTTCCAGTGGACATGCCAGGCTGTCCCCAGGACCAGAACTGGGGTCCGGCGCGGATCGCGCAGCAGCTCTGTGAGTCGAGCGGCTACGTGTTCATCTCGCTGAGAGTCGCCGCAGAGCAGATAGCGATCGATCTCATTGAGCCACACGACCGTACGTGGCTTTACTGAGCCGAGTGAGGCCAGTAGATCTTCCTGGTCGGCCGGATGCCACAGCCGCCAGTCTCTTCCCAGGCGCTGGATGGCTTCCCAAGCCGCGCGAGTCTTTCCCGTCGAAGAATCAGCGAGAAGGACTTTCAGCCCACTGACCCCGGCGAGTGCCTTCTCGACGACGGCATCGAGTTCTTCGTCGAAGGGCCTTCGGAAGTACGTCGGCAGAACAGGTTCGTCTGGGCACGCCCCCTCATCGACTGAGATGGCCTCGTGGACTTCCAGGCTGATCGGGTCGGCGTCATGTACGAGACAGCCGACGTCGTCGCTGCCTCCAGTCTTGTAGAAGGCCTCCAAGGCGTCCGCATCGCAGAAGCGTTGTGCTGTGTGGTCACCGAAGTACCGGGCCACGATGCGCGGCTGGAGTCGTAGGCGAGATGCCAGGTGCTCGGCATCCCACAGCTCGAGCACCAGATGTGGATTCTGAGTTTGGTAGTGGTGAACGAGATCGCGGACCTGGGCCCGGGTGGTCTTGCAGGATGTGACGATGACCAGCCGCGTCGCCGCGTAGGGCCTCGGGCCGCACAGGAAGAGGTCCAGGGCCTTCTTCGCGTCCGCTCGAGCGAATTGGGCGACGTGCTTGACCTGGAAGGCGTACCAGTGGCCGTCCTCTGACAGCCCCGCAATATCGATACCGGCCTGTGCCTGCCCGGGAGATCCGTACCGGTGACAGGGCGACAACCGTTCGGTCACCTGGACGAATTCGCACACCAGCTTCTCGAACTGGCTCCATGAGACCAGCTCATGGAAAGGCAGTGACTCAATCTTGCCATCGACCACTAAAGGTTGCTCCGAAGCTTCAGCCACGTTGCCTCGCTAGGTCTGCACTCGATGCTCAGCGATAACTCTATGTGAGGTGACTGACAAGCAGGCCCTTCACTGCGTCAGTAGCGGCTGACCACGGCCTTCACCCACCGTGGAGCGTGAAGAGGGTCGAACTCGGTCCGGATTCCGCCCAGCCGGAGTCGGCCGGGCCACCGTCCGGGCAAATCGGTAGCCGACTGCCGCACCGGGCCTGATCTCCGAGTGGAAGGAGCTCATCCGGTCCGCCCCGCTGACCAAGCACACGGTGCTCGTCTCCTGGCTCAAGACCGAGCACGGCCCGGGACATGGCCGCGCCAACGCCTTGGTCGATCAGACTCTCGCCGAGAAGAGCGGCCAGTGAGTGGGAACGTGATCACGTCGTCCGTCCGATGGCAGATCATGTGACCTCTGCGAGGAACTCGCGGAGTGCGCGCCGCAGGACGTCCGGTCGCTCCAGATGAACGTCGTGTCCCGTCCTGGGGACGCTCAAGGCCACGGTCTCCGGCCGCCGCCGGAGCATGTCGCTGACCTCTCCTGGCGGGATGATGCCGTTCTGGCCGAGGACGGCCAGGGTCGGGCAGGTGACCTTCGACCACTCGTCCCAGAAGGACCGCTGGGCGACCTCCGCCAGCGACCCGACCATCACGTCGCGCTCGAAGCGCGGCCACCAGCCACCCTCGCGCTCCACCAGGCCGGCCGCCCAGCCCTCGCCGACGGGACCGCCGCCGAGGAACTCGACGGCGGCCTCCCGTGAAGGGAACGGCCTGGGCCAGGCATCGAGCCACCCACCGATCTCCACCTGCACGTCACGGTTCGGCCCGCCCGGCCCGGCCTCCACCAGGACGAGCGCACGGAAGAGCCCGGGGTGAGCGGCGGCGGCGAGCATGGCGGTGTGGCCGCCCAGCGACTGGCCCACCAGGACGGGTTGCCGGAGACCGAGCTGTTCGACTACGGCGACGGTGTCCGCGACGTACGCGGCCCGCGAGACGTCCTGCGGGCGGCGCTCACTGGCACCGTGGCCGCGCTGGTCCAGGGCGACGACCCGGTACCGGGGGCTCAGGTCCCGGGCGACGGCGTCCCATTCGCCCGCATGCCCGGCCAGCCCGTGCAACAGGACGACGGACGGCCCCGAACCTCCCCAGTCACGGCAGGAAACGCGGACGCCCTCACGGACGACGGTGTGTTCTGACCAGGTCATGCGGTGTCCTTCAGACGGCGGGCCGGGCCTACGCGTGCGGGCAGGCCGAAGAGGGGGAAGAGGCGGTCGGTGTCGCGGAAGGCCGTGATGCCGGCGATGCGGGCACCGGAGAACTCGAGGACCTGGAGAGCCCAGGGGGTGTAGCCGTCCCCGTCAGGCCGGTATTGGCCGAAGGCGAGGGTGCCGTTCGCCGTGGTCGGGATCAGGCGGGAGCCGCGGCAGTCGACGGCGGGGCCGGTCAGCCACGCCTGGATGTCGGGGACACCGCGCATCCACTTCGCGTACGGGGGCAGGCATAGCGTGGCATCGACATGGAGCAGCATGTTCAGCTCCTCCATGTCATAGCAGGAGAAGGCCGCGGCGTACCGCTCGGCCAGCACCCGGCGGACGGCGTCGGACGGCTTGGTGCCCGGGGCTTCGGCAGTGCCGTTGCGAGCACCCAGCGTGGCACGAGCCCGCTGCAGAGCGCTGTTGACCGAGGCGACGGTCGAGCCGTGCAGCTCGGCGACCTCGCGGGCCGAGAAGGCCAGTACGTCCCGGAGGATCAGCGTGGCCCGCTGCTTGGGCGGCAGGTGCTGGAGCGCGGCGACGAACGCCAGCCGCACCGTCTCGCTCGCCGCCACGGCCGCCTCGGGGTCCCCTCCGGGACAGGGCCCGATCCACACGGCGGCGTCCTCCGGGGCCCCCGGGAGCGCGGCTCCGGGTGACGGCTCCGAGAGGTCCATCGGCAGAGCCCGCCGTCTGCCTGCGGCCAGGGCGTCCAGGCACACGTTGGTGGCGATGCGGTAGATCCACGACCGCAGCGACGAACGCCCCTCGAACCGCTCGACGTTCCGCCAGGCCCGGACCATCGTCTCCTGCACGGCGTCCTCGGCCTCGGCGTACGAGCCGAGCATCCGGTAGCAGTACCCGGTCAGTTCTGCCCGGTACTCCTCCAGCCGGACCGCCGTCTCGCGCTCGCCGTCACCCACGACAAGATCCTTCATGCGCGATTCCGCCCCCTGTTGCACGCCGTCCCGGGCCACCGACCAGGCGGTTCCCATCATGTCCCGGCCGCACGAAAACTATCTGCCGACAGGGGCACACGGCCAGTGATCAAGGTCCACGATCGTTCTGCTCCTCGGCACCGACACCACGCTCGCGGGGCTGCTGCTCGTTCTTCACCGGAGTGTGGGACGAGCACTCGGTGCAGGTAGTGCACGTGTTGCGCCCAGAGCCCTCCGAGCAGGGCATTCCCACGAGTTGGGGCACGCGGAGGGCGCGGCGGGGGGCAGCAAGGTCTGGTCAACAAGCAAGCCCCAGGTCGCTGACCTGGGGCTTTGCCATGGAGCAGATGACGCGAATCGAACCCGCTCCATAAGCTTGGGAATCACCGATCTTCTGCCCGCCATCAAGGCTTTGGCCAGCGCGAACGTCGCCGATGTAGGCCCGGAAGCCTCGTGGCGACGACTGTCTTTGACCGCCGTTGTCCGCCTCGTCTGGCAAGCTTCTGGCACGGTCGTGACGGTGTGAGTGGGGAGGCTGCGGTGCAGATCGCAGGTGTTGATGTGTATGTGAATCACCCGGTGCTGCATCTTGGGTCCACGGATTGGGTCCCCACTGATCTCGAACTAGGCGACGCGCCTGCGGCGAGTTGTGACACCCACGTAGCCGTCCGCGTGCGCCCTCAGCTTGGCTTGGTCGCAGTGCGAATCTTCCGCGACTCCGAAGAGATCCCAGGTGCCGATCCCAGCTTCACGACCGTTTTCGATGGGCAGCTTTTGCTGTCGGACGGACGAATGGCCATTGGGGATGTCGAAGGGCTCACGCGGTTCGTTCGCCTTCTTGGAGACCGCGGCCCTTGGAACGTACGAGTGGCAGTTGATGTCCCGGGGTGGGAGGCCCGAGCCATGGATGTCACGGTCGGCCGGCCCGCCTACTGATGCTCGGGCGCCTACGGCCCGATGCGCCCGGAGGAGCAGGCGGCCCTGCGCCGGACCTCGGTCACCCTCGATCCCCTCGCCGTACGGATCACCGAGGCCGCCCCGGAACTGAACACCGGCCGCCGCGTCGAGGGCGACACCAAGTCGGCGGCGGGCGTCCGCACCATCCACCTGCCGGCCTTCCTCTCCATGGAGGTCAAGCGGCACCTGGACTGGTTCGCGGAGAAGGAGCCCGACGGGCTGCTGTTCGTGGGGGAGAAGGGAGCGCCGTTCCGGCGCACGACCTTCGGCCGGAAGTGGGCCAAGGCCCGCGCGAAGGTCGGCCTGCCGAAGGGCTTCCGCTTCTACGACCTGCGCCACACCGGGCACACACTCTCCACCCAGTCCGGCGCGACCCTCAAGGACACGATGGTCCGCGCCGGCCAGTCCTCGGAGAAGGCCGCGATGATCTACCAGCACTCTGACGACGAACGCCAGCAGGAGGTCGCCGGGGGCATCGACGCCCGGGTACGCGCTGCCCGCGTCAAGGGAGCGGTGAAGAGGCAGGCGAAGGGCGCCTGACGATCGGTGGGTGAGGGGCGGCGTCTCGCCTTCCTCCCCTCACCGGCTCTCTGGGTTCCGTTGGACCCGAACAGTAGCGGCGGCGCTCGTCGATGGCCCGTCTACGGCCGTGCTGTGTCGAGAGGAAACTTGGCGCTCATGCACGCCTCCATGCGTCGAGGAAGGCTTTCCGCTCAGCCGGATCAGCTGATTTGTGGTCCGCGTGCAGGACCCGCCAGGCGGTGAGTTCGAGATCCCGGAGCCACAGCTCGCCGATGACCTGCGTCTTGAGGTCGGGGAGGTGGTCGGATTCGGCGAGCGCCTGGCCGATTACCTCTCCGGCTGCGACGCGCTGGGGCGGGGTCATCTCGTCGACAGCCGAGAGGATCTGACCGGCCAGACCGGTGCCTTCTCCGGCCAGCGAACTCAGCACGAACGTCTTGATGTTGGCGGGCAGCAGGTAGAGGGAGCCTGAGGTCCTCCACAGGTCCGACCAGAAGCGTTCTCCGGCCTCGGTGGGAGCGGGGAGCGCGGCCAGCAGTCCGAGGAGGTGCGCGGTGGCCGCGTACCCATCGGAGTGGGCGGATGCGACGACGGCGATGTCGGCGACGCGCTCGACATCGATTCGGCCCGCTTCGAGGCGTGGGTCCAGTCCCAGTCGCTGTTCCAGCTGGTGGGAAAGGGGGGCGGATGCGTGGGAGCGGAACTCGGGAAGCATCGGTGGTCCTTGAACGTAGGAGAGCGGAGAGGCCCGTTCGGAAGCCCTGATCGTTCCCGTGGCTCGCCGACTTACACGACTTCCACGGCCCCAGTTGGGGGCAGGCCTCCAGGACCGGAACCATGGGCGGCTGAACAGGCCGTGTCCGGCGGTGCCGGCCCGGTGGTCCGAGGCAGGCCTCGGGCAATGCTCCTGCGGGCAGGCTCCTAACATGAGCACGTGGTTGCCAGTGACGCCCAGCAGTCCGAGGCAGGAAGGGAAGCAGTGTCCCGCGACGACGTCGAAACCGGCGGTGTGTCTTCCGCACCGACGGTCGGAGGCTGCGAGGCAAGTGGTCCTCCCTCCGGATCGCACCGTGACAAGGCTGCCGAGGGCTCCCACCCGGTTGCCGACCTGGTCGAGCGAGCGGCCGATGTGGTGGAGCCGATCAAGCCGAAGCTACGAGGCTGGCTTCACGCCGGAATGGTCCCCGCATCGCTGGCCGCGGGCATCGTCCTCATCTGCCTGGCTGGGACGCCGCACGCCACCCTGGCCTGCACCGTGTACTCCGTCACCGCCTGGATACTGTTCGGGACGAGCGCCGTCTACCACCTCGGCACGTGGGGACCACTCGGTGAGGCCGTTCTGCGTCGCCTCGACCACGCCAACATCTTCCTGATCATCGCCGGCACCTGTACCCCGCTTGCCGTGCTCCTTCTTCCCCCTGACCAGCGGTCCGTCCTGCTGTGGATCGTGTGGACGGGCGCTCTGGCCGGCATCGCCTTCCGTGTCCTGTGGGTCGGAGCTCCCCGCTGGCTGTACACCCCCTGCTACCTGGCCCTGGGTTGGGCACCGGTGCGTTACCTGCCCGACTTCCTGGACAGTGGTGGGACGCCCGTACTCGCCTTGATCGTGACCGGCGGGCTTCTCTACAGTGCGGGCGCGGTTGTCTACGCCCTTCAGCGCCCCGACCCCTCGCCCCGCTGGTTCGGCTTCCACGAGGTCTTCCACGCCCTGACCGTGGCAGCCTTCACCGCGCACTACATCGCCATCTCGTTCACCGTCTACTGAGCACGGCAATGTTCTGCCCGGGGGCTGCTGTCGCCCTGGGGCGGGCGAGTTGCCGGCTGGCTTCGGGTCAGGGTGCGAGGGGGCGGCGGAGGGAGAGGTAGTAGTTGCCGACGGCGGACAGATAGCGGTGGTCAGCCGTTTCGCTGTCGGTGGTGAACTGGGGAGCGGCTTTGATCTCTTCCAGGGTCCCTGAAACCTTTACCGTCCGTGTTTCGGTGTCGATGCCGGCGACGGCGCCGGCCGGGATCAAAATGCTCTTGCCGAACACCCACACGCCGGTGTCGACGACCAGATGTTGCATGCCGGGCTGGTCCTGCTGGCGGTCCACGTGCCCGATGGTTCCGTCAGCCGCCTCAACCGTGAACCCCACCATTGACTGCCGGGACGTGTAGCCGCTGTCCTGCGCGTACATCCACACACCGCTCACAACCCCGTCTCCTCACGCTCGGCTCGAAGGCGGCGGCCAGCCACACCGCCGACTTGACTCGTCCATCCCCATGCCCCGGTGCTTGCCCCGCAACCGGGTCCTCTGAGGATTCCGGGCGTGTGCGCTACACCGGTGGCCGGGCGGCGTCCCCGAGAGGGCCGATGCCTGCTGTTCGGGTGAACCAGTCAGGCAGCGCGGACTGCACGGGCAGCAGCAGCCACCTGGCGTGCGGGTCCTCGGGCAGGGTTGAGGACGGTCGGCCCCGCGGGCTTCTCGGATCTGTGCCGGCCGTGGTCACAGGCTGCGACCCCAGATGGGATGGCTTCGACGAGGCAGGGGGCCGCCCCTAAGGCCTCGTGCGCTCGGAAAGAACGTCAGGGAGCTGTGCTCGTGGAGGGCTGGTCCCACGGTGTCGGAGGAGGAGAGGAGCGGCCATGCCCCCGACCGAGGAGCGAGATTCAGGCGCCCATCAGGGGCGCGCCGGCGGAGAGCAGCTGGTGGAGGTGGACCTTGCGGGCGTGCTCGCGGCAGCGGAATCCGCCTCCCCTGTGGAGTCCCTGGACGTTGTCGCGCGGCTGCTCCGGGACCGCCTGCAGGCTGCCTCGGTCTCGTTCCTGATCGTCGACTTCACCGGGTCGTCAGTGGTGCGGCTCGGGGCAGCCGACAGCGTCGAGTCTGACGAGCCCCCTGAGCGCGTCGCTCTGCCCGGCACCCTCTACGCGGACGCGTTGCGCACACAGCGGCCGGCCCTCCAGCGAGAGGGCAACAGCCGGGTCAGGGTCGTGGCGCCCGTCACCAACCGCGGCGACGCCATCGGCCTGCTCGAACTCATCCTGCCGGATCACCCCGACGACTTCGCGATGAGGCAGATCGGCGCGACCGCTCACGCCCTGGCCTACATCGTGATCGCCAATCGGTCCTTCACCGACGTCTACCAATGGGGTCGCCGTACACGGCCCCTGAACCTGGCCGCCGAGATCCAGCACCGACTCCTGCCCACCTCACTGGCGTGTGAGGCAGCCCAGTTCACGGTCGCCGGAGCGCTGGAACCGGCCACGCACGTCGGCGGTGACACCTTCGACTACGTCGTCGACCGCGACACCATGCAACTCTCCGTCACCGATGCCATGGGCCACGACGTGGAAGCCGCGCTACTCGCCACCCTCGCAGTGGGCGCCCTTCGCAGGGCCAGGCGTGCCGGCGCCGAGCTCGAAGTACAGGCCTTGGAGGCCAACCGGGCCGTCATCGACAACGGCAGGCGGGGCTTCGTCACTGGGCAGCTGCTGCGCATCAGCCTGCTCGACGGGACCACTCAGTTCGTCAACGCCGGGCATCCCTGGCCCCTGCGCCTCAGGCGGGAAAGGGTCGAGCAGATGGTTCCCGAGGTCGATCTCCCCTTCGGTATCCAGCCGCGTACCGACTATCGGGTGCAGCGGCTGGACCTGCAGCCGGGTGACCGCCTTGTGATGCTCACCGACGGCATGCTCGAGGGCCGCGCTGTGGAGGTCGATCTGCCCTCCCTGGTTGTGCGCACGGGCGATCTCCACGCCCGCGAGGCCTCCCGCGCTCTGGTCGCGGAGATTCTGCGCGCGCATGGTGGCCGTCTCCAGGACGACGCGACGGTCATGTGCCTGGACTGGCACGGTACCCACCAGGTCACACGCAGCGCTGACGCCGGGGCGGACCCGGCGGAGGCGTCCGCACCCGAATAGCACTCCTTCGACGACCGAGGCCCGTCGATCCCGACGGGCACACTCGGGTCAGGTCGAGGACGGCGGCGCGGATGATTCGGCGGCGCGGCGGTACTCGGCGTTGATGCGCTGGGCTTCCTCGAGCTGGTCTTCGAGGATGATGATGCGGCAGGCGGCCTCGATGGGGGTGCCCTGGTCGACGAGTTCCCGGGCGCGGGCGGCGATGCGGAGCTGGTAGCGGGAGTAGCGGCGGTGGCCGCCCTCGGAGCGGAGCGGGGTGATCAGGCGGGCTTCGCCGATAGCGCGGAGGAAGCCCTGGGTGGTGCCGAGCATGGCGGCGGCCCGGCCCATCGTGTAGGCGGGGTAGTCGTCGTCGTCGAGACGGCCGAACGAGTCGTCTGCTGTCATTGAACCTCTCTCATGGAACGCATGGAGGGGCCCTGGTGCCGTACGGCACCAGGGCCCCGAAGGAACTACTACACCATCTGTCGGCCCTGATACTGCGCCGACCCTATGTTTCCGCCGACCCGACCGAGATGCTGCCGGGAGTGCGGGGATCGCGGTTGCTTGACCGGAGACCACCTCACTATCGATGTCCTGCGGTACCCGGGCTCAAGGCTTCCGCCCGGGCGATCCTGATGGTGCTCGGCTCCTCCGTTCTTCCCTCGGTGATCAACTGCTTACTGCTGGTACTGCTCTACTGCGTACTGCTGGTGGCCTGTGTCAGCGCCACTCTTCGGCAGCCAGCCCCGTTGCCCATCTTGCGTGTGCTCTGGCTTAGAACCCCACTGCCGAACTTCCCGGTGCGCGCGCCCGCAGCCGACGCCTTCACCGAGGTGCTGCTCACTTACTTCACTGCTGGGTACTGCGAACTGCACTTACGGGTACTGCCACTGCGTTAACTGCTGGTACTGCTCACGGCGGCCCCTGATGACTGCGGGCCACCCGGTCCGGTCGTCAGTCCCGTCGCCGTCCTGCGACAACCCTGGCTTCGGAACTCCACCACCGCACCGTCCTGCGCACTGCAACTGCGGGTACTGCTGCCCGGCAGTTCGTCTCTGCCAGGCCTTGCTGTCTCTCTGGGCTACGAGAGAAACCATAACCACGTCACAGCCCAATGTCTACTCCGGCCGTCATAGATTTTCGTGTGGCGGGTGAGGAGGTAATCGACCTCGAACGCACGGTCGCTCCTGTCGATGCGCAGCACAGGGAGCAGCTGGGGGCGGCCAACGGTGTGTGCCTCATCGAGGGCCAGAGCAACGGTCGAGAGCGTCGCGGCACACCGGAAACGGTGTCCTGGAGGATGGAGGGATCGTTTTGACGAACGTGACGGACGATCATTGGGCGGACTCCAGCCGCGGCGCACAGGCCGGCAGCGGCCAGCGCAGAGCGGTTGGCCGTCTTCCGGGACAAGCGCGCCGAAGGCCTTCCCGTAGCCCGGCACACGCCCGTGGCCGGATTCCCGGAGAACCCCCGGACCAGGGCACACCCCTGTACACGCAGCTTGCCGAGGAATGGGCTGCCCGCGGCGCCGCCGTCCCCGGCCGCCCCGACCCGCTGTGGCAGCGTCTGGCCTCTTCCGAACACCTCAGGCGCGAGACGGAAAGCACCTTGCGCCAGCTCCACCTGGCGGGGGAGGCCCGCCCCGTGGATGGCTCAGCCGAGTCGGTTCAACCGGAGGCACTCCCGTGAACCACGCTGCACTGGTGTGCCGGGGCTGCTTCGGCAACCTCTACGCCGTCTCCACCAACTGCGCCCCCGCCGCACCCTTGCCCACCTGGGAAGTCGACCACGACCACACCTCGGCCAACTGTCCCCTGCGCCCTCTCCTGCCGCTGGAAGGTGCGGCCGCTCACGTCCACGAGCTCCCCGACGCCAGCCACGTCCTGACCGGGCCGGTCTGACACGATCGCGGCTCCTCACCACCGCGCTCCGGCTCGCTGGCACGGGCACCTCCATGAGGCGCCGCGCGAACCGCTGCGACATCCAGGCCGGCTGGCCCATGGCCGAACGTTTCGCCCCGAGCGTCACCCCATTGCCGGCCTGTCTGTTTGGGAGGGATCCCACCGGTCATACGGGGTTCTGTAAGACCTTTCCATCGAACAGGGAGTGATCAGCTGTGTCTGGTGAGCAGAAGGCCGAGGCGAAGGGCGAGCAGGCCAAGGGCAAGCTCAAGGAGACCGCTGGCCGTCTGACGGGCAAGGAGCGGATGACCGCCGAGGGTCGCGCGGAGCAGGCCAAGGGCGATGCCCGCGAGGCCAAGGAAAAGATCAAGGACACCTTCAAGCACTGACGCCTCGTGTCCACGGGGCCGGGACCGCAGGAGCGGTCCCGGCCCCGTTGCATGTCTGCGCGCAGCCGGCTCCGGTCAGGCGGCGGCGCGCTGAGGCCGGCGCAGTTGCGCCTGTCCGAAGAGGAGTGCGTAGTCGTCGGGGAGTCGCTGGAGGACGCGGGCAAGGAGGTCGGGTCCGGCGAGCGCGGTGACGGTGGCTAGTACGGCGCCGGTGTCCCAGCGGGCGATGGCCGGGCTCGCGCCGGTTCGTGCGGCCAGGTCCTTGACGAAGCCCCAGCCGGTGAGCTGCTCGGTATCGGGGATCTGGGCGGTCAGGGTGAGGGCGGCTTCGACGGGCAGGCACTGAGCGAGGTCGACGCGCTCGTCACCGGTGACCTGCCGGCCGAGCGCGGCAAGCACGGTGCGGACGGCTTCTTCCGCGCGTTCGCGGGTGGGGTAGGCGCCCTCGTAGCGGACGCGTTCCAGCATCTGGTCGAACGTCATGGCGGGGGTGAGCCGGTCCGGTCGAGGCTGGTCGTACATGGTGCTGCGGTTGCCTTTCTCTTCGAAGGTTCGAGTTCCGGCCGTCGACGCCGGTCAGATGGGCTGGGGGTGCCCGAAGAGGAGGTCGTAGCCGGGCGGGAGCTGGATCAGGACCTCGCGCATGAGGACGTCACCCGCCGCTGCGGCCACGGTGGAGAGGACCGCGCCGATGTCCCACAGGGCCGTCTTCTCGGTGGCGCCCTCGATCCAGGCCGCGGTCGCGCGGACGAAGCGTTCGGGTGAGAGCGGTTCGGCGGCCTGCAGGGGATTCAGAAGGATCAGGGCGTACGTCTCGGGGAGCCGGGCGGCGAGCTCGGCCCGCACGGTGCCGACCAGGTGCGCGCCCAGTAGGGCCAGGACGACGCGCGCCGCCCGTTCGGCTTCCGGCAGGGTCGTGTACTCGCCGCGTTCCTGGACGTGGGCCAGGAACGCCTCCCTGCGTATCGACATCACGTCACCTCCGGGGAGGGGTGAAGGGGCGAGGGGCGCGGAGGACGGGGTGCCGGAGGGGGATCGGTTCCCCGTCCTCCGCTTTGGGGCCGATCAGCCGGAGATCTGCTTGCGGCCGGATTCGCCGCCGATGCTGATCTTCCGCGGCTTGGCGCGCTCGGCGATCGGGATCCGCAGGGTCAGGACGCCCGCGTCGTAGTCGGCTTCGATGTGCTCGGTGTCGAGGGTGTCGGCCAGCATGATCTGGCGGGAGAAGACGCCCAGGGGCCGCTCGGAGAGCTCCATCTGCACTCCGTCGGACTTCCCCGTGGGCCGACGCTCGGCCTTCACCGTCAGCATGTTCCGCTCGACGTCGATGTCGATCGCCTCGGTGCTCACACCGGGGAGGTCGAAGGCGATCACGTACACGTCACCCTGACGGTAGGCGTCCATCGGCATCACCGACGGCTTCGACCACGTGCCAGACGTACCCGACAGCTGCTGGACGATCCGGTCCATCTCGCGGAACGGGTCGGTGCGCATCAACATCGCGAAACACCTCCAGTTGGTTCAGGCAGAAACTGCCAATGCGCTTCAACGTGCCTCCGTTGTAACATGTCATCGAAACGATGACAAGTAAGCAGTCATCTGGAGGATGACAAGCCAACGGAGAGTCCCATGAACGAGGCCGAACGCGAGGCCACCCCACCGCCCACCCAGGTCCCCTTCCTCGCCGCCGCGGCGGCACTGGAGACCATCGACCAGGCCCTGCGGGACGCGCAGCGACCCTCCGCAGCACCAACGACGGCCCCGACGGGGCGCGCGCCGGACCCGGGTCCACACCCGGCCCTGGCCGCGCTGTTGCTGCTGCGCGAGGTCCGCGAGCAGCTCGCCGACTGGGAGAGCGGGCTGATCGAGACCGCCCGCGGGCGGGGCGCGAGCTGGGCCGACCTCGCGGGCCCGCTCGGGGTCGCCAGCCGCCAGGCCGCAGAACGGCGCTACCTGCGGCTGCGCCCGGGAGCGGTCGGGAGTACCGGCGAGCAGCGCGTCCAGGCCACGCGCGACACGCGCGCCGCCGACCGCACGGTGACCACCTGGGCCCGCGACCACGCGGCCGACCTGCGCCGTCTCGCCGGCCAGGTCACCGCTCTGACCGATCTCCCCGACGGTGCCGAGGGCGCCGTCGGCGACCTGAACCTGGCCCTCGCCGCCGACGACGCCGCCCGCCTCGTCCGCCCTCTGATCGACACCCGTGCCCACCTGCGACCCGAGGACACCGAGCTCGCCGAACGCATCGACGCCCTGACCCGGCACACCGACCGGCTCCGCCAGGAAACCCACGACCAGCGAAGCACCTGACCCGCCCCTCCCCCGAACCGCCGACCGGACCACGGGCTTCGGGGGCCACGACACGAACCCAGGAGTGACCCACCATGGCCGAACGCCCTTCCCCGGAGGCCGGCGGCAACGCCATCGCCGTGGAAGTCCTGGAGCACGCCGTTGCCATCAGGCCCTCGGGCGAGATCGACATCGAGACAGCCCCCGCCCTGCGGTTCGCCCTCGCCGAAGCCCTCACCCACGCCTCACCGGCCAAGCCCGTGACGGTCGACTGCAGCCGCGTCTCCTTCTGCGACTCCGCCGCGCTCAACGCACTCCTCGCTGCCCGGCGCGCAGCACAGGAGACCGGAACCGTCGTTCGCCTGGCAGCCCCCAACCACCAGCTCCTGCGCCTCCTGGAGATGACCGGCACCCTGCCCCTCTTCCCCGCGGACCACGACCCGCCGCCCGGCGACCGCTCTTCGGAGGGATGGCCGGACGGCCTGCCTCACTAGGCACACCGGTCGCGTACGGGCGCCGCCCATCACCGGCGGGGACGGTCGCCTTCCGGGGCCAAGCCCCTGCCACCGACCAGGACCGAACCCCCAGGCCGCCCTCGCCGAGGTGGGCTGGAATGGGGGTGACGCTGCTTCGGGGCTATCCGGTCCGAAGTTTGGCGTGCTCGCGGAACGTCTGCTTCGCATGGCGCAGGACCCGGCCGGTGTGGCTACGGGGCCCCGGCCGGGTCCTGCTTGCGTGGGGCAATCCGTCGTCCTACCCCACGTGCACTGTCACATGTGCCCGGTTGCGCGTCCTGCTGGGTGCAGCGGGTGGGTGACCCGGTGGGCAGTACGGCGGCGTCGGCGTGCGCGGCTCCTGCTCTGCCCTGACCATGGGCCCGTACTGTCCCTCCCCCTGTCCGTCAGGAGTCTCTCGTGCTGGAACGCGCCGTGCGCAAGAACCGCGCCAAGGTCACCTTCGTTCTGCCCGCCGACATGCCTGCGGCCGAGGTGAGCGTGGTCGGCGACTTCAACGACTGGTGCCCCGGCGTGCACCCTCTTACCCTCCGCAAGGACGGCAACCGCGCGGTCACCGTTGAGCTGCCCACCGGCAGCAACCATTCCTTCCGCTACCTGGCCGCCGACGACTACTGGTTCAACGACGACACCGCCGACGAGCACGACGGCCGCAACAGCCGTATCCGCACCTGATCGCGTCTGGCAAGTGCTCTCCTAGTCCTGGCAGCTGCCGTCCTGGGCGATGAAGCCGGCTCCTTCTCCGCATCAACCTTCACGGCGAGGCCTCCCACTCCATGCGGAACGCGGAGGGTAATCGCCCTGGTTCGTGACTAGCCGGGCCGCTTCCACGACAGTGCCGTGGCCGACGAGCTCTCGGACGTGGGCGGCGCTGCGCAGCTGGGTAGCGGAAGTAGTGGCGGAGGACGCAGGCGAGCGGAGCGGGTGATCAGACAGGCCTGGAGAGCAAGAGGGGGCGGAACGAAAGGAGGGGCCCCGGTGCGTTCAGCACCGGGGCCCCGAAGGAACTGCTACACCATCTGCCGGCCCTAGTTCTGCGCCGGCCTACTGTCTCCGCCGACCCGTCCGAACGGGGACAGGCTGTGCGGGGATCGCGGTTGCTCGACCGGAGACCACCTCACTATCGATGTCCTGCGGTACCCGGACTCAAGACTTCCGCCCGGGCGATCCTGATGGCGCCTCAACTCCTCCGTTCTTCCCTCGGCGATCAACTGCTTACCAAACGGGAGAGACTGCAACTGCGGGTTACTGCGGTACTGCGTACTGCTGGTGGCCTGCTGCAGCGCCACTTTTCGGCAGCCAGCCCCGTTGCCCATCCTGCGACTGCTCTGGCTTAGAACCCCACTGCCGAACTTCCCGGTGCGCGCATCCGCAGCCGACGCCTTCACCGAGGTGCTGCTCACTACTTCACTGCTGGGTACTGCTCACGGCGGCCCCTGATCACTGCGGGTCACCCGGTCCGGTCGTCAGTCCCGTCGCCGTCCTGCGACAACCCTGGCTTCGGAACTCCACCACCGCACCGTCCTGCGCACTGCAACTGCGGGTACTGCTGCCCGGCAGTTCGTCTCTGCCAGGCCTTGCTGTCTCTCTGGGCTACGAGAGAAACCATAACCACGTCACAGCCCAATGTCTACTCCGGCCATCATAGATTTTCGTGCCCGCCGAGGAGAGCTAGACGTTCGCGGTCGGACTGGATGCGCAGAGCAGCCTGCACAGCAGGTCAGGGGTTCGGGCCCCGTTTCCTGTGCGGCCATACCGGTGGATTCGGCTGGCCCATGGTCACCGCATCGCACGAGCAACCGGTGTCGTCACCCGTCGGGGCTCCGGCGGGAAGGCGGTGAGTGCACTTCTCGACCGGTAGTGCTACCGGTCGAGAGGACGGGACGACTGGTGCATAAGATCGGCTCTCATGTCGAAGCCTGACGAGCTGCTCGTTGACGTTGCCACCCTGGTGGAGTCAGGGCAAAGCAATCAGATGTCCCTTACCGTTGTCACCGGTGGCGCTGTCATCACCGGTCGGCTGGCACCCGAAGCCGTGTGGAGGCAGCGGGTGTCGGAGGTCCTGACGGATTCCGCCCGCCTGGGCGAGTTCGCCGCCATCTTCACCGCCACGACACCCCACGAGGGACCGCCCACTCATCTGCACTTCCATGTGGCCCGCATCCTTCAGGGCACGGTCGGGATCCCGGAGACGGGTGGGATGTATCGCGTCTCGATCGCGGAAGTCAGCGCCTGGACCATGGGCGACTTCAGCTACTCCGACCACTGACCGACATCGCGTAAGAAACCCCTGGGTACGCGGGAGGGCCCGACCGGCGTGTGCCGGTCGGGCCCTCCTCGCTGTTCGGGTGTCGGCTCGCGCCGGTCCTGTCCGTCAGACGGTCACCGGGATGCCGAGCATCTCGGAAGCCTGCTGGAGCGGGCTGAGGACGCGCCTGGGCGCGGCGGCCCGGGGGAGGCCGCGGCAGGTGAACCCGAGCTGGGTCATGGCCCGGAGGACTTCACCGGCGCTGAAGTCGCGACGGTCCTGGCGCGTGATGACCTGACCGACCTGCTTGACGGGGTAGGTACGGCGCCCGACGATCACGGACTCGCCGACGACCTGCTCGGGCTTGATGCCCTTCATCGACTCCAGGACACCGCTCTTGGTCAGGTCGAACGGGAAACGGGCGATGACACAGCGCATGTTGCCTCACAGGAAGAAGAAGACGGGGACGGCCGTGCCGCGGTGAGGCGGTTCAGCGGGCAAGGGCGAGGACGCCCAGAGCACTGCCCTGCTCATCGACGACCGGCAGGGCATCGAGCCGGCGGTAGCGCATCGCGTGTTCGGCTTCGGCCATCGTGGTTGCGGGTGAGGCGACCGGCCCGCGGTTCCCCAGCAGGTCGCGGAGACGGACCCGGTCGGTGTACGCCGCGCTGTCGCGGATGGCGGTGAGCTGGGCCTGCGTGACCAGCCCAGTGCACAGGCCGTCCTCGTCGCAGACGAGCAGATGACCCGCGCGGGCGCCGGCCATGACGGCCAGGGCCACCTCGACCGTCATGTCGTCACATACCTGTGGACCGGCCGCCTCCATCGCGTCGTCCACCGTCCGGTGCACAGGGTTGGCGTTCGCCGAGCGGGGCTGCATCTGGACCAGCGTCAAAACGTACCTCCTGCAGAGATGGGTCAGTTTCCTGATCACGTGCTTCTCAGGCCGCCGCATCGAAGGCGGACTGCCGCACGCTCACGCGCCGGACCGTCGAGGCGGGCCGTCGCCTGCCGCGGGAGGCCGCGCTGCGCTTGGCGCGTTCGACGACGGGTGCGGTGATGACGACGGGGATGCCGGAGGGGGCTTGGGCGCCGGTGATCCGGTTCAGTGCCTCTTCGCCGGAGCGGACCTGGGTGGTCTGCGGTGTGATGCCGGCGGCCTGCATGAGGCGGGTCATGTCGCGGCGCTGGTTGGGAGTGACGAGGGTGACGACGCTGCCGGACTCGCCGGCGCGGGCGGTGCGGCCGCCGCGGTGGAGGTAGTCCTTGTGGTCGGTGGGCGGGTCGACGTTGACGACGAGGTCGAGGTTGTCGACGTGGATGCCGCGCGCCGCCACGTTCGTCGCGACCAGTACGGTCACGTGTCCGGTCTTGAACTGGGCGAGGGTGCGCGTGCGTTGGGGCTGCGACTTCCCACCGTGCAGGGCGGCGGCCCGCACTCCGCTGTTCAGCAGGTCCTGGGTCAGCCGGTCGACGGCGTGCTTGGTGTCCAGGAACATGATCACCCGGCCCTCCCGGGCCGCGATCTCCGTCGTCGTGCGGTGCTTGTCGGCGCCGTGGACGTGCAGCACGTGGTGCTCCATCGTCGTGACGGCGCCCGCGGACGGGTCCACCGAGTGCACGACGGGGTCGGTCAGGTAGCGGCGCACCAGCAGGTCGACGTTGCGGTCGAGGGTGGCGGAGAAAAGCATCCGCTGCCCCTCAGGACGCACCTGGTCCAGGAGGGCGGTGACCTGCGGCATGAAGCCCATGTCGGCCATCTGGTCGGCCTCGTCCAGGACGGTGATCGCGACCTGGTTAAGCCGGCATTCGCCACGGTCGATGAGGTCCTTCAACCGGCCGGGCGTAGCCACGACGACCTCTGCGCCTCCGCGCAGAGCTCCGGCCTGCTTGCCGATCGACATGCCGCCGACGACCGTGGTCAGGCGCAGCTTCACGGCGCGGGCGTACGGGGTGAGGGCGTCGGTCACCTGCTGGGCCAGCTCGCGGGTGGGGACGAGGACCAGGGCGAGGGGCTGGCGGGGCTCGGCGCGCTGCCCGGCGGTGCGGGCCAGCAGAGCGAGGCCGAAGGCGAGGGTCTTACCGGAGCCGGTCCGTCCGCGGCCGAGGACGTCGCGGCCTGCGAGGGTGTTGGGCAGGGTGGCTCCCTGGATCGGGAACGGCACGCTCAGGCCCTGCGCGCCTAGGGCAGCAAGCAGCTCCGCCGGCATGTCGAGGTCGGCGAAGGCCTCGACGGCGGGCAGCGCGGGAGTGATGGTCTTCGGCGGAGCGAACTCGCCCTGTACCGCTGCGGGTCGGCGGCCGTAGCCGCCCGAGCGGCGCGGACCTCCGGAACGGCTCGGGGCCGACGAGCTGAAGCGGCTGCCCCGCTCCGAACCGGCGGCAGCGCCGAAAGCGGGGCCGCCGGTGCGGCTGCGGGTGCGAGAGGAACGGTCGTTCGTACGTGTGCGGTTCATTCAGAACCTTTCCTTGATGCGGCGCGTATCAAGGAATTCCCGCAGCGAAACGCAGCGCAGGGAATCACAAGAACGGGCCGAATGGAATGCGAAAGCGACTCTGGCCAACAGAGATTCTGTACGGGCGCATGCGCTGAGATGAGGTGGCGTCACGGGGACGCGAAATCAAGAAATCGAGTGGGGTGAAGTGCCGAGCAGGCTGTAACCCTGAAATGCTTCATCCCGCAGGTGACACCGCTGCGGGAAATGCGTGCAGCTGGGGCCCGCACCCCAAGGGATGCGGGCCCCAGCTACGAAATGCGCGTCAGCGTCAGGCGGGAACGATGTTCTCGGCCGTCGGGCCCTTCTGGCCCTGCGCGATGTCGAAGGTGACCTTCTGGCCTTCCAGCAGCTCGCGGAAGCCCTGGGCGGCGATGTTCGAGAAGTGGGCGAAGACGTCGTCGCCGCCACCGTCCTGCTCGATGAAGCCGAAGCCCTTGGCCGCGTTGAACCACTTCACGGTGCCAGATGCCATGTCATATCTCCTTTGGGGCAGTACACCAGCATCCGCACCATACGGACACCGTGTCGCCGCGATGATGCCCCGCCGGAAAATGACCGGAAATATGAAGCACTCGAATGTGGCGCGGAGGCCGACTGGAGCGCTTGAAGTTTTTGGGTACCAAAACTGCAACCGAGACCGACAGTAGCACGCTGCAGCGGTTCGTGTGCGTTAAATATCTCCATCGTGTGCGGTGCGGAAAAACTCTCCCTGCGGGGTCCATTAAACTCTCTGACCGCGGGGATAGATATTGATTCCCCCCGAGTGCAGCGTTTCGCGAGCAAGGGCGTCCGCCAGCTGCGACGTGCAGTCCAGGGGGCGTGAGCCTGCGGGGTGGGTCCGCAGCGCCCTCCCGAAGGGATCCGCAGCTCGCAGGTACTCCATGACGGTCTCGGGGGTGCCCACGGCAAGGCGGCAGCGACCCGGCCCCGCACCGCTGCACGTCTGTTCCGCAGCGCCCGACCATCACTGCGGTCGTTCGCGAAGCCGCTCTCGCAGGTGGAGGAGAACCTCGGTGTCGGCGACGTTGACCAAGGCTGCCAAAAGGATCCGGATGCGAACATCATCGCCATCGTGTACAGCCCGCACGATGGCCTCGACGGAGGCGGCCGCCTCAGCGGTAAGGAATGATGGGCCGGCCGTGGTCCGCACGTGAACGGCAGGGTCATCCGTGCCCGGCTGCTCTGCCGGAGTGCCCTGCGCAGGGTCACTGTCTTCATGCACCGGCACCTGCGGGAACCTCCTGGCGAAATGGTCAGCCGAACCGTGATCCCAGTGGCCATCTCACTGGCACGGCCGGACCATGAGCCGCCCCCGAGCTCCGGTGTGCAGCTTTCTCCGAGACTGTCCCGCTGCGAGGCGTGGCACTCTCGTCGCGAGCACCATTGGTGGGGAAGGTGGCGCAGGTGATGGCTGAGTTGAAGTTCGAAACCGTCCGGTGCCCGCACTGTTCAGCCTGCCCGGCCACTGGGCAGGCTCGCACCATCGCCGCCGACCGGCGCCGGGTGACGGTGACGTGGCATGTCCCTTCCTGCCCGCACTACGCCGCCGATCGCGTGTTGGCGGGGAAAGAGGACTAGTAGGGCTTGGTCAGGTTGGGGCTGGTGTTGCGTGTCCTAAGGGCTCGGTGAGTCGTTCAAGACGTGTGACGCCGGAGGAAATTGCAGCTGTACGTGGCGAGTTGGAGGACTTCGCGGCGGAGGTTTTCGAGCCGTTCGCGCGTAAGGATCAGCGTCGGTGGGGGCGGGTTTACCTGCGGGGCCTGCTCACGGACGGGCAGCGCAAGTCGGTCGAGCCGATGGCCGCCCGGCTGGGCGAGGACGGGAACCGTCAGGCCCTGGCCCACTTCATCACCACCAGCCCGTGGGACCCCGCGCATGTGCGGGCCCGGCTGGCCTGGAGCATGGAGAAGGCGATCCGGCCCACCGTGCTGATCTTCGATGACACCGGCTTCCTCAAGGACGGCAATGCCTCGGCGTGTGTCTCGCGGCAGTACACCGGCACTGCGGGCAAGGTCACCAACTGCCAGGTGGGCGTCTCCCTGCACCTGGCCTCGGACCACGCCTCGGTGGCGGTCAACTGGCGGCTGTTCCAGCCCGAGGCCTGGGACCCCGCCTCGCCGAAGGCGGACCCGGCCAAGGTCGCCCGCCGCACCGCCTGCGGCATTCCCGACGACACCGGGCATGTGGAGAAATGGCAGCTGGCCCTGGACATGCTGGATGAGACCCGCTCGTGGGGCATCGAGGTGCCGCTGGCCGTCGCGGACGCCGGATACGGAGACGCGGCGGCATTCCGGCACGGCCTGCAGGCCCGCGGCCTCAACTACATGGTGGGGATCTCCACCACCCTCTCGGCCCAGCCCGGCGAAGCCGTGCCGGTGACCGAGCCCTACTCCGGGAACGGACGGCCACCCGTGGCGAAGTACCCGGACAAGCCGCAGTCGGTGAAACAGCTGGTCATCGCGGCCGGCCGGAAGACGGCGAAGCCAGTGCAATGGCGTGAGGGCTCCCGGCCCGGCACCGGCCGCAGCGGCTTCAAGCGGATGTACTCGCGGTTCGTGGCCTTGCGGATCCGGCCTGCCGGTCGCGAGGTCCGCCACACGGTCGAGGGCCCGGAACTGCCCGCATGCTGGCTGCTGGCCGAGTGGCCGGCCGACCAGGGCGAACCCGTTCAGTTCTGGCTCTCCGACCTGCCCGCCGACACCCCGCTGACCACCCTGGTCCGCCTGGCCAAGCTCCGCTGGCGCATCGAGCACGACTACCGCGAGATGAAACAGGCCCTGGGACTTGCCCACTTCGAGGGACGCACCTGGAACGGATGGCACCACCACGTCACCCTCGTATCCGTCGCCCACGCCTTCTGCACCCTGCAACGACTGGCCAGAGCCCCAAAAGACATGGCGCCGGCCTGAGCCTCTACCAAGTCGTCCGCGAGCTACAAACCCTCCTCGCGACATGGACCGGCGCATGCCCCACCTGCCACCGCGGCATACCCACACCAACCCCAACCTGACCAAGCCCTACTAGTGCCGGATCAAGCAACGTTTGCCCCGTCCTGACATGTCGCCCGGTTGCTACGCCGGGCGGCGCCAGACGCCCAGATGGTGCTGCTGTCAGCGCAGGGGATGCCGGTGGCGAAGATCGCTGAGGTGACGTTCACCAGCGTGGACCGGGTCCGCGATGTGATCCACAACTTCAACGCCGACAGCTTCGAGTCGCTCTATCCGAAGTACAAAGGCGGTCGGCCCAGGACGTTCACCCTTCCCGAGCGCCGTGAGATCAAGAAGACCGCCAAGTCCAAGCCGGTCGAGCACGGCCTGCCGTTCTCGACCTGGAGCCTGGCGAAACTGGCCGACTTCCTGGTCGCCGAGGGGGTGGTCGACGACATCAGCCACGAGGGCCTGCGCATCCTGCTCCGCGAGGAAGGCGTCTCCTTTCAACGCCTGAAGACCTGGAAGACCTCCCGCGACCCCGACCACGCGGCCAAGAAGGCCCGGGTCCAGCACCTCTACGCGATCGCCGACGGCGAGGTCATACCCGACGAAGGCGGGCCCGGAGTCATCTTCTGCATGGACGAGTTCGGCCCCCTCAACCTCCAGCCCCACCCCGGACGGCAGTGGGCCGAACGCGGCGGCCGGCACAAGGACCCCGACCGCGACACCGCCCCCGCAGGCGAGCGACCTACAACCGCCCGCACGGCGTCCGGAACCTGTTCGCCGCCTACGACCTGGCCAAGGACCAGCTCTACGGGCACATCAAGAAGACGAAGAACCGCTCGAAGTTCCTGGAGTTCGCCGCTACCTGCGCTCGCTGCACCCGATGGACTTACGCATCGCGATCGTCTGCGACAACTACTCGCCCCACCTGACCACCAAGCGGTGCCAACGGGTCGGGACCTGGGCCGAGGCGAACAACGTCGAGATCGCCTACACCCCGACCAACAGCTCCTGGCTTAACCGGATCGAGGCCCAGTTCACCGCCCTGCGCTACTTCGCCCTCGACGGCACCGACCACGCCAGCCACAGGGAGCAGGGCAGCATGATCCGCCGCTACATCATCTGGCGGAACAAGCACGCCCAGGATGAGCGCCTCCGCAGCGTCGTCAGCAGGGCGAACATCGCCTGAATCGAGCAGAGCGCCTCGTCAATCAGGCCCCAGCAGATGGGCGTCCTGGGACTGCGGATCCCAGATGACCAGGCGGAACTCCGCTGACAAGCTCCTCGATCGCCTTGATTGCCGCGTCGCTCCGCGACGAGAAGCTCAGATTCATGATCACGGGGTCGATACCGATCGTCAGCGGCGTCGACATCCACGGCGACTCTGCGGCGAAGGGGGGGGCGGTCTGGGAACAGCGAGCGCAGCTGCTCATAGAACCCGACCACTCGCTCATCCAACTCACCCTCGTCGTGGTGGTCGGAGGTGCCGATCGAACATCGCACGCGCCGCCGCAGCGTCGGCTGATTCGTCCATCGCCAGAACCGCAAGATCGAAGCTCACGGGGCTATCTTCCACCCCGCCTCATCGGTACGACGCACGGGGCGGAGGTTGTCTGATGCGGCACTAGCTCCGGTGTGCTCAGCGATGCAGTTCGACATGTTCGTTGAGACGGCCTGAAATGCGGCCAAGGGCAGCGGGATGGCGCTCTCGGCGCGGGAACCGGGCAGGGGTTCGGGGGCGTGTGTGCTCCGGTACGTGAGATCGAAAGGGAGAGGCCAGGCACAGATGACTGCATCGAGGGAGGGCAAGGAGCCCGGCTTGGGGTGGTTCGTGACGGGGCCGCTGCTCGCCGTGGCGGGCACTGTGATGGGAACCGCTCTGGCATCGCAAAGGTGGGCGGACTGTGCGCACGGCATGGACGCGCCGACCCGTACGGGATTTGTGATGATCATGCCGTTCGCCTGGATCGGCATGACCCTACTGCTCGGGCTTTTCCAGACCATCTTGGTGGCGGTGCTACCGGATCAGACAGAACCCGAGATCAAATGGGTGGCCCTGTTCGTGGCGGCCTGTGTGCTGACCCTCCTGTACTCCTTCGGGATGGGTTCCCCGGACATGACGCCGGACGGCTCCTGCGTGCGGTAGCAGTCCACCCTCGTCAAGGGGGCGAACGTTGCCTGACGCGGTACTAGGTAGTCCCGTCGCGGGTCTGCCGCCTGGCCCTTTCGGCCAACCGCCTCTTTGGGGAAGCGAATTCACGCGGCGGGTGCAGTCATGTGACGCAGGTCATCGAGAACGCGTCTCGCGATCCGAGATCGGCGGGGCCCGTGTGGTGCAAGTGGTGCGCGGCTGCCCCTCCGAGCAGGGGATTTCCGCCAGTTGGGGCACGTGGAGGGCACGGCGAGGGTGGAGAGGTCTAGACAACGACGAAGGCCCAGGTCGGTGACCTGGGCCTTCGTTCAAGAGCGGATGACGGGAATCGAACCCGCGCTATAAGCTTGGGAATCACTCGGCGCTTGAGCCGCATGTGGTCTCTGAGCTGCGGAAACATGCCCTTGGTCGCGCCGGTGCGGGGTTCGGTCGCACCAGTGTTGACCGCTGTTGACCGCCCTGACTGGCACGTAGTGGCACGCTGGGGCCAAGCTCCACGGCCTGGTCGCCCAGGACCGCCTGATCGTCACAGTCACGAACCTGACAGCGTCCGGCAGGCGAGGACACTGCCGAGGCTGGTGGTGCATCTGTTGACGGCCGACAGCCTCGGCCCCAGGTCAGGGGCTGGGCAGCAGCTCGAGCCCGAGCCTTCGGGTCCTGGTCAGGCTGTAGGGCGTTCCTGCGAGGGTACGGAGGGAAGGCGAAAGGCTGAGGACCATCGGTGGGCCCGCGAACGGATTCCCTCCTCATGTGTGCTGAATGCGTTCCGGGGCAGTCTGCCCGCCGGCAGACTCGTACAGCTGACGCCCGACGTACTGCCGACCGTGCAGCGAGGGAGGTGGCGGGGCGTTGAGCTGGGGCTTTACGTTTCGATGAGTGCCTCTCCGGGGCCACGTGCTCTTGTCGGACAGGTACGCAGCGGTTTTGGTGCGGCGTCCCTTCCGCGCCCGCCGACCTGCGCGTGCGCGCGAGGAGAGTTACAAGTAAGAAGGGAGCCGACGTGACGGATACGAGGTTTTCGCCGGCCTGCGGTCTCTGCTGAGTCTCCTCAGCCCCCGAGAGCCCCAGGGCAGGATGGGCGATGAATGGACATGGAAAATGCAGGCCCCTTCCGAAACGACCTCGATCAGTTCCCGGATCAGGCCACCTCGGCTACGGCAGTCGTCGACGCGCGGGGAATCGTGACGGGGTGGAGTTCCGGCGCACAGCGGTTGCTCGGGTACTCATACAGGGACGTCGTCGGGCGTCCCGCGGCACGTCTGCTCGGCGGGAACACCGACGCCGAAGTGCTTTTCTCCGCGATTCTCGAGGGGCGCGGGCCGATCCCGCTGCGGCATCAAGACGGCGACTACCTGAATGCCGAGTTGCAGGCGTACACGTCGCTCGACCGTGAGGGCAACACACAGTGGCTCTTCATGGTCACGCCGCAGCAGCAGCCACGTCCAGACAAGGACGAGGCGACGACAGAGGAGGCCTTCGCGCAGTGCCACCTCCCTGTGATGCTCTACGACGCCGAGTTGCGGGCCTTGCGGGGGAGCGCCGGTGCGGCCCGCGAACTGGGCCTCACGGAGGAGCAGATGCGTGGTCGGCGGGTCACCGACATCCTGCCTCCCCACATCTGCACCACGGTCGAAGAGGGCATGCGCCGGGTGTTCGAGACGGGAGAGCCGGAGCGGTTCCAGGTGCATGGCCGACCGCGGCGCGGAGCCCGCGACAAGTACTGGGCCGTCTCCGTCTCCCCCCTGAGGAACCCGGCAGGACAGGTGCGACACGTGCAGCTCGTCGCGCTCGACGTCACCGAACAGCACCGGGCCCGGGAACGGCTCGCCCTGCTGAACGACGTCAGCGCACAGGTGGGTAGCACCCTCGACGTGATGCGCACGGCCCAGGAGATGGCAGACGTGGCGGTGGGGCGGCTCGCCGACTTCATCAGCGTCGACCTGCTGGACGGGCTGTTCCGCGGCGTCGAGCCCAGGCCGTCCGCCACCGGCTCCGTAGCGCTGCGCCGCGCCGCGCAGGGGTCCATCCTCCCCGGCACCCCCGAGTCGGTGATCCAACCGGGCGAGGTGGACTACTACCCGGAATCCTCGCCCCCCGCCCGCTGCCTGAATACGGGCCGGTCGTCGCTGCACCGCACCCTGGACGAAGCCATCGAGAGCTGGCAGGTCGCCGACCCCGAGCGCGCAGGGAAGGTCCGCGACTTCGGGATGCATTCGATCATGGTCATCCCGCTGCGGGCCCGCGGCATCACGCTTGGCGTGGCCGTACTCGTCCGCCACCGCTGCCGGGACTCCTTCGACGAAGACGATCTGCTCCTTGCCGAGGAAATCGCCGCACGCGCTGCCGTGGCCGTGGACAACGCCCGACGCTTCACCCGCGAGCGAGCCACAGCTCTGGCCCTGCAACGAAGCCTGCTGCCACAGCGACTCCCCGCCCAAGAGGCAGTGGAGGTGGCCTACCGCTACCTCCCGGCCCGGTCCCGGGCAGGGCTGGGCGGCGACTGGTTCGATGTGATCCCGCTGTCGGGCGCACGGGTCGCCCTGGTCGTCGGAGATGTGGTGGGCCATGGTCTGCGTGCCTCCGCCACCATGGGGCGGCTTCGGACCGCGGTACGCACGCTGGCGGACGTCGACCTGCCCCCCGAGGAGCTCCTCGTCCATCTCGACGACCTTGTCACCCACCTCAGGGCGGAGGAGGACGCGGAGGATCCCGAGGCTGAGATCGTCACCGATCTCATCGCCACATGTCTGTATCTGGTCTACGACCCGGTCTCGCGACGCTGCGCCGCCGCAGGCGCGGGCCACCCCCCGCCCGCCGTGGTCACGCCCGACGGCAAGGCGGAGTTCATAGGTCTTCCTGTCGGGCCGCCGCTGGGAGTCGGCGGGCTGCCTTTCGAAGCGGTCGAATGGGAAGTGCCCCGAGGCAGCGTCCTCGTGCTGTACACGGACGGTCTCGTCGAGGTCCCCGAACACGACCTCGGCAAGGGCATGGCGCTACTGCGTCGGCGGCTGGAGCGCCCTGCTCACTCGCTGGAGGCAACCTGTGACGACCTGGTCCAGGATCTGCTCCCCGCACAGCAGGCGGATGATGTCGCACTGCTCGTCGCCCGCACCCGGGTCCTCGACGCGGGTCAGGTGGCCACCTGGGATCTGCCTTCCGACCCGGCCGCCGTGGCCGACGCCCGTGACAAGGTCTCCCGCCGCCTCGCGGACTGGGGACTGCATGAGGTGGTGTTTACCGCCGAGCTGGTGGTGAGTGAACTGGTCACCAACGCGATCCGGTACGGCACCCCTCCCATTCAGCTGCGCCTGATCCGCGACACCGTGCTCATCTGCGAGGTCTCTGACGGCAGCAGCACCGCCCCGCACATGAGGCGAGCGCGCATATTCGACGAAGGCGGGCGCGGGCTACTGCTCGTCGCTCAGTTCGCTGAGCGCTGGGGAACACGCCACCGGGCCGGTGGGAAGTCGATCTGGGCGGAGATCGGCGTTCAGGACGATCGATCCTGACGGTGCCCGGCCGCCTGCGGCACAACCGCCCCCGCGAGCAGCGCGGACCGTGAGGGCGACTGCGAGGGCTCACTCGAGGCCAAGGGGGCCCGCCTGCCACTGGCCGGAGCTGGCCCACGGGCGACTCCTTCCGTAACGAGCTGGGGACCTCCTTCAGCACCACCGGCACCTGGGAACTCGACCAGCCCTCTGCCGGCAACCGGCACGCCCTGCTCCGCCTGAGCTTCGACCCGCCCAAGCCGGACCTGCCCACCCCCGACACCATCGACCTGCTGTCCATCGGCATTGACGCCAAGCGGACCTTCATCTACGCCGACGACCCGACACCTGTCCGGACTTCCGCCTCCAGCGGCGCTGAGGCCGCTGCCGCCAGTGTGCCGTCAAGTGGGGGGCGGGAGACGGCAGTCCAATCCCCGCTTGGTAGGCGCGGATTCACAGCCCACCGATCAGGCCTGACGCAGGTCACAAGAAATGCGTCTCGCGATGTGAGACGCATCCGCGTCGAGGCGGTGCGGGCAACGAGCCGCGGGCCCTCCAGGCAGGGCATTCATGCGAGACGGGGCACGTGGAGCGCACGGCGACCCCTGAGGGGTCTAGACAACAAACAAGCCCCAGGTCTCGTGACCTGGGGCTTGTTCAAGAGCGGATGACGGGAATCGAACCCGCGCTATAAGCTTGGGAAGCTCATGTTCTACCATTAAACTACATCCGCATGCTGGGTCAGTTGCCTGGATCCCTAGCGTTGCTCACTCTACCTCATGATCGACCCCCGGTGAATTTGCCGCGGGGTCGTTGTCCTGTGTGGCGTACACCGGGGCGTGTGGGCCCGGGAGTTGGGGCGTAACGTGTGGGTGTGGAGCGGCGGCTGGAGTGGGTGCCGATCATCCCCTAATGTGGCGATTCGTCGCAGTACGGCTCGTTGGGGAAAGGGACTCGATGGAGCACACCGTCGTCCGTTGTGCCGAAGGGCACGTTTTCAGTACCGCCTTCTTCCCGCTGCAGCACCTCGGTGCCGGCCGGATCGGGCCCGGGCGGCTGCTGCGGTGCCCGCGGTGCGCGCGGTTGCGGCACGCCGTGCCCGTGGGCGGCGCGAAGCGGTAGTCGCAGGGGCGGGCGCGCGGGTCGGCGCTCTCGATTGGGGGTGGCCCGCGCGCTCTGCGTATCCTCGGGACGTGCTTCTCTCTGACAAAGACATCCGGGCCGAGATCGACAGCGGACGGGTTCGCATCGACCCGTTCGAGGAATCGATGGTGCAGCCCTCCAGCATCGATGTACGTCTCGACCGGTACTTCCGGGTGTTCGAGAACCACCGCTACGCCCACATCGATCCGGCGATCGAGCAGCCGGACCTGACCCGGATGGTCGAGCCGGAGGGCGACGAGGCGTTCATCCTCCACCCCGGTGAGTTCGTCCTCGCCTCGACGTACGAGGTCATCTCGCTGCCCGACGACATCGCCTCCAGGCTGGAGGGGAAGTCGAGCCTGGGCCGCCTCGGCCTGGTGACGCATTCGACCGCCGGGTTCATCGACCCCGGGTTCTCGGGTCACGTGACCCTGGAGCTGTCGAACCTCGCCACCCTGCCGATCAAGCTCTGGCCGGGCATGAAGATCGGGCAGCTGTGCATGTTCCGGCTCAGCTCGCCCGCCGAGTTCCCGTACGGCAGCGAGCGCTACGGATCCAGGTACCAGGGGCAGCGCGGGCCGACCGCCTCGCGCTCCTTCCAGAACTTCCACCGCACCCAGGTGAGGCACGAGGCATGAGCGACGTACGCGAGAACCTGACCTACGACGGCTTCGGGCGCGCCGTGCGCGAGCTGGCGCAGACGATCGCCGACGACGGCTACGAGCCCGACATCATCCTGAGCATCGCCCGCGGCGGGGTGTTCGTCGCCGGCGGCCTGGCGTACGCGCTCGACTGCAAGAACATCCACCTGGTGAACGTGGAGTTCTACACCGGCGTCGGCACCACGCTGGAGATGCCGGTCATGCTGGCGCCCGTGCCCGAGGCGATCGACTTCACCGACAAGAAGGTCCTCATCGCCGATGACGTGGCCGACACCGGCAAGACGCTGAAGCTCGTCCACGACTTCTGCCTGGGCCACGTCGCCGAGGTGCGCTCCGCCGTCGTCTACGAGAAGTCCCACTCCCTCGTGAAGTGCGAGTACGTGTGGAAGAAGACCGACGAGTGGATCAACTTCCCCTGGTCGGTCGAGCCGCCCGTCGTCAAGCGCGAGGGCCAGGTCCTCGACGCCTAGCCGACCGGCATCGTGCAGAGGGCCCGCCGCGCGGACAGTGCGCGGCGGGCCCTTTCGTGTGCGGGGCGCGGTCGCGGTTAGATCGTGCCCAGCTTGATGATCGACAGCAGTGCGACCAGCTGGATCGCGGACGCGCCCAGGGCCTTCGGCCACGGCAGGTCGTGCGACTTGCTGATCAGCGAGGTGAACAGGGCTCCGGCCGCTACCCACGTGGCCCAGCCCAGTACCTGTACGACCATGTTGTCGCCGCCGAGGAACACCGCGAACAGCAGGCGCGGCGCGTCCGTGATCGACATGACCAGCATCGACAGGCCCACCGTCGGCTGCCACGCGCCGTCGCCGCCCAGTTGGCGGGCCAGGGTGTGCGTCACCGCGCCCAGGATCAGGCCGCAGATGACGAAGGCCACGCCGGCGGACAGGACGATCGGGATGGCCTTCGGCACGGTCGCCTTGATGACGTCGTCGCGGGCGTCGTCGAGGCCGAACACCGCGAGGAGCCCGTAGAGGAAGGTCACGATCAGTGCGGGGCCCCAGACGGCGTAGTCGCGCATCTGGAGGAAGGTCTGCCCGGGCCGCGTCACGATGCCGCGGAGCAGTTCCTTCCACGGCAACCGCGGTCCGGACGGCACCGCCGAGGCCGCACCCGCCTGGTACGTAGCGCCCTGGCCGTACGGGTCCTCGCCGATGGCGAAGACCTGGGTGTGCCCCGGGTTGTCGTTGTAGCCCCCGCCGCCGTGGCCCCCGCCTCCGTGGCCGTACGGGGGCTGCTGCGCGTGCGGCTGCTGCTGCCCGTACGGGTCGAAGTACTCCGGCTCGCCATGACCTCCCGCGCCCGGCTGCGGCCACTGCTGCTGCGGCGGCGGGCCGCCGACGGGAGGGTAGGGCGGCTGGCCGTACGGCGGCGGTTGCTGCTGACCGTACGACTGCTGCTGCTGCTGCGGGGGTTGTTGCGGAGAGCGGTTGTTGTCCCTGCCGCGTCCGATCCTGAATCCAGCCACGTGATCGAACGTACCTGGTCCGACGAGCATCGGTGGACGGGCAGCCGGAACAGCCACCCTTTGCGGCTGACCTGTGACATCCCTTAGGGGTTCCCGGAGGTGCTGTCCCCACCCCGTGTCCGATCGTGCTGCACGTCCGATTTACGGGCCTGTGTTGCGTTCTGGGGCTCTTTGTTACATTCCCGATGGGATACGCACATATCGGGTCCGTAGCTTCGTACTCGTCGTCGCCACGCAGCGCGAACGGCCACGAACGACCACGAAGAGCACGAGTACACGAGTACACGAGACACGGAAGAGCCCCACATGCGCATCACTCGCCGAACCAGCCTCCGCAGCGCCGCCGTCTTCGTCGGCGCGGCCACCGTCCTGGCCCTCCCGGTCGGGTCCGCCTTCGCGGACTCTCCGGCCGTACCAGGGCCGGAGGTGCTGCCGTCCGTCGAACAGACCGCGAGCGTCCGCGCGTACGTCACCACCGTGAAGCTGGCGGACGGGTCCGTCGCCAAGGTCTACAAGGTGGGCAAGAGCCACTTCGAGGCGGACGTACTCGCCGGTTCCACGAAGCTGGACACACTGGTCGCCAAGGACGGGGCGGTGTCGTACGGGCAGAGCAACGGCCTGCGCGTCGTGCTCCGCCCGAACGGCACGGTCACCTCCTGGATGGTCGGCGCGCCGAAGCCGCAGGTCGGGAAGGAGAGCTCCGTGCGGATCACCATGCCCGACGGGCGGACCGCCAGGCTCGTGGACGGCCCGCACGGCAAGCGCGTCGAGATCTCCACGCCGAAGGGCCGCGCCGCGCTCGCCACGATCGACCTGCGGCGTCCGAGCGTCCACCACGACGGCTGGACGTACGGGCTCGTCCGGGAGGGCGAGCGCGAGAAGTTCGTCGTCGTCGACGGCAGGGGCGGCGGGAACAGCTGGGTGTACGACTTCAGCGGCAGGCTGATCGAGAACCACACGGTCGACCCGGTGGGGCGGAGCGCCGGGAAGGGCGCGAAGGCGGTCGCCCCGGGCAGCGGTACGGCCGCGGCGGATGCGGCGGATGCGACCGGGCTGGGCTTCGCCGTGCTGCGGGGCCAGGGCTGAGTCCCTCCCGTACCCGTACCCGTACCCATATGACGGAACGGCCGGTCCCCCGGGTGGGGACCGGCCGTTCCGGTGCGGGTGCCCTGCAGGAGTCCTGCGGGCGCCCTGCGGGCGTCCTACTTGGCGTCGGCCTCGGGCTTGTCCGCAGTCTCGGCGTCGGCCTCGGGCTTGGCCTCGGGCTTGTCCGCGGTCTCGGCGTCGGCCTCGGCGTCGGCCTTCGCGTCGGTCTCGGCGGTCGCCGCAGGCTCGGTGGCGGCCTCAGCCGCCTCCCCTTCCGTCTCGGCCGCGGCCTCCGGCTCTGCCTCGGGCTTCGCCTCGGCCTCCGGCTCTGCCTCGGCGGCAGCCTTCGCCTCGGCCGCCGCCTTGGCTTCCGCCTCGGCCGCCGCCTTCGCCTCGGCTTCTGCCTTCGCGGCCGCCGCCTTCGCCTTGGCTTCCGCCTCCGCCGCCGCCTTCGCGGCAGCCGCCTCCGCCTCGGCCTTGGCTTCCGCCTCGGCCTCCGCCGCGAGCGCGGCCAGCTCCTCCTCCGTCGGACCCGGGGCCTTCACCGAGTCGAGCAGCAGCTGCGCCACGTCGACCACCTGGACGTGTTCCTTCGCCTGACCGTCGTTCTTCTTGCCGTTCACCGAGTCGGTGAGCATCACGAGGCAGAAGGGGCAGGCGGTGGAGACGATGTCCGGGTTCAGGGACAGGGCCTCGTCGACGCGCTCGTTGTTGATGCGCTTGCCGATCCGCTCCTCCATCCACATCCGCGCGCCGCCGGCGCCACAGCAGAAGCCCCGCTCCTTGTGGCGGTGCATCTCCTGCTGGCGCAGGCCCGGCACGGCCGACATGATCTCGCGCGGCGGCGTGTAGACCTTGTTGTGCCGGCCCAGGTAGCACGGGTCGTGGTACGTGATCAGGCCGTCGACCGGAGTGACCGGCGTGAGGCGACCCTCGTCGATCAGGTGCTGGAGGAGCTGCGTGTGGTGGATGACCTCGTACTCGCCGCCCAACTGCGGGTACTCGTTCGCGATGGTGTTGAAGCAGTGCGGGCAGGTCGAGACGATCCGCTTCGCCGACTTCGGCTTCTTCGTCGACGGGTCCTCGTCGTCCTCGCCGAAGGCCATGTTCAGCATGGCCACGTTCTCCTGGCCCAGCTGCTGGAACAGCGGCTCGTTGCCCAGGCGGCGCGGCGAGTCACCGGTGCACTTCTCGTCGCCGCCCATGATCGCGAACTTGACGCCCGCGATGTTCAGCAGCTCCGCGAAGGCCTTCGTGGTCTTCTTGGCCCGGTCCTCCAGGGCGCCGGCGCAGCCGACCCAGTAGAGGTAGTCGAACTCGGAGAGGTCCTCCGCGTCCTTCCCGATGATCGGGACCTCGAAGTCCACCTCCTTGGTCCACTCGACGCGCTGCTTCTTCGCCAGGCCCCAGGGGTTGCCCTTCTTCTCCAGGTTCTTGAGCATCGTGCCCGCCTCCGACGGGAACGCGCTCTCGATCATCACCTGGTAGCGGCGCATGTCGACGATGTGGTCGATGTGCTCGATGTCGACCGGGCACTGCTCCACGCACGCACCGCAGGTGGTGCAGGACCACAGCACGTCCGGGTCGATGACGCCGTTCTCCTCGGCGGTCCCGATCAGCGGGCGCTCGGCCTCCGCGAGAGCGGCGGCCGGGACACCGGCGAGCTGCTCCGCCGTGGCCTTCTCGTTGCCCTCCATGTCCTTGCCGCCACCGGCCAGCAGGTACGGGGCCTTGGCGTGCGCGTGGTCGCGCAGCGACATGATGAGCAGCTTGGGGGACAGCGGCTTGCCCGTGTTCCAGGCCGGGCACTGCGACTGGCAGCGACCGCACTCCGTGCACGTGGAGAAGTCGAGGATGCCCTTCCAGGAGAACTGCTCGACCTGGGAGACGCCGAAGTTGTCGTCCTCGCCCGGGTCCTCGAAGTCGATCTCCTTGCCGCCCGAGGTCATCGGCTGCAGGGCGCCGAGCGCCGTGGCGCCGTCCGCGTTCCGCTTGAACCAGATGTTCGGGAAGCCGAGGAAGCGGTGCCAGGCGACACCCATGTTGGTGTTGAGCGAGACCACGATCATCCAGATCAGCGAGGTGCCGATCTTGATCATCGCCGTGAAGTAGATGGCGTTCTGCAGCGCGCTCGTCGAAAGCCCGTCGAAGGCCAGGACCAGCGGGTACGAGACGAAGTACGCCGGCTCGTAGCTGTCCACGTGGTGGATCGCGCCCTCGAGGCCGCGCAGGCACAGGATCGCGAGGCCGATGGTCAGGATGATGTACTCGACGAAGTACGCCTGCCAGGCCTTCGAGCCGGTGAAGCGCGACTTGCGGCCGGCCCGGGAGGGCAGGCTGAGCAGCCGGATCGCCATCAGGACGACGATGCCGAGGACCGTCATCAGGCCGATGAACTCGATGTAGAGCTCGAACGGCAGGAAGCCGCCGACGATCGGCAGCACCCAGTCGGCCTGGAAGAGCTGGCCGTAGGCCTGTGCCAGGGTCGGCGGCAGCGTCAGGAAGCCGATCGCGACGAACCAGTGCGCGAAGCCGACGATGCCCCAGCGGTTCATGCGGCTGTGGCCGAGGAACTCGCGGACGAGGGTGAACGTTCGGGCCTTCGGGTCGTCCGTGCGGCTGCCTGCCGGTACGGGTTGGCCGAGCTTCACGAAGCGGTAGATCTGCGCCACGGCTCGTGCGAGCAGCGCGACGCCGACCACGGTCAGGACCAGCGACACGATGATCGCGGCGAGTTGCATGGAAGGGCTCCTCGGGCGGCACTTACTAAGCGGTAACTTATGAAGTCAAGGCTTGAGGTTACCCATTCCCGACGCCGCAATGTAGCTGAGCGTGCGGTGATCTGTGTCGCTCAGGCGACCCTTTGCCGGTACGCCGCGCGCGGGGTCTGCGCCAGGATCGCGAGGTCCATCCCGAGCCAGTGGTTCTCCACATAATGCCGGTCGAGCAGGGCCATCTCCTCCCAGGGGAGGTCCGAACGCGCGCTGACCTGCCACAATCCGGTCATTCCGGGACGTACGAGGAGTCGCTCGGGGCGGTCCGTACGAGTTTCCGGGCGCGGCCCGACGAGCGACATCTCGCCACGGACCACGTTCAGCAGCTGCGGGAGGCCGTCGAGGGCGCAGCGGTCCAGGACCGCACCGATCCGGCCAGTGCCGTCGTCGGTGCGCAGGCGCCACGTGCGGAACGGCCGGCCGGCCAGCCCCACCGCGGCCGCCCGTGCGAAGGGGTGGCCGCCCTGGGTCGCCCACAGCAGGGCGGTGATGGCCGCGAGCGGCAGGCCGAGCACTGCGAGCAGCACCACTGCCCCGACGAGGTCGCACACCCGCTTCGCCGGTGGGGCGGCGGGGACCCGTACGCGCGGAGCGGTGAGTGTGAGGGGCATGTCAGCACGCTGCCGCATGCTTCCGGCGGTCTCGTGGTGGCGCGCGGCCGCGGTGACCCGTTCGGCCGCGCCCGCCGCTATCGGGGGTGCCGTCCCGGGACCCCGTGCCTCACGCGCCGGCGAGGCCGAATCGTCCGGCCCCGCCGGCGTGTGGGGGTGGGATGTGGGGCTGGGATGTGGGGCGGAGTCCAGGGTGGTTGCGCGTAAGCATGGCCTAAAGGTTGAGTCGACTCGACTCAGCTCTGTTGACGCCGGCGCGGCGATGCGGCATGGTTGAGTCTGTTCCACTCAAGTCAGCTGGAGGAATTGAAATGGCACGTGCGGTCGGCATCGACCTGGGCACCACTAACTCCGTCGTCAGCGTTCTGGAAGGCGGCGAGCCCACCGTCATCACCAACGCCGAGGGCGCCAGGACCACGCCGTCCGTCGTCGCCTTCGCCAAGAACGGCGAGGTCCTCGTCGGCGAGGTGGCCAAGCGCCAGGCGGTCACGAACGTGGACCGGACCATCCGCTCCGTCAAGCGCCACATGGGCACTGACTGGAAGATCAACCTGGATGGCAAGGACTTCAACCCGCAGCAGATGAGCGCCTTCATCCTGCAGAAGCTGAAGCGCGACGCCGAGGCGTACCTGGGCGAGAAGGTCACGGACGCGGTCATCACCGTCCCGGCCTACTTCAACGACTCCGAGCGTCAGGCGACGAAGGAGGCCGGTGAGATCGCGGGCCTGAACGTCCTGCGCATCGTCAACGAGCCGACGGCCGCCGCCCTGGCCTACGGCCTCGACAAGGACGACCAGACCATTCTCGTCTTCGACCTCGGTGGCGGCACCTTCGACGTGTCGCTCCTGGAGATCGGCGACGGCGTCGTCGAGGTGAAGGCCACCAACGGTGACAACCACCTCGGTGGCGACGACTGGGACCAGCGCGTCGTCGACTACCTGGTGAAGCAGTTCGTGGGCGGCCACGGCGTCGACCTGTCCAAGGACAAGATGGCGCTCCAGCGTCTGCGCGAGGCCGCCGAGAAGGCGAAGATCGAGCTGTCCTCCTCCACGGAGACCACGATCAACCTGCCCTACATCACGGCTTCCGCCGAGGGCCCGCTGCACCTGGACGAGAAGCTCACGCGCGCCCAGTTCCAGCAGCTGACCGCGGACCTGCTCGACCGCTGCAAGACCCCGTTCCACAACGTCATCAAGGACGCCGGCATCCAGCTGTCCGAGATCGACCACGTGGTCCTGGTCGGCGGCTCCACCCGTATGCCGGCCGTCGCCGAGCTCGTCAAGGAGCTCACCGGCGGTCAGGACGCCAACAAGGGCGTCAACCCGGACGAGGTCGTCGCCATCGGCGCCACCCTCCAGGCCGGTGTGCTCAAGGGTGAGGTCAAGGACGTCCTGCTCCTCGACGTGACCCCGCTGTCCCTCGGCATCGAGACCAAGGGCGGCATCATGACCAAGCTGATCGAGCGCAACACCACGATCCCGACGAAGCGCTCCGAGATCTTCACGACGGCCGAGGACAACCAGCCGTCCGTCCAGATCCAGGTCTACCAGGGCGAGCGCGAGATCGCGGCGTACAACAAGAAGCTCGGCATGTTCGAGCTGACGGGCCTGCCCCCGGCCCCGCGCGGCGTCCCGCAGATCGAGGTCTCCTTCGACATCGACGCGAACGGCATCATGCACGTCACGGCCAAGGACCTTGGCACGGGCAAGGAGCAGAAGATGACCGTCACCGGCGGCTCCTCGCTTGGCAAGGACGAGGTCGACCGCATGCGCCAGGAGGCGGAGCAGTACGCGGACGAGGACCTGCGCCGCAAGGAGGCGGCCGAGTCCCGCAACCAGGGCGAGCAGCTCGTCTACCAGACGGAGAAGTTCGTCAAGGACAACGAGGACAAGGTCCCGGCCGACGTCAAGACCGAGGTCGAGTCCGCCGTCGCCGAGCTGAAGGAATCGCTCAAGGGCGAGGACACGGCCGAGATCCGCACCGCGACGGAGAAGCTCGCCGCGGTCAGCCAGAAGCTCGGCCAGGCCATCTACGCCGACGCGCAGGCCGCCCAGGCCGCCGGCGGTGCCGGTGACGCGGGCCAGGCCAAGGCCGACGACGACGTCGTCGACGCCGAGATCGTCGACGACGAGAAGCCGAAGGGCGGCGCTGCCTGATGTCGGAGGAGACCCCGGGCTTCGACGAGAAGCCCGAAGTCCCCGACGCCGGTCAGAACGACGCTGAGCCGAAGGCCGCCGACTCCGCCAAGGACGAGGCGGCCCCGGCCGGGGACGCAAGCCAGGACGTGGCGCTGCTGGCGCAGCTGGACCAGGCCCGTACCGCGCTCTCCGAGCGCACCACGGACCTCCAGCGGCTCCAGGCCGAGTACCAGAACTACCGCCGCCGGGTGGAGCGGGACCGGATCACCGTCAAGGAGATCGCGGTCGCGTCCCTCCTGACGGAACTGCTGCCGACCCTGGACGACATCGGCCGGGCGCGGGAGCACGGCGAGCTGGTCGGCGGCTTCAAGTCGGTGGCCGAATCGCTGGAGACCGTCGCCGCCAAGATGGGCCTGCAGCAGTTCGGCAAGGAGGGCGAGCCCTTCGACCCGACGATCCACGAGGCCCTGATGCACTCGTACGCGCCGGACATCACCGAGGACACCTGCGTGGCGATCCTGCAGCCGGGGTACCGGATCGGCGAGCGTACGATCCGTCCCGCACGGGTCGCGGTGGCCGAGCCCCAGCCGGGCGCGGCCCCGAAGTCCCCCGGTTCCGACTCGGCGGTCGCGGAGGGCGAAGCGCCGGACGGCTTGGACGCGGATGCCCCCGACAAGGGCTGATGCACCACACGTAGGAGCACGAGAGGAGGGACACCGGGGATGAGCACGAAGGACTTCGTCGAGAAGGACTACTACAAGGTCCTCGGTGTCCCGAAGGACGCCACCGAGGCCGAGATCAAGAAGGCGTACCGGAAGCTCGCACGCGAGTTCCACCCGGACGCCAACAAGGGCGACGCCTCGGCCGAGGAGCGCTTCAAGGAGATCTCCGAGGCGAACGACATCCTCGGCGACGCCAAGAAGCGCAAGGAGTACGACGAGGCGCGCGCCCTGTTCGGCAACGGTGGCTTCCGCCCCGGGCCGGGCGGCGGCGGCTCGTTCAACTTCGACCTGGGCGACCTCTTCGGGGGTCAGCAGCAGGGCGCCGGCCAGGCCGGCGGCTTCGGCGGCGGCCTGGGTGACGTCTTCGGCGGCCTCTTCAACCGCGGCGCCGGCCCCGGGGCGGGCACCCGCACCCAGCCGCGCCGCGGCCAGGACATCGAGTCGGAGGTCACCCTCTCCTTCACGGAGGCGGTGGACGGGGCCACGGTCCCGCTGCGGATGTCCTCCCAGGCGCCCTGCAAGGCCTGCTCGGGCACCGGCGACAAGAACGGCACCCCCAGGGTGTGCCCGACCTGCGTCGGCACCGGCCAGGTCTCGCGGGGCAGCGGCGGCGGCTTCTCGTTGACCGACCCCTGTGCGGACTGCAAGGGCCGCGGCCTGATCGCGGAGACCCCCTGCGACGTCTGCAAGGGCAGCGGGCGCGCCCGCAGCTCCCGCACCATGCAGGTCCGGATCCCGGCGGGCGTTTCCGACGGCCAGCGGATCCGGCTGCGCGGCAAGGGTGCGCCGGGCGAGCGCGGCGGTCCGGGCGGTGACCTCTACGTGGTCGTGCATGTCGGTTCCCACCCGGTCTTCGGCCGCAAGGACGACAACCTGACGGTGACCGTGCCCGTGACGTTCGCGGAGGCGGCGCTGGGGGCCGAGATCAAGGTCCCGACCCTGAACGGCCCCTCGGTGACGCTGAAGCTGCCCCCGGGCACCCCGGGCGGTCGCACCATGCGGGCCCGCGGCAAGGGAGCGGTCCGCAAGGACGGCACCCGCGGCGACCTGCTGGTCACGGTGGAGGTCGCGGTCCCGACCGAACTGTCCGACAAGGCCCGCGAGGCCCTGGAGATGTACCGCGAGGCGACGGGGTCCGAGGACCCGCGCTCCGCGCTGTTCGAGTCCGCGAAGGGAGCATGACATGGACGGCCGCCGACGACAGTCTTCCCGTCTGGGAAGCGGTTACCAACTCACCGACGAGACCCCGGTCTACGTGATCTCGGTGGCCGCCCAGCTCTCCGGTCTGCATCCGCAGACCCTCCGCCAGTACGACCGCCTCGGCCTGGTCTCCCCGGACCGTACGGCCGGCCGCGGCCGGCGCTACTCGGCCCGTGACATCGAGCTGCTCCGCACGGTGCAGGCGCTGTCGCAGGACGAGGGCATCAACCTGGCGGGCATCAAGCGCATCATCGAACTGGAGAACCAAGTCGCCGCGCTCCAGCAGCGCGTGGCCGAGCTCGCCGCAGCCGTGGACGGCGCCGCGGCGGTCCTCCAACAGCGCGAGGCCCAGGTCCACGCCTCGTACCGGCGCGACCTGGTCCCGTACAGCCCCCCGCAGCCGGGCAGCGCCCTGGTGGTCTGGCGCCCCAACCCCAAGCGGCCGATGGACTGACTTCGACCGAGCACGCACGAAGGCCCCCGCCCGGACAGCCGTCCGGGCGGGGGCCTTCGTCTTCTCACCTGTACCGCCGGCGGAGCGTCAGAGCCCTTCCCGGTCCGGGTCGAGGTCCTCGTGGCCCGGATGCCCCTCGCAGTCCTGCTCGGGGCCCAGGGGACGGCCCAGGATGCCGGACCGGGCGATGAGGTAGCCGAGCTGCGCGCGGCTGCCGCTGCCCAGGGTGGTGGCGAGCTTGGCTATGTGCGCCCGACAGGTGCGGACGTTCATGCCGAGGCGGCGCGCGATGGCCTCGTCGACGTGGCCCTCGATCAGGAGCTGGGCGATGGTCCGCTGGACGCCCGTTATTCCGCCGGGGGCGTTGCGGTACGTCACCTCCTCCTGGAGGGGCACGGCCCGGTGCCACAGCTGCTCGAACACCTTGATGAGGTAGTCGACCAAGCCCGGGTGGCGCAGTTCCAGGGCGACCCGGCGGTCGTCGCTCACCGGGATGAAAGCCACCGTGCGGTCGAAGATGATCAGGCGTTCGATCAGCTCCTCCAGCGTGCGGATCTCCACCTTGCCCATCGAGATCCGCTCCACGTAGGCGAGCGTGCCCTGACTGTGCCGCGCGGTGTGCTGGTACAGGGTCCGTATGCTGACCCCGCGGTCGATCAGCGGCTGGTCGCGCTCCAGGGCTTGGGTGAGGGCCAAGGAGGGCCGGGCGCCGCCGGGCTGGACCGTCAGCACCTCGGTGTGACATTCGGCCGTCGCGAGGTCCAGCGCGGCGTTGATCTGTTCGAAGCCCTCCAGCACCGTGATGGCGTGGGTGTTGGCCGGGCTCTGTGCGCTGATGGCCAGGAAAGGCTCGAAAGTGTCGGTGAGATCTACAGCGCTGCGCCGGCGGTCCTGGATCTCGCGTTCAATCGGATGGAGCCGTTGGGCCAGAGCTACGGACGGCGGAACCGGGCGGAGCTGGTTCGCGTCATCCGGGTCGGGCTGCAAAAGAGCGAATTCAAGCAGGCAGGGGGCGTTCTGGATCTCGCCCCGGGCGATCCGGCCGGTACTCAGTGCGGTCGCATAGAGCCGCGCCCCCTCGGTGCACATGGACGTCACAGGGTGGGGATGTGTCGCTTTTGTCTCGCTTCGCGTCAAATCTCCACCCCCCAGGGTCCTGAACATGCAAGAACATGATGCATCGTCCCTGTGGCATTGACGTGCCTGAATGAGCCATCGTCTGTCACGCGGGGGAGAGGATTCCATCAAGTGAGGACGAAGCCGACCATGTACAAGAGAATGCTTCGCTCGGTGCTTGCCATAGTTTTCTCCGCCGTTGCGGGTTTTGGGGCAGTCAGCGCCGTCGAAAGTGACGCGGGGAGCGCTAGGGACGGTCAGGGTACGGGCCTGACGAGCAGCGACGACACCGGCTGGACCACGGCTCCCGCGGGTAAGTACGCGGACACGGGCTGGACCATGGCGCCTGCGGGTAAGAGCGGCGACACCGGCTGGACCACGGCCCCTGCAGGTAAGGGCGACACCGGCTGGACCACGGCCCCTGCGGGTAAGAACGACGACACCGGCTGGACCACGACGCCTGCGGGTAAGGGTGACACGGGCTGGACCACGACTCCCGCGGGTAAGGACGACACCGGCTGGACCACGGCCCCTGCGGGTAAGAACGACGACACCGGCTGGACCACGACGCCTGCGGGTAAGGGTGACACGGGCTGGACCACGACGCCTGCGGGTAAGGACGACACCGGCTGGACCACGGCCCCTGCGGGTAAGAACGACGACACCGGCTGGACCACGACGCCTGCGGGTAAGGGTGACACGGGCTGGACCACGACTCCCGCGGGTAAGGACGACACCGGCTGGACCACGGCCCCTGCGGGTAAGAACGACGACACCGGCTGGACCACGACGCCTGCGGGTAAGGGTGACACGGGCTGGACCACGACTCCCGCGGGTAAGGACGACACCGGCTGGACCACGGCGCCCGCGGGCAAGTACGCGGACACCGGCTGGACCAGTGGCCAGCTGGGCGGGAACGGCGACACGGGTTGGACCGATGCGCCTGTGACGGTGTCCGCGTGACCCCCGACGATCGCGGTTTCCGCCGCGAGATGGCCTCCGCCTACCGTTCGGGCTGGCAATTCATCGACCTCGCCACGGCCATCCCCCGCCCTGGCGACTCGGTGATGGTCACCCTTTTCGGACAACCGATCGTCGTCGTGCGCGAGGAGGACGAGGACGTACGTGCCTACCGGTGCCTGCGTCGCCCGCGGGGCGCGCCGCAGCCCGTCCGCTGTGAGGTGCGCTACGGAATGGTCTTCGTCAATCTCGATCGGCGGGACCACCAGCTCTTTGAACCCGACATCACCACCGCCACCCCCCGCAGTGCCTGAAGCGATTCCCCCGCCGTTCCAGATCGCTCAGGCGCTACCCCCACACAACGGCGCCATCGTGGACCTGACCACGATGGCGCCGTTGTGATGTCCGCGTCCAGTGCCTGAACCGGACAAGATGAAGGATCAACGGATTACGCGCGCCCCATGGCCCGGTCCAAGGTGATCTCCATGACGACCCGGTCTGGATTGGGCGACGGCGTGCGCCCGTAGCGCTCCGCGTAGCGCGCCACTGCCTCGGCGACCGACGTTTCGTCCGTGCGGATCACCGCGCGGCCCTCCAGCGTGGCCCAGCGGCGGCCTTCCATCTGGCAGACCGCGACCCGCGCGCCCGCGTGCGCGCCGCCCGGCCGCGCGGCCCGGCCCTCCTGCGCCTCCTGCACGCCCTGCGCCTCCTGCGCCGCCAGGATGTTGCGCACCTTCTTGCTGTGCCGGTTGCTGATTACCCGGGCCAGGCCGGCCTCCGGGTCGTACGTCACCCCCACCGGCACCACGTGGGGCGTGCCGTCGGGGCGCGGGGTGGTCAAGGTGCAGACGTGCCGCTCCCGCCAGAAGGCGAGGTACTCGGGCGTCGGGTTGAGTACGTCATGGGACATGGCCCGAAGGGTACGGGGGAACGCTGTTCTCCCGTGCCTTGAGTGGAATAGACTCAACTTTACATACGCTGACCCTGTCAGTGTTGTTGTGGGAGCTACCCCTCGGGGAGAGGAGAAGACGCAGTGGACGCCGAACTGACCAACAAGAGCCGGGACGCGCTGAACGCGGCCACCAGCAGGGCCGTCAAGGACGGTCATGCGGATCTGACCCCCGCGCACCTGCTGCTGGCCCTGCTCGTCGGCGAGGACAACGAGAACGTCATCGACCTGCTGGTCGCCACCGACGCCGACCAGGCCGCCGTCCGGGCCGGGGCCGAGCGGCTGCTCGCCGCCCTGCCCAGCGTCACCGGCTCCACCGTCGCGCCCCCGCAGCCCACCCGCGACCTGCTCGCCGTGCTCGCCGAGGCGGACGCGGAAGCCGGCAAGCTCGGCGACGACTACCTCTCCACCGAACACCTCCTCATCGCCGTCGCCGCCAAGGGCGGCGCGGCCGGCGAGGTCCTTTCCGCCCAGGGCGCGACGGCGAAGAAGCTGCTCGACGCCTTCGAGAATGCACGAGGAGGACGGCGGGTGACCACCCCCGATCCCGAGGGTCAGTACAAGGCCCTGGAGAAGTTCGGCACCGACTTCACGGCAGCCGCGCGTGAGGGCAAGCTCGACCCGGTCATCGGCCGCGACCACGAGATCCGGCGCGTCGTCCAGGTGCTCTCGCGCCGGACGAAGAACAACCCCGTGCTCATCGGCGAGCCCGGCGTCGGCAAGACCGCCGTCGTCGAGGGCCTGGCCCAGCGCATCGTCAAGGGCGACGTCCCCGAGTCCCTGAAGAACAAGCGCCTGGTCTCCCTGGACCTCGGCGCGATGGTCGCCGGCGCCAAGTACCGCGGCGAGTTCGAGGAGCGGCTGAAGACCGTACTGGCCGAGATCAAGTCGAGCGACGGCCAGATCATCACCTTCATCGACGAGCTGCACACGGTCGTCGGCGCCGGTGCCGGCGGCGACTCCGCCATGGACGCGGGCAACATGCTCAAGCCCATGCTGGCCCGCGGCGAGCTGCGGATGGTCGGCGCGACCACGCTCGACGAGTACCGCGAGCGCATCGAGAAGGACCCGGCGCTGGAGCGGCGCTTCCAGCAGGTACTGGTCGCCGAGCCGTCCGTCGAGGACACGATCGCGATCCTGCGCGGGCTCAAGGGCCGCTACGAGGCCCACCACAAGGTCGTCATCAACGACAGTGCGCTGGTGGCCGCCGCGACCCTCTCCGACCGTTACATCACCTCCCGCTTCCTCCCCGACAAGGCCATCGACCTCGTCGACGAGGCCGCGTCCCGGCTGCGCATGGAGATCGACTCCTCCCCGCTGGAGATCGACGAGCTCCAGCGCTCCGTGGACCGGCTGCGGATGGAGGAGCTGGCCCTGAAGAACGAGTCCGACCCGGCCTCGATCGAGCGCCTGGAGAAGATCCGCAAGGACCTCGCGGACCGGGAGGAGGAGCTGCGCGGGCTGACCGCCCGCTGGGAGAAGGAGAAGCAGTCCCTCAACCGGGTCGGCGAGCTCAAGGAGCGCCTGGACGACCTGCGCGGGCAGGCCGAGCGCGCCCAGCGCGACGGCGACTTCGATACCGCCTCCAAGCTGCTCTACGGGGAGATCCCGACCCTGGAGCGCGAGCTGGCGGAGGCCACCGAGGAGGAGGCGGAGGCCTCCAAGACCGGACACTCCAAGGACTCGATGGTCAAGGACGAGGTCGGCCCCGACGACATCGCCGACGTGGTGGGCGCCTGGACCGGCATCCCGGCCGGCCGCCTGCTGGAGGGCGAGACCCAGAAGCTGCTGCGCATGGAGGACGAGCTGGGCCGCCGCCTGATCGGCCAGGGCGAGGCCGTCCGGGCCGTCTCCGACGCCGTGCGCCGCACCCGGGCCGGCATCGCAGACCCGGACCGCCCGACCGGCTCCTTCCTCTTCCTCGGCCCGACGGGCGTGGGCAAGACGGAGCTGGCGAAGGCGCTCGCGGACTTCCTCTTCGACGACGAGCGGGCCATGGTCCGCATCGACATGTCGGAGTACGGCGAGAAGCACAGCGTGGCCCGTCTCGTCGGCGCCCCGCCCGGCTACGTCGGCTACGAGGAGGGCGGCCAGCTCACCGAGGCCGTCCGCCGCCGCCCGTACAGCGTGGTGCTCCTGGACGAGGTGGAGAAGGCCCATCCCGAGGTCTTCGACGTGCTGCTCCAGGTCCTGGACGACGGCCGGCTCACGGACGGCCAGGGTCGGACCGTGGACTTCCGCAACGCCATCCTGATCTTGACCTCGAACCTGGGCAGTCAGTTCCTGGTGGATCCGCTGACCCCGCCGGAGCAGAAGAAGCAGCAGGTCCTGGACGTGGTGCGGGCCTCCTTCAAGCCGGAGTTCCTCAACCGCCTGGACGACCTGGTGGTCTTCTCCGCACTGACCCAGGACGAGCTCGCGCACATCGCGCAGCTCCAGATCGACCGCCTGGCGCGGCGCCTGGCCGACCGCAGGCTGACCCTGGACGTCACGCCCGAGGCCCTGGCCTGGCTGGCTGAGAAGGGCAACGACCCGGCGTACGGCGCCCGGCCGCTGCGCCGGCTGATCCAGACGGCGATCGGGGACCGCCTGGCCAAGGAGATCCTCTCCGGCGAGGTCCGGGACGGCGACACCGTACGGGTCGACGTGGCGGGGGAGGACCTGCTGGTCGGCAAGGCCCTCTGAGCGTGGCGGCCGCCCCGGGACACGGCCGCCGCCCCGGGGCACGGCCGCCGTCTTGAGGACGCGGCCGGCCGCCCCCGGGGCACCGCCGACCGCCTCAGGACGCGTCGAAGCGGACCTTCGCGGTCGTGCCGACCTCCGGGGTAATCCGCATGCGCAGCCCGGCCGCCCGGCCGGGCTGCGGCGCGTCGTGGGCGAGGACGAAGCACCCCTCGCTCTCCGGGTCGTAGTTCTCCGGATGGGGTCCGGGGCAGCCGACCTGCTCCGGTGCCTTCGGAAAGGACGCGACCCACGCCTGGGTATCGGCGTGTTCCATGCGGAACGTGCCCAGGACCGTCGTGCGGCCGTCGGCCGCCTCGGTCCGGTCGCACTTCGCGTTCCGCATGCCCGCCGGCGGGGCCATCCGGGCGAACTCCATGACCCGCGCGCAGTCGGCCGTCCCCCGGGGGCCGCCCCCGTCGCCCGGATCCTCCATGACCCGCCACAGCGCCCCGGCGCCCACGGCGACGCAGACGGCCAGCGACAGCCCCAGGACCGGCTTGAACGTACCGCGCACGGCGATCCGCCCCCCTTACTCGATTCTTACGCTTTCTGCCCGGAGCGGATCGTACGTGCGGGGCTGGACACGGGGTGGGCGCAATGGGGGAGGATGCAGGTATCCGCACGAAGGGAAAACACGGTGAGCATCGACCCGGCCTCGATTCCGAACTTCGGAGGGCAGCAGCCCGATCCGCAGGCCACAGGACCGGCGGGCCCCGTCGTCCCCGACCAGGATCTGGTCAAGCAGCTGCTGGAGCAGATGGAGCTCAAGTACGTCGTCGACGACGAGGGTGACCTCGCGGCGCCGTGGGAGGAGTTCCGCACGTACTTCATGTTCCGCGGCGAGGACGAGCAGCAGGTCTTCTCGGTGCGGACCTTCTACGACCGTCCGCACAAGATCGACGAGAAGCCGCAGCTTCTCGAGTCGATCGACGACTGGAACCGCCGCACCCTGTGGCCGAAGGTCTACAGCCACACCCACGACGACGGCTCGGTCCGCCTGATCGGTGAGGCGCAGATGCTGATCGGCACCGGCGTCAACCTGGAGCACTTCGTGTCCTCCACGGTCAGCTGGGTCCGCGCGTCCATCGAGTTCGACAAGTGGCTCGTCGAGCAGCTCGGCCTGGAGCAGGACATCGACTCCACCGACGGCGACGACGACAGCAACGGCGACGCGGACAGCTAGCCGTTACAGCGGCACACGGGCGATCAGCAGCAGGTAGAGCCCGTAGCCGTAGCCGAGCCCGGCCACCACCGCGGTCACCATGACCGCGGTGCCAGGCCGGGCTTTCGCCATGACGGCGGCCAGCGGCAGGAGCAGCGGGAAGGCCGGCAGCAGGAATCGCGGCTTGGACTCGAAGAATCCGGCCCCGCCGAAACCGATGACCAGCAGCACCGCGGTGTAAGTGAGCAGCGCCAGCGGGGTGCGGTCCAGGACCAGCAGCACCGCCAGCAGCCCGGCCGCGGCCAGCAGGACCACGGTCACGGTGGTGGCGAGCGGCACGGCTCCGCCGGTCAGCACCCGCTCGGCGGAGCGCAGTGCCCCGATGCCGAAGTCGAAGCGGGAGCCCCAGCCGCGCTGGACGGCGAAGTAGCCGCCGAGGGGATCGCTCACCTTCGCCCCGACGGCCAGGACGTACGCCGCCCAGCCCGCCGGCGCCACCAGCCCGGCCAGCCACACCTCGGGTGCCCGGGATCTTCGTACGAGGATCGCGTACAGGGCCGTGGCCGAGACGGCGGCCGCGACGGCCAGCCCGGTGGGCCGGGTCAGCCCGGCCAGTACGGCGAGGCCGGCGGCCCACAGCCAGCGGCCGCGCAGCAGGGCGTACAGCGTCCAGGCGGCGAAGGCGGTCAGCAGGGCCTCGGTGTAGGCGAGGGTGAGCACCACGGCGTGCGGCAGTGCCGCCCACAGCCCCACGAGCAGCAGCCCGGCGCGCGGCCCGATCACCTGCTCTCCGACCCGGTAGATCCCGAGGGCGGCCACGGCGGCGGAGACCCATGCGACGAGGAGGGCGGCGGGGACCATCCCGCCGGGCAGTATCTCGGAGACCAGCCGTATCAGGGTGGGGTAGAGCGGGAAGAAGGCGTAGTCGCTCTGGACGGGCCCGGTTCCGGTGGTGGCCTCGGGCCACATCAGGGTCCGCCCGTAGCCGTGGGCGGCGATCCGGAGGTACCAGTCCGAGTCCCAGGACCTGCCGAGCACCTTCAGCGGATCCCGCCCGGCCCACCAGGCCCCGAGGCCGAGCACCAGCACCCCGGCCCCGCGCACGGCGGCGAACACCCCGAGCGCGAGCACGGTGGTCGGCGCGGCCGACCGCACGGCCCGGACCGCGCGCATCTCCAGCGGCGACGCGGACACGGCCGCTCTGCCCGTTGCCATGAATCCCGACTCTCCAGCTCGCGGTGGTTCCGCTCACCCGGCGGTGAGGGCTTCGGGCACTTGCACGACGCACAGCTTCACACCGGCCCCACAACCCCGCAAGGACGCGGGGTGACGGACGTCGGAACGGCCCGTCCGAAAGGGACGGCCCACGGCCGGCGCAGCCGCTCGGCGGCCTCGCGCAGGACGTCCTGCACGGAGGCGGTGACGGGCGGGGAGCAGCTGTGCCGCGCGGCGCTGCCCGGTGCCCACCGCTGCCTTGGGGCGCTGCGCACCGGCCCGCTAAACCCTGGCACTCAGAACACAATCTGAGTACAGTCTGAGTATGAGCCTTGCTTACCTGGGAGCCGAACCCGAGTCGGTTTCGTTCACGGATCTGTCGAGAAACCCGAAGGCCGTAGCCGCCCGGGCCACCGTCCTCGGTGCTCTGCGTGTCACGCATCGGGACGCGCCCGACATGGTGCTGACGACAGCCGCGCACGCGGAACGCACCGAGGAGAACCTCACGACGGCGTCCCGGCTCTTCCTCGCGCTCATGAAGCACGATGACGGAGCCCGGTCGCTCCTGCTGGCGCTGCCCGAAGTCTTCCCGTGGGTGCGGCATCTGGACGACGGAGAGATGCGTGCGTTCACCGTGGAACTCCTGGAAGCGCTTTCCGATGCGGCGGAGCTGGGCGCGCGGGACGCCGTGCACCGCGCGCTCGTCTCCTGGAGGGCGACAGCTCGTATCAACGCGGATCCTGAGCAGCTCAAGGAAGCTCTGCGTCCGCTCGACGGGGACGACCTGGGCCCGGTCGAGGTGGGCGGGTGAGCCCGAAGAAGGGCGATCGTGTCAGCGTCCCACCCCTGAGCGGGTGGAACGTGGTCTTCGGGACCACGGAGGCCGTGACGGGGTGGGAGGAGCTGTGCCGCGCGGCGCTGCCCAGCGCCCACCGCTGCCTCGAGGCGCTGCGCACCGACCCGTTGTCGCGTGACAACTGGAACCGTCAGCACCAGCTGCGCGGGAGGCTCTCCACCAAGGATTGGAAGGGATCCGCGCTGGAGCAGTGGGAGTTCGAGGTCACGAGCGGCGGCCGGGTGCGCTACCCGGTCAGCCCCGAGACATCGACTGTCGTTCCGGTGTACGCGTCCACTCAGCAGCCCGAGGAAACCGAGTAGCTCGTAGTTCCCGTGCGGGACGGGGCCGGTTGGAAGGCCGGCCCCGCGCCCGCACGTCCCCGTGGCCCGCTACTCAGCGAGCCAGTCGACCGAGGCGTTCCACCGCCTCCTGCAAAACCTCCGGCCGCTTGCAGAAGGCCCAGCGGACCTGGGTCCTGCCCGCGGCCTTGTCGTCGTAGAAGACCTGGTTCGGGACGGCGACCACGCCGCATCGTTCCGGGAGGGCGCGGCAGAAGGCGAGGCCGTCCTTCTCGCCGAGCGGGGTGATGTCCGTGGTGATGAAGTACGTGCCCTGCGGGCGGAAGACCTCGAAGCCGGCCGCCGCGAGGCCGTCGGCCAGGAGGTCGCGCTTGGCGGCCAGGTCGGCGCGGAAGTCGTCATAGTAGCTGTCGGGCAGGGCGAGGGCCTCGGCGATCGCGTACTGGAAGGGGCCGGAGGAGACGTAGGTGAGGAACTGCTTCGCCGAACGCACCGCCGTGATCAGCTCCGCGGGCGCGGTGACCCAGCCGACCTTCCAGCCGGTGAACGAGTAGGTCTTTCCGGCGGAGGAAATGGTGACCGTGCGCCCGCGCATGCCCGGGAGGCTCGCCAGGGGGGTGTGGGCGCCCTCGAAGACCAGGTGCTCGTACACCTCGTCCGTGACGACCAGCAGGTCGCGCTCGATCGCCAGTTCGGCGATCGCCGTGAGCTCGGCCGGCGTCAGGACGGTGCCCGTCGGGTTGTGCGGGGTGTTCAGGAGCAGCAGGCGGGTGCGCGGGGTGACGGCGGCGCGCAGTTCGTCCAGGTCGAGGGCGAAGGCTCCGGCGTGCGGGCGCAGGGTGACGGGGACGCGTACCGCGCCGGCCATGGCGATGCAGGCCGCGTACGAGTCGTAGTACGGCTCCAGGGCGATGACCTCGTCGCCCGGTTCCAGGAGGGCGAGGAGGGAGGCGGCGATGGCTTCCGTGGCGCCCGCCGTGACGAGGACCTCGGTGTCGGGGTCGTGGTCGAGCCCGTAGAAGCGGTGCTGGTGCGCGGCGATCGCGGTGCGCAGCTCCGGGACGCCCGGGCCCGGTGGGTACTGGTTGCCGAGTCCCGTGAGGACCGCGCGGGAGGCAGCCTCGGCGATCTGCGCCGGGCCGTCGGTGTCGGGGAAACCCTGGCCGAGGTTGATCGAACCGGTGCGCGCGGCCAGCGCCGACATCTCCGCGAAGATCGTCGTGCCGAAGGCCGCCAGGCGGCGGTTCAGGAAGGGGCGGTCGCTGCCCACGGGTGTGCTCATGGTCGTCATCCTGAGGGCAACCTCTGGACTTCCTCAAGTGTGCTTTGGGTCGCGCGGCCCGGGGGCATTCCCCCTTCACGCGGGACGCGGGGATCCCGCTCCCCCGGGACGACCGGGGTGTGAGAGAGGTGGCGAACATGGGGTTCGTCTTGGTTGTGATCCTGCTCTTCGTCGCGGCGTACTTCCTGACCAAGCTGGTCCGCTCGTCCGCGGGGCGGGGCCCGTCCACGAGGCGGGGCTCGTACCGGCGGCGTCGCGTGCACGGCCACAGCAGCTGGTGGACGGGTGACGGCGGTTCTTCGGGGGGCGGCTGCGGATCCTCCTCGTCGTGCGGGGGATCGTCCTCCTCGTGCGGCGGGGGTGGCGGGTGCGGTGGCGGTTCCAGCTGACACGGGGGCAGCTCCAGCCGGCACAGGGGCAGTGCGAGGCTTCGGCCCGGCACGTGCGAAACACCTGCGCGACGTCGCGTGGACGAGGGCGTTCGGCGGTCCGACTACCGCCCGGCGCCCTCTTGTTCGCCGATGCATGACGACGCGCGGGACGCAACTTCTTGAACACGTGAACTGCGGAGCCCCCGGGGGGATGTAAACCCCGTCAAGTTGGGTAAAAACGCTGTGAGTGCCGTGCCTTTCATGATTCCCTCGGTTGAGTAGACCAGTCCTCGGACCTCCCGGGACTTCCTGTGGACCCGTGCCGGTGTCCCCCCACCCGTGCTTGCTACCGCTGGCGGGCCCCGGCCCATCTCCCTCGCGCGTTTGCGGAGCCGACTCATGCTCACGACCCTCCAGACCTCATACACCGACACGCGTGCCGCCGATCTCGCCTGGGCGCTGGGTCGGGACCGGTTGCCCGCCCTGGCCGTACTGAACCTCGAACTTTCGGGGGCGAAGGTGGAGTTGCGCCTGCTCGGGGCGTCCCACCAGGTGCTCCTGGAGGAGGGGGAGGTGCTCTGCTCGGAGACCGTCGCCTGTATGCCCGGCAGTAGTACGCCGCTGCCGCTCGGCGTGGCCAAGCGGGTGGGCGACTGGGAGTACGAGTTCGCCGCGCGGGTCGAAACCCTCTCCCGAGGCTCCTTCGCCGGGCGGGCACAGGAGTTGCTCGCACTGGTGGCGGACCACCCGAACGGACTAGCGGGGACCTTTCCCGGAAGTCCGTACGCCTTCACCGCCATGCTCGCGCAGCGCTACGAGGGCCAGGTGCTCTGGCGGACCTGGCACGCGTACCCGCAGGAGGGGCAGCTGGTGGCCACCCGGACGCGGGTGGGCATGCGGATCGGGGCGCCCGCGGCGACGGCTCTGGAATCGCCCGCGCTGACCTAGCGGGTGCCGGGGCGCGATTATCCCGCCACGGTTACGCCAACTGGCCGGATCAGTACGCCACTTACACCCATGTGGGTGACCGGATGTGGGTGAGTGGTGACGTACGGTTCGCTGCATGATCGACCGTTCCGTCCCGCGCCGGGTGCTCCCGGCTCCGGATCCCCGGGGCGCCGCGACCGCCCAGGCGGCCCTGCCCGTACGGCCCCGGACCGGCCGACTCCTCGTCCTGGCCACCGTGTTCGTCTGCGCCGCCTGCGGGCTCGTGTACGAGCTGGAGCTGCTCGCCCTCGGCACCTACCTCGTCGGCGACTCCGTCACCCAGGCGTCGGTCGTGCTGTCCGTCATGGTCTTCGCCATGGGCGTCGGCTCCCTGCTCGCCAAGCGCTTCCGCCACCGGCCCGCTTTCGGATTCGGCGCCATCGAGGCCGGGCTGGCCCTCCTCGGCGGGCTGTCGGCCATAGCGCTGTACGCGAGCTTCGCCTGGCTGGGGGAGTCCCGCCCCGCGCTCGTCGCCTTCTCCTTCGCCATCGGGGTGCTCATCGGCGCGGAGATCCCGCTGCTGATGGTCCTCATCCAGCGCATCCGCAGACAGGACGCGGGCGGCGCCGTCGCCGACCTGTTCGCCGCCGACTACGTGGGCGCACTCGTCGGCGGCCTCGCCTTCCCCTTCCTGCTGCTCCCGGTGCTCGGTCAGCTCACCGGTGCCATGGTCACCGGCACCGTCAACGTGATCGTCGGCGGCGGGCTGGTCCTGTGGCTGTTCCGCCGGGACCTGAGCCGGCGCTGCCGCTGGCTGCTGATCGGCGCGAACGTGACCGTACTGGCCGTGCTCGCCGCCGCGACCGTCCTCGCCGACGACTTCGAGCGGACCGCCCGGCGCGCCGTCTACGGCGGGGAGGTGCGGGTCGCCGTCCAGACCGGGGTGCAGGAGCTGGTGCTCACCGGGCCGCAGACGGGTTCCCCGCGCTCCCTCGACCTCTACCTGGACGGGCGGCTGCGGGTCAGCGGCTACGACGAATACCGCTACCACGAGGCCCTGGTCCACCCCGCGATGACCGGCCCGCACGCCCGCGTCCTGGTCCTCGGCGGCGGCGACGGGCTCGCCGCGCGCGAGGTGCTCCGCTACCGGGACGTCTCCTCCGTCACCGTCGTCGAAATCGACCCCGGCGTGGTCCGCCTCGCCCGCACCGATCCGATGCTCTCCGCGCTCAACGCCCGGGTCTACGAGGACCCGCGGCTCGCCGTCGTCACGCAGGACGCCTTCCGCTGGCTGCGGGGGCCGGCCGCCGACGACCGCTTCGACGTCATCGTCTCCGACCTCCCCGACCCGGGCATCACTCCCAGTACGAAGCTGTACTCGCAGGAGTTCTACGGGCTGGCCGCGCGGGCCCTGCGCCCCGGGGGCCGCATCGCCGTGCACGCCGGACCGCTGGCCACGCGCCCGCGCTCGTACTGGACCGTCGACTCCACCCTCCGCGCGGCCGGACTGCGCACCGCGCCCTACAGCGCGGGCGGCCGCCTCACGGGCTTCGCCGCCGGACCCGACCGCACCCCCCACGGCGCGACCGACGCACCACCGCAGGACTGGGGTTTCGTCCTGGCCGCCAAGGACCAGGACCCGCCCCTGCGGGTGGACCGCGACACGCCCGCGCTGCGCTCGCTGTCGACCCGCTCCCTGCAGGACGCCGCACGCGACGCGGAACGCACCCGGGTGCCCGGATTGCCGCCGTCGACGCTGCCGCACCCGCGGTATTCGTGACCCGGTGCGGGTCTCGTCGGTAGGCTCGACCACATGGAGCATCAGGTGTTCGTTCCGGTACCGGCAGACCATCTCCGCGCCGTGCTGCGCGACCCCGCCCGGGTGGCCCGGTGTGTGCCGGGACTCCAGCAGGACGCCGACACCGATGCCGGGCCGGTCTCCGGCCGGCTGAAGGTCCGGGTCGGCGGGAGCACCGTGACCTACCGGGGCGCCCTGACCGTCACCGAGGGCGACCCCGGGCACTTCGCCTTCGCGGGCGAGGGCACCGAGGCCAGGGGCAGCGGGACCGTGAAGTTCGCCCTCGACCTGCGGCTGACCCCGGTCCCGGACGGGACCCGGCTGGACTTCAGCACCGAGGCCACTGCCGACGGGCGCGCCGCAGGCTTCCCGCCCGAGGCCGCGGCCACCGCCGTGCGGCGGCTGCTGGACCGGGCCGCCGGCCTGCTGGCCCTCGGCTCCGCGCCCGACGCCGTGGGCGACCCGGTGGCCGAAGCCGAGGAAGCGGAGGGAGGAGCGGGGCCCGGGTTCGTCGAGGACGCCAGCACCGAGGTCACCGCCTCCCTCTTCGAGACCGACGTACCGCCATCGTCCCTGGACCCCTTCCTGGCCGGCCGGTTCGAGGGCTCCGACGGAGCCCCGCGGCCCCCGGCCGAAGCCGCCCACGCCCGCCGCACCATGATCGGCCGCAGCGCGGAGGAGGTGGACCACGCACCGCCGCGCGGCCGGTACGCCCCGGTCCCCGCGCCCGCTTCCGCCGGCGCCGGCGACAGCCTGCGCTGGATCGCCCCGGCCGCCGCCTTCGCGCTCGCCTCGGCCGTGGTCATCGGCCGAGCCCTGCGGCGCCGTCGCTGATCAGCGGGTCCCGGTCGCATTAGGGTCGACCGCATGAGTACGCAACTGAGCGCCAGCGGCGCCGAGGTGACGGTCGACCAGCAGAACGGCTGCCGGATCAGCAGCCTGCGCATCGACGGAACGGAACTGCTGCGCCAGGGGCCGAGGTTCGGGGCCTTCCCGATGGTCCCCTGGTGCGGCAGGACGGCGAACGGGCAGTTCCGCGACGGCGCGAACGTCCATCAGATGCCGCTCAACCACCCGCCGCACGCGCTGCACGGCTTCGGTCGCGACTCGCCCTGGCGCCCGGCCGGGGCCACCGCCACCGAGGCCGCCTTCGCCTACGACCTCGCCGACCCGTGGCCGTACCCCGGCCGGGTGACCCAGGTCGTCACGCTCACCGAGGACTCGCTGACCCTCACCATGGGCGTCGAGACGTACGGGGACTCCTTCCCGGCCCAGGTCGGCTGGCACCCCTGGTTCCTGCGCAACCTGGGGGCCGGAGGCCCGGACGCGGAAGTCTCCTTCGAGCCCGCGTGGCAGGAGGAGCGCGGCGCCGACCACATCCCGACCGGCAACCGCATCGACCCGAAGCCCCGCCCCTGGGACGACTGCTTCGGCATGCCGCACGGCGTCGACGTCACCCTCACCTGGCCCGGCGCCCTCGCACTGCGGGTCACCAGTCGCGCCGAATGGGTGGTCATCTACGACGAGGAGCCCGAGGCCGTCTGCGTGGAGCCCCAGTCGGGTCCGCCGAACGGGCTGAACACCCTCCCGCGCCTGGTCACCCCGGTGGATCCGTTGGAAGTCTCCACCACCTGGACGTGGCGCCGACTCGGCTAGGCCGTCTTCTCGGCCCCCTCTAAGCTCAGGGGCATGAGTGACGTACGCGATGCGCTTCTGCAGCAGATCAAGGACAAGGCCGTCGTGCACGGCAAGGTGACCCTCTCCTCCGGCCTCGAGGCCGACTACTACATCGACCTCCGCCGGATCACCCTCGACGGCGAGGCGGCCCCGCTGGTCGGCCAGGTCATGCTCGACCTCACGGCCGACCTCGACTTCGACTGCGTCGGCGGCCTGACCCTGGGCGCCGACCCGGTCGCGACCTCGATGCTGCACGCCTCCGCGGCGCGCGGCGAGCGCCTGGACGCCTTCGTCGTCCGCAAGGCGCAGAAGGCCCACGGCATGCAGCGCCGCATCGAGGGCACCGACGTGAAGGGCAAGCGCTGCCTGGTGGTCGAGGACACCTCGACCACCGGCGGGTCCCCGCTGACCGCCGTCGAGGCGGTCCGCGAGGCCGGCGGCGAGGTCGTCGCCGTCGCCACGATCGTCGACCGCGGTGCGGCCGGTGCGATCGCCGCAGCGGGCCTGCCCTACCTCACCGGATACCTCCTCGAGGACCTCGGCCTCGCCTAGGCGGTCCCTTTCGGATCTTGCCAGGTACGCGATGCCCGGCACGACGCCCGGCAGCGTTGTCGGGGCGCGCCCGAGTACGTCCAGTACGCGGTGCGCCCTCCGCCTCGCCATGCACGGCACCGGCGCTGCCCCGGGCACCGGCCCGGCTCCGTTTTGCTCCTGAGCGGGCCCAGACACCGCCCCGAGCCCGCCCGGGTCAGCTCCGATCCAGCCTCTGTCCTGCGCCGTCCGGCCACATCGAGAACTGGTGACGGTGCTCCTGGGCCGCCCCTAGGGCATGCCTGACCTGCCCTTTCCCGGGCGCCCGGGGTGTTTCACGTGAAACACCCCGGGCCGTTCGCCCAGCACGTGAGACCGGCAGTCTGGACCCCTGCGCTGAGTCTGGAAAGATAGGCGCGACGATGACGTCGCCCCCAGGTCAGGGCCCGCAAGAAGCACACTCCCCGCACAACCAAGGAGCCGGCAGATGCCCATCGCAACCCCCGAGGTCTACAACGAGATGCTCGACCGGGCGAAGGCAGGCAAGTTCGCCTACCCGGCCATCAACGTGACCTCCTCCCAGACCCTGCACGCTGCCCTGCGCGGCTTCGCGGAGGCCGAGAGCGACGGCATCATCCAGATCTCCACCGGTGGTGCGGAGTTCCTGGGTGGCCAGCACAACAAGGACATGGTCACGGGCGCGGTCGCCCTGGCCGAGTTCGCGCACATCGTGGCCGCCAAGTACGACATCACGGTCGCCCTGCACACGGACCACTGCCCGAAGGACAAGCTGGACGGCTACGTACGTCCGCTGCTCGACATCTCCGCCGAGCGCGTGGCCCGCGGTCTGAACCCGCTCTTCCAGTCGCACATGTGGGACGGCTCCGCCGAGACCCTGGCCGACAACCTGGCCATCGGTCAGGAGCTGCTCGCCAAGGCCGTCGCCGCCAAGATCATCCTTGAGGTCGAGATCACTCCGACCGGCGGCGAGGAGGACGGCGTCAGCCACGAGATCAACGACGAGCTGTACACCACCGTCGACGACGCGATCCGCACCGCCGAGGCCCTCGGCCTGGGCGAGAAGGGCCGCTACCTGCTTGCCGCCTCCTTCGGCAACGTCCACGGCGTCTACAAGCCGGGCAACGTCGTCCTGCGCCCCGAGCTCCTCAAGGACCTCCAGGCCGGTGTCGCCGAGAAGTACGGCAAGGCTTCCCCGTTCGACTTCGTCTTCCACGGCGGCTCGGGCTCCACGGCCGAGGAGATCGCCACCGCGCTGGAGAACGGCGTCGTGAAGATGAACCTCGACACCGACACCCAGTACGCCTTCACCCGCCCGGTCGTGGACCACATGTTCAGCAACTACGCCGGTGTGCTGAAGGTCGACGGCGAGGTCGGCACGAAGTCGAAGTACGACCCCCGCACCTGGGGCAAGGCCGCCGAGGCGGGCATGGCCGCGCGCGTCGCCGAGGCGTGCGCGAACCTGCGCTCCACCGGCACCAAGCTGAAGTAGTCGCCCACGGCGAGCCACACCGCAGGGCCCGGCCCCGTCCCACGACGGAAGCCGGGCCCTGCGGCGTTCCCCGCGGCGGTGCGGGGCTGCGTGCCAGTGCATGCGGCGGGGTGGCGACAGCGAGGGGGACAGCGGGTTTTGCGGACCACCGCACCCGGCCGTGTGCCTGACGCGGCAGCGGTGCGGGGCTGCGGGCCGGTGCATGCGGTTTTGCGGACCACCGCACCCGGCAAACTGGGGGCATGTCCATTCACCAGAACCTGCTCGGGGGCCCCGCCCCCACCCACCTGCCCGACGAGCCCGGCCGCGAGGCCATCGACGCCGGCACCCCCGCCGTCGAGGTGGCGGCCGCGCACCCCACGTCGTCCCTCGCCTGGGCGATCCTCGCCGACGAGGCCTTCGCCGCCGGCAGCACGGTGGAGTCGTACGCCTACGCCCGTACGGGCTACCACCGCGGCCTCGACGCGCTGCGCCGCGCCGGATGGAAGGGGCACGGCCCGGTGCCGTGGGAGCACGAGCCGAACCGCGGCTTCCTGCGCGCCCTGCACGCCCTGGCCCGCGCGGCCGAGGCGATCGGCGAGAAGGAGGAGTACGAGCGCTGCTCGACCTTCCTGCGCGACTCGTCGCCGACGGCCGCGGACACGCTGAGCGCCTGATTCCGTACGGCGGGGAGTGACACGCACGAAATTGTGTGGTCTGTGTCACTCTCCGCTGGAGCGTCGGCGCGACGGTGTCCTATGCTGCGGGCAGGGGACCGGGGCTCCACTCACCTCACGGAAGGGGCGGACCGCTACCCGGAAGCACGTGTCGAGGAGACAGCGATGTCGAAAACCCTTGATGCCTCCGGAGTCGGCGGGTCGGAAACCCCGAACCTCGACTTCGATGGCACGACCCCGTACGAGGACTACGTCCAGGCGGACGTCCTCACCCACCTCCAGCACCTCCGCTCGGACGACCCGGGCGAGATGGTCTTCCTGGTCACGACCCAGGTCATGGAGCTGTGGTTCACGGTCATCGTCCACGAGTGGGAAACCGCCGCGAAGGCCCTGCGCGAGGACCGGATCCCGGTCGCGATGGATGCGCTGAAACGTTCCCTCCGTGAGCTGGAGGCCCTCAACGCCTCCTGGCGCCCGCTCGCCCAACTCACCCCGGGACAGTTCAACGCCTACCGCGCCGCCCTCGGCGAAGGTTCCGGTTTCCAGTCGGCGATGTACCGCCGGATGGAGTTCCTGCTCGGCGAGAAGTCCTCCTCCATGCTGGTCCCGCACCGGGGCGCCCCGCGCGTCCACGCGGAGCTGGAGAAGGCCCTGCACGAGCCCAGCCTCTACGACGAGGTGCTGCGCCTGCTCGCCCGCCGCGGCCTGCCGGTCCCGGACGCCGTCCTGAACCGCGACCTGTCGCTGCGCTACGAGCCCTCGGCCGAGGTCGAGGCCGTCTGGACGGGGCTGTACGCCGCCCCGGACGACAACGAGACCGTGGACCTGCACCGCCTCGGCGAGGTCCTCACGGATGTCGCGGAGCTCGTCTGGCGCTGGCGCAACGACCACCTGGTGGCCACCCGCCGCGCGATGGGCGCGAAGACGGGCACGGGCGGCTCGGCCGGCGTGACCTGGCTGGAGAAGCGCGCGACGAAGAACGTCTTCCCGGAGCTCTGGACGGCCCGCAGCTATGTCTGACAACTCCACTGACATAGCGACGGACATGGCGGCGGACATGGCGGCAGACCCTTCGGCGGACGTGTCGGCGGACCTGCGCAGCCGTGCGGCCGAGCTGGACGCCGCCGACGCGCTCGCGAAGCTCCGCGAGCGCTTCACCCTCCCCGACGGGGTCGTCTACCTGGACGGCAACTCCCTCGGCGCCCTCCCGGCCGGTGTCGCGGACACCACCGCCGACGTCGTCGCCAGGCAGTGGGGCGAGCTCCTCATCCGGTCCTGGGACGAGAGCGGTTGGTGGACCGCGCCCGAGCGGATCGGCGACAAGGTCGCCCCGCTCATCGGCGCGGCCCCCGGCCAGGTGGTCGTCGGTGACTCCACCAGCGTCAACCTCTTCAAGGCACTGGTCGGCGCCGCCCGTCTCGCGGCACCCGGTCGGACGAAGCTGCTGGTCGACGCCGCCACCTTCCCCACCGACGGCTACATCGCGCAGTCGGCGGCCCGGATGACGGGCCTGACCGTCGTCCCGGTGGACCCCTCGCACGCGGCCGGGGCCATGGACGAGGACACCGCCGTGGTGCTCCTCAACCACGTCGACTACCGCAGCGGACGGCTCCACGACCTGCCCGCCCTCACCGCGGCGGCCCGCGCCGTCGGGGCGGTCACGGTCTGGGACCTGTGCCACTCCGCCGGGGCCCTTCCCGTTGGCCTCGACGAACACGCCGTCGACCTCGCGGTGGGCTGTACGTACAAGTACCTCAACGGCGGCCCCGGCGCGCCCGCGTACCTGTACATCGCCGCCCGCCACCAGGCCGGATTCGACTCCCCGCTCCCGGGCTGGAACGGCCACGCGGATCCGTTCGCGATGACCCCGACCTTCGAGGCGGCCCGGGGCGCGACCCGCGGGCGCGTCGGCACGCCGGACATCCTGTCCATGCTGGCCCTGGAGTCGGCGCTCGACGCCTGGGACGGGGTGTCCGTCGAAGACGTACGGGCCAAGTCCCTCGCCCTGACCGACTTCTTCCTCGAATGCGTGGCGGCGTACGTCCCGCAGGGCCGGGTCGAGTCGGTCACCCCGGCCGAGCACGGCCACCGCGGGAGCCAGATCTCGCTGCGGACCGAGAACGCCCGCGAGGTCATGGGAGAGCTGATCTCCCGCGGCGTCATCGGCGACTTCCGGGCACCCGACGTCCTGCGCTTCGGCTTCACGCCGCTCTACGTCGGTTTCGCCGACGCCGAGCGTGCCGCGCGGACACTGGGTCACATTTTCGGGTGACCCGGTAGCGAAACGTCACATCACCGGGCGGACGGGGCTTTGGCCCCGTCCGCCCGGTCATATTCCGGTCCCCGCAGGGAAGTGCCTGTTCCAGACTGATACGGTCCCGCTCTGCCGGAACTCCGGACATCTGTCCCCGCTGTCCCACGCGTTACCGAGAGGTTGAGCCGATGACGGACCCCGCCGCAGTGGAACGGGATGCCGCGGAGGCCGCCTCGGCCTTCGCCCACCCGACCGTGGCGCCGGACGCGACCGCCGCGTACGGGGAACACCCCGACCACGTCGTCGACTTCTACGCCCCGCGCGGCGACGCCAAGGAGCCGGCCCCGCTCGTGGTGTTGCTGCACGGGGGCGCCTGGCGGTCCCCGTACGACCGGCAACACCTCACGCCGTTCGCCGACTTCCTGGCCCGCCGGGGTTTCGCCGTCGCCAACGTCGAGTACCGGCGCGGCAGTTCCCTCCCGCACCAGAACGCCGAGGCGCCGGTCGCCGGGCGCTGGCCGGAGACCTTCGACGACGTCGCCGCCGCGATGGACGCCCTGCCGGGGCTGGTGGCCGGCGCGCTCCCGCAGGCCGATGTCCGCCGCACGGTCGTCACCGGCCACTCGGCCGGCGGCCACCTCGCACTGTGGGCCGCGGCCCGGCACGTGCTCCCGACCGGCTCCCCGTGGCGGCTGCCCGCCCCGCCGATGCTGCGGGGCGTGGTGGCGCTGGCCCCGATCGCGGACTTCGCGGTGGCGGAGGAACTGGGCGTGTGCGGCGGCGCGAGCGCGCAGCTGCTGGGCGGGGCCGACCACTGGGACGAGCGGCTGCCGCACGCCGATCCGGCGGCGCTGCTGCCGACGGGGATCGCCACGGCGGTGGTCCAGGGCCGGGACGACATCGTGGTCCCGCCGCAGGTGGCCGAGGCGTACGTGGCGGCGGCCGCGAAGGCGGGGGAGATGGTCGGACTGACCCTGCTGGACGCGGTCGGTCACTTCCCGCTGATCGACCCGGCGGCGGACGCGTGCGCGGTGGTCGCCGAGGAGATCTCGCAGCTCGCCTGGTAGCGCCCGGCGGCGCGGCCCACCGCCGCGGCCGGGCCGGTGCTCAGCAGTCGTAGCTGTGGGCGTACGGGGTGTCCGGGCAGCTGCGGCAGACGAAGAAGTACATGCCGCCGAGGTCTCCCATGTCCATGCCGTGCCCGAACCCGTCCACGGCGGCGGGGTCCGCCTCGGCCCGCCACGACGGGGTCGTGGCCCCTTCCTGGCCGGGGTCCCGGTCGTCCAGGGGAAGCCAACGGCCCGCGCCCGGTTCGGTCGCGGTGACGCTGAGCAGGTGTTGCATACGGGTGCCGCAGCCCGTGCAGTCGGGCCAGTGGGGCGGCTGGGTCCACCCCGGGTAGCCGCCGACCTTGCTCTGCTGCGTGGTGGCCACGTCGAAGTAGCCGTAGCCCCGCTCCTCTTGGAAGGCCTCGAACCGCTCGGCGAGCAGATCGCCGAGCCCCTCGGGCATGTCCCAGTTCGGGTATTCCACCGCGGGGGTGGGGGACACCGTGCACGGGCGGGGCAGGAACTCCTCCTCGACGGTGTGCGGGCGGGGCGGTTCCCCGAGGACGGCACCCGCGGCCGTCGTCGTCGCGCTGCGCCAGAGCAGCCGCGGGGCGGCCGCGTACGGGGCGGACTCGTGGACCAGCGGGCACCACAGGATCTGCAACAGGTCGGTTCCGGCCGGGAAGACCAGGCCCGGCACGTCCCGTGCGTACAGCTGGACCACCGGGAGCATCGCGACCGGCTCGGGTCCGACGGGCGGGCTGAGCGGCTTGTAGTGGCCCGGTTCGGCGCACATCGGCCACGGCTCGTCCGCCGGCCACAGCAGCGGCCCGCCGAGGGAGCTGTCACCGGGGCCCGGTCGGCCTGCCCGCGGGTAGAGCAGGGTGACCTCGCGGGCCGAGCCGGTCAGTTCCGGGAAGACCGCCTCCACGTCGAAGGGGATCGGTGCGAGCGGCCGGGGCCCGGCCGGCCGGGCCTGAGCGGTGGTCTGCTGTGGATGCCCCGACGGCATGGACGCCCCCCTTGATCGTGTCGCGCGTCACGACCCTAACCCCCGCCTCTGACAGCCGGCCGGCCACAGCACTAGCGATCCGGTTTGCCCGGGGCCAGCTGTTCCACCAGTTCGGCCAGGTCCTCGCAGACCTGCTCGATCTTCAGGCGGACGTTGTTCTGCTCGGTGACCAGGGCCGACAGCAGTAGCCCGGTCAGGGCCGCCGCACCGTTGAAGCCCTGGAGGTTGATCATGACTTCGAGGAGGGTGTGGTGGGCGAACGGCCCGGCGTGGGCGGTTGCCGCGGCGATCGTCAGGACCGACACCAGCAGGGTGATCGGAGCGCTCCCGGCGAGCTGGAAGCGTACGGCCGCCCAGATGATCAGAGGGAAGACGAGGAAGAGCAGCGAGAGGGGGCTCCGGGTGGCCACGAGCGTGACGGCGACGGCGGCGACCACCAGGGCCGCCGCCTCGGCCGCACGGTAGCCCTCCCGGGGCCGCCGGACCGTCAGGAGCCGGCCCAGGACGAGCAGGAGCGGGGTCACCACGAGCACGCCCATCGCGTCCCCGGCCCACCAGGCCGACCAGACCGGCCAGAACTGCGACATCGGCAGGTCCCCGGTGAGCACCAGCGTCCAGGTCCCGACCGTCGCGCTGATCAGCATGGGCAGCAGACCGCCCAGGAAGACCAGCGCCAGGGCGTCCCGCAGCCGGTCCATCTCGGTACGGAAACCCACCCGGCGCAGCATCAGGTACGCGCAGACGGGGGCGAGGACGTTCCCCGCGACGATGATCAGGCCCGGCGGGTCGAAATCGGTGATCTGCTCGATGGTGAGGTACGTACCGAGCGCGATCCCCGGCCACGCCCGCAGGCCCAGCCAGAGCAGGGAGGTCACCGCGATGCCCGTCGGCAGCCACAGGGGCGTGACCTCGGCGCCGTTGACGACGACGCGCTGGTGCAGGCCGATCAGTCCGCCCAGGTAGTAGGCGACGGCGACGGCGAGGATCGGCAGCAGAGCTGCGGGTAGACGTCGCCATCCCTCGGTGCGCACCACAGCATCAGACAACAGCCCGGCGCCCCCGCGGGCCGTGACACGCGCGAGGCCCTGTTACCGGCCGAGCCAACGGAACTGAATGTCGTCCGGCTCGTCCCGACGCTCCAGCACTCCCGCCGCCGTCAACTGCACAAGTACCTCGTGCAGTGCGTTCCCCAACGGGTTGTCGGTCCAGAACACCCACTTGACCTGCGTGAACGTCTCGGTCTCGGGGAAAATCCCCAGCGAGCGGCCCACCTCGAAGGCAGCGCCGTCCCAGTGGTTCCAGTCAGCCAAGCTCTCGGACAGATCCATGAGGAGATCGTGGCAGCACGCCCTCGAAGTCGGTAAACGTTTTCGGTCGCGGCGCTAGCCCGACTCTTCCGGATCGGGCCGGGCGTCGTGGCTGAGCACGAGCACGGCGGCGTCATCGGCGTGGCCGGTGGAGTCGGCCACCTTCATCACCTCGCTGGCCAACTCGTCCGGATCGGTGCCCGCGGCCTCCCGCACGACCCCGGCCACCCGCTCCAGCCCCACCTCGATCGGGAACTTCGGACCCTCCACCACGCCGTCGGTGAGCAGCACGATCGACCCCGCCTGCGTCAGCCGGCGCCGGGTCACCGCGTACCCCGCCCCGGACACCAGGTTCAGCGGCGGGCCGCCGTCGTCCTCGGATATGCCGTACGCGCCGTCGACGGTGGCCCAGACCGCCGGAACGTGTCCGGCCCGGGCGGTTTCCAGCTCCTGCGTCTCCGGATCGAAGCGGAGCAGGCTGCAGGTCGCGAAGAGGTCGCGGTCCATGGAGAGCAGCACTTCGTTGGCCCGGCTCAGCACCTCGCCCGGATCGACGACGACGGCGGCCACGGCCCGCAGACAGATCCGTACCTGCCCCATGAAGGCGGCCGCCTCCACGTCGTGCCCCTGGACGTCACCGATGCAGAAGGCGAGCGCACCCTCGGGCAGCCGGAACCCGTCGTACCAGTCGCCGCCGATGTCCAGGCCGTGCCGGGCGGGTGCGTAGCGGGCGGCGGTCCGCAGGCCCGGCAGCGCGGGCAGCGAGGCGGGCAGCATCTCGCTCTGCAGCGCCTCGGCCAGGTCCACCCGGGCCTGCTGCAGCTCCACCCCGCGGCGGGCCTGGTCGGCGAGCCGCCCGAGCGTGCTGAGCAGGTCGGCGCTGGCCGCCCGCGGGGCACGGCGAGGAGTCACGGATCGCTCCGAGGTGCATCCATTCGTCCCTGCTTCCGCTGCGCGAAAAGCTCGTGCACATCATATTTCCGCCCACCCGGAATCCGCTCCCCGAGACCCGCTCCCCGAGCCCCGGCCCGCCCGCAGGCCCCCGCAGCGGCCTCCGGGGGCGTGCGGCGCCCGTGGAAGCCGGTGGGGGCCTCAGCCCCACTGCTCGTCGGCGAGCGAGCCGACCGGCTGCGGCTTGCCGATGACGGCCAGGGCGATGAAGAAGCCGATCTGTCCGATCGCGATGGTGAGGGTGGCGAGGGCCTTCTCGTCGTAGTGCGCGGCGACCTCGGCGTACAGCGCGTCGGTGACCCGCTCGCGGTCGTGCGGGGCGGGCTGGAGGGTGGCCTCCACCAGGGCGAGGGCGGCGCGCTCGGCGGGCGTGAAGTAGGGGGCGTCCTGCCAGGAGGAGACGGCCGTGATGCGCTCGGCCTTTTCGCGCCGCCCCGGAAACGCCGGAGGGGCGGCGGGCGCGGGGTGCGCCTGCCGCCCCTCCGGGGGACCGGGATTTTTAGAGGAAAGAGTTGATCTCGATCGTCTCGGTACGGCCGGGGCCGACGCCGATCGCGGAGATCGGGGCGCCCGACATCTCCTCCAGGGCCTTGACGTAGGCCTGGGCGTTCGCCGGCAGGTCCTCGAAGGTCTTGGCCTTGGTGATGTCCTCGGACCAGCCGGGGAGGTATTCGTAGATCGGCTTCGCGTGGTGGAAGTCCGTCTGCGAGTACGGCAGCTCCTCGACGCGCTTGCCGTCGATCTCGTACGCGACGCAGACCGGGATCTGCTCCCAGCCGGTCAGTACGTCCAGCTTGGTGAGGAAGAAGTCGGTGAGGCCGTTCACACGGGTGGCGTAACGTGCGATCGGCGCGTCGAACCAACCGCAGCGGCGGTCACGTCCGGTGGTCACGCCGCGCTCGCCGCCGATGCGGCGCAGGTCCTCGCCGTCCTGGTCGAACAGTTCGGTCGGGAACGGGCCCGCGCCGACTCGGGTCGTGTAGGCCTTGAGGATGCCGATGACCCGGCTGATCTTCGTCGGGCCCACGCCGGTGCCGGTGCAGGCGCCGCCGGCGGTCGGGTTGGACGAGGTGACGAAGGGATAGGTGCCGTGGTCGACGTCGAGCAGGGTGCCCTGGCCGCCCTCGAACAGCACGACCTTGTCCTCGTCCAGCGCGTTGTTGAGGATCAGGGTGGTGTCGGCGACGTACGGCTTGATCTGCTCCGCGTACTGGAGCATCTCCTCGACGATCTGGGCGGCGTCGATCGCGCGGCGGTTGTAGAGCTTCGCGAGGAGCTGGTTCTTGCCCTCCAGCGCCGCTTCGACCTTCTGGATGAGGATCGACTCGTCGTAGAGGTCCTGGACGCGGATGCCGACGCGGTTGATCTTGTCCGCGTACGTCGGGCCGATGCCGCGACCGGTGGTGCCGATCTTGCGCTTGCCGAGGAAGCGCTCGCCGACCTTGTCGAGGGTGACGTTGTACGGCGTGATCAGGTGCGCGTTGCCGCTGAGGAGCAGCTTGGAGGTGTCGATGCCGCGCTCGTTCAGGCCGCGCAGCTCGGAGAGCAGGACGGCCGGGTCGACGACGACACCGTTACCGATGACCGGGGTGCATCCGGGAGAGAGGATGCCGGAAGGGAGAAGGTGCAGTGCGTACTTCTGGTCGCCCACGACGACCGTGTGGCCGGCATTGTTGCCGCCCTGGTAGCGCACTACATAGTCAACGGATCCACCGAGCAGGTCGGTGGCCTTTCCCTTGCCCTCGTCACCCCACTGAGCTCCGAGCAGCACAAGAGCGGGCACAGGCGTACACCTCTTCCGGATGGGGCATGTCCAAGGTCAGGGGGCGTACGACGATGTACACCGCAGGCTGAGCCGTCGGACCGGTACCCCGGAATAGACGAAGGCCCTGGCGCAATAGCGCAAGGGCCTCTTGCACAAAGATGCTACCCGAGGAAGGACCGAGGTGTCGGCTCCAGAGCCCACCATGAGCCAAGCGGGCGCGCCGGTAGGCGGCCTGCTCGTGCTCGTCGACCCGGTCGCACGCCGTCTCGACGGCGAGTCCGTGCGGATCGCGAAGGATGTGTTGTCAGCGGGCGCGGCAGCGAAAATCTGCCTCCCGGATTCGCAGGAGGAATTTGCGCGGGCGCTCGCCCGCCGGGGTCATAGGCGGCTGGTGATCGTCGGTGACGACCGGGCGCTGGTGCGCGCCGTGGGGCTGCTGCACCGGGAGCGCGGGCTGGGGGAGGGGCCCCTGGCGCTGGTCCCGGTGGGCCCGGTGGGGTCGCTGGGACTGGCGAGGTCCCTCGGCGTGCCGCTTTCGGCCGTTTCGGCGGCCCGGGCGGTCCTCGACGGTGCGGTGCGCACCTGTGACCTGCTGGTCGACGACAGCGACGGAGTGGTGCTCGGCGCGCTGCGGATCCCGCCGGTGCACGGGGTCCCGCGGCCCGCCGGGCCGTCCGTGTGGAGCGCGTACCGCTCGCTGGTGCGGACGCTGGTCCGGCCGGTGGCGGCGGCCGGCGGCGCGGCCACGAGCCGGCACCGGCTGCGGGTCGAGGCCGACGGGGTGCTGCTGGCGGACGTGGACCGGCCCGTGGAGGATGTCTCGGTTCGCACCCGGGACGACGGCGGTGCGGCGGAGGTCGTGGTCCGGACGGGTGGCGGCAGCTCCGCCGAATCGACGGTCACGGCCCGGGCGAAGACGGTGACGGTGTCGGGCGCGGACTTCCGCTACCGGGCGGACGCGGCGCTGACCGGCCCGGTCCGCCGCCGTACGTGGACCCTGCGCCCGGGGGCGTGGACGCTCACCGTGCCCCGGTGACCACACCGGGTACACGGGGTGCGCCGGGTACCCGGTGTGGATACGTCCGCGACCGCTCCGGGCCGCTCCCCGGACCTCTGCCACCGGCAGCGGCCCCGCAGGTCCGGGGAGGTGCCGGTCAGGCGCCGACGTACGCCGCGAGGTGCTCGCCGGTGAGGGTGGAGCGGTCCTCCACGAGGTCGGCCGGGGTGCCCTCGAAGACGATCCGGCCGCCGTCGTGACCGGCGCCGGGACCGAGGTCGATGATCCAGTCGGCGTGCGCCATGACCGCCTGGTGGTGCTCGATGACGATCACCGACTTCCCGGAGTCGACCAGCCGGTCGAGCAGGCCGAGCAGCTGCTCCACGTCGGCGAGGTGCAGGCCGGTGGTCGGTTCGTCGAGGACGTAGACGCCGCCCTTCTCCGCCATGTGGGTGGCCAGCTTGAGGCGCTGCCGCTCGCCGCCGGACAGCGTCGTGAGCGGCTGGCCGAGGCTGAGGTAGCCGAGCCCGACGTCCGCGAGCCGGGTGAGGATGCGGTGCGCGGCGGGCGTGTGCGCCTCGCCCGCGCCGAAGAACTCCTCGGCCTCGGTCACCGACATCGCGAGCACCTCGCTGATGTCGCGGCCGCCGAGGTGGTACTCCAGCACCGACGCCTCGAACCGCTTGCCCTCGCACTCCTCGCAGGTGGTCGAGACGCCGGCCATCATCGCCAGGTCGGTGTAGATGACGCCGGCGCCGTTGCACGTGGGGCAGGCGCCCTCGGAGTTGGCGCTGAACAGGGCCGGCTTCACTCCGTTGACCTTGGCGAACGCCTTGCGGATCGGGTCGAGCAGCCCGGTGTAGGTCGCCGGGTTGCTCCGGCGCGAGCCGCGGATCGCGCCCTGGTCGATGGAGACCACGTCCGCGTCGGGGGAGAGCGACTTGTGCAGCAGCGAGCTCTTGCCGGAACCGGCGACGCCGGTGACGACCGTGAGCACCCCGAGCGGGACGTCGACGTCGACGTCGCGCAAGTTGTTCGCCGTGGCTCCGCGGATCTCCAGCGCGCCGGTGGGCTTGCGCACCGACGGTTTGAGCTTGGCCCGGTCGTCGAGGTGGCGGCCGGTGATGGTGCCGCCGGAGCGCAGCCCCTCGACGGTGCCCTCGTAGCAGACGGTGCCGCCCGCGGTGCCCGCGCCGGGGCCGATGTCGACGACGTGGTCGGCGATCGCGATGGTCTCCGGCTTGTGCTCCACGACGAGCACGGTGTTGCCCTTGTCGCGCAGCCGTAGGAGCAGGTCGTTCATGCGCTGGATGTCGTGCGGGTGCAGGCCGATGGTGGGCTCGTCGAAGACGTAGGTGACGTCGGTGAGCGAGGAGCCGAGGTGGCGGATCATCTTGACGCGTTGCGCCTCGCCGCCCGACAGGGTGCCGGAGGCCCGGTCGAGCGAGAGGTAGCCGAGGCCGATCTCCACGAACGAGTCGAGGGTGAGCTGCAGTGCGGTGAGCAGCGGGGCGACCGAGGGCTCGGCGAGGCCGCGCACCCACTCGGCGAGGTCGCTGATCTGCATGGTGCAGGCGTCGGCGATGCTGATCTTCTTGATCTTCGAGGACCGGGCGCCCTCGCTGAGCCGGGTGCCCTCGCACTCGGGACAGACGGTGAAGGTGACCGCCCGTTCCACGAAGGCCCGGATGTGCGGCTGCATCGCTTCCTTGTCCTTCGACAGGAAGGACTTCTGGATCTTGGGGATGAGGCCCTCGTAGGTGAGGTTGACGCCCTCGACCTTGACCTTGGTGGGTTCCCGGTAGAGGAAGTCCTGCATCTCCTTCTTGGTGTACTCGCGGATCGGCTTGTCCGGGTCGAGGAAGCCCGACTCGGCGTAGACCCGCACGGTCCAGAAGCTGTCGGACTTCCAGCCGGGGATGGTGAACGCGCCCTCGGCGAGCGAGTTGGAGTCGTCGTAGAGCTGGGTGAGGTCGATGTCGGAGACCGAGCCGCGGCCCTCGCAGCGCACGCACATGCCGCCGGTGCGGGAGAAGGTCGCCTTCACGGTCTTGGTCTTGGCGGCGCCGCGCTCGACCGTGATGCCGCCGCTGGCCCGGACGGAGGCGACGTTGAAGGAGTAGGCGCTGGGCGGGCCGATGTGCGGCTTGCCGAGCCGGCTGAAGAGGATGCGCAGCATGGCGTTGGCGTCGGTCGCGGTGCCGACGGTGGAGCGGGGGTCGCCGCCCATGCGCTGCTGGTCGACGGTGATCGCGGTGGTGAGTCCGTCGAGTACGTCGACTTCGGGGCGGGCCAGCGTGGGCATGAAGCCCTGGACGAAGGTGCTGTAGGTCTCGTTGATCATCCGCTGGGACTCGGCGGCGATCGTGTCGAACACCAGGGAGCTCTTGCCCGAACCGGAGACTCCGGTGAACACCGTCAGCCGGCGCTTGGGGATCTCGATGCTGACGTCCTTGAGGTTGTTCACGCGTGCACCGTGCACGCGGATCAGACCGTGGCTGTCGGCAGCGTGCGGCGTCTGCGGTGCGGGCGACGTGGGGTCCGGCTCGGTGGCCCTGCTCATCGTGTCTCCATCTCTCGGGCGGGCCGCCTGCGCGGACTCCTGCGGCAGTCGGCGGTCAGGACTTACGGGGCTGGTTGAAGCGCAGCATGTTGCCCGCCGGGTCCCGGAAGGCGCAGTCGCGGACGCCGTACGGCTGGTCGACGGGCTCCTGCAGCACCTCCCCGCCGGCGGCCCGGATGTGTTCGAAGGTGGCGTCGACGTCGTCCGTGGAGAAGATCACGCCGCGCAGCAGGCCCTTGGCCAGCAGCTCCGCCATGGCCTGCCGGTCGGCCGCCGAGGCGCCCGGGTCGGCGAGCGGCGGTTCGAGGACGATCTCCACGTCCGGCTGGGTGGGGGAGCCGACGGTCACCCAGCGCATCCCTTCGAACCCGACGTCGTTGCGGACTTCCAGGCCGAGCACGTCGCGGTAGAAGGCGAGCGCCTTGTCGTGGTCGTCGACTGCGATGAAGCACTGCGAGAGGTTGATGTCCATGCCGTCGACGCTACGAGGAGGGTGCGGATTTCGCTTCTCCGATCCTGACCGGTCGCGTGTGGATCTTGGCGACGCAGGCCGGGATCGCCGCGCCGTCGTCGTGGTTGCGGGCCCGGTAGGCGCTCGGGGTCTCGCCGACGAGCTCGGTGAAGCGCGAGCTGAAGGACCCCAGCGAGGTACATCCGACGGCGAAGCAGACGTCCGTCACGCTCATGTCGCCGCGTCGCAGCAGCGCCTTCGCGCGCTCGACGCGGCGGGTCATGAGGTAGCTGTACGGGGTTTCCCCGAAGGCGGTGCGGAAGCTGCGGGAGAAGTGTCCCGGCGACATGAGGGCGACGTTCGCGAGTGCTTGGACGTCCAGTGGCTCCGCGTACGCGCGGTCCATCATGTCCCGGGCGCGGCGCAGCCGTACCAGGTCCTCCAGGTTCATGCGTTCCAGCATGGCACGCGGGAGGTTTTCCGTCTGCGGGTATCGGTGCTTCCGGATCTTTTGCGCGGGGACGGCGCGCGGACCGGCAGACCGTGGCCGCAGGGGCCCCGAACGGCGGCGCCACCAGGCGCATCGCTCTGCGCCGGGTGTTCTGCACGACCCTTCAGGTCGTCTTCGACCACACGTAGAGGGTGCCCGTCACGGTCGGATCACCGCCGTTACTGGCTGCGATGTGCTCGATCACCGCCATGGCGATGGCTCCCCGGTCGGTGACGGAGCAGAGGGAGGCCCCTACAACGATCCCTCTAGCCTCCCGGTCGGCGATCCTTGTCATGTTTACGGGGCCCAGGCCGGTGTTGGCCGCGGCCTTGCACGAGGCGAAAGACTGGGGGGTGCTCTTCCGCAGGATCCCGACCGTGGCCTGGGGCATCGCCCGGAGGTGGTAGTCGCAGCTTTCGTTCCAGTAGAGGAGTTCCGCGCCCCCCGCTTCGACTTCTGTCGGCCTGGTGACGTTCTGCGGCACGACGATCCGGCTCTGGCCTGTGTCGAGGTCGGTCAGCTGTTCCTCGAAGTTGGTGCACTGGCCGGGAGTGATGCCGAACATCGTCTGGTTCAGCGTGTACCCGGCGGGGGACGCGAGGTCGGCCGCGGGGGGTGACGTCTTGGAAGGTAAGGGTGAGATCGAGGGGGGAGGGGCGATGCCGGACGTCGGCGGAGAGGTGCTCAGGGCGGGACCGTTCGCCTGGCTCCCAGGAGAGCTGTTGCCCGTAGTCGCTACCGGCGCCGGCGGAGCTTTGGTCGCAGGCGCCGGGTTGTTGGTGGTGGTGACGAAGACGCTGGCCGCGATGCCCGCAAGAGGAACGACGATCCCCGCGACCCACCAAGCCCAGCGGGGAGGTCCGGGGCGGGGAGGTTCGGTGGGTGTGGGTACGGTCGGAGCGTAGGCCGGTCTCGGTGGCACACCTGGCGTCGGGTCTGTCCCCATGTCCCCTCCGGACGACGCAGCTGACGGAGGATCACCATAGTCATCCTCGGCCGGGGTGATCGAGGGCTTTGTGCTCCGTGGGCCGCCGAATCCTTGCCGGCTCGGGCCTGCTCGAGCAGGCCCGAGCCGGCTCAGCCCAGGCCGATCGTCGCCTTGTGGGCCCGCCAGCGGTCCATGAGGCCCAGCATCTCGCCCTGCATGAACTCGAAGAAGGCCGCCGTCTCCGCGACGCGCGCCCCGGCGCGGGAGTCCGTACCGAGGGTGGCCGCCCCTTCGCGCAGGGTCTTCTCCCACAGGGTCAGGACCTGGTCGCGGCGCGTGAAGGTCTCGTACCAGAGCTCGTTGTGCAGCACGTACCGGTCGCGGCGCGAGCCCGGTTCGCGTTCGCGGCTGACCATGTTGACCTGGGTCAGGTAGGACACGGCGCCCGACACCGCGGCCGGGCTGATCTGCAGGGCCTCGCCCAGTTCCGCCGAGGTCATCGCGCCGCCGTCGCTGGCCAGTAGCTGGGCGAAGACGCGCGCGGCCATCCGCTGCATCCCGGCCTCGGTCAGCTGCGCGGCGAACCGCTCGACGAAGCGGGAGACCCCGTCCCCGTCCCGGGTGCCGGCGGTGCCCGCACCATCGGTTCCCGCATCGGTCCCCGCGTCCACATTCACCATGTCGTCTGCCACCTTCCCGATTTTACGCGATTCCTGAGATTCTCAAGCTTCACAAATTTGTGAAACTAGCGTACGTTCGGAAGTATGACGAAGGCAATCAGCGTTGCCGGCCTCCACAAGGCATTCGGCCGCACCCGCGCACTGGACGGACTCGACCTCTCGGTCACCACCGGCGAGGTCCACGGCTTCCTCGGCCCGAACGGTGCCGGCAAGTCCACCACCATCCGGGTCCTGCTGGGTCTGCTGCGCGCCGATTCCGGCGCCGCCGAGCTCCTCGGCGGCGACCCCTGGGCCGACGCGGTCGCCCTCCACCGCCGCGTCGCCTACGTCCCCGGAGACGTCACCCTGTGGCGCAACCTCTCCGGCGGCGAGGTCATAGACCTCTACGGACGACTCCGCGGCGGCCTCGACCGGACCCGGCGCGCCGAGCTCGTCGAGCGGTTCGAGCTGGACCCCACCAAGAAGGGGCGCACGTACTCCAAGGGCAACCGGCAGAAGGTCGCCCTCGTCGCCGCCTTCGCCTCCGACGTCGAACTGCTCGTCCTCGACGAACCCACCTCCGGCCTCGACCCGCTGATGGAGGAGGTCTTCCAGGACTGCGTCACCGAGGCCCGCGCCGCCGGACGCACCATCCTGCTCAGCTCGCACATCCTCAGCGAGGTCGAGGCCCTCTGCGACCGGGTCAGCATCATCCGCAACGGCCGCACGGTGGAGACCGGCACCCTCGCCGAACTCCGCCACCTCACCCGTACGTCGATCAGCGCCGAGCTCGCCGGCCCGCCGAACGGCCTCACGCACCTGCCGGGCGTGTACGACGTCCAGGTGCAGGGGCTGAAGGTCCGCCTGCAGGCCGACACGGACAAGTTGGACGCGGTGCTCCGCTCCCTCACCGCGTCCGGGCTGCGGTCGCTGACCTCGACCCCGCCCACCCTCGAAGAGCTCTTCCTGCGCCACTACACCGAAGAGGCGTCCCGATGAAGAACCAATTGGCCGGTACCGGGGCGCTGCTGCGACTCGCCCTGCGCCGCGACCGCGTGATGATGCCGGTGTGGACCCTGGTCACCACGCTCATGGTCGTGAGCATGCCCGGCTCGCTGGGGAGCGTGTACGCCACCGCCGCCGAACGCGCCCGGGCCGCCGCCTCGATGAACGCCAACGGCTCGATGCGCGCCCTGTACGGACCGGTCTTCGGTGATTCGCTCGGCGCCCTGACCGCCTGGCGGGGCGGTGTCTACGCCGCCGTCCTCGCGGCCGCCATGAGCCTGATCATCGTCGTCCGACACACTCGCGAGGAGGAGGAGACGGGCCGTCAGGAGCTGCTCTCCGCAGCGATGGTGGGCAGGCGTGCCCCGCTGACCGCCGCCCTGCTCACTGCCTTCGTGGCCAACGCCTGTATCGCCCTGTTCGTGGCGGGTGGTCTCGCGGGGCAGGGCGTACCGGGCGCGGTCGCCCTCGGCCTGGCCGTCGCGGCCACCGGGACGTTCTTCGCCTGCACGGCAGCCATCGCCGCCCAGCTGACCGAGAGCGCCCGCGCCGCCAAGGGGATCACGGCTGCCGTGCTCGGCGCCGCCTTCGTCCTGAAGGCCGCGGGCGACGCCGGTACGGGGGGGCGGGAGGTCGGCCCTGACCTGGGCCTCGCCGCTCGGCTGGGTGGAGAACGTACGGGCCTTCGCCGCCGAACGCTGGTGGGTGCTCCTCCTGCTCGCCGCCGCCACCGCGGTGCAGGCGGGCGCCGCGTACGCCCTGGCCGGGCGCCGTGACCTGGGCATGAGCTTCCTGCCCTCACGGCCGGGGCCGGCCGAGGGGCGCCTGGGCACGGCGGGTGCGCTGGCCTGGCGGCTGCAGCGCGGCAGCGTGCTGGGCTGGGGCGCGGGCTTCCTGATCGCCGGCGTCGTCTTCGGCGGGATGGCGGACGGCGCCGCGGACCTGGTCGGCGACAACGACCGGACCCGCGAGATCATCGAGCGGATGGGCGGGCAGGGCGGGCAGGGCGGGCAGGGCGGGTCGGGCGGGGCGGGTGCGCAGGTCGCGCAGGGTGCGCTCACCGATGCCTTCCTCGCCACGATGACCGGCATGTTCGGCATGGTCGCCGCCCTGTACGCAGTCTCCTCCGTGCTCCGCCTGAGTGGTGAGGAGTCGGGCCGGCGCGCGGAACCGCTGCTCGCGAACGCGGTCGGCCGGCTGCGCTGGGCCGGCGGCCACCTGGCCGTGGCCTTCGGCGGCTCGGCGCTGATCCTGCTGTTGGCGGGCCTCGGTCTCGGCCTCGGGCACGGCCGCGAGCCGGGTGCGGCGATCGGCGCCGCGCTCGCCCAGCTCCCGGCGGTGTGGCTGATCGGGGCGCTGGCGGCGCTGCTGTACGGCGCGGTTCCGCAGTACGCGGCGGCCGCCTGGGCGGTGGCCGGGGGTGTGCTGGCCCTGGGCTGGATCGGCCCGGCGCTGAACCTTCCGCAGGCCGCCCTGAACCTCTCGCCCTTCGCCCACCTGCCCCGGCTCCCGGGAGCGCAGGCCATGGACCCGGCGCCGCTGCTGGTGCTGACCGTGCTGGCGGTGGCCCTGACGGCGGCGGGCCTCGGCGCCCTGCGCCGCCGCGACATGGTCGCCTAGAACTCCACCAGCATTCGCTCCAGCCCCCGAATGACGTACCCGTCCCGCCACTGCGGCTCCTCGACGAGCCGCAGCGGCGGGACTCCGTCCGCCAGGAGGGCCCCGAAGGAAGCCTCCAGCTCCCGCCGCGCCAGCGGCGCGCCGAGGCAGTAGTGGATCCCGGCCCCGAAGGTCAGGTGCGGGTTGTCGGCCCGTACGAGGTCCAGCGCGTCGGGATCGTCGAAGCGCGCGGGATCCCGGTTCGCAGACCCGAAGAGCAGCGCGACCTCGGCACCGCGGGGGATGACGGTGTCACCGATCCGGATGTCGTCGAGCACCCAGCGCTCGAACATCTGGAGGGGAGTGTCGTAGCGCATGAGTTCGTCCACAGCTGTGGACAACTTTTCGGGATCGCGGTTCGCACGGAGCGCGGCGAGCTGATCGGGGTTGCGGAACAGCGCCCACCACCCGTTGACGGTCGTGTTGACGGTGGCCTCGTGCCCGGCGTTCAGCAGGAGCACACAGGTGGAGATCATCTCCTGCTCGCTGAGCCGCCCCTCCTCATCGTGGGCGGCGATCAGCCCGGAGATCAAATCCTCCCCCGGGCGGCTCCGCCGCTCGGCGATCAGCCCCCGCAGGTAGGCGCTGAACTCGATGCTCGCCCGCACCGCGCGCCGCGCCGTCTCCTCGTCGGGCCGGAGCTCGAACATCCCGCAGATGTCCGCCGACCAGGGCCGCAGCAATGTGCGGTCCGCCTCGGGCACGCCCAGCAGTTCCGCGATCACCGCCACCGGCAGCGGCTCGGCGACGACGGTGAGTAGATCCCCGCCCCCGTCCGCACGCAGCCGCCCCACCAACTCCCCGGCCATCCGCTGCACCGCGGGCACGAGCTGCTCCACGGTCCGCGGGGTGAAGGCCTTCGCCACCAGCCTGCGCACCCGCGCGTGCGCGGGATCCTCCAGGTCCAGCAGGCCGTTGCCGTTGAGCACGTGGAAGGGCTCGTGCTCCGGCGGCGGCGCCTCGCGGCCGAACTCCTCGTGTGAGAACCGGTGGAGGTAGGTCCGCCCCAGCCGCCGGTCCCTCAGCAGCGCACTCACATCCGCGTAGTGCGGCACCAGCCACTGCCCGGTGGCCTCGCACCACACGGCCCGCCCCTGCTCCCGCAACTCCTTGTACGCCGGATACGGATCGGCGACGAACGCGGCATCCCACGGATCAAAACCCATCCCTGCACCCTAAACGCAGCCGCGCCCGATCAGGCGGGTGTCACCAAGCGGGTCTCGTACGCGTACACGGCCGCCTGTGTCCGGTCCCGCAGGCCCAGCTTGACCAGGATCCGGCTCACATGGGTCTTGATGGTGGACTCGGCGACGACCAGCCGGTCGGCTATCTCCGCATTGGACAGCCCCTGCGCGATCAGTACCAGCACCTCCGTCTCCCGCTCCGTCAGCTCCCCCGCACCCGACGGGTCCGCCAGCTTGCGGGCCTGGGATATCTTCGAAAATTCCACGATCAGCCGCTTGGTCACCGACGGCGCCAGCAGGGCCTCCCCGGCAGCCACCACCCTTACCCCGTCAGCCAGCTGACGGGCCGACGCATCCTTGAGCAGGAACCCGGAGGCTCCGGCCCGCAGTGCCTGGTACACGTACTCGTCGAGGTCGAAGGTCGTCAGGACCAGCACCTTCGCGTCCGTGTCGGCGGCCACGATCTCCCGCGTGGCCTCCAGCCCGTTCATCCGCGGCATCCGGATGTCCATCAGCACCACATCCGGCTGCAACGCCGCCACCTGCTCGATGGCCTCCCGACCGTCAACCGCCTCGCCGACCACCTCGATGCCGTCCATCGCGTTCAGCAGAACGGAGAACCCCTCGCGCACCATCGCCTGGTCGTCGACGATCAGGACCCTGATCGTCATACCGTCCCCTCCCGCGGCTCCGGTGCCGACTCCGCACGGTGGGGCACTGGTATGAACACCGCCACCTCATACCCGCCCGCCGACGTCCGGCCGGCCGTCATCTCACCCTCCAGCATCGCCACCCGCTCCCGCATGCCGGTGATTCCGTGCCCGGCCCCCGGCGAGGGCCGTGCGTCCCCGGTCGCCCGGTCGTTGACGATCCGTATGCCCAGGCCGCCCAGCACATAGGAGACCTCTACCTCGGCTGCGGCTCCCGGCGCGTGCCGCAGCGTGTTGCTGAGGGCCTCCTGAACGATGCGGTACGCCGACAGCTCCACGCCCTGCGGCAGCTCCCGCACCGAGCCCGTGATCGTCTTCTGCACGCTCAGGCCGGCATCCCGCACATTGGCCAGCAGCCCCTCCAGCGAGGCCAGCGTCGGCTGCGGGGCGTCCGGGGCCTCGTAGTCCGCGGAGCGCACCACACCCAACACCCGCCGCAGCTCCGTCAGGGCCGCCACCGCGTTCTCCCGGATGGTGACGAACGCCGCCTCCAGCTCCGGCGGCGGGTTCTTCACCCGGTACGGCGCGGCCTCCGCCTGGATCGCCACCACCGACATGTGGTGGGCCACCACGTCGTGCAACTCCCGCGCGATCGTGGTCCGCTCCTCCAGCAGCGTCCGCTTGTCCCGCTCGACGGCCGTAACCTCTTGCTGCGCGCTCACCTCGGCCCGGGCATCGCGGCGTATCCGGATACTGCTGGCAATCACCAGGGCGAAGGCCGAGGCCACCGCCATTTCGGGCAGGTTCGACCCCCAGCGGCCGTTGAACAGCACGGAGATCACGGTTCCCAGCACGAGGGTGAGCGCCCACATCCAGGCCGCCACCCGGGGCCCGGTCCGCAGCGTGACGAGGAACATGACCACGATGTACGCGAAGAAACTGCTTTCGGTCCACGGCCAGTTGTAGCCGCCCCCGATACCGGCCGTCACCACCGTCATCGCGATGGCCGCCCACCAAGCGCCGACCGGCCGCACCAGTGTCATCAGGACCGGGGTCGCGGTCAGCACCGCCATGGCGATCGGCCCCAGGTCGCCCCAGGCCGCCGACTGCGTGTTGAGCGCGACCATTCCGACGAAGAAGGCCAGGAACCCCACCGCCGCATACCGCCGCCACGGCGCGTACCGGCGCAGCACCCCGGGAAGTCGGCGCACGAAGCGCCCGGAGGTCTTCGCCAGCGGCAGCGGCCGGTAGGCGAAGGCATCGGTGACGAGATCCCGGCGAAGGGTCGCTATCACCTCCGATGCCACTCGGAACTCAGGTGCCCGGGATGTCCCCCCGGTGGTCGTCTCGGTCATACACACCACCGTAGGTCCGTACCGCCCTCGTCCGCGTCGCCGCTGATGGGGATTTCCCGGGGTCCCTCTCAAGTACTACGAGGGTCCGTTCAATAGCCCGTCGGGCGGATCAGACCCGTCTCGTACGCGAACACCGCCGCCTGCGTGCGGTCCCGCAGACCCAGCTTCACCAGGATCCGGCTCACATGCGTCTTCACCGTCTGCTCGGCCAGCACCAGGTGCTCCGAGATCTCGGCGTTCGACAGGCCCTGGGCGATCAGCGACAGCACCTCCGTCTCCCGCTCGGTCAGTGCCTCGATCCGGGCCCGTGACGGCGCGCGCGGCGCTCCCAGCCGGGAGAACTCCGTGATCAGCCGCTTCGTGATGTTCGGCGAGAGCAGCGCCTCGCCGGCCGCCACCACCCGCACCGCCTCGGCGAGCTGGTCGGCCGACGCGTCCTTGAGCAGGAACCCGGAGGCTCCGGCCCGCAGCGCCTCGTACACGTACTCGTCGAGATCGAAGGTGGTCAGCACCAGCACCTTCACCGCGGCGTCCGGTACCGCGGTGATGACGGACGTGGCCTCGATCCCGCCCATCCCGGGCATACGGATGTCCATCAGCACCACGTCCGGGGCCAGCTCGGCCACCTTCGCGACCGCGTCCGCCCCGTCCACCGCCTGCCCGACGACCTCTATGTCGGGCTGCGCGTTGAGAAGCACGGTGAAGCCCTGCCGGACCATCATCTGGTCGTCGGCGATCATCACCTTGATCGGGGTGCTCATGAAGCCCTCTTCGTCTCGGAGTCGGGGACCGCGGGCATGTCCTGCGGGTCCATCGGGAGTACGGCGCTCACCTCGTACCCCCCGTCGGGGCGCGGGCCGGCGGCCAGTTCGCCCCCCAGCATGCCCGCCCGCTCCCGCATCCCCAGCAGCCCGTGCCCCGCACCGGGCGAGGGCGGGGCCGGCCGGGTCGGGGCGCTGTTCGCGACGCACAGGTGCAGATCACGTGGCCCGTACGCGATGCCCACCTCCACCCGTGAACCGGGCGCATGACGAAGAGCGTTGCTCAGCGCCTCCTGCACGATCCGGTACGCGGTGAGCTCCACGCCCGGAGTCAGCGGTCGCCGTATCCCCGCGATCTCGGTCGTGACGTCCAGGCCGGCCCCCCGCACGTTGTCCACGAGGCCGTCGAGCTCGCCGAGGGTGGGCTGCGGATGATGGGGGTTCGCGGGGTCGTCTGGCCGTTCGGACCGCAGCACGCCCAGCACCCGCCGCAGCTCCGTCAGCGCCTCCAGCGCGTTCTCCCGGATGCCGGCCAGGTTCTCCTTGAGCTCCTCGGACGGGTTCTCCACCAGGTGCGGGGCGACCTGCGCCTGGATGGAGATCACCGACATGTGGTGGGCGACGACGTCGTGCAGTTCCCGGGCGATCCGGCTGCGCTCCTCCAGCAGGGCGCGCCGGGCCCGCTCCTCCTCGGTGAGGGTCTCCTGCCGGGCGAGTTTGCCGTGGGCGAGGCGGGTGGCCCGCAGGGCGTAACCGAGGATCCCCACGAACGCGAAGAGGAGGGTCACGCCGCCGATGATGGTCTGGCTCTGCGGCGGCCTGAGGACGATGTCGGCCAGCCCGTTGAGGGTGAGCGTGATGCCGATGACCGAGGCGGTCACCCGGGGCGGCACCCGCAGGGCGACCATCAGAATCACGGGCGCGAGCGTGAACGGCCCGGCGGGCGTCCAGGGCCAGGACTGCCCCGGGCCGACATGGCCGTGGATGGCCCAGGCGACCAGGCCGGAGGCGACGAGCCCGAGCCACCAGGCGGCGATCGGCCGGAACATGCTGAGCACGACGGACGCGGAGGTCAACAGTGACAGCACCACCAGGGCCGAACCACGTACCTCGTAATGGTCGTTCATCACCATCGCGGTGAGGACACCGCAGGGAATGGCCACGTAACAGAGGACCGCATGCGGCAGCCATGCCAGCCAGCGTGGCCGCGCCATCCTCGGCAGGGGGTCCCGCCGCAGGGTGAACAACTCCCGGGCCAGGCCGAGCGGCAGGCGGATGCGGACGTCGGCGGCAGGTGGCTCGGTCTGCTGGTTCACGCCGTCCAGGCTAAGGCGGGCGCTAGACATGGTTGATCTCCTCGGCGGGGTCCGTCCTGGGGCGGGGGACCGCGGCAGCACGGGCGGTACGGGACGGCTTCGAACGGCCGGTGGCCTGTTCGTGGATGCGGAACGCGGCCCAGCAGAGCGACAGCGCGGCGGCGAACACCGGCAGCCACAGCAGCCGGGCTGCTATCCAGCCGGCCGAGTCGGGCACCGTGTGCAGCCCGGGCAGGTCGGCCGAGACCAGCAGTCCGAGGGCGGTGACGGCCATCATGGCGGTCTGGTGCCACAGGAAGACGGTCATGGCGGAGAGGTTCACCAGGGCGACCTTCGCCCAAGCCGTCGGCCGTCGCATGGCCCGGGCCAGCGGGTCGCGCACCAGGAGCGCCAGCCCGCACTGGGCCAGCCCGAAGGCGGCCGCAGCCAGCGTCGGCGGGTTCAGGTTCGATACGGCGGCCCCGGGGACACCCACCATCGACGCCGGGTACCCGCCCCAGAGGATCAGCGCGGCCGTGGCCAGGACGCCCGCGCCGAGCAGGAGCAGCGCCTGGTCGCGCCGGACGAACGCTCCGCGGGACCAGGCGGCGCCCAGGGTGAAGGGGACGAGCCAACCCGCGGCCACATTGACCCAACCGATCCACTCGGGGCCGTCCAGTCCGAAGCGCCACATGTCGACGGCGGCCACCACGGCCAGTGGCCACAGCGGGCTGAGCCGGGCCACGAACGGGGTCGCGGCGGTGAGCGCTGCGAATACCAGCAGGAACCACAGCGGGGAGAGCACCAGTTTGACCAGCGACCGGACGGTGGCGAACTCCGCCCCGCCGATCAGCATCCCTGCGGCGACGACCGTCCAGAGAACCAGCACCGCGGCGACCGGACGGAACAGCCGCCCCAGTCGCTGCCGGGCCCACGCGCCGTGCGAGAGCCCGCGCTCGCGCGCCGACGCGTACCCACGGGCGGCGACATGACCACCCACCAGGAAGAAGACGGACAGCGTCTGGAACACCCAGGACACCGGGGCCAGCCACGGCATGTGGGCCAGCGGACTGGTGGTGCTCAGACCGCCGTCGCGTGCGGTCAGCGCGGTGACCAACCAGTGGCCGAGGACCACGCCGAGGATCGCGAAGGCCCGCAGCGCGTCCACGGCCCGGTCACGGTCGTTCGGGGTGGCGGCGTCGATGCCCGCGGCCAGGGTGGACCACCGGGCCCGGAACTCAACCATGGTCGGCCTCCGATGAGGTGGTGGTGCCCAGGACGATGGAGGCCAGGCCGTCGAGGGATTCGGTGCCCGGCTTGAGGTAGTCGCTGTGCCCGACGGCGCCGGCGGTGAAGGACCGGGCCCCGAAGGCGGGGTCGACCGGGTCGGTGCCGAAGCCGATCCCGCCGAACCGCACGTGCGGGACGTTGCCTATCCAGTCGCCGCTGCCCCGGCCGGCCCAGACCCGGGCCCGGGTCGGCAGCTCACGGGCGGATCCGGCCCCGGTGCCCGGGCTGCCGAACAGCACCATGTCGCTGACCACGGACCCGGTAGCCGTCCGGGCGCAGACCACGGAGCCGTAGGAGTGGCACAGCAAGGAGAGCCGGGCGCCGGGTCCCGATATGTTGCGCAACCGCTGCAGGAAGGGGGCAAGTTCGGCAGCGGCCGCGTCGGCGCGGTCGGCGCTGAGGACGGTGGTGCTCACCGTTCCGGGGGTGTCGTACCCGAGCCAGGCGACCACGGCGGAGCGTGGATGCTCGGCTTGCAGGCGCTGCTGGAGGGAGACGGCTCCGGCCCGGAACCGCTCGTAGGTGTCCAGGGTGGTATCGGACCCGGGCACCAGGACGGCGACCCGGTCGGCGCTCTCCAACTCGCCGAACACCTCGACGGCGCGGCCCCTGCCGCGGCCGTCGAAGGTGAGGAACCGGGCTGCTCCGTCCGACCCCATGACGCGCAGCCTGGCCGCCCGGCCGGGGCGGTCGGCGTCCTCGGCGGTACGGGCCGCCTCGGCGAGGTTGGCGCTGTTGGCGGCGTACCGGCTGTGGGGGGTGGCGTCCTCGGAGAACGTGGCGGGCGCGGGAGCCGGGACGTTCGGGGAGGCCGCGGCGGACACAGGGACCACCACGGCCGCGGCGACCAGTGCGGCCAGCAGGCCGCGGCGCAGCCGGCCACCACCGGACCCCGCCCTGCCCGTGGAGAGCGCCGTGCCCGACCCGCAGGTCCTTCCGAAGGTCCCTGCCTGCGCCCCCGCCCCTGCCTGCGCCCCCGTCGCCGTCCCCGTCCCCGTTGCCATGGTCCTCTTCCTTCGGTTGCCGGAAGAGCCGTGAACGCTCTTCTCTGCTACCGAAGTTAGGAATCCGGGCCCGTGGTCGGCGTCACGCCATGGAGCCGTGTTCGCACTTGGCTCTCAGGTATGACGGGGGATACCTAAGAGCCAGGAGCACGACCGTCACGACGTCACGACGTCACGACGTCGTGACGTCGTGACGTCACGACCATCACTGCGCAACGACCATCACGTCGTCGCCACCCGCACACCGAAGCCGATCAGGACGACACCCGTCGTCCGGTCCAGTGCCCGCCGGACCCGCGGCCGCGCGAAGAACCGCCCGGCGCGCGACAGCACGTACACGTACGTACCCAGCCAGACCACCGTCAGCAGCACATGGAGCAGGACCAGCAGCGCCATGCCGACCGCCGGGCGCAGGCCGGGCGGGGCGAGGGCGGGCAGCAGCCCCGTGTAGAAGACGGCGATCTTGGGATTGAGGACGTTGGCGACCAGACCGGTCCGCCAGGCTCCGCCGCCGCCCGTTCCGGGCCGTACCTGCGCGCGCTCCTTGCGCTCCCCGGGCTCCCCGCGCTCCCCGGGCTCCACCGACCCCGCCCCCGGCCGTAGCAGGGCCCGGACGCCGAGCCAGCACAGATACGCGGCACCTGCCAGTTTCACCACCAGGTACACCTCGGCCGAGGCGGCGAGCAGCGCAGCGAGCCCCGCCACGGTGAGGGCGCCCCAGATCAACAGCCCGACGGCGATCCCGGCGACGGTGCGCAGCCCGTCACCGCGCCCCCGGGTGATGGCCCGTTTAGTAACGATCGCCATGTCCGGGCCGGGGACGAGGGTGAGGAGCGCCAGGATGCCGGTCGCGCCGAGAAGAGCGGTGAGCACGCGGCTCAGTCTGCCACCAGGGGTTCGACGTACCCCGCCCGCCAGCGGGGTGCCGGGTCCTGGCCGGGGCTGGTCCAGTACTCCCTCGCCCCCACGATCTCCCCGTCCCGCACGGTCCAGAGGGAGACGGCCCGGTAGACGACGTGGTCCTGAGGTATCTCCACCTCGGTGACCACGAGGTTCCCATCGGCCAGGATCCGCAGCAGTTCCACGGATCTCTCGTCCGAGTAGCCGTCGTCGCTGTTCACGGCTATGAAGTTGGCGCGCCCCACGATGCGCTCACCGCTCACGGGCCATTCGATGACCGCGTCCTCGGCGATGAGCCCGGCCACGCCGTCCCAGTCACGTGCCTCGATTCGCTCCCACAGTTGTGCCACTACCTTCAACGGCTCCATGTGCCGCAGTGTCCGACAGCCCCGTTATACGTAACAAGCTTTGCTTGCAGGCTTATTGACTTCGACACAATCGTTCGCCGCGGGCCTGCGCGGCGTGGGCACGGTGCCGCGGGCGGTGTCGTCCGGGCTCATTCCGGCGCGGATGCGGAAACGGCGGTGGACGGTGTGGCGGACTCCAGCGCGTCCAGTGCCGTGGCCAGCCGTTCCAGTGCGCGGACCGTCTCCGCGAAGGCGGCGTCGCCCAGCTCCGCCGTGAGGCGGGCCGCCAGAGCCGCGTGCCCCGGGCCGATCCGGTCCACCGCGCCCCGTCCGTCCTCCGTGGGACGCAGCAGTTTCGCCCGCCGGTGGGCGGGGTTCGGGGCGTATTCCGCCAACCCCTTGGCGACCAGCAGGTCCGCGATGCGCTGCACGCTCTGCCGGGTGATGCCCATGTTCCGGGCGATGCCCGCGACGGGCAGCGGCTCCCGCAGTACCGCGCCCAGGACCTGCCACCAGGCGGCCGTCAGCCCGGCCGGCTTGGCCAGCTCTTCCGAGATGGCGAGGAACTGGCCGTTCAGCCGGAACACCCCGAGCGCGGTGCGGCTCAGCAGGTCCTGCTGGGTACGGGCGTCCGTGAGGTCCCCCGGCCCGCCGAGGTCCCCCAGGTCGGTCGGGCCCCGGGCGGCCCCAGGGTCCCCGGCGGGCAGCAGCTCGTGCGTCGCCTCACGCATCGCCGGCCGCCGATGCCGCCATCAGGACCGGGTACGCGCTGACGTCCGAGTCGTGGAAGAGCCCGTACCAGGCGTCCAGGACGTCCGGCTTGTAGACGTCCAGACGGGCGAAGACCTCGCGGGCGAAGGCCACCGGCTCCGTCGGCCCCGCCGTGATCAGGTTGCCGTCGGTCACCGCATCGGCCTCGACGTAGCGCTCGGCGCCCCCGTAGCCGGGCTGCTCGGCGAGGTAGAAGGAGGCGGCGCTGGTGTGGGTCCGGCCGTCCAGCAGCCCCTCGCGGGCGAGGCCCGCGGTGGCTCCGCAGATCGCCGCGACCGGCACTCCGGCGGCCAGGAACTCCCGCGCCTTGGCCGCGAACGGCGCCAGGTCGTCGCTCGTGTCCCACAGGGACGCGCCCGTGAGGATCAGCAGCGAGGAGTCCTCCGGTCGCAGGTCGGCCAGGGCCAGGTCGGGCTGGATGCGGACGCCGCCCATGGTGGTGACCGGCTGCGCCGCGCTCGGGCCGACCGTGCGCACGGTGTGGCCGCGCTGGGTGAGGTGCGCGGTGGTGTGGCCGGTCTCCCAGTCCGCGTACGTGTCGTAGACCGCGAGGTGGACGGGCTTGCGCGGGGTCTCGCTCATGGTGCTTTCGCCTCCAGCGTGGTTCCTGCTCTATGACAATAGACTGTCATAACGACAGGATGCTGTCAATCCAAGGGAGGGGTTGGAGCCCCCTCGCAGACAGACTGCCGAGAGCGGCCCCCCACCCCCATACAGTCCGCCGATATCCCGCTCCACCTGCGCACTTCTAGCGTGACGACATGACCCCTCATGTCACCCCGCACACCCTTGCCACCGTGAAGGACGCAGATCGGAAGCATGTCTTCCACTCCTGGTCCGCCCAGGCCCTGATCGACCCCCTCGCCGTCGCCGGGGCCGAGGGGTCGTACTTCTGGGACTACGAGGGCAAGCGGTTCCTCGACTTTTCCTCCCAGTTGGTCAACACCAACATCGGCCACCAGCACCCCAAGGTCGTCGCCGCGATCCAGGAGCAGGCCGCCCGGCTCTGCACCCTCGCGCCCGGCTTCGCCGTCGACGTCCGCTCCGAGGCCGCACGCCTCATCGCCGAGCGGACCCCGGGCGACCTGGACAAGGTCTTCTTCACCAACGGCGGCGCCGAGGCTGTCGAGAACGCCGTGCGCATGGCCCGTCTGCACACGGGTCGCGCCAAGGTGCTCTCCACCTACCGCTCCTACCACGGGGCCACCGCCGCCGCGATCAACCTGACCGGCGACCCGCGCCGCTGGCCCTCCGACACGGCCGCCGCCGGCGTCGTCCACTTCTGGGGCCCGTACCTCTACCGCTCCGCCTTCCACGCCACCACCGAGGCCGAGGAGTGCGCCCGCGCCCTCGCCCACCTCGCCGACACCATTGCCTTCGAGGGGCCGCAGACCATCGCGGCGATCATCCTGGAGAGCGTGCCCGGCACCGCAGGCATCATGACCCCGCCCGCCGGCTACCTCGCGGGCGTGCGCGAGCTCTGCGACCGCTACGGCATCGTCTTCATCCTGGACGAGGTCATGTCGGGCTTCGGCCGCACCGGCAAGTGGTTCGCGGCCGACCACTGGGGCGTCACCCCCGACCTGATCACCTTCGCCAAGGGCGTGAACAGCGGCTACGTCCCGCTCGGCGGCGTGGCCATCTCGGCCGCCATCGCCGAGACCTTCGCCACCCGCCCCTACCCGGGCGGACTCACGTACTCCGGCCACCCCCTGGCCTGCGCCGCCGCCGCCGCGACGATCAACACGATGGAGGAGGAGGGCATCGTGGAGCACGCCGCCCACCTCGGTGAGAACGTGATCGGCCCGGCCCTCGCCGAGATCGCCGAGCGCCACCCCTCGGTCGGCGAGGTCCGCGGGCTGGGCGCCTTCTGGGCCCTGGAACTCGTACGGGACAAGGAGACGCGCGAGCCGCTCGTGCCGTACAACGCGGCCGGCGCGGACAACGCGCCGATGGCCGAGTTCGCGGCGGCCTGCAAGGCGTCGGGCCTGTGGCCCTTCGTGAACATGAACCGCACCCACGTGGTCCCGCCCTGCAACGTCACGGAGGCGGAGGCCAAGGAGGGCCTGGCCCTGCTGGACGAGGCGCTGACGGTAGCCGACCGCCACACCACGGCCGGCTAGACCCGCCCGCCCGGAGGGAACGGGTCCGGTCAGCCATCCGCCCCGCACCGGATCCGCACCCGATCCGCATCTGCCCCCGCACCGGATCCGCACCCGATCCGCATCTGCCCCCGCACCGGATCCGCATCCGGCGCCCGCATCGACATCCGCACCCGGGCGCCGGGTGCGGACGTCGGATATCGGTTAGCTACCGATCGGTTTTCAGCCGCGCTGTCTGGCCTATGGTGTCCGGAGCTCTACGACAGGAGACGGACCCCTATGCCAGGCAGCGGAGCTGTCACCCGCAACACGCTCCGCCAGCAGATCGCGGACGCGCTGCGTGACGAGGTGCTCGCGGGACGCCTGCCTCCGGGGACCGAGTTCACCGTCAAGCAGATCGCCGAGCAGTACGAGGTCTCCGCGACCCCGGTGCGCGAGGCGCTCGTGGACCTCTCGGCCCAAGGGCTGCTCGAACTGGTCCAGCACCGCGGCTTCCGGGTGCGGGTCTTCTCCGTGGACGACTTCCGGGGCATGGTCGAGGCCCGCTCGCTCGTCGTGGACGGGATCTTCCGCCGCCTCGCCGAGCGCGGCACCACCCCCGGCTCCGCCGAGCTGCTGGTGTCGGTGCGCCGCCGGGGCGAAGAGGCCCGACGGGCCGCGCAGAGCGGTTCGCTCGAAGTGCTGATCGGCTACGACCTGCGCTTCTGGCGGGAGTTGAGCGGGCTGGTCGCCAACACCTACATCTCCGAGTTCTTGCACCGCATCCGCGTGCAATGCTGGGTCTTCGCCGTCCCCCACCTCCAGCGCGAGCCGCAGCTGCGGGCGGCGCTGTGGGACGGCCACAGTGACTTGGTGGACGCGGTGACGCTGGCCGACGCCGACGCGGTGCGCGGCATCGTGCACGGCTACAACGAGCACGCGCTGGCCTGGGCCGCCCGCCTCTGAAGGTCGAGGTTCTGCGCACCCCTTCGCGGAGGGTGTCCGGCCCACTACGCTGGCCGGATCGGCGACAACGACTGATCGGAGGCCGAGTGGCCTGTGACCTGTGGCTGGTCCCCCTTGTCGACGTGCTGTGCCACAGCCCCGACAATCCCTTCGCGGAAGAGATCGCCTCGTACGACAGGGCGCTGGGCGCGGCCGGCCTGCCGTCCGTGCCCGTGTTCGCGTACATGCCGGGCCTGAGCGGGGACGTCGCCCCGGTCGCCGGCTTCGACTACGACGCCCTGCACTTCCTGCGGCGGGCGTACATGCTCCAGCTCTGCGGACTGCCCGTGACCCCGGTGGACGAGCTCGGCGGGGACTACGAGCAACTGCTGGAGATGTTCGAGCCCACGGCCCAGCAGTCGCACCTGGTGTGGCACTACGACCACGCCGGGGCCTACGTCCCGGTGGACTTCGCGGCTCCGCTGGCGAACGAGGAGCTGCTGGCCGGTGGCGGGCCGCTGGGGTCCGGGCAGGGGCTGCTGCGGGAGCTGCTGTTCGTGGCCCCCGCCATCGGGATAGACCCGGGGAACCCGCCCGCCGCACCGGCGCCGCCGGGGCGGCCGACGCTGCTGGAGGAGCCGGCGGGGCCGATTCCGTACGACGACAGCCCCTTCGCCCGTGAGCGGCACGTGTGGCTGGGACTGCACGCGGCCGCGACGCGGAGCCTCGGCCAGGGGTCGATGATCATCTTCAGCTGAACGGCGCCGGTGGGCGAGGTACGGGTATGGGTACGGGTCCGGGTCCGCGTACGGTTCCGCTGCGCGGAACCCCGGCCCCCGCCCGTGTCCCGCGGCGGCACCGGCACCGGCCCCCGCCCGTGCCCTCCGGCTCCGCCCGTGCCCCCGCGACCCCCGCTGGACCTGCCCGCGCCTCAGCGCGGCTGCTCCGGCGGCCGCTGCCGGGGCATGTTCGGTCTGGTGCCCGGCGGCAGCGGGAAGCGGGCGGGCGGGACGCTCGCGTCCGGGCGCCCGCCGGGGGCTCCCAGCGACTGCATCACCAGGGGCGCGGGCCCGGCCCGGAACTCCACCATCCAGTCCGCCGTTTCCGAGCGCACCAGCTCGGTGACGTCCTCCGAGAAGCGGCGCAACACGGTCAGGCACCGCTCCGCTGCCTCGCTGGCCGTGCCCTCGGTGGGTCCGAGCACCTCGCGCACGTTCTCCGAGGCCCAGTCGAACTGGAGGGTCTGGAGCCGGCGCTGCACGGCCTGGGCCGTGGCTACGTTCCGCATCCACCCGGACGTCAGCCCGAAGAACCGGTCGCAGGCCAGCGCGGCCGCGCCCAGCAGCAGCGCGAGGTAGCCGTACGTGGAGGCGCCCGGGATCGAGCCCGTCAGCTCCAGCAGCGGCATCGAGGCACCCGTGAGGGCGCCCACGGCCGCCCCGGCGCGCAGCACGCGCGCACCGCGCCGCTTCCAGGCCCGGTCGGACAGGTACCACTCGGCGGTGCGCAGCGCATCGGCCTCGACCCGCCGGTAGAGCTCGTCGAGCCGCTCGGCGGGCTCGCCCCAGTCCCCGAGGGGGAACGGCCGGCCGGTCAGATCGCCCGCCGCCATCGGTCCGCCGCCTTCCTCCCGGGGATCCCGGGGTGGCCCCTCGGGCTGCATCTCCGGCTGGCTCACCCGGCACTCCCTCTGCCTGCGCTGACGTGTGGTGGTGCGCGTGTGCGCAATGATGCGCATGCTCTTCCTACCTTCGATTGACGGGCGATGGGCGACGATTCCCGGGATTTCCGCCCGCAAGGAGGTCTCCATCAGGTACGCGCACGCCTCGTCTCTCACTCGAAAGAGTTGGTCCTCACGGCGTAGGGCGCGGGGCCCGGGGAGCACGTAGGCTCAGATTGACCAGCGTTCCGAAGGTCTCGACGTACAACGTATGGAGTGAGTGCCCTGTGATTCCCGGTGGTGGCCAGCCCAACATGCAGCAGCTGCTCCAGCAGGCCCAGAAGATGCAGCAGGATCTCGCGGCCGCGCAGGAGGAGCTCGCACGGACCGAGGTCGAGGGCCAGGCCGGCGGCGGTCTGGTGAGGGCGACCGTTACCGGATCCGGTGAGCTGCGGGCGCTGGTGATCGACCCGAAGGCCGTGGACCCCGAGGACACGGAGACGCTCGCCGACCTGGTGGTCGCCGCGGTGCAGGCGGCCAACGAGAATGCCCAGGCGCTCCAGCAGCAGAAGCTGGGCCCCCTGGCCCAGGGCCTGGGCGGCGGCAGCGGTATCCCCGGCCTCCCGTTCTAACCCTCCCCCACCCGACGAAAGACGAAAGAAGGCAGTCCGTTGTACGAAGGCGTGGTTCAGGACCTGATCGACGAACTGGGCAGGCTGCCCGGCGTCGGGCCCAAGAGCGCGCAGCGGATCGCCTTCCACATCCTGCAGGCCGAACCCACCGACGTCCGCCGCCTCGCGCACGCGCTGCTGGAGGTCAAGGACAAGGTCCGGTTCTGCGCGGTCTGCGGGAACGTGGCACAGGAGGAGCGGTGCGGCATCTGCCGCGACCCGCGCCGGGACACCACGGTCATCTGTGTCGTCGAGGAGCCGAAGGACGTCGTCGCGATCGAGCGGACGCGCGAGTTCCGGGGGAAGTACCACGTCCTCGGCGGCGCGATCAGCCCGATCGAAGGCGTCGGCCCCGACGACCTGCGCATCCGCGAGCTGTTGGCGCGCCTGGCGGACGGCGAGGTGACCGAGCTGATCCTCGCCACCGACCCGAACCTGGAGGGCGAGGCGACGGCCACCTACCTCGCCCGCATGATCAAGCCCATGGGCCTGAAGGTCACCCGCCTGGCCAGCGGACTCCCCGTCGGGGGAGATCTGGAGTACGCGGACGAGGTCACGCTCGGGCGGGCCTTTGAAGGAAGGCGACTTCTCGATGTCTGACGCAACGCTGCACGCCCTGGGTCAGGATCCGGACGACTTCGCCGTCCAGATCTCGGACCAGATCGAGTCCTTCATCGTCGCGGTCACCGAAGTGGCCAAGGGCGAGGACCCGGACAGCGCGGTGCCCTTCCTCCTCCTGGAGGTGTCCCAGCTGCTGCTGGCGGGCGGTCGGCTGGGCGCGTACCAGGACGTGCTGCCCGACGAGCGCTACGAGCCCGACCTCGGACCGGAGCCGGACGTCGACGAGCTGCGCGAGCGGTTCGCCTACATGCTGGAGCCGGTCGACGTGTACTCGGAGGTCTTCGACCCCTACGAGCCGCGCAAGGCCCCGGTCGCGCACCGGATCTCCGACGACCTGGCCGACGTGGTCGCGGACCTGCGGCACGGGCTGGCGCACTACCGGGCGGGGCGGACCACCGAGGCGCTGTGGTGGTGGCAGTTCTCGTACTTCACCAACTGGGGTCCGACGGCCTCGGCGACCCTGCGCGCACTGCAGTCGCTGGTGGCCCATGTACGTCTGGACCAGCCGCTGGCGGCGCTGGACGGCCTGGACACGGACGAGGACCTGGCCGAGGACGACCTCGCGGAACAGGCCGGAAAGGTGATGGCCGAGGAGCTCGGCGGCCTCGGCCGCACCTGAGCGAACGCAGCGGCCGGACCAGGAACTCATTCTCTGATCTTCTCGTCTCATGATGTGGTACGAGGCGGTCGGATCCCGGTCGCTCGTTACACTGCACCAGCAATGAGACGGACTGAGCGAGGAGCGCACGTGGGCCTTGTCGTGCAGAAGTACGGAGGCTCCTCCGTAGCCGATGCCGAGGGCATCAAGCGCGTCGCCAAGCGGATCGTGGATGCCAAGAAGAACGGCCACCAGGTGGTCGTCGTGGTTTCCGCGATGGGCGACACGACGGACGAGTTGATCGATCTCGCCGAGCAGGTATCGCCGATGCCTGCCGGACGCGAATTCGACATGCTGCTGACCGCCGGGGAGCGGATCTCCATGGCCCTGCTGGCCATGGCGATCAAAAACCTGGGCCACGAGGCCCAGTCGTTCACCGGTAGCCAGGCAGGCGTGATCACCGACTCGGTCCACAACAAAGCGCGCATCATCGATGTCACGCCGGGCCGGATCCGCACCGCGCTGGACGAGGGCAACATCGCCATCGTCGCGGGCTTCCAGGGGGTGTCCGCGGACTCCAAGGACATCACCACCCTCGGCCGGGGCGGCTCGGACACCACCGCCGTCGCGCTCGCCGCGGCGCTGGACGCCGAGGTGTGCGAGATCTACACCGACGTCGACGGCGTCTTCACCGCGGACCCCCGCGTCGTGAAGAAGGCCAAGAAGATCGACTGGATCTCCTCCGAGGACATGCTGGAGCTCGCGGCCTCCGGTTCCAAGGTGCTGCTGCACCGTTGCGTCGAGTACGCGCGCCGCTACAACATTCCGATCCACGTCCGCTCGTCCTTCTCCGGACTGCCGGGCACCTGGGTCAGCAACGAGAATCCGCAAGGGGACGCGCAGGTGGAGCACGCCATCATCTCCGGAGTCGCGCACGACGTCTCCGAAGCCAAGATCACGGTCGTCGGTGTCCCGGACAAGCCGGGCGAGGCCGCGGCGATCTTCCGCGCCATCGCGGACGCCGAGATCAACATCGACATGATCGTGCAGAACGTCTCCGCGGCCTCCACGGGCCTCACGGACATCTCCTTCACGCTCCCCAAGGCCGAGGGTCACAAGGCCATCGAGGCGCTGGAGAAGGCGAAGGGCGCGATCGGCTTCGACTCCCTGCGCTACGACGACCAGATCGGCAAGATCTCCCTGGTCGGCGCGGGCATGAAGACGAACCCGGGCGTCACCGCATCCTTCTTCCAGGCGCTGTCCGACGCGGGCGTGAACATCGAGCTGATCTCGACCTCCGAGATCCGCATCTCGGTCGTCACCCGCCAGGACGACGTCAACGAAGCCGTCCGCGCCGTGCACACGGCCTTCGGCCTCGACTCCGACAGCGCCGAAGCGGTCGTCTACGGAGGCACCGGACGATGACCCGCACCCGGTCCTCCGGCCCGGCACTCGCCGTGGTCGGGGCGACCGGAGCAGTCGGTTCGGTCCTGCTCCAGATGCTGTCCCAGCGGGCCGACGTCTGGGGCGAGATCCGCCTGATCGCCTCCGCGCGCTCGGCCGGCCGCATGCTGGCCGTCCGCGCGGAGGAGACCGAGGTGATCGCCCTCACCGAGGACGCCTTCGACGGCCTCGGACCGGGCGACGTCGCCCTCTTCCTCACCCCGGCCGACGTCTCGGCCCGGTGGGCCCCCGTGGTCACCACGCGCGGCTCGGTCGTCATCGACCTGTCCGCCGCCTTCCGGGAGGACCCCGAGGTCCCGTTGGTCGTGCCCGAGGTCAACGGGCACGCCGCACGGATCCGGCCGCGCGGGATCATCGCCGGCCCGGACTGCGTGACCGCCACCATGATCGCGGCCCTGGGCGCGCTGCACTCCGAGTACTCCCTCTGCGACCTGGTCGTCTCCTCGTACCAGGCCGCGAGCGCCGCCGGTCGGGCCGGTTCCGAGGTGCTGCGCCGCCAGCAGTCGCTGGTCGCCGGGACCTCCCTGGGCGAGCAGCCCGGTGACGTCCGCCGTGCCGTGGGCGAGGACACCGGCCCCTTCGCGGCCCCGCTCGCCCTCAACGTCGTGCCCTGGTCGGGCGAGCTGCGCGCGGACGGCTGGTCCTCGCACGAGCTGGCGGTACGCGGGGAGACGCGCCGGATCCTGGAGCTGGAGCAGCTCCCGGTGTCGGTGACCTGCGTCCAGGTGCCCGTGCTGACCGGGCATTCGCTGACGGTGCGGGCCCGCTTCGAGCGCGAGGTGGAGGCCGTGCACGCCCGGGAGATCCTGGAGGCCGCGCCCGGCGTGGTGCTCGTGGACGACCCGGCGGCCGGGGAGTTCCCCACCCCCGTGGACGCCGCCGGGACGGATCCTGCTTGGGTGGGGCGGGTGCGGGCCTCGCTCGACGACCGTCACGCCCTGGAGTTCTTCGTGTGCGCCGACAATCTCCGCAAGGGCGCAGCGCTGAATGCCACACAGATTGCGGAACTGATCGCAGGTGAATTTGCGTAATTCGCTTTGTAGGATCGGTGCTGATCCCTTGATCAAGGTGATGGCCCGACTGCCGTCTCGATAAAGACGGGGCAATCGGGAAGAGCGGGTGCGCATGAGGGCAATAGGGATTTTGCTGGTGAGGCCGCCTCGCGCGTACAACCCTGATGGGGGGACGCGTGTCCAACCGGCGTGGCAGACACACTGCTCGACCCGGCCGTCCGGCCGGCGCAGATCGGGATCATCCCGTCGCGCCGGGGTCCTCGCACGCCCGGTGGCGGTTTTCCCGTGATCGTTCCCGTCCCGCCGGCGGGGCCCCCAGCGGGACCGTCGGCCGCGCCCGCGCGGACCTCCGTACCGATCCGGGGCGGTCTCGTGCCCGCGCCGCGCGACAGCGCTGAGACGGACGGGAGCAGCAAGAGCGAGGCGGTCGAGACGGCTGAGGCAGCCGAGACGGCCGAGACGGCCGAGGTGGTGGCCGGCACCACCGTCGACCACCTCACCGCGACCTACCAGGCGCACTACCGCTCGCTCCTGGGCCTGGCAGCGCTGCTCCTCGACGACACCGCCTCCTGCGAGGACGTGGTCCAAGAGGCCTTCATCCGGGTGCACTCCGCCCGGAACCGGGTCCGCGACCGGGAGAAGACCCTGGCGTACCTGCGCCAGACCGTCGTGAACCTCTCGCGGTCCGCACTGCGCCGCCGCATCCTCGGCCTCAAGCTGCTCTCGAAGCCGATGCCGGACATGGCCAGCGCCGAAGAGGGCGCGTACGACCAGCTGGAGCGGGACGATCTGATCAGGGCGATGCGCGGACTGCAACGCCGCCAGCGCGAGGTGCTGGTACTGCGCTACTTCGCCGACATGACGGAGGCCCAGGTCGCCGAGACGCTCGGCATATCGCTCGGTTCGGTGAAGGCGTACGGATCGCGGGGCATTGCCGCGCTGCGGGTGGCGATGGAGGCTGCGCAGTCATGATGGACGACCACACACCGCCGGGCGGGGCGAGCGGGGAAGAAGAACTGCGCGTCCTCCTGCGCGGGGCCGTCGAGGGCCTGCAGCCCTCCGCGGACGCGCTGGAGCGACTGCGCGACGCCGTCCCCGCGCGCCGGACCCGCAACCGCCGGGCCGCCCTCGTCGGCGCCGCCGCGGCCGTGCTGCTCGCCGGGACGGCGATCCCGGCCGCACTGCACCTGTCCGCTGCCGAGGGCGCGGCCCCGGACCACCCGGCGATGGCCGGGCACAGCGAGTCCACGGGCGACAAGCACGACTCGCCGGCCTCCAACCCGCACCAGAACGGCTTCGGTTCCCTGCCGAGGGCGACCGACCCCTTCGGTGAGGTTCCGTCCGCGGGCGGGGGCACCGGGCAGCCGAACGCCACGGCGGGCCCGTCGGCGAACGGTCTGACGGTAGGCCCGTCGGGCGCCGGGACCTCCGCCGGACCGGCCGGTACCGGCGGCTCGGCGGCGGGCTCGGGCCCGCTGCCGCCGGTCGCGGCGCCGGGAGTGCCCGGGTGCGGAGCGGACCAGCTCGGGGTGGTGGGTTCGGCCCGGGCCCCGGAGACCGACGGCAGGGTGTACGGCAGCTTCCGGGTCACCAACGTCTCGGCGCAGGGCTGCTCGGTCAACGGACAGGACACGCTGACGGCGGCCGCGGCGCCCGGTACCGGGGCCGGCACGGGCCCCGGGGTCGCCGTGGTCGGCCACACGGCGGGCGATCCGGCGACCGGCCTGCTGCCCGACCCGGCGGCGGCGGCTCCGGCGCTGGTGCTCCCCCCGAACACGGCGTACGAGGTCCGCTTCGCGTGGGTGCCGTCGGGGCGGACCTGCGCACCGGCGAACACGGACACGGGCGCGAAGTCCCCGCAGACCGAGCCGGCGGGCGCCGCGGGCGGCACGGGGAGCGGACCGGCCGTCGAACCGCAGGCGGGCGCCTCCCCGGCCCCGGGCGGCGTGGCCGTCTCGCACACCCCGCAGTCGGGCGCCACGACCACGCGGACGACGATCCCCGAGGCCTGCGGCGGAACGGTCTACCGGACGGGCGCGATCCCGCTGTCCTAGCGAGACGCTGCTCGGGGCGTGCCGCGAGACGCTGCCCCGGGACGCCGCCCGGAGACGCCGCCCGGAGACGCCGTCCCGGACGGGGACGGCAGGGCTAGCGCGCGGCGGGCTCCAGCAGGCCCGCCTCGGCGTCGCGGATGGTCTCCACCTCGCGACGGTAGAGCCGGAACCACATGAAGAGCACGAAGGCGACGAAGACGAACCACTCGCCGGTGTAGCCGAGGTTCTGGAAGGCCTTCAGGTCGAGCCCGGTGTTGGTGGGCGCCTGCGCGGGCACCGGAACCATGCCCTCCGACGGGGTCTGCACGGTCAGCCAGGCGTCGTACAGGTCGTACGGGACGATGTTGACCAGCGAGGCCGCGCTGATCACCCCGAGCTGCCCGGCCGGCAGCCCGCCCTGGGAGTGGACCCCCTTCGTGCCGGCGTTCTCCGAGGCCTGCAGCGCGCCGCTGACCTCGACCCGGCCGGTCGGCGGGACCGGCGCCTTCGCGGGATCCGCGACCCCCGGCAGCCAGCCCCGGACCACCGGGACGGACTTGCCGGAGTCGGTCTTCAACAGCGTCAGCACGTAGAACCCGGACCGACCGTCCAGCCGTCGCTCGGGCACCAGCAGCTGATCGCCGTACTCCCCGGCCGTGGAGGCCAGCCGTCCGGAGGTCGTCTTGTCGACCGGAAGCAGCGAGTCCAGGGGTGCGGCCACCTGGTCGACCGGCCGCTCCGCGCCCGCTTCCCGGTGGCTGTCGACGCGGTCCTCGAACCGGCCGAGCTGCCACGACCCCATGAACAGGCAGAAGGGAACGGCGAGCGCGACGAAGACGTTGATCCCCCACCAGCGCGGGGTCAGGAGAAACCGGTGCACCCCACCACCGTACGGGGGGTGCACCGGTCGCCCTCCCGCAGGGTCAGTGCGGCAGGTGCTTCAGCGCGAACTCCAACTCCATCCGGACCTGCTTGATCCGCTCCTCCACCACCAGCGAACCGTGACCGGCGTCGTACCGGTACACCTCGTGCACCGCCCCGCGCGCGGCGAGTCGGTCCACGTAGTTGTCGATCTGGCGGATCGGGCAGCGCGGGTCGTTCACGCCGGCCGCGATGTGGACCGGCGCCCGCACGGCGTCCACGTACGTCAGCGGCGAGGACGCCTCGAAGCGGTCCGGGACCTCCTCCGGCGTACCGCCGAAAAGGGTGCGGTCCAGTGCTTTCAACGCCTCCATCTCGTCGTGGTACGCCGTCACGTAGTCCGCGACCGGTACGGCGGCCAGGCCCACGGCCCAGGCTCCGGGCTGCGTGCCCAGGCCCAGCAGCGTCAGGTACCCGCCCCAGGAACCGCCCGACAGCACCGTGCGGGCCGGGTCCGCGAGGCCGGAGGCGACCGCCCACTCCCGGACCGCCGCGATGTCCTCCAGCTCGATCAGCCCGACCCGGTGCTTGAGGGCGTCGGTCCACTCGCGGCCGTACCCCGTCGAGCCGCGGTAGTTGACCCGCACCACGGCGAAGCCGTGGTCCAGCCAGGCCGCCGGGGCCGACGCGAAGGAGTCGCTGTCGTGCCAGGTCGGCCCACCGTGGATCTCGAAGACCGTCGGGAAGGGGCCCTCGCCGTGGCCCGTCGGCCGCTGCGCGAGCGCGTGGATCCGCCCGCCCGGGCCCTCCACCCACACGTCCTCGACCGGTACCGAGCCGGGCGCCCGGAAACCGGGCGGGTCCAGGACGATCCCGCCCGCGGTGGACCGTACCGCCGAGGGCTCGGCGGCCGAGGACCACAGGTACTCCACCGTCCCGTCGGGGCGCGCGGTGGCCCCCGACACCGACCCCGCGGGCGTGTCCACGCGTACGAGCTCCCGAGCGGCCAGGTCGTAGCGCCACAGCTCGCTGCGCGCCTCGAAGCTGTGCGCGACCAGCAGCGCGGACCCGTCCGGGTACCACTCGGCGCTGACGTCGCCCGGCAGGTCGATCGCGAGCTCCTGCTCGGCGCCGGTGGCCACGTCCCACACCATCGGCTCCCAGCGGCCGCGCCGCTGGTGGCCGACGAGCAGCCGGGTGTCACCCGCGACCGGCGCGAAACCGAGGACCTCCAGGCCCAGCTCCTTCGACCCGCCCAGGGAATCGTCCAGCTCGGCGACGGTGGTCCCGTCCAAGGTCAGGACGCGCAGGGCGGAGTGCATCGCGTCGCCGTGCTCGGTGTGCTCGACGGCCACCAGCGTTCCGTCGCGGGACAGGTCGCCGACGCCGGCCGACTCCCGGTGCCGGTAGATCACGGTGGGCGCGGAGCCGTCCGGCCGGACCACGTGGACCGTCGAGCCGTCCTCGTCGGTGCAGCGCCCCACGACGGCCGTCCCGTCCCGCCCGATGGCCAGCCCGGCGGGGTACGAGGGCTCCAGGCCCGGGGTGGCCGGCTCGTCGGGGCCGCCCCCGAAGGGCTGGCGCAGCCACGTGCCGAACTCGTCGCCGTCGGTGTCGGAGAACCACCAGATCCACTCGCCGTCGGGGGAGAGGGTTCCGTCGGTGGTGCCGTTGGGGCGGTCCGTGGCCTGCCGCTGCTCGCCGGTGGCGCGGTCCCACGCGTAGAGCTCGTAGGTCCCGGTCGCGTTGGACACGAAGAGCGAACGGTCCGGGGCGTCCTCGGCCCAGTCGGGGAGCCCGACGCGCGGAGCCCGGAACCGCTTCTCCCAGTCGGGCATGTCGGGGGTCATCTCACTGTCGCTGGTCATGAGCCCCATTGTGTCCGCAGCGGTCCGGGAGCAGCGCTCCCCGGGATGCCGACCGCTCGGAACGGGCGCACAGTGGAACGCGTCGGCCGTTCCGTCCGAGGAGGAACGATCATGGCCAAGAAGGCCCGCACCGGCCACCACAGCCACCAGGACTCCGAGCGCGCGCTGGCCAAGAACACGGCCGCCGAGGCCCGTGCCAAGGCCGCGGTCCGGGACGTCCACAGCACCGCCGCGAAGACGCGCGGCATGCAGCAGAAGGCCCAGGCCAAGCGCGGCTAGACCCGCTCCGGCGAAGGGGCTGTCTAGGCTGGCGCCATGCGGATGATCGTCCGGGGCGCCCGGCTGCTGCACACCCACGGCCTGTCCGACGTCGAGGTCGCGGAGGACGGCCGCATCGCGCGGGTCATTCCGTACGACGATCAGAAGGAACCACCGGTCACCGGCATCCTCATCGAGGCCCACGGCGGCCTGCTCGCGCCCCCCTTCGTCGAGCCGCACATCCACCTCGACACGGCGCTGACCGTTGGCGAGCCCCGCCCCAACGCCTCCGGCACCCTCTGGGAGGGCATCGCCTGCTGGAGCGAACGCAAACGGACCCTGACCCGCGCGGACGTGGTCGCGCGGGCCACCGAGGTGCTGCGCTGGCAGGCCGCCCACGGGGTGCTGCACGTGCGGACCCACTGCGACGTCACCGACCCGGACCTCACCGCGCTCGAGGCGCTGCTGGAGGTGCGCGACCGGGTGCGGGACTTCATGACCCTGCAGATCGTGGCCTTCCCGCAGGAGGGCATCGTCTCCTTCCCGGGCGGCGAGGGGCTGATGCGCGAGGCCGTCGCCCGCGGGGCGGACGTCGTCGGTGCGATCCCGCACTTCGAGGACACCCGTGAGGACGGCCTCGCCTCGCTGCGCACGGCCTTCGCGCTGGCCGAGGAGCACGGCCTGCGGGTGGACGCGCACTGCGACGAGATCGACGACGAGCAGTCCCGCTTCGTGGAGGTGCTGGCCACCCTCGCCCTGCGCTCGGGACTGCGCGGGCGCGCCACCGCCTCGCACACGACGGCCATGGGCTCCTACAACGGCGCGTACAGCTTCAAACTCCAGCGCCTGCTCGCCCGCTCCGGCATCAACCTGGTCTCCAACCCCTTCGCCAACCTGGGCCTCCAGGGCCGCTTCGACGCCTATCCCAAACGGCGCGGACTCACCCAGGTCAAGGAGATGCTGGCGGCCGGGGTCAACGTCGCCTTCGGCCACGACGACGTGATGGACCCCTGGAACGCGCTGGGCACCGCCAACCCGCTGCAGACCGCCCTCGTCGGGCTGTACGCCGCCCAGCTCACCGGCGCCGACGAGATCCCGCTGGCCTTCTCGATGGTGACGGAGCGCGCGGCGCGGGTGCTCGGCCTCGCCGAGACGGAGTACGGCATCACCGCGGGTGCCCCCGCCTCCTTCGTGTTGCTCCCGGCCCCGTCGCCCGAGGAGGCGATCCGCCGCCAGGTCCGCCCGCGGTACGTCGTCTCGCGCGGGACCGTCCTCGCCGAGACCCCGCCCGCCCCGACCCGGCTGAACTGGCCGGGGGAGCCCCCGTCCGAGATCGACTTCAGCCGCCGCCTACGCTGACGCCCCATGAAGACGTGGACACTTGACACCGCATCGGCCCGCGCCGCCCACGAGATCGCCGCGGAGTACGCGGACCCGACCCTGCTGAACCACTCGGTCCGCTCCTACGCCTTCGGCGCCCGGTACGCGGAGCAGCACGGGCTGGCGTACGACGCGGAACTCCTCTACGTCAGCGCCCTGCTGCACGATCTGGGTCTGACCGCCCCCTTCGACAGCCACACCCTGCCCTTCGAGGAGGCGGGCGGTCATGTCGCGCGCGTCCTGACGGCGGGCCTGGGCTGGCCGGCGGCCCGCCGGGCGCGCGCCGAGGAGGTCATCGTCCTGCACATGCGGGACGACGTGAGCGCGGCCGAGGACGTGGAGAGCCACCTGCTGCAGGTCGGGACGAGCGCGGACGTCTCGGGCCTGCGCGTCGCCGAGTTCGATCCCGCCTTCACGGCCGACCTGCTCGCCGCCTACCCCCGGGGCGACTTCGGCGCCGCGTTCCTCGCACTGGTCCAGGACCAGGCCGCCCGCAAGCCCGACTGCGCGGCAGCCGCGTACGTGGCCGGCGGCGCGGTCAACCGGATCGCCGCGAACCCGCTGGAGCGGATGCGGTCGTAGGGGGTGCCACGGGGGCTTCGCACCGCTGCGGGTCACGCACATCAGTCACCGTGTCGGATAACGTGCCCGCATGTCGTGGGACGAGGACGGAACGCCGCACCCGCTCGCACTGCGCCGCACCGGCCGCAGCGAACTGGAGCCGGACCGGCTGCCCGAGATGCGGGAGCTGGAGGTGCTCGGCTGGGAGCCGGCCCCCGAGGACCTGCGCTGGGTGTTCCTCCCGTACGTCTGGCCCCCCGCGGACCGCACCTGGATCCCCGACCGGTCCACCCACTGGGCGGTGGACACCGCCCTCGACGGCCACGGCCACATCACCGGCGTGGAGTGCGCCCCGCTGCCCGAGCCCGACCTCCGGGACCTCGACCGCGAGGCCGACGACGCCCTCGCCGGGCTCGGGCTCCCGCCCCGCCCGCGGGGGCGCCTGTGGCTGCTGCGCCCGGTCGGCCCCTTCACCACCCTCGACGCGCTCCTCGACCACCTCGACGGCCTGGCCGTGGCACGGGCCGTGGAGGCCCGGCCCTCCGCGGCCTTCCTCGCCCTGGCCCGGGCCGAACTCGCCGCACTCGCCACCCCCGAGGAGCGGTGAGGTGCGGAGGGTGTGGCTACGCTTGTCGTGAGGGGGTACCGCAGGGAGGCGAGCTCATGGGTCGGCGCCATCACTTCCACATCGACCACGACGGGCATTCGGTCAGCGCCACGGTCCAGACCGGGCACACCGCCGTCGTGGAGGTACTGGTCGACGGCAAGGAGACCGGACACGCCACGACGCACGACGACCACCCCGTGACCGTGCACGTCGAGCTGCCGACGGATCCACCGACGCAGGTCTCCGTCCGCGCGACACCCGGGCCGGGCGTCCCCCGCTGCATCTTCGAGGCCCCGGCCATCGAGCCGCACATCATGTCCCCCCGCCCCTACTGACGGCGGCGGGTGAGGTGGTGCGTCGGCCCGCGGGCGTCAGGGCAGGTCGGCCCGCACGGCCTTGCCGATCAGGCCGTCCGTGTACGTCACGGTCTTCGCGGTGAACGATCCCTTGCCGGTGATCGTGCCGGTCACGTTCTCGCCCGGGGCGAGCTCCACCGTGGCGATCTGGTTCTCGTCGGCCCCGAGTTCGGCCGTGTGCTTGGTGCCGTTCGTATCGGTGATCGCGAAGTAGAGCGGGTTCACGTCGATCGCGTCGGTGCTGTTGTTCGTGATCGTGACCGACACGCTCGTGTAGTCATCGTCCCCCGCGATGACGCTCTTCTTGAACTGCGTCTTCTTCGCCGCCACCTCGACCGCGGCCTTCTTCTCCGGCGCGGCGGACGACGGCTTGGCACCGGGCGCGTCCGCCGGCGCCGCGGCGGCTGGCGGCGAAGGTTCCTTCGCCGTCTTGTCGCCGCTCCCACCGCCGAGGACCGCCCCGACGACGGCGAGGAGCACGATTAACCCCACGATGCCCAGACAGGAGAATCCGACGATCTTTCCCGCGCTGGACTTCTGTGGCTGCTGCGGGGGCGGATAGCCGATCCCGGGCTGGGGCTGACCGGGCGCCGGAAACTGCTGAGACATGGGAAACCCCCAGGACGACGGGTACGAATCCGGCCACCGTAGGGGGATCTGTGCGCACAGGTGCGACAATGTTCAAACCGTAATAATCGAACATTTAATCATCTTCGGCTGGGTGCCGGGAACCCCGGCGCAATCAGCTCGCGAAGGCTACTGGCGGACTTCGTCTGCGATGCCCAGTCGCGCGGCGACCGCCGGTCGACGACCGCGACTTGCCGGCGCTCGTGCAGGCAGCCACGCGCTGGAAGTAGACCGGGATCTCCGGGCTGACTCTTCAGAGAAGTCTCCGGAAACCACTCAGGGGCCTGATCCACTGAGTGGATCAGGCCCCTGAACTGGTCTTACGAAGTCGGGGTGGCGGGATTTGAACCCACGACCTCTTCGTCCCGAACGAAGCGCGCTGCCAAGCTGCGCTACACCCCGATCGCCGCCTTGCAGCACTTGCTGTCCTGGCGACATCGATTACTTTAGCGGACCTCTCGCCGGAGACGAAATCCGGTTTTCGCGGAGTGGCCGCGGGCCCGGGGGAGGCCGTCGGGCGGAAGCGGTCCGACGTGACCAGGGCGAGGCCGAGTGCGGGCAAGGCCGCGCCCAGGACCAGCATGTTCAGGATCGTGTGGGCACGGCCGTACCGGGACGGGGCGCGACGGGGTGGTCATCCCCGCAACGTGTTACCCCTTCGCGGTCAGCGTCAGGAGCGTCGCCTCCGGCGGGCACGCGAAGCGGACCGGAGTGAACCGGTTGGTGCCGCAGCCGGCCGAGACGTGCAGGTACGCGCGGTTGCCCGCCGCCTCGTGCGTGGAGAGCCCCTTCACCCGCTTCGTGTCGAGGTCGCAGTTGGTGACGAGCGCCCCGTAGAAGGGGATGCACAGCTGTCCGCCGTGGGTGTGGCCCGCCAGGATCAGCGGGTACCGGTCGGTCGTGAAGGACTCCAGGACGCGCAGGTACGGGGCGTGCACCACCGCCATCGAGAAGTCCGCGTCCGCCTCCGGGCCGCCGGCGACGCTCGCGTAGCGGTCCCGCTTGATGTGCGGGTCGTCGAGCCCGGTGAAGGCCAGCTCCAGGCCGTCCAACTTCAGCCGGGCCCGGGTGTTGGTGAGGTTCAGCCAGCCGGCCGCGTCGAAGGCGTCCCGCATCTCCTCCCACGGGTTGTGGACGGCGCCGACGACCGGCTTGTTGCCGTTCAACCCGTGCCGGCCCTGGGTCCGCTCGATCAGGTAGCGCCCCGGGTTGCGCAGCCGCGGCCCGTAGTAGTCGTTGGACCCGAAGACGTACACGCCCGGGAAGGACATCAGGGGGCCCAGCGCGTCGAGCAGCTCGGGGATGCCCTCGGTGTCGGAGAGGTTGTCGCCGGTGTTCACGACGAAGTCGGGGCGCAGGCCGGCCAAGGACTGCAGCCAGGCACGTTTCTTGCGCTGTCCGCCGACCATGTGGATGTCGGACACCTGGAGCACGCGCAGCGGGCGCATCCCCTGGGGAAGGACAGGCACCGTGACCCGGCGCAGGCGGAAGGACCGCGCCTCGAAACCGGCGGCATAGGCCACACCTGCGGCCCCCACCGCAGCGATTCCGGCAGCCGCCTTCAGGGGTACTCCGTAACGCGCACGCATGGACCCATCGTCGCAGACCCGCAAAACAGATGAGCGCCACTGCCCCCGCACCTGGCAGACTCACCTGCATGACCACGCTCAAGGCCAAGCTCCAGGAAGACCTCACGACCGCCATCAGGGCGCGCGACGAGCTCCACTCGTCCACGCTGCGCCTGACCCTCTCCGCCATCACCAAGGAGGAGGTCGCGGGCAAGGAAGCGCGCGTGCTCTCCGACGAGGAAGTCCTCAAGGTGATCGCCAAGGAGGCGAAGAAGCGCCGCGAGGCCGCGGAGGCCTTCGCCCAGGGCGGCCGTCCCGAGCAGGCCGCGCGCGAGACCGCGGAGGGCGAGTTCCTCGACACGTACCTGCCCAAGCAGCTCAGCGACGACGAGCTCGTGGCGATCGTGGCGGCGGCCGTCGAGGAGGCCAAGGCCGCGGGTGCCGAGGGGCCGCGTGCCATGGGCGCCGTCATGAAGATCGTGAACCCGAAGGTCGCCGGGCTGGCGGAGGGCGGGCGCGTCGCCGCCGTCGTCAAGCAGCAGCTCTCGTAGGACCGCGAAGCGGAAAAAGGGGGAGGGCCCCGGCCGGTGTCGGCCGGGGCCCTCCCCCTTTTTCCGCTCCTGCTGCGGGCCGACCGCTACTGGTCGTCCCGGCCGCCGATCAAGCCCTCGGTCAGTCCGGGGAACGGGGGCTGCGGCTGGACGTCACCGGTGGCTCCCGTGGCTCCTGTGCCGCCCCCGTTGGCGCCGCCGTTGTTCCCGCCGTTGTTGCCGCCGGTCTGACCGCCGGGACGGCCGCCGGGCTTGCCGTCACCGCCGGGCTTGCCGGGCCGGGTCGGGGTCGTGGACGGCTTGTTGCCGCGCGGGCCGCCGGAGGGGACGGTCGGCTCCGGGATGCCGACCGTGACGAAGTTCCCCGACTCGCGGCCGGAGAGCGCGCCGCTGACCGCGTCCTTCCAGATCGGGCCGGGCAGACCGCCACCGAAGACCTTGTCGAAGGGCCTGCCGCCGATCACGATGTTCTCCATCGTGATCTTCTTCGCGCCGCCGGAGCCGACCCACACGGCGCCGGAGACGTTCGGCGTGTAGCCGACGAACCAGGCGTTGTAACGGGAGTCCGTCGTACCGGTCTTGCCGGCGCTGTCGCGGTCGCTGAGACCGGCCCGCTCACCGGTACCGGAGTCAACCACTCCGCGCAGCAGGGTGTTGATGGTGTCGGCCGTCTCGGTGGACATCGCCCGGTCACACTTGGACTTCGGCACGGCGAGCGCCTTGCCGTGTGCGTCGGTGATCGACTCGATGGCGACGGGCGTGCAGAAGACACCGCGGTTGGCGAAGGTCGCGTACGCGTTGGCCATCGTCAGCGGGGAGAGCTCCGCGGAGCCGAGCGCGATCGACGGGGCTTCGGGGAGCTTGGAGCCGTCGGCCGGGACCACGCCGAGCTTCTGCGTCATCTCCGTCACCGGGCAGAGGCCGATCTCGCCGATCATCTCGACGAAGTACGTGTTGATGGACTTCTCCATCGCCGTCCGCAGCGCGTACGGGCCGATCTCGTCCTCGGTCTCGTTCTTCGCCGTCTGGATCTTGCCGTCGATCGGCAGGTTCAGCCACTGCGTGCCGTCGCACTTGGAGATCGGCGTCGGATAGTCGATCTTGTTCGGCGCCTGGTACACCTTGGTCGGCGGCATGCCCCGCTCTATGGCGGCCGCCGCGATGAACGGCTTGAAGGTCGAGCCGACCTGGAAGCCGAAGTTCGAGCCGCCCATCCGCTTGTCCACGGAGTAGTTGATCTGCGTCTCGTTCTTCCCGAAGCCGTACGGCTTGGACTGCCCCATCGCCAGCACCCGGCCGGTGCCCGGCTGGACCATGGTCACGGCCGTCGCGATCGAGTCCTCCTGGTAGACGTGGTCCTTGATCGACTCGTTGGCCGCGTCCTGTGACTGGGGGTCCAGGGTGGTGCGTACCGTCAGGCCGCCCTGGTTCCAGATCTTCGCCCGCTCCTCGCGCGTCTTGCCGAAGGCCGGGTCCGTCAGGAAGGAGTTGCGCACGTAGTCGCAGAAGAAGCCCGCGCCCTTGACGGCGGTGATGCAACCGTTCTTCGGCTTGGTCACCTTGAGGGTGACCGGCTTGGCCTTCGCCGCGTCCGCCTCCGCCTGCGAGACGTCCTTGGTGTCGGCCATCCGCTGCAGGACGATGTTGCGGCGCTTCGTGGCCTCCTGGGCGTCGTTCACCGGGTCGTACCGGCTCGGCGACTGCACGACGCCCGCGAGCAGCGCGGACTCCTCCAGCGTCAGGTCCTTGGCCGGCTTGCTGAAGTAGCGCTGGGCGGCGGATTCGATTCCGTACGCCTGCTGCCCGAAGTAAGTGATGTTGAGGTAGTTCTCGAGGATCTTCTTCTTCCCGAGCTCCTCCTCGACCTGGATCGAGTACTTCAGCTCGCGGATCTTGCGGCCGAGGCTCTTCTCCTGGGCCTCGCGCACCTTGGTCTCGTCGTCACCGGCCTCTTCGACGAACACGTTCTTCACGTACTGCTGGGTGAGGGTGGAGGCGCCCTGTGCGGCGCCGCCCTCCTGTGCGTTGCGGTTGACCGCGCGCAGGATGCCCTTGAGGTCGACCGCACCGTGCTCGTAGAAACGCGAGTCCTCGATGGCGACGATCGCCTTCTGCATGTACGGGGAGATCGCCGTGAGCGGGACCACCTGACGGTCGCGCGAATAGATGGTGGCGATCGGGCCACCCTCGGCGTCCAGAATCGTGGTCCGCTGGCTCAGCGGCGGAGTCTTGAGATTGGCCGGGATCTCATCGAATCCCTCGACCGTCCCCTTGGCCGCCAGGCCCAGGGCGCCTGCGGCCGGAATCGCCATGCCGGCCAGTACAACCCCGGAGAGGACGGACACTCCGAGGAACTTGGCGGCCTGCTGGCTCCCCGTGAGCCCGCCGCCCGAGCGCTTCTTTCCCATAGGGGGCAGCCTACGTTCTCATTCGCCGGACACATGCGAATGCCTTGGCCTAAGCTGTCCCCAACTGTCACAGCAGTGTGGTGCGACATCAACCCCTCGGCTTGATTTTCACCCTTCCCGAACGGGGTGGACGTATGTCCGAATCTTGCCCCTCTGCTGAAGCCGAACCGACGATTACACCCGAATTGCCGCAATGGCCGGGCATGTCGCCGGATCACTCCGTCGGGTGATCTGCCGCTTACCCATAGTCCGTTCGGACCATTCAAGATTGGGCCCGTCGGGGGTGTTGCACTGTGCTCGCCTTCCGTAACGTCCTCAACTGGCAGCGGTGAATATGCCGCTACCGCCGTGGGGGAGCCTCGATTCGGGAGAGGACGGCGCCGGGATGGGCTGGGTTACCGACTGGAGTGCGCAGGCAGCCTGCCGCACTACCGATCCGGATGAACTATTCGTTCAAGGAGCGGCACAGAACAGGGCCAAGGCGGTGTGCACCGGATGTCCGGTGCGGACCGAGTGCCTGGCCGACGCGCTCGACAATCGTGTCGAGTTCGGCGTATGGGGCGGAATGACCGAGCGGGAACGACGTGCGCTGCTGCGCCGGCGTCCCACCGTCACCTCGTGGCGACGGCTGCTCGAAACCGCACGTACGGAGTACGAGCGCAGTACGGGCATCCTCACCATGGATGCAGACGCGGAGATCGACGTGTCGTACGAGACGTACGCGGCAGCCGGGTAGACCACGCGGCCGCCACGACGTACGAACGCCTAAGCTCCGGCCGGTACCCCGGTCGCGAGTCGTTCTCCGATGGCCCGCAGCCCGGCGAGGTCGTGCACATCGCCGGGCAGGGCGGCCACTTCAGCCACCGCCACTTCGGGGTGCAGTGAGGTGAACCGATCGCGTGTGCGCTGTTCACGCGCGATCACCTGCATGCGTTCGGCGTGCAGGCGCAGCAGTCCTGCCGTGATCCGGTCGACGACCGCGGTATCGCCTTCGGTGCCGGGGGAGCCTGTCTCGGGAGTGTTCGCGGTCCGGGTGGTGAGTGTGGTCGGTGTGCTGTGTGCGGTCCGCGCAGTCTCGGCGGACCCGGCGGTCTCGGCAGTTTCGATGGCCTCGGTGGCTTCCGCGCCCGAGTCACGAAGTCCAGCTTTCCCGGACTCCTGATCGACAATGCCGCCTTCTTCAAGATTCTCTGCAGCGGCCAACGCCCGCTCGGCGGACAGCTGGTCGGCGCCACTGCCGTGCACCCGGTTCAGTACCAGGCCGGCCAGTGGCATGTTCTCGGCAGCCAACCGTTCCACGAAGTACGCCGCCTCGCGCAGGGCGTCCGCCTCGGGCGCGGCGACCACCAGGAAGGCCGTGCCGGGAGCCTGGAGCAATCGGAAGGTGGCGTCCGCGCGCGTGCGGAAGCCGCCGAACATCGTGTCCATCGCGGCGACGAAGGTCTGGACGTCCTTCAGCAGGGAGGCCCCCATCAGCTTGCTGAGGGTGCCGGTCATCATCGACATGCCGACGTTCAGGAACTTCATCCCGGCGCGGCCGCCCACCTTCGCCGGAGCCATCAGCACCCGGATGAACTTCCCGTCCAGGAAGGACCCGAGCCGCTTCGGCGCGTCCAGGAAGTCCAGCGCGGACCGGCTCGGCGGAGTGTCGACGATGATCAGGTCCCAGTCGTCCCGGGCCCGCAGCTGCCCCAGCTTCTCCATCGCCATGTACTCCTGCGTGCCCGCGAAGCCGGCCGACAGGGACTGGTAGAAGGGGTTGGCGAGGATGGCCCGGGCCCGCTCGCCGTCCGCGTGCGCCTCGACGATTTCGTCGAAGGTGCGCTTCATGTCCAGCATCATGGCGTGCAGTTCGCCGTCGCCCGCCCCCACGGTCGCCACCTTCCGCGGGGTGTTGTCCAGCGAATCGATCCCCATCGACTGCGCGAGCCGCCGCGCCGGGTCGATGGTGAGCACGACGGCCTTGCGCCCGCGCCCGGCCGCCCGTACGCCGAGCGCCGCGGCCGTGGTGGTCTTGCCGACCCCACCTGCACCGCAGCACACGATGATCCGGGTCTCCCGGTCGTCCAACAGCCGGTCGACCGCCAGCCGCGGCGGAGTGTCCATGCTCACGGTGTCCACCCCCTCGCTCATTCGGCCACCGACTGCTTCCGCAGTTCCTTGGCCAGCGTGTACAGCCCGGCCAGATCCATTCCCGCGCCGAGCAGGGGCAGTTCGTACGTCGGCAGGTCCAGACCCGCCAGTACGGAGCGCTGCGCCCGTTCCAGTTCCACCCGGCTCGCGTGCTCGGCCGCCTGCGTGAGCAGCGGGTCGACCAGCCGTTCGGCCAGCCCGCCGCGCCGCGCGCCGCCGAGGCCCGCCCGGGACAGCGACTTCGCCACCCCGGCGCGGTGGTCGCCGGCCGCGGTGCGCAGGGTGTCCTCGTCGAGATGGTGCGGTCGGACCATGTTCACGACGACCCGCCCGACGGGCAGTCCGGCCTGGCGCAGTTCCTCGATGCCGTCCGCGGTCTCCTGGACGGGCATCTCCTCCAGGAGGGTGACCAGGTGTACGGCGGTCTCGGGGGACTTGAGGACCTTCATGACGGCCTGGGCCTGGTTGTGGATCGGACCGAACCGGGCCAGGCCCGCCACCTCGTCGTTGACGTTCAGGAACCGGGTGATGCGCCCGGTCGGCGGCGCATCCATGATCACGTGGTCGTAGACGTAGCGGCCTGACTTGTCCTTGCGCCGCACCGCCTCGCACGCCTTGCCGGTGAGCAGTACGTCGCGCAGCCCGGGGGCGATGGTCGTCGCGAAGTCGATGGCGCCGAGCTTCTTGAGCGCGCGGCCCGCCGATCCGAGCTTGTAGAACATCTGGAGGTAGTCCAGCAGCGCCCGTTCGGCGTCGATGGCGAGCGCGTAGACCTCACCGCCCCCGCCGGGCGCCACGGCGATCTTCCGTTCCTCGTACGGGAGCGCCTCGGCACCGAAGAGCTGCGCGAGCCCCTGCCTGCCCTCGACCTCCACGAGAAGAGTCCGTCCGCCCTCGCGCGCGAGGGCAAGCGCGAGTGCTGCGGCGACCGTGGTCTTGCCGGTGCCGCCCTTGCCGCTGACCACCTGGAGCCTGCTCACAGCGTCCGAGCCTAATTCCTCGGGTTCGACTCCGTTGGTGCCGGGTGGTTCTGCCGGAGTGTTCGGGGGTGAGCTCCGTTACGTTCGACCCGGCTCGGTCCGGTCCGGGTCCCGTTCGGGCCCCGTTCGGGCCTCGCCCGGGCCCCGGCCGGGTCGGTGCCGCGCCTGCCCGGGTGAGGTGTCCGACCGGCGGTTCCGGGGGCGGCGTGCGCCCCGCGTTCCAGGCACTACCCTCGCTCCCATGACCAAGAAGTTCGAATATGCGACGGTCCCGCTGCTGGTTCACGCCACCAAGCAGATCCTGGACACCTGGGGCGAGGACGGCTGGGAGCTCGTCCAGGTCGTGCCCGGCCCGAACAACCCCGAGCAGCTCGTGGCCTACCTCAAGCGGGAGAAGGCATGAGCGCCGTAGAGGCGAAGCTGGCCGAGCTCGGCCTGACGCTCCCGGGCGTCGTCCCGCCGCTGGCCGCGTACCAGCCCGCCGTGCGGTCGGGCTCGTACGTCTTCACCGCGGGCCAGCTCCCGATGGTCAAGGGCAGCATGCCGATCACCGGCAAGGTCGGTGCCGAGGTCTCGCCGGAGCAGGCCAAGGAGCTGGCGGCGGTCTGCGCGCTGAACGCCCTGGCCGCCGTCAAGTCCGTCGTCGGTGACCTCGACAAGATCGCGCGTGTCGTGAAGGTCGTCGGCTTCATCGCCTCCGCCCCCGACTTCACGGCCCAGCCGGGCGTGCTGAACGGTGCGAGCGAGCTGCTGGGCGAGGTCCTCGGCGACAAGGGCGTTCACGCCCGCAGCGCGGTCGGCGTGGCGGTCCTGCCGCTCGACGCCCCGGTCGAGGTCGAGATCCAGGTGGAGCTGGTCGCCGGAGCCTGACCCCTCGGGGTGGGTTCCGCCGGGACGGGCCGAATCGCGCACCGCGTGCTTCCCGGTCCGTCCCGCCTGCTTCACGGTCCGTCCCCGGTCCGTTCCGGGTGCTTTCCCAGGGCCGGATCACCGGTGCCGGCTGCGCGTGTCGGTCACCGTGTCCGCCACCCGTGACGGGGGACCCTCGAACATCGGGCCGGATGGTCGTAGCATCCGGCCATGTCGAATGGTCAGCATGGTCAGCAGCAGGCCCCCGCCGGAGGCCAGTGGTACCCGCCGGAGTGGCCCGACCGCATCCGCGCGCTCGCGGACGGCTCGCTCGTCCCGGTGGAGCCGCGGCGCGCCGCCACCGTGATGCTCCTGCGCGACACCCCCGACGGCCCCGCCGTGCACATGCTGCGCAGGCGGGCCTCCATGGCCTTCGCCGGGGGCGCGTACGCCTATCCGGGCGGCGGGGTCGATCCTCGCGACGAGGAGCACCAGGTCGGCTGGGCGGGCCCCTCACAGGAGGATTGGGCGGCCCGGCTGGGGACCGACCCCCGTACCGCCCAGGCCATCGTCTGCGGTGCCGTACGGGAGACCTTCGAGGAGGCGGGCGTCCTGCTCGCCGGGCAGACCCCGGACGAGATCGTCGGTGACACCACCGGCGACGACTGGGAGGCCGACCGGCAGGCCCTCGTGGCGCGGGAGCTGTCCTTCGCGGAGTTCCTCGACCGTCGCGGCCTGCGGCTGCGCTCCGACCTGCTGGGGGCCTGGGCCCGCTGGATCACTCCCGAGTTCGAGCCGCGCCGTTACGACACCTGGTTCTTCGTCGCCGCCCTCCCCGAGGGCCAGCGCACCCGCAACGCCTCGACCGAGGCCGACCGGACCGTGTGGATCCGCCCGGCCGACGCGGCCGCCGGATACGACAAGGGCGAGCTGCTGATGATGCCGCCGACCATCTCCACGCTGCGGTCGCTGGAGCCGTACGGGAGCGCGGGGCGCGCGCTCGCCGCCGCGGCCGAGCAGGACCTCGCCCCGGTGCTGGCCCGGGCCACGCTGGAGGACGGCGAGGTGGTGCTCAGCTGGCCGGGGCACGACGAGTTCACCAAGCGCGTCCGCACCGCAGGTCCCGCGGACCCCGCAGGTCCCGCGGACCCCGCAGCTCCCGCAGGCCCCGCCGATCCCGCAGCTCCCGGAGGCACCACATGACCGACGCCGCCGCACTGCCCGGACAGCCCCGCGGAGTCGTCACCTCCGGGCCCGCGACCGCCCGCGCGGTGAACGTCCTGGCTCCCAACGCCTCCGCGATGACCCTCGACGGCACCAACACCTGGCTGGTGTCCGAGCCCGGATCCGACCTCGCCGTCGTGATCGATCCCGGTCCGCTGGACGACGCGCACCTGCGGGCGGTCATCGCCACCGCCGAGCAGGCGGGCAAGCGGATCGCCCTCACCCTGCTCACCCACGGTCACGCGGACCACGCCGAGGGCGCGGGCCGTTTCGCCGAGCTCACCCGTACGAAGGTCCGCGCCCTGGACCCGGCACTGCGCCTCGGCGACGAGGGCCTGGCCGCGGGGGACGTGATCCGGACCGGTGGGCTGGAGCTGCGCGTGGTGCCGACCCCCGGCCACACCAGCGACTCGCTCTGCTTCCACCTGCCCGCCGACCGGGCCGTGCTGACCGGCGACACCATCCTGGGCCGCGGCACCACCGTCGTCGTCCACCCCGACGGTCGTCTCGGCGACTACCTGGACTCCCTGCGCCGCCTGCGCTCGCTGACCGTGGACGACGGGGTGCACACGGTCCTGCCGGGCCACGGGCCGGTCCTGGAGGACGCACAGGGCGCCGTCGAGTTCTACCTGGCCCACCGCGCGCACCGGCTCGCCCAGGTCGAGACCGCCGTCGAGAACGGCTGCCTGACCCCGGAGGCGGTCGTCGCCCAGGTCTACGCGGACGTGGACCGCTCCCTGTGGCCGGCCGCGGAATGGTCCGTTCGGGCGCAGCTGGAGTACCTTCAAGATCACGGACTGATCCCGGGAGGGCCCGAATGAACACCGTGTTCTTGCTGGTGGTGTTGGTCGCGACGGCGGGATGGATCACCTCGACGGTGACCCTCCGGGTGCAGAGCCTCCAGCACAAGGCCGACCGCATGGAGCGCCGGTTGGCCCTGGTGCTGGACCACTTCGGCATCGAGGAACCGGAGCCGGCCGGGATGGACGAGGTACGGGCCCACCTGAGGGCCGACCGGCACATCTCGGCGATCAAGGAGTACCGACGGATCACCGGCGCGGGCCTGGCGGAGGCCAAGCTGGCCGTCGACGCCCTCGCCGCGGCCGAGAAGGCCTGAGCCGGCCCGGGGCCGACGTTCCCGGCGCTCAGCCCCGGTGCGGCGGCCTCGTCCCGTGCCGGGCCGTGTACTCGTCCGCCAGCCACGGCCCGAGGTCCTCGACGTAGTTGCGCAGCACCTCCGGGTCCGCGACGGGATCCAGTGCGACGGCGGCCGCGGCCTCCACCTGCGCCGCGCGTTCCGGGTAGTACATGCCGAAGATCTCCGCGGACTCGCCGAGGTCGCTGGTCCAGCCGCTCCACCGCGGCATGACCAGCGTGAAGGCGGTGCGCACCAGGTGCCGGGAGAAGCAGCGGCTCAGCTTCCGGTACTCCTGAGGGGTCGAAGCCTCCCGCACCCGCGTCCGCCACGCGGGCAGTAGGTCGGCCAGGTCGCCGTTGGTCTCGCGCGCCAGCAGGCTGTCCGGCCGGTAGCGCGGCAGGTGCTCGGCCAGGTCCGCGCCGAGCAGCGGTGTGCACAGGCAGGCGAGGAACCAGCCCAGGTCGAAGCGTTCCGCCTCGCTCAGCACGGCGACCTTGTCCCGGAGCAGGATGCCGACCCCGTCGGCCTCCGGGAAGTCCTCGTCGAGCCCGCGGGCGAGCACCTCGGCGGTGTCCCGGTCCTCCTCGGAGGGCTCGTGGTGCAGTACGAGCAGCAGGTTCAGGTCCGACCGCCCGGGCCGGGCCGTCCCGCGCGGCACTGACCCGTAGAGGTAAGCGCTGTGCAGCCGTCGGCCGTACGCCTCGCCGGTCCGGGCCCGCGCGGCCGCAACGAGGCCCTTGAACTCGCCCTGCACCCGACCGAGGGACCCCTCCCGCTCGAAGTACCCGTACGCGTCCATCCCTCTGTGCTCCATGGCTCCACTGTGCCCGGCCGGCCGCCCGGGGCGGCGGACCGAACGCTGACCGAACGCCGTGCGTCGGCCGGACCGCCGCGCAGGCCCCGGACCGCCGCGCAGGCCCCGGACCGCTCCGCAGGCACTGTCGGGCCCGGGGAAACGCGAAGGGGCCCGTGCCCGGTCGGGCAGGACCCCTTCGAACGGCTGTGGCCGGCGTCAGCGGGAGCGCTTCGCGAGGCGCTCCACGTCCAGCAGGATGACCGCACGCGCCTCCAGGCGCAGCCAGCCGCGACCCGCGAAGTCGGCCAGGGCCTTGTTCACGGTCTCGCGCGAGGCGCCGACGAGCTGGGCGAGCTCCTCCTGCGTGAGGTCGTGCACGACGTGGATGCCCTCCTCCGACTGCACGCCGAAGCGGCGCGACAGGTCGAGGAGCGCCCGCGCCACACGGCCGGGAACGTCGGAGAAGACCAGGTCGGACATCTGGTCGTTGGTCTTGCGTAGGCGGCGGGCGACGGCGCGCAGCAGCGCGGTCGCGACCTCGGGCCGGGCGTTGAGCCAGGGCTGGAGGTCACCGTGGCCGAGGCCGAGGAGCTTGACCTCGGTCAGCGCGGTGGCGGTGGCGGTGCGCGGGCCCGGGTCGAAGAGCGACAGCTCGCCGATCAGCTCGCCGGGGCCGAGGACGGCCAGCATGTTCTCGCGGCCGTCGGGGGAGGTGCGGTGGAGCTTCACCTTGCCCTCGGTCACGACATACAGCCGGTCGCCGGGGTCGCCCTCGTGGAACAGGGCGTCACCGCGTGCGAGGGTCACCTCGCCCATGGAGGCGCGGAGCTCCGCGGCCTGCTCGTCATCGAGCGCCGCGAAGAGCGGGGCGCGCCGCAGAACGTCGTCCACGAGTCTCTCTCCTATGTCGACCAGCTCAGGGGACCGTGCTCCCCATTTTGCCGGACGGCTCAAACAGTGCGATCAATCACAAGGATGCCGGACGGACGGGCGTGCTGTGCGGCGAGAGGCCAATCGGAGTGGTGTTACCTGAGGTCCGGGCGGGTGTCAGCGGCCGGCCTTAGGCTGGCCGGGTGTCCAATAAGCCGGTGAGAGCACAGGCCAAGGGGTCCGCCGGAGTGACGGAGCCCCAAAATTCTGCCGTGGGCGAACATGTCCCAGTGAAGACGCCCGGGAGGGCCGCGGCCACCCCTCAGGGCAAAGTTTCGGCCAAGAAACCGAAGTCGGTCAAACGGGAATCGCACCTGGCCATGGTGCGCAGGGCGCGGCGCATCAACCGCGAGCTGGCCGAGATCTATCCGTACGCCCATCCGGAGCTCGACTTCCGCAATCCGTTCGAGCTGCTCGTCGCGACGGTGCTGTCCGCCCAGACCACCGACCTGCGGGTGAACCAGACGACCCCGGCCCTCTTCGCGGCCTACCCGACCCCCGAGGACATGGCCGCGGCCGCCCCCGAGGATCTGGAGGAGCTGATCCGGCCGACCGGGTTCTTCCGGGCCAAGTCGAAGTCCCTGCTCGGGCTGTCGCAGGCCCTGCGGGACGACTTCGGCGGGGAAGTGCCGGGCCGGATCGAGGACCTGGTGAAGCTGCCCGGAGTGGGCCGCAAGACCGCCAACGTGGTCCTCGGCAATGCGTTCGGTGTGCCCGGGATCACGGTGGACACCCATTTCGGCCGACTGGTGCGCCGCTGGAAGCTGACCGAGCAGGAGGATCCGGAAAAGGTCGAGGCGGAGATCTGCGCGATCTTCCCGAAGAACGAGTGGACGATGCTCTCGCACCGGGTCGTCTTCCACGGCCGCCGCATCTGCCACTCGCGCAAGCCCGCCTGCGGAGCCTGCCCGATCGCCCCGCTCTGCCCGGCGTACGGGGAGGGCGAGACGGATCCGGAGAAGGCGAAGAAGCTGCTCAAGTACGAGAAGGGCGGCCAGCCGGGCCAGCGGCTCACCCCGCCCCCGGACTACCCGGGCCTTCCGGCGCCGCCGCTGGGAGGGGCCGTGGCGGCGCCCTAGCGGGCCTCCGGAGGACGGCGGGGCGGGGGGCGAACAGGGGGCGGACGGGGGTCGGACGGCGGACGGGCGGGGACGGGGGCGCAGGGGTGCGGGGGCGTGAAAGCCTGCGGACTTGGGGACTTAGGAACGAATCGGTACCCGAACCGCGTTTGCGGTGTGGGAGACGGCGCTGGACAGGACAACGCGGACAGGGGTGCCTATGACGCGCGGTACACCGGACGAGACCGGAATCAGGGTGGAAGCCCGCCGGGGCGACGGCCCGGCGGTGACCACCGACGGCCTGCCGGACTGGCTCGACCCCGTCGTCGAGGCGGCCCGGTCCGTCCAGCCGGGGCAGTTGAGCCGCTTCCTGCCGCCCGAAGACGGTCGCGGGCGGCAGTCCGCCGTGCTCGTCCTCTTCGGGGAGGGCGCCAGCGGCCCCGAGCTGCTCCTGATGGAGCGTGCCGGCACCCTGCGCTCGCACGCGGGCCAGCCGTCCTTCCCCGGCGGCGCGCTGGACCCCGAGGACGGTGATCCGCACACCACCGGCCCGCTGCTTGCCGCACTGCGCGAAGCCCAGGAGGAGACCGGACTGGATCCTTCCGGTGTTCAGCTCTTCGGCGTTCTGCCCCGCCTCTACATCCCGGTCAGCAAGTTCGTCGTGACCCCGGTCCTCGGCTGGTGGCGCGATCCCAGCCCGGTCGGAGCCGTGGACCTCGCCGAGACGGCGCGGGTCTTCACGGTTCCCGTGGCCGATCTCACGAACCCCGAACACCGGGTCACGACCGTCCATCCGAGCGGCCACTTGGGACCGGGATTCACCGTGGAATCGGCTCTGGTCTGGGGTTTCACCGCCGGAGTGATCGACAGGATCCTGCACTTCGCGGGCTGGGAGCGTCCGTGGGACCGCTCACGACAGGTCCCGCTCGACTGGCGCGCATGAGACGGTGGCCCACGTGAACGTGCTGGACATCCTGTTGCTGCTCGCCGCCGTATGGTTCGCGATCGTCGGCTACCGCCAGGGGTTCGTCGTCGGCATCCTGTCGGTGATCGGCTTCCTCGGCGGTGGTCTCGTCGCCGTGTCCCTGCTCCCGCTGATCTGGGACCGGGTGACGGACAACGGCACCCAGGTATCCACCACGGTCGTCGTGATCTCCGTGGTCGTGATCATCATCTGCGCCTCGATCGGCCAGGCCCTGACCACCCATCTCGGGAGCAGACTCCGCCGCAAGATCACCTGGTCGCCGGCGCGCGCGCTCGACGCGACCGGCGGCGCCCTGGTCAACGTGGTCGCGATGCTGCTCGTGGCATGGCTGATCGGGCTGTTGGTCGCCCAGACCGCGCTGCCCAGCGTGGGCAAGGAGGTCCGCAACTCCAAGGTCCTCCTCGGCGTGTCACGGGTGCTGCCGGAGCAGGCGAACACCTGGTTCTCGGACTTCAGCTCCACCCTCGCGCGCAACGGCTTCCCCCAGGTGTTCAGCCCGTTCTCCAACGAGCCCATCACCGAGGTGCAGGCGCCCGATCCGACGCTCGTCAGCAGCCCCGTCGCCGACGTCGCGAAGCGCTCGATCGTTAAGGTCGTCGGTACCGCGCCCAGCTGCAGCAAGGTGCTGGAGGGCACGGGCTTCGTTTTCGCACCCGGCAAGGTGATGACCAACGCGCACGTCGTCGGCGGGGTCAGCGAGCCGACCGTCCAGATCGGCGGCGAGGGCAGGCTGTACGACGCCAAGGTCGTGCTCTACGACTGGGCGCGCGACATCGCCGTCCTGGACGTGCCGAAGCTGAAGGCTCCGGTGCTGGAGTTCTCGGAGAGGGACGCGGCGAGCGGCAACGACGCGATCGTCGCCGGCTTCCCGGAGAACGGCGGGTACGACGTCCGGTCGGCCCGGGTCCGCGGGCGGATCAACGCCAACGGCCCGGACATCTACCACCGGGGTACGGTCCGACGGGACGTCTACTCGCTGTTCGCGACGGTCCGCCAGGGCAACTCCGGCGGACCGCTGCTCACGCCCGACGGCAAGGTGTACGGAGTCGTCTTCGCGAAGTCCCTCGACGACCCCAACACCGGTTACGTGCTGACGGCGGACGAGATCCGCGACGACATCCGGGTCGGCAAGGACGCAGTGCGCCGCGTCGACACCCAGGGCTGCGCGCTCTGAGGCGCCGCTCCCGCCGGGTCCCTACGTCCGTGGATGGCGCAGGCGCGCGGAGACCCAGCGGGCCCGTCGGCGCAGGATGAGCGGAATCCCGAGGCGGGGGTCGTGGCCGTGTCGGCCGGCCCTCTCGTGGGTGCCCGGCGTAGCTGCCGAGCGGCGTTCGTGCGCGGTGTCACCGTAGTCGTGCGTCCAGCTCATACTCCGTGCTCTGCCCGTGGCCCAAGGTCCGTAATCCCGTCAGGGGCGGCCAATTGGCCTATGCGCCAGGCAATTGAATGCTCGTAAGGCGAGCGCGCGATCGAACTCCCGCCCCTTGCAGGGACGGTCGCCGGGTCCGCGGCCGTCAGCGTCCGTTCGGCAGTGGGAACGGACCGGTCGTTTCGTCAGCGGTCCGGCTCGGGGTCCTTGAGCCAGTTCACCAGCTCGGACGAGAAGGCGACCGGGTCCTCCTCGTGCGGGAAGTGCCCGAGCCCGTCGAACAGCCGCCACCGGTAGGGGGCTTCGACGTACTCGCCGGAACCGGCCGCACTGCGCGTGCGCATCACCGGGTCGAGCGAACCGTGCAGGTGCAGCGTCGGCACCCGCACCGGACGCTTCATCCGCCGGTTGAACTGGATCCCGTCGGGCCGGGCCATCGACCGCATCATCCAGCGGTACGGCTCGATCGAGCAGTGCGCGGTGGACGGGATGCACATGGCCCGCCGGTACACGGCCAGGTCCTCGTCCTCGGGCGGCCGAGGCCCCGACCAGTCCCGGATCAGCTCCCCTACGAGCGCCCCGCCGTCGGCGACGAGCTGCCGCTCGGGAACGAACGGCCGCTGGAAGCCCCAGATGTGTGAACTGGCCCGGGTCTGACCGAAGTCCGACAGCATCGCCGAGCGCCAGCGGCGCGGATGCGGCATGGAGGAGACCACGAGCCGGCGCACCAGCTTGGGCCGCATCACGGCGGCCGTCCAGGCGAGGTACCCGCCCAGGTCGTGTCCGACGAGCGCGGCGTCCGGCTCGCCGAGGGACCGTACGACCCCGGTGATGTCGAGCGCCAGGTTGGCGGGGTCGTATCCGCGCGGGGTGCGGTCGCTGCCGCCGACCCCGCGCAGGTCCATCGCGACCGCCCGGTACCCGGCGTCGGCGAGCGCGGTCATCTGGTGCCGCCAGGTCCACCAGAACTGCGGGAAGCCGTGCAGCAGCAGCACCAGCGGCCCGTCACCGAGCTCGGCGACGTGGAAGCGGGCGCCGTTCGCTGCGACGTCCCGGTGCGTCACCGCCTGCCCGTCGGGGAGGTCGAGCCGTACCGCCGTGGCAGCTGTGGGAGGAACGCTGGAGTCCGGCGTGGGCGCTGTCATGAGGACGAGCGTGCCACACCCACAGCCTTGTCACTCACCGGCCGCGGGTGCGGCTTGACGGTCCCGACCAGCGCGGCGGTCTGCTTGACGGCCTCGATGGTCTTCACCGGCGGCTTCACCTTCTTGAACTTGACGTAGGCGAGCAGCCCGACCACGCCCGCGAGCAGCCAGAACACCCCGGCGACGATGAGGAAGCACCACGCGAGCCCGAGCCCGGAGGTGTGAATCCAGTAAGCCAGGGCGAAGCTCAGCATCGGCACGGAGGCGAGCACGAACACCCCGGCGGCGATCGCGGCACCGCTGCCGATGCCCGCGCGCCTGACGTCCTGCTTGATCTCCACCTTGGCGAGGGCGATTTCGTCGTGCACCAGTGCGGACATCTCGGCGGTGGCCGAGGCGACCAGCTGGCCGAGTGTGAGCTCGGCTCCCTGCGCCTCTTGGTCCACTGCGCTCATCGCTCTCTCCCTCTGTCGTCTGCTGCCGGTCGGCGCGGCTGTCCTGCGTCGTCAGTCAGATCATGCCGGACGGTCGCCGTCGGTGGTGGACCCGGCCGTGGTTTGGAGCGGGGTGGCGGCCCCGTTCTCGGCCTTGCGGCGGTGTTCCGCGGCCCGGTCCTCGTAGATCTTGGCCATCCGCAGGTGGTACGCGGGGTTGTGCTCCTCGTAGATGTCCGGGATGCCGTCGTGGTCTTCGTCGCGCTCCTCGGCCTCGGTGAGCGCCCGGTACGTACGGTTGCGGAGCTTGAGCATGACGCACGCGACCACGGCGGCGATCAGGGAGCCGATCAGGACGGCCGCCTTGACCTCGTCGGTGAGGACCGAGTCGCCGGCGAAGGCGAGTTCGCCGATCAGGAGGGAGACGGTGAAGCCGATGCCGGCGAGCGTGGCCACGGCAACCACGTCCGGCCAGGCGAGGTCCTCGTTCAGCTCGGCCTTGGTGAAGCGGGCGGCCAGCCAGGTGCCACAGAAAATGCCCAGCGCCTTGCCGATGACCAGGCCGAGCACCACGCCGAGGGTCTCGGGCCGGGTGAAGACCTGGGCGATGGCCTTGTCGGAGAGGGAGACGCCGGCGGAGAAGAGGGCGAAGAGCGGCACGGCGAGACCGGCCGACACGGGCCGGACCAGGTGCTCGATGCGCTCACCGGGGGACTGCCGTTCGCCCTCCTGACGGGTGCAGCGGAGCATCAGTCCCATGGCGACGCCGGCGATGGTGGCGTGGACGCCGCTGTTGTACATCAGGCCCCAGATGACCAGGGCGAGCGGAACGTAGACGTACCAGCCGTGGACACCGCGGCGGAGCAGGAACCAGAAGAGGGCGAGGCCCACGAACGCGCCGCCGAGCGCGAGGAAGTCGATCTCGCTGGTGAAGAACACCGCGATGATCAGGATGGCGAAGAGGTCGTCGACGACCGCGAGGGTCAGCAGGAAGGCGCGCAGGGCCGACGGCAGCGAGGTGCCGATGACGGCGAGGACGGCCAGCGCGAAGGCGATGTCGGTGGCGGTCGGGACGGCCCAGCCGGCGGTGGAGCCGTCGCCCAGCACGTTGACGAGTACGTAGATCACGGCGGGTACGGCCATGCCGCACAGGGCGGCGATCACCGGGAGCGCGGCCGCCCTGGCATCGCGCAGATCACCCGCGACGAGCTCGCGCTTGAGCTCGATGCCGGCAACGAAGAAGAAGATGGCGAGGAGTCCGTCGGCCGCCCAGTGCTGGAGCGAGAGGTCCAGGCCGAGGGAGGCGGGGCCGATGTGGAAGGACCGGACGCTGTCGTAGCTCTCCGAGACGGCGGGGATGTTCGCCCACAGGAGGGCGGCGATCGCGGCCACGAGCAGCAGCACACCGCCGACGGTCTCGGCACGCAGGGCGTCGCCGACGAAGCGGAGCTCGGGCAGTGAGAGACGGCCGAGCAGCTTGGGGCTCTTGTGGTCGGTGGGGCTGGGCGCGGCCACGAGGGGACACCTCCGGGGGGCGGTTGGACGGCATGGCTGAACTCATTGCCGACCAGACTTCCCGGCGCACCCTGTGGTCTTTCTTTACGCTTTGAATATTTTACAGGGTGCACGCGAGGACGTATCCGGTGATCGTCACTTTAAGTGCGAAAGGGGCACCCTGCGCGGCGCGCCGGGTGCCCCTTTCGGTGTGTTGGTGAGTCGGTGGGTCGAGGTGTCTCAGTGCGCCCCGGGCGGTGTGCCTCAGTCCTCGCTGCCGGCGGCCGGGAGCTTGCTCTGGATCAGGTCCATGACCGAGGAGTCGGCGAGCGTGGTGACGTCACCGACCGCGCGGTTCTCCGCCACGTCGCGCAGCAGACGGCGCATGATCTTGCCCGAGCGCGTCTTCGGCAGCTCCTGGACCGGCAGGATCCGCTTGGGCTTGGCGATCGGACCCAGCGTGCTGCCCACGTGGTTGCGCAGGTCCGCGACCAGGTGCTCGGTCTCGGAGGCGCTGCCGCGCAGGATGACGAAGGCGACGATGGCCTGCCCGGTGGTCTCGTCGTTGGCGCCGACCACGGCGGCCTCGGCGACCGAGGGGTGCGAGACGAGGGCCGACTCGACCTCGGTGGTGGAGATGTTGTGGCCGGACACCAGCATCACGTCGTCGACCCGGCCGAGCAGCCAGATGTCGCCGTCGTCGTCCTTCTTGGCGCCGTCACCCGCGAAGTACTTGCCCTCGAAGCGCGACCAGTAGGTGTCGATGAACCGCTGGTCGTCGCCCCAGATGGTGCGCAGCATCGACGGCCACGGCTCGGTGAGGACCAGGTAGCCGCCCCCGCCGTTGGGGACCTCGTGCGCCTCGTCGTCCACGACGGTGGCGGAGATTCCGGGCAGGGCGCGCTGAGCGGAGCCCGGCTTGGTGGCGGTGACGCCCGGCAGCGGGGAGATCATCATCGCGCCGGTCTCGGTCTGCCACCAGGTGTCCACGATCGGGCAGCGGTCGCCACCGATGTGCTTGCGGTACCAGATCCAGGCCTCGGGGTTGATCGGCTCGCCGACCGAGCCCAGCACGCGCAGGCTCGACAGGTCGAACTTCGCGGGGATGTCGTCGCCCCACTTCATGAACGTACGGATCGCCGTGGGCGCGGTGTAGAGGATGGTGACGCCGTACTTCTGGACGACCTCCCAGAACCGGCCCTGGTGCGGGGTGTCGGGCGTGCCCTCGTACATCACCTGGGTGGCGCCGTTGGCGAGCGGCCCGTAGACGATGTAGGAGTGCCCGGTCACCCAGCCGATGTCGGCGGTGCACCAGTAGACGTCGGTCTCCGGCTTCAGGTCGAAGACCGCGTGGTGGGTGTACGCGGCCTGCGTGAGGTAGCCGCCGGAGGTGTGCAGGATGCCCTTCGGCTTACCCGTGGTCCCCGAGGTGTAGAGGATGAAGAGCGGGTGCTCGGCATCGAACGGCTGCGGGGTGTGCTCGGCGGACTGCCGGCCGACCACGTCGTGCCACCAGAGGTCGCGGCCCTCGGCGAACGCGGTGTCCTGGCCGGTGCGGCGTACGACGAGCACGTGCTCGACCTGCGGACACTTGGCGACGGCCTCGTCGATGGCGGGCTTCAAGGCGGTGGGCTTGCCGCGGCGGTAGCCGCCGTCAGCGGTGATGACCAGCTTGGCGTCGGCGTCCTGGATGCGGGAGGCGACGGCGTCGGCGGAGAAACCGCCGAAGACCACGGAGTGCGCGGCACCGACACGGGCGCACGCGAGCATCGCGACGACCGCCTCGGGGATCATCGGCAGGTAGACGGCGACGCGGTCACCGGCCTCGACACCCAGCTCGGTCAGGGCGTTGGCGGCCTTGGAGACCTCGTCCTTGAGCTCGGCGTAGGTGATCGAGCGGCTGTCGCCGGGCTCGCCCTCGAAGTGGATGGCGACGCGGTCGCCGTTGCCGGCCTCGACGTGGCGGTCCACGCAGTTGTACGCGACGTTGAGCTTGCCGTCCGCGAACCACTTCGCGAAGGGCGGGTTCGTCCAGTCGAGCGTCTCGGTCGGCTCGGTGGCCCAGGTCAGCCGCCGGGCCTGCTCGGCCCAGAAGCCCAGCCGGTCCGCGTCGGCCTGTGCATACGCAGCCTCGGTCACATTGGCGGCGGCGGCCAGATCGGCGGGCGGTGCGAACCGCCGCTCCTCCTTGAGCAGATTGGCCAAGCTCTCATTGCTCACGACATCTCCCTTTCCCAGGGTGTCCGTTGTGTCCCCGGGCATAGCTCATCAGTCAGCGGCCCAGGTGACAAGGGGTAGCCGAGAATTGGTTTAGACCTATATCACGATCTGGTCCGCGCGAGAACGGAGTGCGAATGGCCCCTTCCCGCTGCAGGGAGCGGCAAGGGGCCAAACGATTGCACGATTACGGGAGGGTATCGGTTCAGGCGTGCTGGCCCACGCTGTCGAAGACCCGACAGTCGAAGAAGTCCTCGCCCTCGGACAGCAGATACGCCTGAGCCTCGCCCACGTGGAAGTACATCCCGTGCAGTTCCAGGGTGCCTTCGGCGAGTCGCCTGGCCACCGATTCATGGGCCCGCAGGTGCTCCAGTTGCTGGACCACATTGGTCAGGCACAGCTGCTCCACCGCGTCCGCCGGGAGCCGGCCCGAGATCCGGGCCCATGCGTGGTGGCGGCTGGCCATCCGCTCCAGGCTGGGCAGCCCGTGCTTCAGCCAGCGGCGCAGCGGGGTCATCGGGGCGCCGGGCGCGGAGGAGAGCAGGGCCTGCATGGCGCCGCAGCCCGAGTGCCCGCACACCGTGATGCTGTCGACCTGCAGCACGTCCACGGCGTACTCGATGGCCGCGGCGACGGAGTCGTCGGTGGACTCCGCGCCGGGTAGCGGGACCAGATTGCCGACGTTGCGGACCGTGAACAGGTCACCCGGTCCGCTGGCCGTGATCATGCTGGTCACCAGGCGGGAGTCTGCGCAGGTGAGGAAGAGCTGGGAGGGCCGCTGCCCCTCGCGGGCCAGCCGGGCCAGCTCGTCCCGCACGTGAGGTGCGGTGTCGCGCTGGAAGGCGCTGATCCCATTGGCCAGTTGGCCCGCGCCGCGCCGCCGGGGGGAGGGAGAGCCGGACGGTTCGGTGGCGGCCCCCGTTTCCGCCTCGGCGGCCGCCGCGGCTGCCTCGGCCGCGGCTGCGGCAGTGATCGTACGGGTACCCGCGGGGCGGTGGTCGCAGTGGTTCTGCCACGGAGTCCAGGGGCGGCAGCACTGGTGCACGCCGCGCTGCGACGTGCGGCGGGAGCGGTCCGCGTGGTGGCTCCCGTCGTCAGGCGCGTCGTCGGATGCGACTCCGAGCACGGCTCCGGGCGCGGCCTCGGGCAGTCGCGCCGACGCTCCGGCGCGGCCGGTGACCTCCAGCGAGCCTCCGTGCGCCAGGTGGGAATCCTGCCAGTCGTGCAGCGTCTCGTAGGCCGCGTGGTCCATGAACGAGCCGTCCAGCTCGATCACGGCGTGTCCGTCGTGCGGAATCTGGTTCAGCACCCGGCTCAGCCGGGGCACCGCGAGGAAGGTCAACTGTCCACGGGCCTCCACCCGGTGGGCCCCGCCGTCCAGTCGCTCCACGGTGATCCGGGTCCGGGTGAGCCGGTACAGGGCCAGCGCGACGGCCACGGCGATACCGATGGCCACGCCCTCCAGGACCCCGCCGAGCACCACGGCGACGATGGTCGTGCCGTAGACCAGGACCTCCCGGTGCCGGGTGACGCTGCGCAGGTGCGTGATGTTGACCATCTGTACGCCGACCGCCATCACGAGGGCGGCCAGTGCGGCGAGCGGGATCAGGTCGAGGACCGGGACCAGCAGTCCGGCCGCGAGCAGCACCCAGAATCCGTGCAGCATGGACGACTTTCGGCTGACTGCACCGGACTTGACGTTCGCCACACTGCGGACGGCCACACCCGTGATGGGCAGCCCGCCCAGCGCGCCGGAGACGATGTTCGCCGCGCCCTGGCCTCGCAGTTCCCGGTCGAGATCGGCGCGCGGCGGGCGGTTGCCCGTACGGCGCTCGGAGGCGATCAGCTTGTCGGTCGCGACGGAGGAGAGCAGCGATTCCACGCTGCCGACCAGGGTGATGGTCAGTACCGCGGCGATGAGACCGAGGACCGGCCCTTCGGGCAGTTCGGGCAGGGCGTGGCTGCGCCAGGACGGCAGGTCCACCCGCGGCAGGCTGAGCCCGGCCAGCGCGGCGAAGGCCGTGGCCGTGGCGACGGCGGCGAGCGCCGCGGGCACCTTGCGCAGGGCGTGGCCCACCCGACCGGGCAGCCGTGGCCAGCCAAGCAGGACGAGCAGGGTCAGCGCGCTGATGCCCAGCGCGACCGGATGCAGATCGGCCAACTGGCCGGGCAGGCCCACGACGTTGGCCACGGCGTTGCTCTGTGGTGTGCCGCCGAGCACGATGTGCAGCTGGGCCAGCGCGATGGTCACGCCGATGCCCGCGAGCATGCCGTGCACGATGGCCGGGCTGACCATGAGCGCCGACCGGGCGGTGCGCAGCGCGGCGAGGCCGAGTTGGCAGAGGCCGGCGAGCACGGTGATGGCACAGGTGGTGCGCCATCCGTAGCGCTGGATCAACTCGGCGGTGACCACGGTAAGTCCGGCGGCGGGCCCGCTCACCTGGAGTGGAGCGCCACCCAGCCGCCCGGCGACGATCCCGCCGACCGCCGCGGCGACCAGCCCCGCCTGGAGCGGGGCACCGGTGGCCAGGGCGATGCCGAGCGAGAGTGGCAGGGCGATCAGGAAGACGGCGATGGAGGCGGAGAGATCCGCGGGAAGGTCCTTGCGGATCTGTTGGGCGGAGCTCGTGGGGGAGGTGGCTGTCATGGGTTCCCGTCTCCTCTGGGGAGGGATGAAGCGGCGGGATTCTCAACGCTCGGTAAATGAATGGTAATGGAGAGTAAAGGTGAGCGGTGAATAATACGGGCAAATGGCGTACGAATTAGCACTCAAGGGTGATTAAGCATTTTGTCCGGCTTGTCATACCTTCTCTCGAGCGGACCGCATGGGACGTTGCGGCGCGGAAGTCCTGCGATGGAACTGCGAGGGAGAGGTGGGCGGATGATCGCCGCCACGAAGAAGATCGCCGGCGGCCTGGTCGCCACGGCGCTGGTCCTGGGGGTCGCCGGGTGCAGCACCTCTGAACCCGCCAAGTCCCCGGCTCCCGGGGCCCCGAACGCGCTGAAGGGGGCCGCCGCCCCGGAGGCTCCGGGTAGCGTCAACCGGCCCATCGGCGACGGGTCGACCGCGTACACCGGCATGCAGCCGAACGTGCAGAAGCCGCAAAAGCTGGGGCCCGGCGAAAAGCCGCCGCAGTTCGTGGTGTTCTCGTGGGACGGGGCCGGCGAGGACAGTCAGAAGCTCTTCTCGCACTTCCGCGAGGTCGGCAAGAAGTACAACGCCCGCATGACGTACTTCCTCAGCGGCGTCTACATGCTCCCTGAGGAGAAACGTTCCCTCTATACGGCGCCCCAGCATGAGTCCGGCCGCTCCGACATCGGCTTCGGCGACCTCCAGGGCATCAAGGACACCGCCACCCAGGTCCGCGCGGCGTGGCTGGAGGGCAATGAGATCGGCACCCACTTCAACGGGCACTTCTGCGGCCCCGACGGCGGCGTCGGCACCTGGTCCGTGGAGGAGTGGAAGAGCGAGATCAACCAGGCCAAGTCCTTCGTCAAGAACTGGAAGACCAACTCCGGCCTGAAGGACCAGGAGGCGCTCCCCTTCAACTACGACAAGGAGCTCATCGGCGCCCGCACGCCCTGCCTCGAAGGTCAGAAGAACTTCATGCTGGCGGCGAAGGACATGGGCTTCCGCTATGACTCCAGCGGCATCAGCAAGCAGATCTGGCCCAAGAAGACCGACGGGCTCTGGGACATCCCGCTCCAGCTGGTGCCCATGCCGGGGCGTGCCTTCGACACCCTGAGCATGGACTACAACTACATGGTCAACCAGTCCGGGACGACCTCGCAGGGTGACCCCTCCCAGCACGCGTACTGGGGTGACCAGATGCGCGACGGCTTGCGGGAGGCCTTCGACCGCGCCTACCAGGGCAACCGCGCACCGCTGATCATCGGAAATCACTTCGAGTCCTGGAACGGCGGCACCTACATGCGCGCCGTCGAGGAGTCCATCAAGACCATGTGCACCCAGAAGGAGGTCCGCTGCGTTCCGTTCCGGGAGCTGGCGGACTGGCTGGACGCGCAGGACCCGAAGGCCCTGGAGTGGATGCGCACCCTCGACGTCGGGGAGGCGCCGAAGGAGGGCTGGGGGAAGTTCCTGACCGCGGGGCCGCCGGCGGCGCCGGCCGCCCCCGCGGGCGTCAAGCAGGCTGAGGAGCCGGCCGCGGGGAGTGCGGACGAGGGCTGACGAGCGCCTCGGCCCCCTCGCGCAGGACGAATCCGGGGTCGACCTGGTCCGCCAGGTCGACCCCGGTCTTGGCGTTGCCCCAGCTCTCCGCGTTCTTGAGGTGGAAGCTGACCATCTGCTCCGTGTACCGGGCCCAGTCTCGGTGCGCGTACGAGTCGTCGGCTGCGTCCTGGAGCTCCTGGAGGGCGAGCCGGTTGGAGGCTTCGAGTAGCTCGAAGGGGGCCGGCCGGCCCTTCTCCATCGCCCGCACCCAGTCGGAGTGCCCGACGGTGACCAGCAGGTCCTCGCCCACCTCGTCCTGGAGGAACTCGATGTCCTCGGGTCCCTGCACCTTGTTGCCGATGACCTTGAGCGCGACCCCAAAGTCCCGCGCGTACTCCTTGTACTGGCGGTAGACGGAGACGCCCTTGCGGGTCGGTTCGGCGACCAGGAAGGTCACGTCGAAGCGGGTGAACATGCCCGAGGCGAAGGAGTCCGAGCCGGCCGTCATGTCGACGACCACGTACTCGTCAGGACCGTCGATCAAGTGGTTGAGGCAGAGCTCGACCGCCCCGACCTTGGAGTGGTAGCAAGCCACGCCCAAGTCGGCCTCGGTGAACGGCCCGGTCGCCATGAGGCGTACGGGCTCCCCGTCGAGCAGGAGCGTGCGCGCGCAGGCCTCGTACACCGGGTTGTCCTCGGTGACGCGCAGCAGGCGCGATCCACGGCCGGGCGGGGTGGTTTTGATCATCGAGTCGGCGGACGGGATGCGCGGGTTGGAACCGCGCAGGTACTCCTTGATCAGGGGCAGGTGCGCGCCGAGGGCCGGCAGTTCGTCGGCCTCCTCCTCGGTGAGTCCGAGCGCGGCGCCCAGATGTTGGTTGATGTCGGCGTCCACCGCGACGACGGGGGCTTCATTGGCGGCGAGGTGGCGGATGAAGAGGGAGGACAGGGTCGTCTTGCCGCTGCCGCCCTTTCCCACGAAAGCGATCTTCATGTTCACCAAGCGTAGCGGTTCGATAGCACTGTGTTGTCAAGGTGAGTGAAGAAGACCACTCCAAGGAGGGGTCGGTGCTATGGGTGCCCAGTGCGTAGGCTCCCTACTTATGAGTAGCGCTTCTGACCCGCTGGCCCCTCTGGCCGGACTGCCCGGTGTGGCCGAATCCGTGGATTCCGTACGCAAGGCCGTGGACCGCGTCTACGGGCACCGGGTGATGCGTCGCCGCAGCGGTGAGATCACCTCGGAGGCCGCCCTGCGCGGCGCCCGCGGGAGCGCGGCGCTGTCCGGTGCGGACTGGGCGTTGGAGGAGGTGCGCCGTCGGACCGACTTCGGTTCGGAGCCGGAGGCGCTGACGGTGGGCGCGGCACTGCGGCTCACGGCGGAGGCCGGCCAGTTGCTGAGCATCTGGCGCCAGTCGCCGCTCCGGGTCCTGGCGCGGCTGCACCTGGTGGCGTGCGGGTCGACGGCGGACGGCGATGTCGTGGGCCGTCCCCGGCTGGCGGGCGAGCCGGTGACCGAACCCCTGGTGGAACTCCCGCTCCCGAGCGCTGAGGAGGTGGCCGGCCGCCTCGACGGGCTGTCCCGCCTGATCATCGCGGGCGGTTCCGCCCCGGCCCTGATCACGGCCGCGGTGGTGCACGGCGAACTGCTGGCGCTGCGTCCGTTCGCCTCGTACAACGGGCTGGTCGCGCGGGCGGCCGAGCGGATCGTCCTGATCAACAGCGGCCTGGACCCCAAGGCCATCTGCCCGGCGGAGGTCGGCCACGCGGAGCAGGGGAACGACGCCTACCTGGCCGCCTTCGAGGGCTACGTTTCCGGGACCGCGGAGGGCATGTCCGCCTGGATCGCGCACTGCGGCCGGGCGGTCGAGCTGGGTGTCCGCGAGTCGACGGCGGTCTGCGAAGCCCTGCAGCGGGGTGCGGCCTGAGCCGCCCGTTCTACCGTTCTGCCCGTTCGGCCCCTTGTCTGAGTCGTTCGGACCCCGGACATGGGTTGCGGCGACACCGTCTTGCTTTGGTGTCGCCGCTGGCATTTACGCCCAGTTACCAAGCGTCCTCGATAGTTGCCCATCAGGTCGGGGTCTTTGCCCGTTACCTGGTGCGGCTGGCCCGTAATCGACGGGTCGACGTCGCGTGGGTGCTCGGCGCTCATGCTCCGGTCCGTGGGCCTTACTGCGTTTTAAAGATGATCCTCTCGGATGTTCTTTGGTCTCGCGGGCCGTTGCTTTATTTGTACTCCGCTTCGGAGCCATGCGAAACCCCTAGCTCCACTTTTTACTTTCCGGGACGACCGAGGGCGAACCGGACAGTCTTTATCCGTGCAGGTCAGGACATTCAGGCAGAGCCGGCTGAGGCCAGTGCATGGGCGCGGCGCCGGCTCGCGTACCAGACCAGCCCGGCCGTGGCGGCTGCCGCGCCCACCGCCGCCGCGGCGACCAGGGCGGGCCGGGTCGGCATGGACAGCCCGGGAAGGCGCTGCTTCAGCCGTACGGGCCGGTTGAAAACCAGGACCGGCCACTCGCGCGCCACGGCTTCCCGCCGCAGTGCCCGGTCGGGGTTGACGGCGTGCGGGTGTCCGACGGCTTCGAGCATCGGGACGTCGGTGGCCGAGTCGCTGTAGGCGTAGCAGCGGGTGAGGTCGTACCCCTCGGACTCCGCGAGCTCGCGTACCGCCTCCGCCTTGGTGGGCCCGTAGGCGTAGTACTCGATCTCACCGGTGAAGCAACCGTCCTCACCCACGACCATGCGGGTGGCGACGACCCGGTCCGCGCCGAGCATCTCCCCGATGGGCTCGACGACTTCCGCGCCGGAGGTGGACACGATCACCACGTCGCGGCCCGCGGTGTGGTGGGCCTCGATCAGGGACGCGGCCTCGTCGTAGATGATCGGGTCGATGAGGTCGTGCAGGGTCTCGGCGACGATCTCCCGCACCTGCTGCACGTTCCACCCCTTGCAGAGGGCGGACAGGTACTCCCGCATCCGTTCCATCTGATCGTGGTCGGCACCGCCGGCCAGGAAGATGAACTGGGTGTACGCGGTGCGCAACACGGCTCGCCGGTTGATCAGGCCGCCTTGGTAGAAGGACTTGCTGAACGTCAAGGTGCTCGACTTCGCAATGACCGTCTTGTCCAGGTCGAAGAAGGCTGCGGTGCGAGGCGAGGAGTGCGGCAAGGGCTGATTTTCCACGCCTCGAGCATATGCGCCCACCATTCGGCGTAAGGTGTGGCGCGTGGGTTTGCCTGAGAAGGCTCTCGGGTACACCATGGAAGTCACGGATCGTTCGCGACCGTGCTAACCCGGTCTGGCTCCTCCCCCCCCGAGTCGGACCGTGGGGACGACCCCCGCTCTCCCCCCCGGCGGGGGTCGTCGCATGTCCGGACGCGGTTCGCGTCCCTGCCTTCGGCTCCAAGTGACCATCCTTCGGCCCCTCCTCTTGTGTGGGGCCGACGCGGCGAAGGCCCTCACCACACCAGACTCGTGACGGTGCGTAGTGGTTCCGCCGCGCTCCGGAACTCACCTGAGTGGGTGACCGAGTTATTCACAACCGATGCGTTGTCCACAGTTATCCAACAAGATCCACTTCTTTTTCCTGATCGCTGCACGGTGATTCCAGCCGCGAAGTCCGTGGCGGAAGCATTTGCAGCGAGAAGGGGGCGGAGATCGTGGCCCGATCGAAGTCGTGTGAAACGCGGGAGTCCGTGGTCGGCGGAAGGGGAACGGGGGTCGGGGCGGGCCCCGGAACCGGTTCCGTGGCCGGATCCGCGCCCGGCGGCGGACGGCCGCTGATCATCACCGAGGACCCGCTGCTGCTCGACGATCTGCTGAGGCTGTGTGCCGCGGCGGGTGCCGAGCCGCACGTGCACCACGAGGTTCCCGAGCAGGACGGGGCCGTCGGGGCCCTCGAGGTGGGCGGCGGGGCGCGGAGCGCGGGATGGGAATCCGCGCCGCTCGTGCTGGTGGGTGACGACGCCGCGCGACGGGTGCGCGGGGCACCGCGCAGGGCCGGTGTGTTCCTCGTCGGCCGGGACCTGGACGACCCCCAGGTGTGGCAACGGGCGGTGGAGATCGGCGCCGAGGAGGTGTTGCGGCTCCCCGATGCCGAGAGTCGGCTCGTCGACCGCATCGCCGATGTCGTGGAGGGGGCCGGGCGCCCCGCCCTCGCCGTGGGGGTGATCGGCGGCAGCGGTGGCGCCGGGGCCTCCACCCTCGCCTGCGCGCTCGCCGTGCGGGCCGCCCGCGCCGGAGAACGGACCATCCTCATCGACGGCGACCCGTTGGGGGGTGGCATGGACGTCCTGCTCGGGGGCGAGAGCGCCGAAGGACTGCGCTGGCCGGACTTCGCGGCCTCGCGCGGCCGGGTCGGCGCCGGAGCGCTGGAGGAGTCCCTGCCCGAGCTGCACGACCTGCGGGTGCTCAGCTGGGACCGCGGTGACCGGGTGGTGGTGCCGCCCGCCGCGATCCGGTCCGTGGTGGCTGCCGCACGCCGCCGGGGCGGGGTCGTGGTGGTCGACCTCCCGCGGCGGGTCGACGAAGCCGTGGCCGAGGTGCTGGCCCAGCTCGACCTGCTGCTGATGGTCGTGCCGGGCGAGTTGCGGTCGGTGGCCGCCGCGGGCCGGGTGGCGGCCGGGGTCCGGATGGTGGCCCGGGACGTGCGGGTCGTCGTACGGGGACGCTGCGCGGGCGGCCTCGATCCGGAGTCCGTGGCCGGGCTGTTGGGGGCACCGCTGGCCGGGGAGGTGCCCGTAGAGGTGGGGCTCCCGGGACGGGCGGCCGAGGGCGAACCGCCGGGGACGCAGGGGAAGGGCCCGTTGGCCCGCTTCTGCGACGGCTTCTGGCAGCGGGCGCTCGGCTCCGCCCAGGGGGTGCCGGCATGAGCGCGGTGCTCCTGGACGCGGTGCGCCGGCGGCTCGCCGAGACCGGGGCGGAACCGACCCCGGCACGGGTGGCGGCAGCCCTACGGGCCCAGGGCAGGCTGCTCGGGGACGCCGAAGTGCTCGGTGTGGCCGCCGAGTTACGGTCCGAGCTGGTCGGCGCAGGGCCGCTGGAGGCGCTGCTCGGCGATCCGGAGGTCACCGATGTGCTGGTGGCGGCCCCCGACCGGGTGTGGGTGGACCGCGGTGGTGGCCTGGAGCTGACCGGAGTGACCTTCGCCGACGCCGAGGCCGTGCGCAGGCTCGCCCAGCGGCTGGCCGCCGTCGCGGGGCGGCGCCTCGACGACGCCCGGCCCTGGGTGGACGCCCGGATGCCCGACGGCACCCGGCTGCACGCCGTGCTGCCCCCGGTCTCGGTCGGTTCGGCCTGCCTCTCGCTGCGGGTGGTGCGGCCGCGGGCGTTCACGCTGGAGGAGCTCGTCGCCGCGGGGACACTGCCGCCCGGTGGGCAGCACCTGCTCCGGGACATGGTCGAGGCGCGGCTGTCGTTCCTCGTCTCCGGCGGTACCGGAACGGGCAAGACCACCCTGCTCAGCGCCCTGTTGGGGCTGGTCGGTCCCGGCGAGCGGATCGTGTTGGCCGAGGACTCGGCCGAGCTGCGCCCCGACCATCCGCACGTGGTGCGGCTGGAGACCCGGCCGGCCAACCAGGAGGGGGCGGGGCTGGTCACCCTGGCGGACCTGGTTCGCCAGGCGCTGCGGATGCGGCCCGACCGGCTGGTGGTGGGCGAGGTGCGGGGTGCCGAGGTGGCGGACCTGCTCGCCGCCCTGAACACCGGGCACGAGGGGGGTTGCGGGACGGTCCACGCCAATGCCGCGGCCCGTGTCCCCGCCCGGCTGGAGGCGCTCGGAACGGCCGCCGGGCTCGACCGGGCGGCCCTGCACAGCCAGTTGGCCGCGGCGCTGACCCTGGTGCTGCACTTGGTCCGGGACCGGGAGGGACGGCGCCGACTGGCCGAGGTGCACGTGTTGGAGCGGGACGCCGCAGGACTGGTGGTCACCGTACCGGCGCTGCGCTGGGCCGCCCGGGGCTTCGTGCGGGAGAGGGGCTGGGAACTGCTCCGCCCGCTGTTGCGGGGCGTCCGGTGAGCGCGGGGGCGGGGCTGCCGGTGCCGCTGTTCGCCGGGGTGCTGTGCGCCGGCGCGGCCGCTTGGGGGCTGGCCGGTGGCGACCGGGTGTCCCGGCGGGTCCAGGTGGTCCTCGCTGCGGCCGGTCCGGTGGTTCCGGTCGGTCCGCTGCGTCAGGAGCGGCTGCTGATCGCGGTACGGGTGCGGGCAGCGCGGTGGCGGGAGTGGGTCAGTCTCGCGGCGGGGCTGCTGGTGGCGGTGCTCGGCGGGTCGGTGATCCCGCTGCTGGCGGGGGCGGCGGGGGTGCCGCTGGTGCGCCGGTGGCTGCGGGTACGGGCGCGGGAGCGGGCCCGGGCGGCGCGGGCCGCCGAGGTGGTGGCCCTGTGCGGGGCGGTGGTGGGCGAGCTGCGGGCGGGAGCTCAGCCCGGGCAGGCGCTGACGGCCGCCCTGCGCAGGACGGTCGTCGGCCCCGGCGGGTCGGGTGCGGCGGAGACGGGCGTGCTGGCTGCCGCGGCCTTCGGCGGGGACGTGACCGGTGCGTTGCGCCAGGCGGCGCGGGAGTCCGGGGCGGAAGGGCTGGGCGGGATGGCGGCCTGCTGGCGGGTGTCGGTCGACGGCGGCGCGGGACTGGCCGCCGGACTGGAACGGCTGGAGGGGGCCCTGCGGGCCGAGCGGGACCGGCAGGAGTCGCTGCGGGCCCAGTTGGCGGGGGCGCGGTCGACGGTGTTGGTGCTCGCCCTGCTGCCGCTGGTGGGTCTGCTGATCGGCACCGGTCTGGGCGCGGATCCGTTGCGGGTGCTGCTGCACACGCCGATGGGATGGGGGTGCCTGCTGGCCGGCGGGGTGTTGGAGGCGCTCGGGCTGTTGTGGTGCCGGCGGATCGTCCGAGCGGGGGAGCGCTGATGGGCAGCTTCGTCGTCCACAGGCTGGGGATCGCCGCCTGCTTGGCCGTGGTCTCGCTGTGGTGGGTGTCAGCGGTGATGGCGCGGTTCCGGACGCGGGCGATCGCGCGCAGGGCCGCAGCCCTGTTGGGAGCTGGACCGGGACTTCGAAGGCCGGTGTTCGGCTCCGCGCTGAGGGGTGTGGTGGCCGCGTGGGCCGGGTCCGTCGGGGCGCTGCTGGCGGGCTGGGTGCTCGTGGGCGGGGTGACGGGTGTGGCTGTCGGCGGCCTGGCCGCGTTCGGTGTGCGGCGGTGGCAGGCCAGGGCGCGGCCATCGGTCGGAGCTGATGTGCAGGAGGTGGAGCGTCAGTTGCCTTTCGCCGCAGACCTGTTGGCCGCGTGCCTGGCGGCCGGGGCGGGCCCGGTGGAGGCCGCGGAGGTGGTGGGGGAGTCGCTGGGCGGCCCGGTGGGTGACCAGCTGGCGAGAGCCGGGGCGGAGCTGCGGCTCGGCGGCGAACCGGGCGCCGGGTGGGGGAGGTTGGCGGAGATACCGGGCGCCCGGGCGCTCGCGGAGTGCCTGGAACGGGCCGCGCGGACGGGGGCGCCCGCGGCGGAGCCGGTCTCCCGGCTCGCGTCCGGGCTCAGAGAGGACCGGGCCCGCACGGTGGGAGCGCGGGCGCAGCGGGCGGCGGTTCTCGTCACCGCACCGGTGGGGCTGTGTTTCCTCCCCGCTTTTCTCGCGATCGGAGTCGCTCCGGTGGTGATCGGTATGGCCTCGGGACTTCTCTCGAGCACCTGAAGTCGCATGGGCCACAGACAGCAACAGCGGAAATTCACAGGAGGTTGTCATGAGGATCATCTGGTTTCGTGTACGGACGGCGCTCGGGGCGCACGGGGGCGACAAGGGGATGTCCACGTCGGAATACGCGATGGGAACGATCGCGGCCTGCGCATTCGCGGCCGTCCTCTACAAGGTGGTGACGAGTGAAGTCGTCTCCACGGCCCTTCAGTCGACCATCGGAAAGGCGCTCGATGTGCCGTTCTGAGGGCAAGTCACAGCGCATCCGGGGAAAGTCGGACCGCGGATACGTGACGGCGGAGGCCGCCCTGGTGATTCCGGCACTGGTGCTGTTCGCGGCGCTGCTGGTGTGGGCCCTGATGGCGGCGGCCGCGCAGATCCGGTGTGTGGACGCGGCCCGGGCCGGAGCCCGGGCGGCGGCCAGGTCGGAGCCCGTGGAGGTGGTGGAGGCGGCGGCCCGGGAGGCCGCCCCGCCGGGAGCGCGGGTGGAGCTGGAGCGGACGGGTGACCTCTGGCGGGTCCGGGTGGCGGCGAAGGCGCCCGGGCCGGGCGGGCTGCCGGTACGGCTCGGCGCGCAGGCGGTGGCCCTGGCGGAGGACAGCGTGGGGCCGCCGCCGTGAGCCGGGACCGGGGTTCGGCCACGGTCTGGGCGGCGCTGGTGGCGACGGTGCTGGCTGCGGTGTTCGGCGGGGTGCTGCTGCTCGGCCAGGCCGTCGTGGCTCGCCACCGGGCGGCGGCGGCCGCCGACCTGGCGGCGCTCGCGGCGGCGGCCACCTGGGCCCACGGGCCGGAGACGGCGTGCGCGGCGGCCCTGCGGGTGGCCCGGGCGCAGGGCGCGGCGCTCGGCGCGTGCCTGCTCCGGGGCGAGGTCGCCGAGGTCACCGCCCGGGTCGCGGCGGGCCCGTTCGCGGCGACGATCCGGGCCCGGTCGGGCCCGCCCGGCCCGCCGGGCTGAGGCCCTGGGGACCGGGGAACCGGCGGACCGGGTACGGGGCCGCGTCGGGCCCGTTCAGGCCTGGTCAGGGCTCGGAGGGGGCGGCGGGTGGGGCGGCCGGTGATTCGGAGAGGAGGCGTGTCAGGAGGCGGATGGCGCCGCGCTTGTGCAGGGGTTCGTTGCCGTTGCCGCACTTGGGGGACTGGATGCAGGAAGGGCAGCCGGCTTCGCACTCGCAGGCCGCGATCGCGTCACGGGTCGCCGTCAGCCAGGCACGGGCGGTGCTGAAGGCGCGCTCCGCGAAGCCGGCGCCGCCGGGGTGACCGTCGTAGACGAAGACCGTGGGGAGGAGGGTGTCGGGATGCAGCGGTACGGAGACGCCGCCGATGTCCCAGCGGTCGCAGGTGGCGAACAGCGGGAGCATGCCGATGGAGGCGTGCTCGGCGGCGTGCAGGGCGCCGCCGAGGATCTCCGGGTTGATCCGGGCCTCGTCGAGTTGGTCCTCGGTCACCGTCCACCACACGGCCCGGGTGCGCAGGGTGCGGGGCGGCAGGTCGAGCTTGGCCTCGCCCAGCACCTCGCCGGTGATCAGCTTGCGGCGCAGATAGGAGACGACCTGGTTGGTGACCTCGACGGAGCCGAAGCAGAGCCGGGCCGAGCCCCACGGGATCTCGGTCTCGGTCTCCAAGACGGAGATGGAGGTGGTGTCACGGGCCGTGGTGGAGAAGGGCGGGTCCGCCTGTTCCACGAGGGCCGCCGCATCCTCCAGGTCCAGGTGCTTCACGAGATACGTGCGGCCCTGGTGGAGGTGGACGGCCCCCTCGTGGACGGCGGTGTGGGCCGCCGACTCGTCGACCGTACCCAGCAGCCGGCCGGTCGAGGCCTCGACGATCTGCACCGGGCGGCCGCCGCCACCCCGGATGTCCGTCAGGTCCGAGGCCCGTTCCCGGCGGGTCCAGTGCCAGGCGGTCGCCCGGCGGCGCAGCAGCTTCGCCGCTTCGAGCTGGGGGAGGAGGTCCACGGTCGCCGGGCCGAAGAGTTCCAGGTCCGCCTCGGTCAGCGGGAGCTCCGCCGCCGCCGCGCACAGGTGGGGGGCGAGGACGTACGGGTTGTCGGGGTCCAGGACGGTGGCCTCCACCGGTTGCCGGAACAGCGCCTCCGGATGGTGGACGAGGTAGGTGTCCAGCGGGTCGTCCCGGGCGATCAGCACGGCCAGGGCGCCCTGGCCCGAGCGCCCCGCGCGGCCCGCCTGCTGCCACAGGGAGGCCCTCGTACCCGGGTAGCCGGTGATCAGGACGGCGTCCAGGCCGGAGACGTCCACACCCAGCTCCAGGGCCGTCGTGGCGGCCAGTCCGAGCAGCTCGCCGGAGTGCAGGGCCCGCTCCAGGGCCCGGCGCTCCTCGGGGAGGTATCCGCCCCGGTAGGCGGCGACCCGGCGGGTCAGGGACCGGTCGACCGACGCGAGCCGTTCCTGGGTGATCACGGAGATCAGCTCGGCGCCGCGCCGGGAGCGGACGAAGGCGACCGTTCGGACCCCCTGGACGACCAGGTCGGTCAGCAGGTCGGCCGTCTCGGCGGTGGCCGTCCGGCGTACGGGCGCGCCCTTTTCGCCGCGCAGCTCGGTGAGCAGCGGCGGCTCCCAGAGGGCGAAGACCACCTCGCCCCGCGGTGAGGCGTCGTCGGTGATTTCGATCACCCGTACGCCGGTCAGCCGCGACGCGGCCGCCGCCGGGTCGCTCGCGGTGGCGGAGGCCAGCAGGAAGACGGGTTCCGCGCCGTAGCGGGCGCACAGCCGTCGCAGTCGGCGCAGCACCTGTGCCACGTGGGAGCCGAAGACCCCGCGGTAGGTGTGGCACTCGTCGATCACGACGTAGCGCAGGGCACGCAGGAAGGACGACCAGCGCGGGTGGGCCGGGAGGATCCCGCGGTGCAGCATGTCGGGGTTGGTCAGGACGTAGTTCGCGTACTGGCGCACCCACTCGCGTTCCTCGACGGGCGTGTCCCCGTCGTAGACCGCGGGGCGCACGGCGTTGCCCAGCGGGGCGGCCAGTTCCCGTACCGCGCGCCGCTGGTCGGCCGCCAGGGCCTTGGTGGGGGCCAGGTACAGGGCGGTCGCGCCCCGGCCGTTCGGGGCCCCGGCGCCGTCCGCGAGGGCCGAGAGCACGGGCGCCAGGTAGGCGAGGGACTTGCCAGAGGCGGTTCCGGTGGCCACGACCACGGACGTTCCGTCGAGGGCGAGCTCGGCCGCCGCGGCCTGGTGTTCCCACGGATGGTCGATTCCGGCCGATCCGATCGCGGCTACGACGTCTGTTCGGATGCGGTCCGGCCAGACTGCATGACGACCCGCCCGAGGGGGCAAGTGCTCCGTATGAGTGATGCGCGCAGCACGCGAAGGCCCCCGTGACAGGCGGTCCAGGACCGTGTCGGGAGCGGGTCGTGGGTCCGTGCGCGCCGTGGGCCGTCCGGGACCAGATGTGTTGGCCATTGGAACCGAGTGTGCCACCGGCGTGCGGGACAATGGTCCGAAGGCGTCGTGCGCGCCTGCCGGTAAGTGATTGAATGCCATCGCGGCAGCCAATCCCTCGCCTACCTTCGGGTGAGGGGGCGTCGCTCGATAGCAAGGTGCTGGAGGATCCGTGGACCTGTCCCTGTCGACTCGCACTGTCGGCGACCGTACGGTCGTGGAGGTCGGTGGCGAGATTGATGTGTATACCGCGCCCAAGCTGCGCGAGCAGTTGGTCGAGTTGGTGAACGACGGCAGCTACCACCTGGTTGTCGACATGGAGCGGGTGGACTTCCTCGACTCCACCGGCCTCGGTGTGCTGGTGGGAGGCCTCAAGCGCGTTCGTGCGCACGAGGGCTCGCTCCGTCTGGTGTGCAACCAGGAGCGCATCCTGAAGATCTTCCGCATCACCGGTCTGACCAAGGTGTTTCCGATCCACACCACGGTGGAAGACGCCGTCAACGCCACCGACTGACGGCTCCGCGCGGCCCCCTGTGGCCTTCGGGCGGCAGGGAGCCGACAAGGAGAGCGGGGGTACCGGGCCATGGTTGGCCCGGGCCCCTGTCAAGGCACGCCCGTAGTCCGAGGGGGATGCGCATGGCCACCGTTGAACTGCGCTTCAGCGCCCAGCCCGAACACGTCCGGACGGCCCGCCTGGTCGCAGCCGCCGTGGCGCGCCGGGTCGGCGTGGACGAAGCCGTCCTCGACGAGGTCCGCCTCGCCGTGGGCGAGGCCTGTTCGCGTGCCGTCGGACTCCATCGGAGCAACGGACTGACCGCGCCCGTCCGGGTGGTGCTGATCGAGGAGGACAAGACGTTCTCCATCGAGGTCGGCGACGAGGTCCCCGGGCCGTCCGGTAGCGCGGCCGACGCGGTGTCCGGCATCACCGCCGTCCTGGAGTCCGAGGGCGAGACCGAGGACGAGATGGGTCTCGCGGTGATCAGCGGGCTCGTCGACGACGTCGAGGTGAGCAGCGGGGAATCGGGCGGGACCATCCGGATGAGCTGGCCCGTCTCCGGAGTTTCCGAGCTTCCTTGAGATCCACTGTGATCTGCTTCGTGCGCAATCCTTCGTATCTTCGGATCTTTATCAAGGCCCTGCTGAGCAGGGCCTTTTTCATTTCCCTAGATCAATGATGGGGCGTCAATGCCTTTGTCCCATTACCCCTTTCGGGGGTAATGGAGTGACGCGATCTATTGCTGAGGAGCGAGAGCGCGCCAATTGCGTTTCCTGCGCACTGTTTTGATCGGGGCGCGCTCCCTACAATCCGTCCACATCTTGAGCTCATCACGTCAAGGAGGACGAATGACGGGGCTCTTCACCCCTATCGCGCCCGATCGCACCACAGATCTGGCAGCCGCAGTACTCACCGATGACAATCGGCTCATCGTGATCGTCATTGCGGCCGTGGCACTCGCCGCACTCGTCGTCGCGCAGATCCTGGTCCGCCAGGTCCTCGCCGCCGACGAGGGAACCGACAGCATGAAGAAGATCGCCGCAGCCGTCCAGGAAGGCGCCAACGCCTACCTCGGCCGCCAGTTGCGCACCCTCGGCATCTTCGCCGTCGTGGTCTTCTTCCTGCTCTTCCTGCTCCCCGCCGACGACTGGACGCAGCGGGGCGGGCGCTCCGCCTTCTTCCTCGTGGGCGCCATCTTCTCGGCCGCCACTGGGTACATCGGCATGCGTCTGGCGGTCCGCGCCAACGTCCGTGTCGCCGCTGCCGCACGCGAGGCCACCCCGGCCGAGGGGGAGCCCGCCAAGGACCTGACCGAGGTCTCCCACAAGGCGATGAAGATCGCCTTCCGGACGGGCGGCGTCGTCGGCATGTTCACCGTCGGCCTCGGCCTCCTCGGCGCCTCCTGCGTCGTCCTGGTCTACGCCGCCGACGCCCCCAAGGTCCTGGAGGGCTTCGGTCTCGGCGCCGCACTGATCGCGATGTTCATGCGCGTGGGCGGCGGAATCTTCACCAAGGCCGCCGACGTCGGCGCCGACCTGGTCGGCAAGGTCGAGCAGGGCATTCCGGAGGACGACCCGCGCAATGCCGCGACCATCGCCGACAACGTGGGCGACAACGTCGGAGACTGCGCCGGAATGGCGGCCGACCTCTTCGAGTCCTACGCCGTCACCCTGGTGGCCGCGCTCATCCTCGGCAAGGCCGCCTTCGGCGACCTGGGCCTCGCCTTCCCGCTGATCGTGCCCGCGATCGGCGTCATCACCGCGATGATCGGCATCTTCGCGGTCTCCCCGCGCCGCAGCGACCGCAGCGGCATGACCGCCATCAACCGCGGGTTCTTCATCTCCGCCGTGATCTCCCTGGCGCTGGTCGCGATCGCCGTCTACGCCTACCTGCCGGCCACCTACAAGGAGCTCGTCGGCGTCGAGAACCCGGCGATCACCAACCACGCCGGTGACCCGCGGATCCTGGCCGTCGTCGCCGTCGCCATCGGCATCGTGCTCGCGGCCCTGATCCAGCAGCTGACCGGCTACTTCACCGAGACCAACCGGCGCCCCGTCCGGGACATCGGCAAATCCTCGCTGACGGGAGCCGCCACCGTCGTCCTCGCCGGAATCTCGGTGGGCCTGGAGTCCGCCGTCTACACGGCCCTGCTCATCGGCCTCGGCGTCTACGGCGCGTTCCTGCTCGGCGGCACGTCGATCCTGCTCGCACTCTTCGCCGTGGCCCTGGCCGGCACCGGCCTGCTCACCACCGTCGGCGTCATCGTCGCCATGGACACCTTCGGGCCCGTCTCCGACAACGCCCAGGGCATCGCCGAGATGTCCGGCGACGTCGAGGGCGCCGGTGCGCAGGTCCTGACCGACCTGGACGCCGTGGGCAACACCACGAAGGCCATCACCAAGGGCATCGCCATCGCCACGGCGGTGCTCGCCGCGGCGGCGCTGTTCGGTTCGTACAACGACGCGATCGCCGCAGCGGTCAAGGAAGTCGGCGCCAAGGCCGGGGAGCTGAACCTCAGCCTGGACATCGCACAGCCCAACAACCTCGTCGGGCTGATCCTGGGCGCGGCCGTCGTGTTCCTGTTCTCCGGGCTCGCCATCAACGCCGTCTCCCGCTCCGCGGGCGCCGTCGTCTACGAGGTGCGCCGGCAGTTCCGCGAGCACCCCGGGATCATGGACTACACCGAGAAGCCCGAGTACGGGCGCGTCGTGGACATCTGCACCAAGGACGCGCTGCGCGAGCTCGCCACGCCCGGCCTGCTCGCCGTGCTCACCCCCATCGCCGTGGGCTTCTCCCTCGGCGTGGGCGCGCTCGGCGCCTTCCTCGCCGGTGCCATCGGCACCGGCACCCTGATGGCGGTCTTCCTCGCCAACTCCGGTGGCGCGTGGGACAACGCGAAGAAGCTCGTCGAGGACGGCCACCACGGCGGCAAGGGCAGCGAGGCCCACGCCGCCGTCGTCATCGGCGACACGGTCGGCGACCCGTTCAAGGACACCGCGGGTCCCGCGATCAACCCGCTGCTCAAGGTCATGAACCTGGTGGCGCTGCTGATCGCCCCCGCGGTCGTGCAGTTCAGCTACGGCGGGGACAGCAGCCCGGTCGTGCGGGCGGTCGTCGCGGTCCTCGCGATCGGGGTCATCATCGCCGCGGTGTACATCTCCAAGCGCCGCGGCATCGCCGTCGGCGACGAGACCGAGGGCGGAGCCGCCGAGCGGGTGGCCCAGCAGGCCGACCCCGCGACGGTCTCCTGACCCGAGGTTCGGGCAGCGGTACGGGCAGGGCCGGGCAGGGCCGGCCGGTACGCCCGAAAGGCGGATGGGCGGCGCGGACTCACGCGCCGTCTGTCCGCCTTTGTGCGTCTCCGTAGGCCGGGCGTGTATCTTCCGGGCCGAGAGCCTTCGAAGGGACCAATCCGGTGAACAAGAAGATTGCGGCCGCGTTGTCGGGCGGTGCGGCGCTGATGCTCGTCCTGTCCGGATGCGGCGGGGACGAGACCGACCAGAAGGCCGGCTCCTGGGCCAAGAAGGTCTGTGACCAGTGGCAGCCTCAGATCGAGAAGATCGAAGCCGCCAACGTCGAGATCAAGCGGGTGGCCTCGGAGAGCAGCAAGCCCGAAGAGGTCCAGAAGACCGACTCGGCGGCGTTCGCGACCATGACCGAGTCGTACAAGGCGATGGCGGACGCCCTGCGGTCGGCGGGCGTCCCGCCGGTCAAGAACGGCGCCGCGACCCAGGACGCGGCCGCCAAGGGCTTCGAGACGACCTCCACGGGCTACGCCGACCTGAAGGCGAAGACCGACGCCCTCGACCCACAGGACAAGACGAAGTTCGCCGACGGCCTCAAGGAGGTCGCGGGCGGGCTCAAGGACGTGACGAAGGGCGGCCAGGACGCCCTTGCCCAGCTCAAGGCCGGCGGCCTCGGCCCGGCGATCAACAGCCAGAAGGGCTGTCAGGTCGCGACGGCGCCGGCGTCCGGCCAGTAGCACGGCCGGCCCGCGCGGGCGGTGCTGCGCGCGGTACGTCGCTCAGGGCGGCCGGGGTCCCGGAAGGGCCGCGGCCGCCCTCGTGCGTCCGCGGCCCGGTGTGATCGGCAGGACGGGTCCCAGCGGACACAATGGGACGCGTGAGTACCACCAGTCTCCCCAAGCCCGACCGTGCCCCCGAGCTCCGCGCCGCCCTGCTCGCCGCCGGTTTCACCGCCGACGGGCTGCTCGACCTGCTCGGCGCCCCCGCCTACGCCGCGCTGGCCCGCAGCGAGACCGTTCCCGCCCTGCGCGCCACGCGCGGCCCGGGCGACGGAGCGCTCGCGAGCCTGGTCCGGCTGTTTCTGCTCCAGCAGCCGGAGCCGTACGTGCACGCCGCGGAGGCGATGCCGGTCGAGGCCGCCCTGACCGACGGTTGGCTGCGGCGCGAGGAGGTCGCCGACGGCGAGGACACGGTGCACGCCACCGTCGACGTGCGCCCGTACGGCGGCCCGGACGGCGAGGACTGGTTCATCGTCTCCGACCTCGGCTGCTCCGTCGGAGGGGCCGGCGGGATCGGCAGCCGGGGGCGTCAGCCGGGCACAGCCGTGGTCCTCGGCGTCGGCGGCGCCTCCACCACCCTGGCCGGGATCACCGTCCGCACCCCGGTCGGCTCCGCCCTCGACGTCGGCACCGGATCCGGAATCCAGGCGCTGCACGCGTCCCGGCACGCCACCCGGGTCACCGCCACCGACGTCAACCCCAGGGCCCTGGAATTCACCCGTTTGACGCTGGCCCTGTCCGGGGCCCCGGAGGCCGAGCTGCTCGCCGGGTCGCTGTTCGAGCCGGTCGGCGAGGCCACGTACGACCTCATCGTGTCGAACCCGCCGTTCGTGATCTCCCCGGGCGCCCGGCTGACCTACCGGGACGGCGGTATGGGCGGCGACGACCTGTGCCGGACCCTGGTCCAGGAGGCCGGCGCGCGGCTGAACCCGGGCGGGTACGCGCAGTTCCTCGGCAACTGGCAGCACGTGGAGGGCGAGGACTGGCACGATCGGCTGCGTTCCTGGGTGCCGCGCGGCTGCGACGCCTGGATCGTGCAGCGCGACGTGCAGGACGTGACGCAGTACGCAGAACTGTGGCTGCGCGATGCGGGCGACCACCGGACCGACCCCGCCGAGTACACCCGGCGGTACGAGGACTGGCTGGACGAGTTCGAGGCCCGCGGGACCAAGTCCGTCGGCTTCGGATGGATCACCTTGCGCCGGACGGACGCGGCCGACCCCTCGATCGTGATCGAGGAGTGGCCCCACACGGTGGAGCAGCCGCTCGGCGAGGCCGTCCTGGCCCACTTCGCGCGCCAGGACTACCTGCGGCAGCACGACGACGCAGCCCTGTTGGAGGCCCATTTCGCGCTCGCAGAGGAAGTGGTCCAGGAGCAGGTCGGCGCGCCCGGCGCGGAGGATCCGGAACACGTCGTGCTCCGGCAGAACCGCGGAATGCGGCGCGCCACCAAGGTCGACACGGTCGGCGCCGGCTTCGCCGGAGTGTGTGACGGCTCACTGAGCGCGGGCCGGATCCTGGACGCGATCGCGCAGCTGGTCCAGGAGGACCCGATCGTGCTGCGGGACCGCACTCCGGAGGCCATCCGGCTGCTGGTTGAGCAGGGCTTCCTGGACCCCGTGGCGGGCCCCGCGCAGTAGTCGACCCCGGGATGTAACCCGGGGTTCGCCCGATGTATCCACAGGGCTGCCAGTCTCCTGGGCAGGGGGATCCGGGGGGATCCCGAGAGCGGCCCGGGGGCAAGGGGAATCGGCGCGGAACACGGTCCGGCGATCTTCGCGGCGGCCGCGTTCCCGCTGTTCGGGGCCGCTCAGCAGGCCTGGCGGGGGCGCGTGCTCTTCCACCGTGCGCTGGTGGCGGAGGGCACGCGCCCCGTCTCGGCCGAAGCACCGACGGGGCTCGTCCGCAGGGTGGCGAAGGCCCCGGGACCGGGGCGCCCCGCGCAGTTCCGGCGCCGAGATCGAAGGACCCGTCCGGACCGGAACGCGGCCGGGGATCCGGTCCGGAAAGCCGAGGTCGCAGCAGGCCCGGGACCTGGCGCGAAGGCGCGGCCAGACGGCCCCCCGGCCACCCTGCCCGGTGATCGGGAACGCCCCGGCGCGGCATCCGGGCGGCAGAAACGGCACTTGTCGGGTTACCGTTCGAGTGGCCGTTGCGGGCTTCTGCCGTTTGACACGGGGGCGGGTTGTACCGTCACACTCCGCAGCGTCGCCGTACTGCGACCGAGTGCCGACCGGAGAGAAGAGCCAAGTTGTCCCCGACTAGCGAGACCGCAAAGGGCGGCCGCCGACTCGTCATCGTCGAGTCCCCAGCCAAGGCGAAGACGATCAAGGGCTACCTCGGCCCCGGATACGTCGTCGAGGCGAGCGTCGGGCACATCCGCGACCTCCCGAACGGCGCGGCCGAGGTTCCCGACAAGTACACCGGTGAGGTCCGCCGCCTCGGTGTGGACGTCGAGCACGACTTCCAGCCGATCTACGTCGTCAACGCGGACAAGAAGGCCCAGGTCAGGAAGCTCAAGGAGCTGCTGGCCGAGTCCGACGAACTCTTCCTCGCCACCGATGAGGACCGCGAGGGCGAAGCCATCGCGTGGCACCTGCAGGAAGTCCTCAAGCCCAAGGTTCCCGTCCACCGGATGGTCTTCCACGAGATCACCAAGGACGCGATCCGCGACGCCGTCGCCAACCCGCGCGAGCTGAACCAGCGCATGGTCGACGCCCAGGAGACCCGCCGCATCCTCGACCGCCTCTATGGCTACGAGGTCTCGCCGGTCCTGTGGAAGAAGGTCATGCCGCGGCTGTCGGCCGGGCGCGTCCAGTCGGTGGCCACCCGCCTCGTCGTCGAGCGGGAGCGCGAGCGCATCGCCTTCCGCTCCGCCGAGTACTGGGACCTGACCGGCACCTTCTCCACCGGCCGCGCCGGTGACGCCTCCGACCCGTCGAACCTGGTCGCCCGCCTGAACACGGTGGACGGCAAGCGCGTCGCGCAGGGCCGTGACTTCGGCCCGAACGGGCAGCTCAAGAGCGAGGTCCTGCACCTCGACGAGGCGAACGCGCGGGCCCTGGCCGCCGCGCTGGCGGACACCTCGTTCGCGGTCCGGTCGGTCGAGTCCAAGCCGTACCGCCGCTCCCCGTACGCCCCGTTCCGCACGACGACGCTCCAGCAGGAGGCCTCGCGCAAGCTGGGCTTCGGTGCGAAGGCGACGATGCAGGTGGCGCAGAAGCTGTACGAGAACGGCTTCATCACCTACATGCGTACCGACTCCACCACGCTGTCCGACACCGCGGTGTCGGCGGCCCGGGCGCAGGTCACCCAGCTGTACGGGGCCGACTACCTGCCGGAGAAGCCGCGCGTCTACGCCGGCAAGGTCAAGAACGCGCAGGAGGCGCACGAGGCGATCCGTCCTTCGGGTGATCGTTTCCGCACCCCGGCCGAGACGGGTCTGACCGGCGACCAGTTCCGCCTGTACGAGCTGATCTGGAAGCGGACCGTCGCCTCCCAGATGAAGGACGCGGTCGGCAACAGCGTCACCGTGAAGATCGGCGGCCGCGCCTCGGACGGACGCGACGCCGAGTTCAGCGCCTCCGGCAAGACGATCACCTTCCACGGCTTCATGAAGGCGTACGTCGAGGGCGCGGACGACCCGAACGCCGAGCTCGACGACCGCGAGCGTCGTCTGCCGCAGGTCGCGGAGGGCGACGCGCTGGCCGCCGAGGAGATCACGGCGGACGGCCACTCGACCAAGCCGCCGGCCCGCTACACCGAGGCCTCGCTGGTCAAGGAGCTCGAAGAGCGCGAGATCGGCCGCCCGTCGACGTACGCGTCGATCATCGGCACGATCCTCGACCGCGGGTACGTCTTCAAGAAGGGCACGGCGCTCGTGCCGTCCTTCCTGTCGTTCGCCGTGGTGAACCTGCTGGAGAAGCACTTCGGGCGGCTCGTCGACTACGACTTCACCGCGAAGATGGAGGACGACCTCGACCGCATCGCGCGGGGCGAGGCCCAGTCCGTGCCGTGGCTGAAGCGGTTCTACTTCGGCTCGGAGGACGCCACCGAGGTCGTGCCGGCCGACGGGGACCACCTCGGCGGTCTGAAGGAGCTGGTCACGGACCTCGGCGCGATCGACGCCCGGGAGATCTCCTCCTTCCCGGTCGGCGAGGGCGTCGTGCTGCGCGTCGGCCGCTACGGGCCGTACGTGGAGCGCGGCGAGAAGGACGCGGAGGGCCACCAGCGCGCCGATGTCCCGGACGACATGGCTCCGGACGAGCTGACGGTCGAGTACGCGGAGGAGCTGTTCGCCAAGCCGAGCGGCGAGTTCCAGCTCGGCAAGGACCCGGTCAGCGGGAACGAGATCGTCGCCAAGGACGGTCGCTACGGGCCGTACGTGACGGAGATCCTCCCCGAGGGCACGCCCAAGACCGGCAAGAACGCGGTCAAGGCGCGCACCGCCTCGCTCTTCAAGACGATGAGCCTGGACACGGTCACGCTCGACGACGCCCTGAAGCTGATGTCGCTGCCGCGCGTGGTCGGCGCCGACGCGGAGGGCGTGGAGATCACGGCCCAGAACGGTCGCTACGGCCCGTACCTGAAGAAGGGCACGGACTCGCGGTCGCTGGAGACCGAGGACCAGCTCTTCTCGATCACGCTGGACGAGGCCCTCGCGATCTACGCGCAGCCCAAGCAGCGCGGCCGGGCCGCGGCCAAGCCGCCGCTGAAGGAGCTGGGCACCGACCCGGTCAGCGAGAAGCCGGTCGTGGTCAAGGACGGCCGCTTCGGCCCGTACGTGACGGACGGCGAGACGAACGCGACGCTGCGGCGGGACGACGACGTCGAGACGATCACGCCGGAGCGGGGCTACGAGCTGCTCGCGGAGAAGCGGGCGAAGGGCCCGGCCAAGAAGGTCGCGAAGAAGGCCCCCGCCAAGAAGGCCCCGGCGAAGAAGGCCCCGGCCAAGAAGGCGACGGCGACGAAGGCCGCCGCTGCGAAGAAGACGACGGCGGCCAAGAAGACCACCACGGCCGCGAAGAAGACCACGGTCAAGAAGGCGACGGCGAAGAAGACGGCCGCCGCCCCGGCCGCGGACGAGTAGTCGCTCCGAGAGCCCCGTGCCCGGCACGGGGCTCTCGTGCGTCCGGCCCCGGGCAGTCCGGCCCCGCCCGGGTCGCCCTCGGCCCCGCCGGCGTTCGAGGCACGGGGGCCGCGGTCCCCCGCAACGCCCCCCGCAAAGCCCCTCGCAACGCCCCTCGAAACGCCCCTCGAAACGCCGCCGCACTCGGAGCCGGGTGCCCCCGTCTCCCGGGGCCGGTGCACCGACCCGGAAAGGTGGGTGCGGGGTCACATCGGACCTCGTCCACAGGCTTCCGCACCCGCATACTGCAGCGGATAGGCTGGGCGGATGACGCGAGCCGAGCAGCCGGCGGTCGTGACCGCCCCGGCGAACCCCACCTACGACGAAGCCCTAGCCGCGGATTCCCGCGAGCGTGCGGTGCGCGCACTGCTGCGCACTCCCAGGCTGCGCCGACTGTGGAGCGCCCAGTTGGTGAGCGGCATCGGCGATGCCCTGGCCCTACTGGTGCTGGTGCTGCTGGCCTACCAGGCAGCGGCCTCGGAAGGGGGCTTCGGCGGCGGGTACCGCGGCCAGGCCCTCGCCGTCGCCGCCGTCTTCGGGGTCCGGATCCTCGCCACCCTGTTCTTCGGCGCGGTCCTCCTCGGCCCGCTGGCCGGGCTGCTGGGTGCCGGCGGCAAGCTGGACCGCCGCTGGACCATGATCGGGGCGGACGGGGTCCGTCTCGGACTCTTCGTCGTCGCCCCGCTGTGGCTCGACTGGATCCCGGCCCACGCGCTGATCGCGCTGCTGGCCACCGTCTTCGTCTCCGGCGCCGCCGAGCGGCTGTGGACCCTGGCCAAGGAGAGCGCGGCGCCCGCCCTGCTGCCCGCGCCGCCGCCGGAGGGGGCGACCGTACGGCCGCTCCCGGACCACCTGGACGCGCTGCGCCGGCTGACCCTGCGCACGTCCTTCGCGGCGCTCCCGATCGCCGCGGCGGCGCTGCTCGCCGCGACCCTCGTCGGCAAGGCGCTCGGCCTCGGCATCGACTGGTTCGCCGCCAACCAGGCCGCCCTCGGCTCGTACGTGGCCTCCGGCCTCTTCGCCGCCTCGGTCTCCCTGCTGCTGCCGCTGGTGCTGCCCGGTGGGGCGACCCCGCGTCCGCGTTCGCCGCTGGAGGGCTTGCGCACCCCCAAGTCGGGCGACCGCCCCGACAAGGGCCGTACGGGTGCCGTCCCGCTCCTCGTCCTGAGCTGCGCCGCGGTCGCCGGAGCGGTGTCCTGCGCCGCAGCCGTGTCCGTACTGCACGCCTTCGACCTGGGCGGCGGCCCGGCCGCCTTCGCGCTGTTCGTCCTCGCGCTGGTCGGCGGCACCGCCGCGGGCATCCGCGCCACCCAGGCCGGCAAGGTGCTGCCCGCCCTGTCCCGCCGCCGACTGCTGGCCCTCGCCATAGCGGTCACCGGGCTCGCGCTGCTGCTGACCGGGCTCGTCCCGGACACCGCGACCGTGCTGTTCCTCTCGCTGCTCGCCGGCACCGCCGCGGGCGTCGCGGCCAACACCGGCCACACCCTGCTGGACCAGGAGACCGAGGAGTTCCGGCGGGCCCGGATCACCGAACACCTCCAGGCGGTCGTACGGGTGGCCGTGGCGCTCGGCGCCGTCGCCGCGCCCGCCCTGGCCGCGGCCATCGGCCCGCACCGGCTGACCGGCGCCGAGGTCGTCTTCGCACACGGCGGCGCCGCCTTCACCCTGATGCTGGTCGGCGCCCTGTTGCTGCCCGTCGCCGTGGTGGTGCTCACCAAGGCCGACGACCGCCGGGGCGTGCCCCTGCGGCGGGACCTGCGCGAGGCGCTGCGCGGCGGGGAGCCCGTACAGGCGGCGTCGGCCGCCGGGTTCTTCATCGCTCTGGAGGGCGGCGACGGAGCCGGCAAGTCCACCCAGGTCCAGGCGCTGGCCGACTGGATCAGGGGCAAGGGCCACGAGGTCGTGGTGACCCGGGAGCCCGGGGCGACCCCCGTCGGCAAGCGGCTCCGCTCGATCCTGCTCGACATCTCCTCGGCCGGCCTGTCGAACCGCGCCGAGGCACTGCTGTACGCCGCAGACCGGGCGGAGCACGTGGACACGGTGGTGCGTCCGGCCCTGGAGCGCGGCGCGGTGGTCATCTCGGACCGCTACATCGACTCCTCGGTGGCCTACCAGGGCGCCGGCCGTGACCTCTCCCCGACGGAGATCGCCAGGATTTCGCGCTGGGCCACCGACGGACTCGTTCCGAACCTGACCGTGCTGCTCGACGTATCGCCGGAGGCGGCGCGCGAGCGGTTCACGGAGGCACCGGACCGGCTGGAGTCGGAGCCGGCGGAGTTCCACGAGCGGGTGCGGTCCGGGTTCCTGACCCTTGCCGCGGCCGACCCCGGCCGCTATCTCGTGGTCGACGCGGGCCAGGATCCGGGGTCGGTGACCACCGTCGTACGGCACCGCCTGGACCGGATGCTTCCGCTCTCGGAGGCGGAGGTGGCCGCCCAGGCGGAGGCCCGGCGCCTCGCCGAGGAGGAGGCCCGGCGCAAGGCCGAGGAAGAGGCCGCCCGCAAGGCGGAGGAAGCGCGGCTGCGGGCCGAGGAGGAGGCCCGGCTGGCCCGCGAGGCCGAAGAAGCGCGGATCAAGGCCGAGGCGGAGGCCGCCCGCAGGGCGGAGGAAGCGCGGCTGCGGGCCGAGGAGGAGGCCCGGGCCCGGGCCGAGGCCGAGCGGCTGCGCCTGGAGGCCGAGGAGAAGGCGCGCGCGGCGGAGGCCGAGCGGCTGCGCCGGCAGGCCGAGGAGGAGGCCCGGCTGCGGGCCGAGGCCGAGGAACGGCGGCTGGAGAAGCAGCGGCGGGCCGAGGAGGCCCTGCTGAAGGCCGAGGAGGCGCGCCGGCTGGTGGCGGCCGAGGCGGCGGCGAAGGCGGCAGCTGCCGCGGCCGTGGCGGCCGCGGAGGCTGCTGCGGTCGCCCCGGTGGCTCCTGCGCCGGCTGCTCCCGCCCCTGCTCCCGCTCCCGCTCCTGTGCCTGCACCTGGGCCGAAGGTCGCCATGACCAAGAAGCCGGAGCCGGAGGCGGAGCCCCACCCGGGCGACGCGGTGACGGTGGAGACCCCGATCGTCCCGACGGCTCCGGTGGTCCCGGAGACCAAGCCGGTCAAGCGGGTCGTCCAGCCGGACGACGTCACCCAGACCGTCCCGGTGCCGAAGATCGACCCGGCCTCCATCGCGGAGACGGCGGTGCTGCCGCCCGTGCCTCCGGCCGCCCCGCAGGCGCCGCAGTCCCCTCAGGACAGCGGGACCGGGCGCGCCCGGTCCGCCACGCGGCCGACGGCCCAGCGCCCCGAGGAGAACCCGGCCGACCGGGTGCCGTCGGGCATCTTCCGGGACTCCGGCAACGACCGGACGCGGGAGCTTCCCGTCCTCGACGGCGAGGGCCGGCCGCGCCGGCCGCGCCCGGACTGGGCCGAGGAGACCCCCCTGGACGACCTGCCGACGCTGGCGGACGAGCTGCTGGGCCGCCACCGGGACGACGAGGACGGCGACGAGGGCGACCGGGGCGAACAGGGGCCGCGCCGCCGCCGCTGACCTCGGCGGGGACGGGATTGTCAGTGCCGCCCGCCACAATGGGTGCACGGAGAGTGAAAGGTGGTGGGCGGGATGCCCGTATGGGACGACCTGGTGGGACAGGAGCGGGTCCAGGCGCAGCTGGCCGCCGCCGCCCGCGACGCCGATGCCCTGGTCACGGCCATTACGGCCGGGACCGAGCCGCCCGCGGCGTCCAAGATGACCCACGCCTGGCTGTTCACCGGTCCGCCCGGATCCGGGCGGACCACGGCCGCCCGGGCCTTCGCCGCTGCCCTGCAGTGCACCAGCCCCGACCGTGCCCTCGGCGGTGAGCCCGGCTGCGGGTTCTGCGACGGCTGCCACACCACGATGGTCGGCACGCACGCGGACGTCTCGACCGTCGTCGCGGTCGGCAGTCAGATCCTCGTCGACGACATGCGGGACACCGTCCGCAAGTCCTACACGTCCCCCGCCACCGGTCGCTGGCAGGTCATCCTGGTCGAGGACGCCGAGCGGCTGAACGAGAAGTCCGCCAACGCGGTCCTCAAGGCCGTGGAGGAGCCCGCGCCCCGCACGGTCTGGCTGCTGTGCTCGCCCTCCGTGGAGGACGTGCTGCCGACCATCCGCTCCCGCTGCCGCCACCTCAACCTCAGCACCCCCTCGGTCGCGGCCGTCGCCGACATGCTGGTGCGGCGTGACGGCATCGAGCCGACGACCGCCCTGGCGGCCGCCCGGGTCACCCAGGGGCACGTCGACCGCGCCCGTCGGCTGGCCACCGACGAGGTGGCCCGGGAGCGCAGGGCGACGGTCCTGAAGCTCCCGCTCCGGGTGGACGACGTCGGGGCCTGCCTCAAAGCCGCCCAGGAGCTGGTGGACGCCGCCGCCGAGGACGCCAAGCAGGTTGCGGAGGAGGTCGACGCCAAGGAGACCGAGGAGCTGAGGACCGCGCTCGGAGCCTCGGCGGGCGCCGGTAGCCGGATGCCGCGCGGCACGGCGGGCGTGATGAAGGAGCTGGAGGAGCGGCAGAAGCGCCGTCGCACCCGCACCCAGCGCGACACCCTCGAACTGGCGCTGACCGACCTCACCAGCTTCTACCGGGACGTCCTGGCCCTGCAGCTCGGTTCGTCCGTGGCTATCGCGAACGAGGAGATACGGCCCGACCTGGACCGGATCGCCCGTGCCTCGGGCCCCGAGCGGACCCTGCGCCGGATCGAGGCGATCATTGCCTGCCGGGACTCCCTCGACCGCAACGTCGCCCCGCTCCTCGCGGTCGAGGCGATGACGATGGCCCTGCGCGCGGGCTGACCGCGTCCGGGCGGCAGGGCGGTGGTCCACATCCGGTTGACCGGCTCACCCGTACGGGCGAACCGGTCGTCAGGGCCGGGTAGCAGCCGGTCCGTGCCGGGGCAGGTAGGGGCCACGGAAGGCGTGCGGCCGTCTGGTCCCGGAGCGCCTGCTCACGTCCTCCGTTAAGACGTACGCTCCGGGGATGGACACCAGTCGCCTGCTGCGTACCACCGGAACCGTGATCGCAGCTGCCGGGCTGCTGCTCTCCGGGTGCACCTCGGGCGGGCTGGGGGAGCCCGGGGCCGCCGCGTTCTCCCCATCGGGGTCCGGCACGGCAGCGGCGCAGCCGTCCCCCGACGCGGCCGCGTTGCGCCCGTACTACAACCAGAAGCTGACCTGGCGCGACTGTGGTGTCCCCGGATTCCAGTGCTCCACCATGAAGGCCCCCCTGGACTACGCGAACCCCGGCTCCGGCCAGGACGTCGACATCGCGGTGTCGCGCCGAACGGCCACCGGTCCCGGCAAGCGGCTCGGCTCGCTCGTGGTCAACCCGGGCGGCCCGGGCGGCTCCGGCATCGGCTACCTCCAGGCGTACGCGGGCATCGGCTATCCCGCGGCCGTCCGGGCCCGGTACGACATGGTGTCCTTCGACCCGCGCGGGGTGGAACGCAGCAGCCCCGTCGAGTGCCTGAGCGGCCCGGCCATGGACAAGTACACCCAGGTGGACCAGACGCCGGACGACCCGGCCGAGCGGGCCGAGCTGGTGAAGGCCTTCAAGGAGTTCGCAGCCGCCTGCCAGACGAAATCCGGGCGGGTCCTGCCGCACGTCTCCACCGTCGACGCCGCCCGGGACATGGACCTGCTGCGCGCGCTGCTCGGGGACAAGAAGCTCAACTACGTCGGCGCCTCGTACGGCACCTTCCTGGGCGCCACGTACGCGGACCTCTTCCCGGACCGGGTCGGCCGGCTGGTCCTGGACGGGGCGATGGACCCCACCCGGCCCGCGCTCGAATTGAACCGGGACCAGACGGAGGGCTTCAACACCGCCTTCACCGCCTTCGCCAAGGACTGCGCGAAGCAGCCCGACTGCCCGCTCGGCAAGGGCGACCCGAACGCGGTGGAGGCGCGCCTGAAGGAGTTCTTCCGCAAGGTCGACGCCCAGCCCGTGGCGAGCGGCGACCCGGACCGCCCGTTGGGTGAGGCCCTGGCCACGACAGGGGTGATCGCGGCGCTGTACGACGAGAGCGCCTGGCCGCAGCTGCGCGAGGCGCTCAGCTCGGCGATGAACGGCGACGGATCGGGCTTGCTGAGCCTGGCCGACACCTATTACGAGCGCGAGGCGGACGGCAAGTACGCCAACCTGATGTTCGCGAACGCCGCCGTCAACTGCCTCGACCAGCCCCCCGCCTTCAGCGGCCCCGAGGCCGTCGACACCGCCCTGCCGTCCTTCGAGAAGGCCTCCCCGGTCTTCGGCACGGGCCTGGCCTGGGCCGCGCTGAACTGCACGTACTGGCCCGTGAAGGCCACCGGCAAGGCGAGGGAGCTGACCGCGAAGGGCGCCGCGCCGATCGTGGTGGTGGGCACGACCCGCGACCCGGCGACCCCGTACAAGTGGGCCAAGGCATTGGCCGGCCAACTCGAATCGGGCCAGCTCCTCACCTACGACGGCGACGGCCACACGGCGTACGGGCGCGGCAGCGCCTGCATCGACACCGCGATCAACCGCTACCTCCTGGAGGGCAAGGCCCCGCAGGACGGCAAGAAGTGCTGAGACCGCCGCCCCGGTGCACGGCTTGCTCCCGGCGCACCTGCGGGACCCCCGTCCGGCTTGGTAGCGAAAGGTGTCGGCTATGAGGCGATCACCCTGATATGTGACCTGCGTCGCGCCGCGGCGAAACCTGGTTCGGGGCACCCGTCCAGAGCCTGTAGACTTGGCGCCGCTGCTGATGAGCGCCCCTCTTCGAGGGAACACTTGTCTGATCAGCGGTGCCGCCTTAGCTCAGTTGGCCAGAGCAACGCACTCGTAATGCGTAGGTCTCGGGTTCGAATCCCGAAGGCGGCTCCAGCGAAGCCCCGGGAATCACTCGCCGTGACCCGGGGCTTTTGCTATTCACCGGATCTTGCGCCGCCGCCGTGCACGGGCTGCCCGGGTGCTCTCGCTTTCGGTCCTGGTCTCAGACGCCGGATCTGGGCCAGGTGCGGACACCTCGCCCATCCGGCGCATCGCCTCGCGCGAGGGATCCGATCGCTGAGGATCGTGCCGGCCGTGTGACGGCTCCCGTCGTCACGCTGCCCGCTCGGGGCCGCACGGGCTACTGGATCCCTGAACACAGCTGGCAGAAGCACGAACAGTTCGTACACACCCATGTTCACGGCGGGCCACGGGACGGGCCGCGGCTCGCCGAACAGCTGCCGGTAGCGGTACGAGGCGCGGCCACGCGGACCGGTGGGCGGACGGCCGCGGGCGATCACGGCCCGGGGCCGGGGTCCTTGGGGTCGCCCGCCAGCCGGACCGTGCTCAGGATGCGCATGATCAGGGCGTCGTCGACGGCGCCCGGGACGCCCGTGCGGCCGTAGAAGTCCCAGGAGACGAGGTCGCCCCGGGAGTTCTTGAAGCCGAAGACGACCGCCTGGCCGTCGCCCGCGCAGCGGTTGGGCCGCGGGGCGCCCGAGGAACGGGCCTTGACGTAACTCCCCTTCACCCCCGACTTCGTGGTGTACGCCACCGGCGCGTCCGCCTTGACCACGCTCTTGTCCGGCTGGGTGTAGGCGGCGTAGACCCAGGTGGGCGCCTCCTTCACGGCGGTGTCGGTGGGGTCCTTGGCGCCACCGGCGCCCTTGGTGCCCACGTTGGCGAGCCGGACGTCCGTGACCTGGCCGTCGCCGTCCGCGTCGATGCTGCACCACTGGGACTTGTAGAAGGCCGGGGCCGTGTGCCCGATGAGGACCTTCTCCGGGTCCTTGCTGTCCTCGTAGCCGCTGAAGACCTGGGGTTCGAGGACCTCCCACCCGGGCGGGACGTCGAACGCCGTGCCGTGGGTGGGGTTGATCACGGTCTTCCAGCCCGCGACGAGCGGCTTCGTCGGGTCCGCCGCCGACGCCGCCGCGGCCGCCCGGATGCGGTCCCGGTTCGTGCGGGCGCCGAGTGCGACACCGGTCGCGGCGGCGGCGACCGCCAGGGCGGTCACGGTGCAGATCCCGACGGCGAGCCGCCTCCTGCTGATCCGGCGCCCGCCGCCGGGCTGCTGCGACGGCCGCGGCGGCGGCGGGTACGGGCCGCCGGGGTGACTCGGCTGCTGGTACGGATTGTCCACGGTGTCCCTCCTGGTACCTGCCTGCCCTACGTGCCGAAGGACAGGATCGCGCGGCTCGCCTTGCGCGGCTCGGGGCTGTAGACCCGGCCGTTGAGCAGGAACAACCGTCCGCCCGCCCACGCGATGCGGACGCCGTGGGGGTAGAAGACGCCCTCGGCGCCGCGGGCCGCGGCCGGGCTCTGCAGGACCGATCGCACGGCTCCGTCGGCCGCGGCGAGGGAGACGACCGCCCCCGCTTCGCCGTTGCCGGGGGTGACGTACGTGAGGACCCGACCGTCCTCGACGGCCAGCGGCCACATGGTGCGCCCCTTGGGCTGCTCGGCGGTGCGCCACCGCTCCTTGCCGGTGTTCAGGTCGACGGCGACGACCTGGCCGGTGTCCTCGGTGTCGAGGGTGGCCCCGGGCTTGCCCGCGCCGATGTAGAGGGAGTCGGCGTCGGCCGTGGCGGCGTAGCACTCCTGGAAGCCGCTCGCGTTGCCGAACCCGTTGCACCGGCCGCTCACCCCGAAGGCGGGGGAGCCCTGTGAGCGGACCGCGCCGTCGCCGGCGAACGCCGTGAGGTTCCAGGTCTTCTTGTCCTTGTGGTGCGCGGCGATCACCAACGGGTCGATGGAGAGCACCCGGCCGACCGTCCAGTTCTGGGCGTACTTGTAGCCCCACCGCGCGACGCCGGTGGCCGGATCCAGCTCCTCGACCATCGCCTGTCCGCGCGCGACGGCGTCCTTGGGGTCGGGGCACTGGCGGATGGCGATGAGCCGCGAGCCCCCGGCGACGGCGGACGGATAGCAGCCGTTCGGGCTCGACGTACCGAAGAGCTTGTGGCCGTCGGTGACCGAGAAGCCGCTCATGACGGCCGCCCGGGCGACGACCACGGTGTCACCGCTGATCGCCAGCTCGAACTGCGTCGTGGTGTCGTGGGCGTTCTCCGGCGGCACCGGAACCTTCCACCCCGCCCGCCCCGTGGCGAGGTCGATCTGCTGGAGGTGGGTGCAGCGCGAGGTCTCCGACGCGCTTTCCTTCACCCCCACGACGAGCTTGCCGTTCGTGGACGGGGCCGGCGGGACCCCGCACAGCGGGGTCTGGATCGAGAGCTTCCATTTCTCCTGGCCGTCGGCCACCGCATAGCCGGTGAAACCGCTCGTCAGGGCGCCTACCACGGTGTCGCCCACCCGCCAGGGGCCGTACTGCGAGGTGCCCGCCCCGGCCACCTCGGCCTGGTTGTCGCGCAGCCAGACCCGGGCCTCGCCCGCCCGGATGCCGGCGTTGGGGTCGTAGGCGTCGGGTCCCCCACCGGGGCCCTTGCCGTCGCCGCGGTCGACCGGGGGCGAACCGGAGGGTCCGGCCGGGGGCTGCGCGGACTCGCCGCGGACCGTGAGGTGGTGGGCGCCGCCGCCGATGAGGAGCAGGGCGGCGAGCAGCGCCAGGGCGGTGCCGACGGCGGCCACGGGCCGGTCCGGCCGTCGCCGGCCGCCGGATCGCGGGGCGCCCGGTGCGAAGGGTGCCGGCGGTGCCGGCGGTGCGGGCGGTGCGAAGGGTGCGGGCGGCGGGCCGAAGCCGTCGGGTCGCTGCTCGTCGGGTTCCGGCCAGGGGCCGGAGGTACGACCGGTCATGGGGGGAAGTCTGACCGATCCGGAGATATTTCTAGAATAGATTTTTGGACGAATTCGTCGTTGCCAGCTCCGGTCGCCCGCCCGGGTGCACAGGTCTAGCGTGGAGAGATGGTTCCTTGGCTCGGCGGGTGAGGAGGCCGGACATGACGACGCGCTGGTGCAGTGCCGCCGTGGCAGTGGCGGCGTTCGGACTCGTGGTGGGGCCCGTGGGTACGGGGGCCGGCGCGGGCACGGTGTACGCGGGGGACGCGGCGCGCGTGCCCGCCGCGACGGTTCCGGCGCCGAGCCCGACACCCGCCTCGGACGGGTTCGCGCAGCTGACCCCCGCCGTCACCCGCCAGTTGGACGCCGCGATCAAGAAGGTTCTGGCGGAGGCGAAGATCCCGGGCGTGATCGTGGCCGTGTCGGCTCCGGGCAAGGGCGACTACGTACGGTCCTTCGGCATCGCCGACAAGGCCACGGGCGCGCCGATGACCCCGAACCTGAACATGCGGATCGGCAGCGTGACCAAGACCTTCACCGTGACCGCCCTGCTGGAGTTGGTGGACGAGGGGAAGGTCGGTCTGGACGACCCGATCGGCAAGTACGTCGACGGCGTCCCGAACGGCGACCGGATCACCCTGCGCGAGCTGGCCGGCATGCGGAGCGGTCTGTTCAACTACTCGGCGGACGAGGACTTCTTCAAGGCGCTGACCAGCGATCCCGACCGGCGCTTCACTCCGCAGGAACTGCTCGACTATTCCTTCAAGCACCCGGTGCTCTTCGAGCCGAACGCCAAGTTCTACTACTGCAACACCAACCTGATCCTGCTCGGCCTGGTGGTGGAGAAGGTCAGCGGCGTCCCCCTCGACCGGTTCATCGACCGGGAGGTCGTCGAGCCCGCCGGGCTGAAGCACACGGTGTTCCCCACGGGCCCGGAGTTCCCGAGTCCGCACGCCCACGGCTACACGAACCAGACGGCCTCCGGGAAGGTCGAGGACTCCACCGACTGGGACCCCTCCTGGGCCTGGGCGGCCGGCGCGATGATCTCCGACCTCCCCGACCTGCGCAGCTGGGCGAAGACCCTGGCGACCGGGACCCTGCTGACCCCGGCCACCCAGGCCCAGCGCCTCGACGTGGTCGACGCGCTCCCGGGTACGGGCTACGGCCTCGGCATCTTCAACGTCCAGGGCTGGATCGGGCACAACGGCTCACTGCCGGGCTACGGGTCGCTGGTCCTCTACCTACCGGAATCGAAGGCCACGCTGGTCGTGTTGCTCAACACGGACATCGGGTACCAGGGCCAGGAGCCCAGCACTCTGTTCGGCGAAGCGATCACCAAGATCGTGACCCCCGACCGGGTCTACACGCTCCCCGCCCAGCCGACGTCGTAGCGGTGACGGTCGACGGCCCTTGTGCACGGCCGGCCCCGGGACTCCGGTCCCGGGGCCGGCCGTCGCACGGGCGGCCCGTCCTTCGTCACGGCCGACTCCGGCCGTAGCGTAGGCAGTCGAGGGCGCCGGGGGTCCGGACGGCTCGGCCCCTCCACCCACCATGGTCCACGGCGCGCCAAACACCCCTGAGGGAGACGCACATGAACGGTCAGGCAGTACAGCGGGACGGCCGGTCTCCGGCGGAAGACTCCGCTCCCGCAGTCTCGGTCCGTGCGGCCGGCGAGGCGGACGTCGACGCCGCGGCCGTGCTGTTCCGCGGCTACCTCGACTTCTACGAGGTGGACGTCGAGGACCCGGACGCCCCGCGGGCCTTCCTGGCGGAGCGGATCGCCAAGGACGAATCGCTGGTGTTGCTCGCCGACGTCCCGGAGGTCGGAACGGTCGGCTTCGCGCAGGTCTACCGCGGGTTCTCGTCCCTCTCCCTGCGCACCGCCTGGGTTCTCAACGACCTCTACGTCGCTCCTGCCGGCCGCCGCACCGGAGCCGGCCGGGCGCTGCTGCGCGAGGTGCTGCGCCGGGCCCGCGAGGCCGGGGTGTCCGGCGTGCAGTTGGAGACCGCGTACGACAACACCGTCGCGCAGGGGCTGTACGAGGCGGAGGGCTTCGTCCGGGAGGAGTTCCACGTGTACTTCCACGAGCTGGGCTGACCGGCCCGCGGCAGGAGTACCGACGGGGACGGCGGCGGAAAGGGCGGCGGGGGATGAAACATTCTCCGCCGCCATCGCGTCACAGGAGTGGGACGGACGCGAGGGGGGAGCAGATGCGCCACGGGCGCAGGGACGGGTTCCGTGAGTTCGCCGCGGGCCGCTCGGGCCCGCTGTACAGGTCGGCATGCCTGCTCGTGGGCGGGGACACCCACCTCGCGGAGGACCTGGTGCAGGAGACCTTGGGGCGGATGTACCAGCGGTGGGGCCGGATCTCCCGCATCGACAATCCGGCGGCCTACGCCCAGACGGTGCTGGTACGGGTCTTCCTCACGCACCAGCGCCGTCGTTCGGCGGGCGAACGGCCGGTCGGGGACCTCCCCGACCGGGGTGCGCCCGCGCCGGGCGGCGGGGATCCGGCGCTACGGCTGACGCTGCTGGAGGCGCTGGGCCGGCTGGCGCCCAAGGACCGGGCGGTGCTGGTGCTGCGCTACTGGGAGGACCGCAGCGTCGAGGAGACCGCCGACGCGATGAACGCCTCCTCGGCGGCGGTCCGTACCCGGACCTCACGGGCGCTCGCACGGCTGCGGGAGCAGCTGGGCGGCAGCCTCACCGCCTTCGTGGACCACTGACACCGCCGGTCCGTTCGCTCCTCCGACCGCACCCGGCAAACGGAAGGCCTGGTTTCCCATGTCCTTTGAAGACGAACTCGCCGAAGCCCTCCGGCGCACGGGGGCGGGCTTCACGGCCGACCCCGGTGCCCTCGCCGAAGCGGGTGAGCGGCGGGGCCGGCAACTGGCGCGCCGCCGGGCCGCCGTGGCCGGCGGATCCGCGCTGGCCCTGGTCCTGATCGCCACCGCGGGGGCCTACTCCGGCGGCCTGTTCGCCGACTCCGGGGCCGCGGGCGCGGTCCGTGTCGCGGCGCCGGCGCCGAACCCGCCGGGCAACGGGCGGCTGACCGGCACCGGCGCGGTCACCGCCGAGCAGATGATCGCCAACCTGAAGTCGCTCCTGCCGGGCGGTCGACTCACCGAGCCCGAGGCGCGGGGCACGGACGCCGAGCTGGGACCGCGGGTCGGGGTCGTCTACGACGACGGGAAGGGCCCGGCGGCCATCTCCCTCAGCCTCCAGCGGGTGGACCCGTTCGGCAGCGGGGCCCGCGCACAGACCGAGTGCGGGGACGAGAACCTGCACGCCTACGACGCCTGCCGGACCGAGCAGTTGCCGGACGGCTCCCGGCTACTGCTCCACCAGGGGTACGAGTACCCGGACCGCCGTACGGACACCAAGGTCTGGCGGGCCGTGCTGGTGACCGCGCAGGGCTTCCTGGTCGACGCGTCCGAGTGGAACGCCGCGGTCGACAAGGGCGCCCCCGTCTCCCGGACCGACCCGCCGCTGACCATCGCGCAGTTGAAGACCCTGGTCACCTCGGACACGTGGCACCCGGCCCTGAACGACCTGCCGGCGGCCGATCCCGAGCCGGCGCCCGCGCCGGAGTCGATCGTCCTGCGGGACCGGAAGGCCGTGGACGCCCTGGAGCAGTTGCTGAACCAGTTCGCGATCACCGTCCCGATCGTCTCCAAGGGCGGGCAGGGGTCCTACGGCTACGTCGTGCACGACGACGGCAAGGGCAAGTCCCTGGTCCAGATCAACGTCCAGCCGAACGCGAACCCCTCGGGCTTCACCGGGAACTCCGCCGTCACCGAGGAGTCCGACGGGACCAAGGTGAAGGTCATGGCGGGGCCCGGCGAGAAGGACAGGAGCGTGACCCAGTGGAAGGTGGACACCCTGCGCAAGGACGGGCTGCGCGTGGTGGTCAGCGCCTTCAACACGGCGGACCAGAACGGTCCGACCACCCGCCCCGCACCCGCGCTGACGATGGCGCAGCTGCGGCAGATCGCGCTCGCCCCGGAGTGGAAACTGACGGCGCCCGCCGGCTGATCCCCCTCACTTGGCGTCCGCGTAGCACTCCACGACCGCCGTCGTGAACGGGAAGCGGACCGGGGTGTCACCGAAGGCGATCCGGCCGGCCCGCTCGCCGGCGGCCCGGATCGCCTCCACGACGGCCCCGGCCTCCTCGACCGGGCAGTGCACGATCACCTCGTCGTGCTGGAAGAACACCAGCTCGGCCCGCATTCCGGCGGTCGCCTGCCGCAGGGCCGCGAGCAGCAGCAGGGCCCAGTCGGCCGCACTGCCCTGGACGACGAAGTTGCGGGTGAACCGGCCGCGGGCCCGGGTGTTGGTGGAGGCGTAGCTCGGGGTCCAGCCGTCGTCCCGGTCCTGCGCGGTCCCGGCCCCGCCCTCCCCGTACCCCTCGCCCGGGTCGACACCGCCGTCACCGGCCTCGTCCCCCTCGCCGGAGCCGGCGGGCGGCGGGCAGGTGCGGCCCAGCCAGGTCCGTACGAGCCGGCCCTCCTCCCCGGCCTTCGCCGCGTCGTCCACGTACGCGACGGCCCGGGGGAAGCGGCGGCGCAGCGCGGCCAGGTTCTTCAGGCCGTCCCCGGAGGTCTGGCCGTAGACGGCGCCGAGCACGGCGAGCTTGGCCTTGTCCCGGTCGCCCGAGAAGCCCTGGCGGGAGACGGCGGTGTAGAGGTCCGAGGCCTCCCCGGCGACCTCCATGAAGGCGGGGTCGCGGGAGATCGCGGCGAGGACGCGCGGCTCCATCTGGTCGGCGTCGGCGACGACGAGCCGCCAGCCGGGGTCGGCGACCACGGCCCGGCGGATCACCTTGGGGATCTGCAGGGCCCCACCGCCGTTGGTGACCCAGCGGCCGGTGAGGGTGCCGCCGGGGATGAACTCCGGGCGGAAGCGGCCGTCCCGGACCCAGTCCGCGAGCCAGGCCCAGCCGTGGGCGGTGTAGATCCGGTACAGCTTCTTGTACTCGATCAACGGCTCGACGGCGGGATGGTCCAGCTCCTGGATCTCCCAGCGGCGGGTGGACCTGAGCTTGATCCCGGCCCCGGCGAAGGCCTTGATGACGTCGGCGGGCAGATCGGGGCGCACGCGCCTGCCGAAGGCCTCCGACACGCGGTCGGCCAGCTCGGCGAGGCGCCGGGGCTCCCCGCCGCCCGCGTACCGCTCACCGAGCAGCTCGGTCAGCAGGGCGCGGTGCACGTCGGCCCGCCAGGGCAGGCCCACGCGGTTCATCTCGGCGGCGACGAGGAAGGCCGCCGACTCGGCGGCGGCGAGCAGCCGCATTCGGTCGGGGTGGGCGGTGGCGCCGAGCCGCTCCGTCTGGTCGGCGTGGACGGCGAGCAGGGCGTCCAGGGGGACCGGGGCGGGCTGCGGCTCGAAGAGGGAGTCCTGGGCGCGGGGTCCGGCGGCGCGCGGGCGCGGATCGGGCGGTACGGGGGTGTGGGTGAGCCGGGCCCAGGCGGCGGCCGCCGAGCGGGGCTCCCCGAAGCGGCCCTCGTGGCCGAGGAGCAGCAGCTCGGCGTCCTCGATGTCGTGGCACCGCTCGACGCGGGTGCCCGTGGCGAGCAGGCGGGGGTAGACGGCCGCGGTGGACCGCCAGACCCAGCGGGTGCCGGGCGGGGCGGAGCGGATCGCTTCGGCGGGGTCGCGGACGCGGAGCCGGACTCCGTCCGTGGGGGGTACGGGCGCGGCGTGCCACCACCCGTCGCCGTCCTCGGCGAGGGCCCACCGGGGAGTGCTGTCGCTCATGGGTGCGAGTGTCCCACCGGGGTCTGACAGTGGCCGTGCCGCCGTGCCGCCGTGCCGCCGTGCCGCCGTGCCGCCGTGCCGCGGGGGTGCGGGGGTGCGGGGGTGCAGGTCCGCGGGGCAGGTGCGGCGCCGTCGCCGGAGGCCAGCCCCCGGACCCCCGCGCCTCAAACGCCGGCGGGGCTGGAGATCGGGCCGGTGGGGCTGGAGATCGGGGCTCCGCCCCGGATCCCCGCGCCTCGAAATCTCCCAGCTACTGCTGGGAGGTACCCCCTGCGGGGCTGGGCATCGGGGCTCCGCCCCGGATCCCCGCCGCCGTGGCGTAGATCTCCAGGGCCGGGCGCGGGGGGCGGCCGAGGAGGTGGCGCAGGGTGCCCGTGTCCGGAGCGTCCAGGAAGCCCGCCGCGACGGCCGAGTACGTGGCCACCAGCATCGGGGGTTGGAAGGGCGCCGCGGCCGGGCCGGAGAGGGCGCTGCGGGCCCGGGCCAGCGAGCCCGGGGCGTAGCGGGCGCCCACCGCCGCGGCGAGGTCCGTTCCGCCCAGCGGGCGGTCGCCCACCAGCTCGTGGACCTGCCCGGCATGCGCGTCGGGTGCCAGGGCCACCCGGACCGCCACCTCCGCGAGGTCCTCCCGCCCGACCGCCGCAAGCCGGCCCGCGCCCAGCGGGGCGGTGATCACCCCGTCGGGCCCCGGCGCGGCGAGCGCGGCCAGCAGCTCCGCGTACAGGCCGTTGCGCAGGACGGTCCAGGCCAGGCCGGAGCCGCGCAGGCGCCGCTCCGTCCAGCGGTGCGCCAGTGCGTACGGCAGGTGGTCGCCCGCCCCGGTGAGGCTGGTGTAGACGACGTGCCGCACCCCGTCCCGCTCGGCGGCCGAGACGGCGGCCCCGTGCCGCGCGATGACCTGGTCGTCCTCGCCGTAGCCGGCGGAGATGAGCAGCAGGGTGTCCACCCCGGTGAAGTCGAGGGAGTCCGGGTCGTCGAAGTCCACCCGGACCTGACCGGGGCCGTCCGGGGCGCGGGTGCCGAACCGTACCTCCGGCCGGCCCGCATCGACAGGGTGGTCCGCCAGCCGGCGCGCGATCAGTGAGCCGAGTCCGCCGGAGGTGCCGGTGATCAAAAGCATGGGGAGTCCTTCGTGTTCGCGCCCGTCGGCCTGATTGGCTTCAGGGGCGGGAACATCGTGTGCCGAAGGGTGCACGACGCGTAAGGAGGCACTTCCATGTCAGTAGGGCACACCGGGATAACCACCCCCGAGCCCCTGCCCGAGCCGCTGCTCAGCTGCGACGACGACTGCGGCATCCGCGACGTCCTCGACCGGCTCGGCGACAAGTGGTCCGTCCTCGTCGTGGTGGAACTCGGCGCCGGCATGCGCCGGTTCAAGGAGCTCCAGCGCGCGGTCGACGGCATTTCGCAGCGGATGCTCACCCTCACCGTCCGCCGCCTGGAGCGCGACGGCCTGGTCACCCGGACCGTGCACGCCACCGTGCCGCCCCAGGTCGAGTACGAGCTGACCGACCTCGGCCGCAGCCTGACCCTCCTGGTCAAGGGCCTCGCGGAGTGGTCGCTGGAGCACCGTGCACGGATCGAGGCCGCCCGCCGGGAATGGGACGCGAAGGCGGACATGCCAAGCTGAGGGGTGTGAGAGACCTTGCCGAGACCGTCGACCGAGCCTTCGCCGCCGCCCTCTACGCCCAGGATGACGCCGGGCTGGACACCGGCGCCTCGCTGCTCGTCGCGGACCAGGGGGGCTGGCCCGCGGTCGGGCGGGAGCTGCTGGCGCGCGGGGAGGCGTACGTACGCCAGGGCTGGGAGCGGGGCTGGCAGCCGGCCGACGTGCTGCGGCTGGTCCGCCGGGACCTCGACGAGCGGCACCTGCGGATCACCGGGGACCTGATCGCCGCCGAGGCGCGCCGCTACGCCCGGCTCCCGGCGCGTTGGGGCGCCGCCGAGGTGTGGTGGACGGGCGACGAGGAGTACGCCGACCGGCTCGCGCAGCGGGAACGGGCCGACCGGTTCACACTGGCCACCACCTTCCTGGAGGTGCTGCGGCTGCTGATCCGGCTGCCCTCGATAGAACCGGTGGGTCCGCTGCCCGGTGACCCGGTCGACGCGCTCGCCGAGCACGCCCACATCGAGCCGCGCATGTTGGGCCGGATCCGGGCCCTGCTCGCCAAGGCCGAGGCGACGACCTTCCCGGACGAGGCGGAGGCGCTCAGCGCCAAGGCCCAGGAGCTGATGGCCCGGCACACCGTGGACGAGGCGCTACTGGCGGCGAGCGGCAGGGGACCGGCCCAGGTGCCCGGCGCCTGCCGGATCGGTGTCGAGCCGCCGTACGAGGAGGCGAAGGCGGTGCTGCTCGACGCGGTGGCCACCGCCAACCGCTGCCGGGCGGTGTGGAACAGCGGCTTCGAGTTCTCCACGGTGGTCGGCTTCGAGAGCGACCTGGAGGCGGTGGAGCTGCTCTACACCTCGCTGCTCGTGCAGGGCACGGCGGCGATGACCCGTGCGGAGGCCGCGCAGCGCTCCGGCGGGCGCAAGCGGACGAAGACCTTCCGGCAGTCCTTCCTGCTCGCCTACGCCAGCCGGCTCGGCCACCGGCTCGCCGAGACCGCCGAGCACGCGGCGACGGAGGCCCCCGACAACCTGCCGGCCCTGGTGGCCCGCGACGTGGCGGTCACCTCGCGGGCGGAGGAGATGTTCCCCCGGACCACCACGACCCGGCTGCGCGGCGCCACCGACCACGCGGGCTGGGAGGACGGCACGGCCGCCGCCGACCGCGCCCACGTGGGCGGCAGGCAGAAGCCGCTGCCCCGCTAGGGAGTGCCCGTGCCCGCGCCCGTGCGCGGGACTGCGGGCGCGTTCGTACCTGCGTCCTGACCCGCGTCCCTAGGGGACTCCTCCGAGCGCAGGGCGTGCGCCTCCGACTTCAGGATGCGCATCGACCGGCCCAGCGAGCGGGCCATGTCGGGAAGCTTCTTGGAACCGAACACGAGCAGGCAGACCACCAGGAGCACGAGCAGGTGCCAGGGCTGGACGGCGTTGCGGAACACGGGCGTTCCACCTTTCGGGCGGGTCGGCTTCTTTTCGAACGACCGGTTCATGGAACAGGCCCGGCCCGGGTCAGGACAAATCTGAAGAAGTCCTGAAAGTCGTTGCGCTCGGCGCCATGGTTCGGGGCGCAGCGCGGCGACACCGGGACGGCGTGAGGGCGATACGGGAGCGTCGGGTGTCACGATGGGGTGATACCCGCGAGTAGGACCTGTCTGTGATCAACGGAGCACCCCGCGTGCACGTGCATCTGCCCGTGCAGCAGCTTATGAACACAGCTATGATCCGGAGGAGTTGACATCTGCACTATCGGGGGCTTCCTGTGGACCACGCGTACAACGGGATGGCATCTGCAGAACTCGCTACCTTGTTTGAGCTGACGTGGCAGAAGAGCCGACACAGCAACTCGCAGGGTTCCTGCGTGGAGTTCGCGCGGCTGCCGGGAGGCGATGTCGCCATGCGCAATTCACGCTTTCCCGATGGGCCGGCGCTCGTCTACACGCCGGCCGAGATCGAGGCCCTGCTCCTGGGCGTCAAGGACGGCGAGTTCGATCACCTGATCAACTGACGGAACAGCGCGCCCATCAAGCCATGCACGTGCACTGGCCGGGACCGATCGCAATGATCGATCCCGGCCAGTTGTCTTGTGTTCGCCCTCGGTCGGAGGCCGGCGGCCGTTCAGTCCTGGAGCAGGAAGAGCGCCCAGACCACCTTGCCGGTCAGCCGGCCCGCGAGCGGGTGCCAGCCCCAGCTGTCGCTGTACGAGTCCACCAGGAACAGCCCGCGCCCGGACTCCAGGTCGAAGTTCTCCTCGGTGTGCTCCGGCGAGAACGCCCCTCCGGGCCGGTCCTCGCTGGGGTCCCGCACCGCACACACCAGCCGCGTGCTCCACCGCATCAGGTGCAGCCGTACGGGCGGCTCCGGTTCGGCGTCCGCCCCCCGCGCGTCCTCGGGCAGGGCGTGGCGCAGCGCGTTGGTGACGAGTTCGGAGACGACCAGGGCCACATCGTCGAAGCGGTCGTCGAGGCCCCACTGGGACAGGGTCGAACGACAGAAGGAGCGTGCTCCGCGAACGGCGTCGTAGCGAGCGGGAAGGGCGCAGGAGGCGGACCCGGAGACAGCCGTGGGGTCGACCGGGGGCAGCCCCTGCCGTAACGGCTCGAGCATGGTCGATCCATTCGTCCCCATGCGAGGCACTCCCGGGATTCGCGGGCGGAGCGGTCATCTCCGTCCAGAAAGAACTGCGGGGTGGGTCCGGCGCCGGCGCGAACAGCACGCAGGTGCGCGGGGACCATCGTTCCGAATGCTCGAGCCGGATGCAAGGGCAGATGCACGTGCACGCGCCGGACCTGTCCACTCCCGTGACGGTTCTGACTCATTTCTTCCTACGCATCCTGACGGACTTCTTTTCGCGAAGACGGGATTCCGTTACAGAACGAGTACGAGCCGATGCGTTTTGGTGGCAGACTGCGGCCCCTGGGGTACGGGGGTCCCAAGACGCTCGCGCACACCACGCGCGTGCCAATTGAGATGGGGAGGGCAGTACTAGTGACCGCAGAAGCCAGCGGTTCCGTGGTGCGCCGCATCCTCCTGGGCTCCCAGCTCAGGCGACTCCGAGAATCCCGCGGCATCACCCGTGAGGCGGCCGGCTACTCGATCCGCGCATCCGAATCGAAGATCAGCCGCTTGGAGTTGGGAAGGGTGAGCTTCAAGGCGAGGGACGTCGAGGACCTCCTCACGCTCTACGGAGTCACGGACAGCACGGAGCGCGAGTCGCTGCTCGGTTTGGTCCGGGAGGCCAATGCGACCGGCTGGTGGCACAGCTACGGCGACGTGCTGCCCGGGTGGTTCCAGACGTACATCGGCTTGGAGGGCGCTGCTTCGCTCATCCGGATCTACGAAGTCCAGTTCGTCCACGGCCTGTTGCAGACCGAGGCGTACGCCCACGCCGTCGTCAGCCGCGGCATGCCCGGCGCCACCGCCGCCGAGGTCGACCGCCGCGTCGCCCTGCGCCTGGAGCGCCAGAAGGTCCTCGTCTCCGAGAACGCCCCCGTCTTCCACGCCGTCCTCGACGAGGCCGCGCTGCGCCGCCCGTACGGGGACCGCGAGGTCATGCGCGGTCAGCTGGAGCACCTCATCGAGGTTTCCCAGCGACCCAACGTGCAGCTCCAGGTGATGCCCTTCTCCTTCGGCGGGCACGCGGGCGAGAGCGGAGCCTTCACCCTGCTGCGCTTCCCCGAGTCCGACCTCCAGGACATCGTCTATCTGGAACAGCTCACCAGTGCCCTCTACCTGGACAAGGGCGAGGAAGTGGGGCAGTACGAGCGGGCGATGGAACGGCTCCAGGCGGATTGCCCCGATGCTGAGCGGACCAGGGATCTTCTCCGTGGCCTGCTCCAACTGTCTTGAATCGCACGTAGTATGACGTCTGATCAGTGCATGATGACCGATCGGTCTCCGGTGCAGCGCACGGGTGCGCGCTCGCAGTAAGGGATGGCATGTCCATATTCAGCGACCTGGCTCACCAGTACATCGACGGCGAATGGCTGGCCGGTACCGGTTCGTGGGACATCATCGACGTCAACCCCTTCAACGGGGAGAAGCTCGCCGCCATCACCGTCGCCACGGTCGAGCAGGTGGACCGGGCCTACCGCGGCGCCGAGCGCGCCCAGCGCGAGTGGGCCGCCACCAGCCCTTACGTCAGACGCGCGGTCCTGGAGCGCGCCCTGCGGATCACCGAGGAGCGCGAGAAGGAGATCGTCGAGGCGATGATCGACGAGCTCGGCGGGACGCGTCCCAAGGCCGAGTACGAGGTCCACCTCGCGATGGAGTTCATCCGCGAGTCCCTCCAGCTCGCCGTCCGGCCCGAGGGGCGGATCCTGCCCTCGCTGGTCAAGGGCAAGGAGAACCGGGTCCAGCGGCTCCCCGTGGGCGTCGTCACGGTGATCAGCCCCTTCAACTTCCCCTTCCTGGTGGCCTTGAAGTCGGTCGCCCCGGCCCTGGCGCTGGGCAACGCGGTCGTCATCAAGCCCAACCAGAACGCCCCGGTCGTGGGCGGCGGCGTGATCGCCAAGATCTTCGAGGACGCCGGGCTGCCGGCCGGCCTGCTGAACGTCCTGGTCACCGACATCGCCGAAATAGGCGACGCGCTCCTGACGCACCCCGTCCCCAAGGTCATCTCGTTCGCGGGATCGGACCGGGTCGGCCGGCACGTCGGGGCGATCGCCGCCCGCCACTTCAAGCGCACGGTCCTGGAGCTCAGCGGGAACAGCGCGCTCGTCGTGCTCGACGACGCCGACCTCGATTACGCGGTGGACGCGGCCGTCTTCAGCCGCTTCGTCTACCAGGGCCAGGTCTGCATGGCCGCGAACCGGATCCTCGTCGACGCCTCCGTCGCGCAGGAGTTCACCGAGAAGTTCACCGCACGCGTGCGCGCCCTCAAGACGGGCGACCCGCACGAGGCCGACACCCACATCGGCCCGCTGATCAACTCCTTCCAGGCCGACGCCCTGACCGCGCTCGTGGACCAGGCCGTGGAATCCGGTGCGCAGGCGCTCGTGCGCGGGTCTACGCGCGGCAACCTGGTCGAACCCACGGTGCTCGCCGGGATCCCCGATGACTCCCCGCTGCTGAGTCAGGAGATCTTCGGCCCGGTGGCCCTGCTGGTGGTCTTCGACGGCGAGGACGAGGCCGTACGGCTGACCAACGCGACCCCCTACGGGCTGAGCGGCGCCGTGCACACCCGGGACGTGGAGCGGGGCGTCCGCTTCGCCCAGCGGATCGAGACGGGCATGATGCACGTCAACGACTCCACGATCGGGGACGAGCCGCTGGCCGCCTTCGGCGGCGAGAAGGCCTCGGGTCTGGGCCGACTGAACGGCGAGGCCACGATCGAGGCCTTCACCACGCAGAAGTGGATCTCCGTCCAGCACGGCCGGACGACCTTCCCGTTCTAGGTCTCACAGGTCGCACCCCTAGACTCGGCCGGGCGTAGGAAGCCGCCCGGGGGAGAACGAGTTGAGCAACATACCGGAGACCGGCCGGACCCCTCGGGTCCAGAACCGTCTCGTCGTCATCCAGATCGTGGTCTTCTCGCTGTTGCTCACGCTGGGCGGACGCTTGTGGTACCTCCAGATACGCAACGGCTCGGAGTACACGGACGAGGCGAAGAACAACCACGTCCAGCAGGTGGTCCAGCCCGCCGTGCGCGGGTCGATCCTGGATTCGCGCGGGATCCCGCTCGCCGACAACGCGACCCACCTGGTGGTCTCCGCCAGCCGCACCGAGCTGCTGACCATGAAGGACAAGGGCAGGTCCGTGCTGACCCGGCTCGCCGGGGTGCTGGGCATGGACGCCCAGGAGGTCATCGACAAGGTCCGGCTCTGCGACGCCAAGACCAAGCAGCCCTGCTGGAACGGTTCCCCCTACCAGCCGATCCCGGTCAGCGACGAGGCCACCACCGAGCAGGCCCTGCAGATCCGCGAGCACCCCGAGGACTTCCCGGGCATCACGGCCGAGGCGACCGCCCTGCGCCGTTACGCGGCCCCGGACCAGGCCAACACCTCCCAGGTGCTGGGCTACCTCTCACCGGTCACCGACGAGGAGATCGCCAAGGCGAAGAAGTCGGACTCGCCGTACCTGCGTTCCGACCAGGTCGGCCGCTCCGGCCTGGAGCGCACGTACGACAAGGAGCTGCGCGGCAAGGCGGGCGTCACCCGCTACGAGGTGGACAACCTCGGCCGGGTCATCGGCCAGGGGCAGACCGACCCGGCGCGGCCCGGCTCGAACATCGTGACCTCGATCGACTCCCGGGTGCAGGCGGTGGCCGAGCGCGAGCTGAACAACGCGATGGTCGAGGCCCGCAAGGTCCGGGACAAGAACACGGGCCGCAACTACGAGGCCGACTCGGGCGCCGTCGTGGTGATGGAGACCAAGACCGGCCGGGTCGTGGCGATGGCCTCGAACCCGACGTACGACCCCAACGCCTGGGTGGGCGGCATCTCCGCCAAGGACTACGCCGGCCTGACCCGCAAGGAGTCGAACTACCCGCTGCTGAACCGGGCCATCCAGGCCCAAGCGGCGCCCGGCTCCATCTTCAAGGTGGTCACCTCGACGGCCGCGGTCAACGCCGGGTACCCGTTCAACAACCGCTACCCCTGCCCCAGCTCGTACTCGGTCGGCAACCAGACCTTCACGAACTTCGAGTCGCAGGGCCACGGTGACATCACCATCGGGCGGGCGCTGGAGGTCTCCTGCGACACCGTCTACTACGCCATCGCGGACCAGGAGTGGAAGAAGGACGGCGGCATCAAGCCGAAGAAGGACCCGAAGGACTGGTTCCTCAAGACCGCCCACGAGTTCGGGCTGGGCAAGCGCACCGGCATCGACCTGCCGAACGAGGTCCCCGGCCGGGTCCCCGACCGGAAGTGGAAGCAGGACTTCTTCGACGCGAACAAGGACGCCTGGTGCCGCGACGGCAAGAAGAACGGCTCCTTCGCCGAGAAGATCGCCTACGAGAACTGCCGCCAGGGCAACCAGATGCGTGAGGGCGACGCCATCAACTACTCGATCGGGCAGGGCGACACGCTGGTCACCCCGATCCAGATGGCCTCCGTCTACTCGGCCATCGCCAACGGCGGCACGCTCCACCAGCCCAGCATCGGCAAGGCGATCGTCAGCGCCGACGGCACCTCGGTCCAGGAGATCGCGCCGAAGGAGCAGGGCAAGCTGCCGATGGACGCGAAGACCCGTGACGACATCGACGAGGCCCTGGCGGGCGTCGCCACCAACGGCAGCGCGGCCTGGCGCTTCGGCGGCTGGCCGCAGAAGCAGATCCCGATGCACGCCAAGACGGGTACGGCCGAGGTCCAGGGCAAGCAGACGACCTCGTGGTTCGCCTCGTACACCGAGGACTACGCGATCGTGATGACGATCTCCCAGGGCGGTACCGGCTCGGGTGCCTCGGGTCCGGCGGTCCGCAACATCTACGAGGCGATGTACGGGCTCGACCCGACGGGCAAGCAGGACCTCTCCAAGGCCCTGCTCCCGCAGCCCGCCACCGCCCTGCCGGCGATCCGCCCCGACGGGGAGATCGAAGGCAACTGAGCGGCCAATGAGGACAGGATCTGACCTCAAAGCTCCGTAGCGTGTGTCGTGTCGGGGGGAGGAGCCCCCCGGCGCGACACCTCAGGACACCTCACGCACAAGGCGGTCGGTCATGGCTCAGATTTCCCCCGAAGTCCCCGGCGACGAGCGCGGCACCCTCCTCGCCTTCGTCGAGGCCCAGCGCACGGCGATCCGCGAATCGGTCCTCGGGCTCAGCGAGGAGCAGGCCGCGAGCCGCCCCAGCGCCAGCGAGCTCACCCTGTCCGGTCTGCTCAAGCACGTGGCCGAGGTCGAGCTGAACTGGCTGCGCCTCGCCCAGCAGGCGCCGAACGAGAAGGCGCGCACCCAGGAGACCTGGGGCGAGGCCTTCCGCCTGGTCGACGGCGAGTCCATCCCCTCGGTCCTCGCCTTCTGGGACGAGGTCGCGGAGCAGACGGCGGCCTTCGTCGCCGCCCTCCCGAGCCTGGACGCGACCTTCCCCCTCCCGCCGGCGCCCTGGTTCCCCAAGGACGCCAAGGTCTCGATGCGCTGGATGCTCCTGCACCTGGTGGAGGAGTTCGCCCGGCACGCGGGCCACGCGGACATCGTCCGCGAGTCCCTCGACGGCACCAAGGCGATGGGCTAGGCGATGGGCTAGCGGGGCAGGGGCTTAGCCTGGCCCCATGTCAGCGATCCGGCTTCTTGTCCTCGGTGCGGTCCGCCAGCACGGGCGGGCCCACGGGTACCAGGTGCGCAACGACCTGGAGTACTGGGGCGCCCACGAGTGGTCGAACACCAAGCCCGGATCGATCTACCACGCGCTCAAGCAGATGGCGAAGCAGGGCGTCCTGCACGCGCACGAGGTGGGGCCGAGCGCGGCGGGCGGTCCGCCGCGGACCGAGTACGAGGTGACGGACGCCGGCCGCGAGGAGTACTTCCGGCTGCTGCGCGAGGCCCTCGCGGCGTACGACCAGAAGACGGACGTGCTGTCCGCGGCGATCGGCTTCATGGTCGACCTGCCGCGGGACGAGGTGCTCGCGCTGCTCCGGGAGCGGATGGCGAAGCTGGCGCTCTGGCGGTCGTCGGTGACGGACTACTACACGCCGGAGGGCGGTCCGGAGGTGCTGGGCCACATCGGCGAGATCATGCACAGGTGGGTCCACTCCGCGGACGCGGAGGCGGAGTGGACGCGGGGACTGGTCGCCCGGATCGAGGGGGGCGCGTACTCCTTCGCGGGCGAGGGCGGCGAACCGTTCGTCGGGGTGCTGGCGGAGGGCCAGGAGAACCCGTACGCCTAATCAAGTTTGACTAGCTCGTGAGCGGGCACTACTTTCGCGGGTCGTAGTAGTCAAATTTGATTAACGAGGAGTGGCTTTGGCGATCTCCGTCGAAGGTGTGCACAAGCGTTACGGCGACCAGCAGGCCCTGGCCGGGCTCGACCTGGAGGTGGCGCCCGGCACCGTGCACGCGGTGCTCGGCCCCAACGGCGCGGGCAAGACCACGGCCGTGCGGATCATGAGCACCCTGCTCCGCCACGACCAGGGGGTGGTCCGGGTGGCGGGCCACGACGTCACCACGGACCCGGCGGCCGTCCGCGCCCGCATCGGGCTGCTGGGCCAGCACGCGGCGCTCGACGAGGAACTGGCCGGGCGGCAGAACCTGGAGATGTTCGGCCGTCTCCACCACCTGGGCGCGCGCCGCGCCGGGCGGCGCGCCGACGAACTGCTGGAGCGCTTCGGCCTCACGGACACCGGCCGCAAGGCGGTGAAGCAGTACAGCGGCGGCATGCGGCGCCGGCTCGACCTCGCCGCCTCCCTGATCACGGACCCGGAGGTGCTGTTCCTGGACGAGCCGACCACCGGTCTCGACCCGCGCGGCCGCGCCGAGGTGTGGGCCGCGGTCCGCTCCCTGGTCGGCGGCGGTACGACCGTCCTGCTCACCACGCAGTACCTGGAGGAGGCCGACCAACTGGCCGACCGGATCGCCCTGATCGACGGCGGCCGGGTCGCGGCCGAGGGCACGGCCGACGAGCTGAAGGCCCTGGTCGGGGCGGACCGGATCGTCGTGGTCCTACGGGACGCGGCCCGGCTGGCGGAGGTGGCGCGGCTGCTGCCCGACCCCGCCGTCGATTCCGACACCCTGACCCTGAGCTTCCCGGTGGAGGACCGCATGGCGGGCCTGGCCCGGACCCTGCGGACGCTGGAGGAGGCGGGCGTCGAGGCGGCCGACCTCGCCGTCCGGCGCCCCACGCTGGACGAGGTGTTCCTGCACCTGACCGACCGCGAGGGGGTGGCTGCATGAGCGCGGCGTGGGTGGTCTCGGATTCCTGGACGATGACCCGGCGCGAGCTGGCGCACTGGGCGCGGCAGCCGGTCCAGATGGTCGTCGGCCTGGTCTTCCCCGTGATGATGTTGCTGATGTTCGGCTTCCTGGTGGGCGGCGGGCGCGGGATCGACGGCGAGTACGTCGAGTTCTTGGTCCCGGGGATGCTCGCCCTGACGATGGCCTTCGGGCTGGAAGCCACCCTGACGGCCGTCACCCAAGACCTGAACAAGGGGGTGATCGACCGCTTCCGCGCCATGCCGATGTCCTCGTCGGCGGTCCTGGTGGGCCGCAGCGCCGCCGACGTGCTCCAGTCGGCCGTGGGGCTGCTGGTCCTGGCCGCGGTCGGGCTGCTGCTCGGCTGGCGCTGGCACGGCGGCGCGGCGGCCGCGCTGCTCGCCTTCGGGCTGCTCCTGCTGCTGCGCTTCGCGATGCTGTGGATCGGGATCTGGCTCGGCATGGTCGCGGGCCGGCCGGAGCTGGTGCAGGCGGTGCAGATCCTGGTGTGGCCGGTGGGGTTCCTGTCCAACGCCTTCGCCACGCCGGAGTCGATGCCGGGCTGGCTGGGAGCGGTGGTGGAATGGAATCCGCTCTCGGCGACGGCCACGGCCGTGCGCGACCTGTTCGGCAACCCGGCCGCGGCGCCCGCGTCGTGGGCCGCCGACCACGCGGCCCTGCTGGCGGTCGCCTGGCCGCTCCTGCTGCTCGCGGTCTTCTTCCCGTTGGCGGTGGGCCGTTACCGGGGCCTGAGCAAGTAGCCGCCGAAGAGGACTTGCACCTCACGCGGCGTGAGGAACCACAGTGAAGGGCGTACCCGAGCAGAGGAGGGAAGAAATGGGCTTCTCCGTGGGCCAGGTCGCCGGATTCGCCGGAGTCACGGTGCGCACCCTGCACCACTACGACGAGATCGGTCTGCTCTCCCCGAGCGGCCGCAGCGGCGCGGGACACCGGCGGTACGACGACGCCGACCTGGACCGGTTGCAGCGGATCCTGTTCTACCGGGAGCTCGGCTTCCCCCTCGAAGAGGTCGCGGTCCTGCTGGACGACCCGGAATCGGATCCTCAGGAGCATCTGCGCCGGCAGCACGCCCTGCTGACCGACCGGATCGCCCGGCTCCAGCAGATGGCCAAGGCCGTTGAGCACGCCATGGAGGCGAAGAAGATGGGCATCAACCTCACGCCCGAGGAGAAGTTCGAGGTCTTCGGGGACGAGGACCCGGAGCAGTACGCGCAGGAGGTGGAGGAGCGCTGGGGCGACACCGATGCGTACGCCGAGTCGCAGCGCCGGGCGGCCTCGTACACGAAGGGCGACTGGCAGCGGATCCAGGACGAGTCCGCCGACTGGGGCCGTCGGTACGTGGCGGCCATGGAGGCGGGCGAACCCGCCGACGGCGAGCGAGCGATGGACCTGGCCGAGGAGCACCGCCTGCACATCCACCGGTGGTTCTACGACTGCTCGTACGAGATGCACACGTGTCTCGGTGAGATGTACGTGGCGGACGAGCGGTTCACGGCGTTCTACGACGCGATGAAGCCGGGCCTCGCCGAGCACCTGCGGGACGCGATCCTGGCGAACGGCGTGCGCAGGGTGTAAGCGGAATGTTACGCATGCGACCCCCTCCCTACCTGGAACTGGGCGGGGGTCGTGTGCGTTGATAATTGAAACCGCTCCTTCCGCAATACGCCCCCCTCGATCCAGGAGAGCCCGGAACCCGTGTATACGCTTGCGCTCGGCGGCCCTGAGTGGCTGTCCCCGGACTATCTGATCTCGCACTTCGGTCTGATCGGCATCCTGGTCATCGTCTTCGCGGAGTCGGGACTCTTCGCGTTCCTCCCGGGCGACTCCCTGCTGTTCACGGCGGGCCTGCTGGTCGCGGACGGGCAGTACATCAAGCAGCCGTTGTGGCTGGTCTGCACCCTGATCGTGGCGGCCGCGATCATCGGCGACCAGGTCGGCTACATGATCGGCAAGTTCTTCGGGCCGAAGATCTTCAACCGGCCGAAGTCCAAGCTCTTCAAGCGGGAGAACCTGGACAAGGCCCACGAGTTCATGGACAAGCACGGTCCGAAGGCCATCGTGCTCGCCCGCTTCGTGCCGATCATCCGCACCTTCGCCCCGATGGTCGCGGGCGCCGGCTCGATGAAGTACCGCACCTTCTTGACCTACAACATCATCGGCGGCATCGGCTGGGGAGCGGGCGTCACGATCGCCGGCTACTGGCTCGGCCAGATCGAGTTCATCAAGACGAACGTCGAGCCGATCCTGGTGGGCATCGTCCTGCTGTCGGTCATTCCGGTGGTCTTCGAGGTGCTGAAGGCCCGCAAGGAGAGCAAGGCGAACGCCGGCGCCGAGGCGCCCGAGGCCGTGGCCGACGGCTCCGTCCCGCAGGCCCCGGGCACGCGCGGCCGCCACGCCAAGCGCTGAGCGCCCGCCCACGGCGCCCTGCACGCCCGTAACGCCCCGGAAGGCCCACCAGAGGCCCCGGGGCGTACGTGTGCCCGTACAGGGGGCCCGCGTCCGTCCCGGGACCCCGCCTGCGGCATGGTGGGCGCATGACGCGATCTCTTGCCGCAGCGGGCCTGCGGGCCGTGGACGGGTGGGTCGAGCCCGAGGGGCTCATCCCGCCGTTCCTCACCGGCCAGGCGGCGAGCTGTCCGCCCTGGGAAGGCCGCGTCGAGGCGGTGCTGGACGTCACGGACCCGCTGCTGCACGAGAGGGCGAACGCCGACTGGTACCGCCTGGCGGTCGAAGGGGGGCTCTTCGCCGAGGCCGACCGCCGGTTCCTGCTCCCCCGCGCTTCCGCGGAGGGCGGCCTCGGCCGGTGGCGCTGCGTCGAGTTGCAGGACGACTGGGACATCATGGGCGAGGGCGCGGCCGGGCCGCTCGGCAGCGCGCCGTTGCGCCCCGAGTTCGTCATGCTGTCGCTCGACGGCAACGTGCTGTGCTTCGCCACGACGTGGCAACACTCGATCAGCACCTCGGTGCTGACGGCGCCGCATCGTTCGCGGGTCCTGCGCCGGTTCGCCGAATGGGTGGCCCAGGGGGCGATCGACCGGGCGAACGAGCCGCCGCTGAGCACGGCGGCGCGCCGCTGGCTCGATGCGTCTTCCGAGTGAGGTCCCCCGTCAGGGCGCTCAGAAGCCGCGGGTCCGCTTGGCCGCACGGCGCTTGGCGGCGCTCGCCGCCCCCGGGATGCGCATGAACAGCCGCGAGGCCTCCGACCCGAGGTTGACCCCGATCGCGATGGCCAGTGCGATGGCCGCGGCGTTCACCAGCGAGCCCAGGCCCTCGTTCAGCCGGTCCTCGGCGATCAGCAGCAGCCCGTAGTACACCGCCGAGCCGGGGAGCAGCGGGCCGATGGCGGCCGTCACGTACGGCAGGGCGGAGGCGAAGCGGTAGCGGGAGAAGAGCTGCCCGAAGAGGCCCACCAGCCCGGCGGCGATGGCCGTGGACGGTACGGGCGGGATGCCCCCCGCGTAGTGCAGGGCCCCGAAGGTGACCCAGGCGACCGCGCCGTTCAGCGTCACGATCCACACGGTGGAGCGTTCCTGCTGGAGCAGGATCGCGAAGGTGAACACCAGCACCATGGAGGCGGCGATCTGGATCAGCGGCCGCTGTTGGATCTGGAGGACCTCCTCCGGCCGCGGCGAGGCGTCGAACTGCAGCCCCACGTAGAGCACCACCAGTACGCCCATGATGATGCCGATGAAGAGGTACATGACCTCCAGCAGCCGGGCCGACGCGGTGATGTAGTAGCCGGTCAGGCCGTCCTGCACGGCCGCGACCACGGCCCGTCCCGGCAGCAGCGCGAACAGCCCACCGGTGATCACGGCGGAGGCCTTGACGTCGATCCCCGTCATGTTGAGCGCGACCCCGATGGCGGCCGGCGGCATCGCGGCGACCACGAACTGGTAGAACTCGGGCAGCCCGCGCCCGGCGCACAGCCAGGCCAGGCGGTCGCCGAGCATCGCGCCGATCGCAGCGGCGAAGAAGACGAGGATCCCGCCGCCGACGAGGGTGGAGGCCGCCCCGGCGAGCAGTCCGGCGGAGGCCGTGAGCATCCAGCCGGGGTACGGGTGCCGGTTGCGGCGGATCTCGGCGAGGCGCCGGTAGGCCTCCTCCAGCGTCACGTCGATCTCGTGGGCGCTGATGTCGTCCACGAGCCGGAACACGGCCGCGAGCCGGTTGTAGTCGGTGCCGCGGCGGCGCACGGTCCGGCTGGCCGAGACCGGGTCGCCCACCAGCGAGGGGTGGTGGCTGATCGACAGCATGGTGAAGGTGACGGTCGGCTCGCAGCGGTCCAGCCCGTACGAGCGGGCCACCGCGAACATCGCGGCCTCCACGTCCTCGGCGCCCTCGCCACCCGCGAGCAGCAGCTCGCCGATGCGCAGGGTCAGGTCGAGCACGCGGCCCACGGCGGGCCCGGTCTCGCTGTGCCGCTGCACGAGCTCCGGTACGGGCCGCACGTCGACCGGCATGCGCAGCATCGTGCGCATGCGGTCCTGCCAGGGCGATTCCTTCATCTGTGCGACGGGGAAGCCCTGGCCGGGGGTGTAGGCGAGCGGGGACTGCGCGGCCCGGTACGTGGCCGGGGTGGCGAAGGCCGACCCCTCGGGCTCGGGCTCCACCGGTTCGGCGCCCGCCGGACGGGCGAATTCCGAGGTGGGCTGGTCCTCCTCGGGAACGTCCGGCTCCATGCCGGGCGGCGGCGTGAAGGCGCTGTGCGCCTCGTCGGACTGGGGCTTCCTGTCCTCTGCCCCGTCGGCCTCCGCCACGCGTCCTCCAGTCCGTGATCACCCGGGGTATCAGTATGCGGAATCGTTTCCTCCCACCGCATACCCAACGCACTTCCGGCGCGGACCCGGCGGCCCCGCCGGCCCCAGCAGACCCGGCCGCGCCCGCCGCAGCGGCCCGCGAACGCGACGGCGGGCGGCATCCCCGTGGGATACCGCCCGCCATGTCACGAGGGGCGCGGAGCAGTGCCCCGGCCCGTTACCGCCGAGCGCGAGCTCAGTGGTGGCCGCCCTGCGCCTCCAGGCGCTTGAACGAGGCCTCGATCTCGGCCTCGGCCTCGGTGCGACCGACCCAGTTCGCGCCCTCGACCGACTTGCCCGGCTCCAGGTCCTTGTAGACCTCGAAGAAGTGCTGGATCTCCAGGCGGTCGAACTCGGACACGTGGTGGATGTCGCGCAGGTGCTCGACGCGCGGGTCGGAGGCCGGCACGCACAGCAGCTTGGCGTCGCCGCCCGCCTCGTCCGTCATGTTGAACATGCCGATGGCGCGGCACTTGATCAGGCAGCCCGGGAAGGTCGGCTCGTCAAGGATGACCAGCGCGTCCAGCGGGTCGCCGTCCTCGCCGAGGGTGTTCTCGACGAAGCCGTAGTCGGCCGGGTAGCTGGTCGAGGTGAAGAGGCGACGGTCCAGACGGATCCGGCCGGTCTCGTGGTCCACCTCGTACTTGTTCCGCGAACCCTTGGGGATCTCGATGGTGACGTCGAACTCCACGTCCTGCTCCTCCATGATCAGCTGCATTGCTTCGGGACTGCGTCGTTTCACCTGCGTGCGCGTCCGGTCCAGCCCTGCCGGGTGGGGTGCCATGCTCGCGGCAAGACGCAGTGGTTAAGTGTCCCTCACGCATATGTGTGATCGCGAAAGGGGCTGGTCCGAGGTGCCATTGGTCAAGACCTGGCAGCTCATCGCGGGGTCGGCCGTCGCCGGCCTCGCCCTGTCGGTGGCAGCGGTGGCCGCCGCCGGTCCTTGGGACTCCGGCCAGCGTAAGGCCGAGCGGGTCAGAGCCGCCTCCTGGGGCCGTACGGGTGGCGCAGATCACGGTGGAGGGCCCGATTCCGGCGCCCTGCCCGAGGCGGCGCCCAGCGCACCCGGAGTCCTCGGCGCGATCGGCCCCGGCGTCCCGAGCGCGCAGAGCGCCCCCGCCGCGCCCGCCGCCGCCGGAGGCCTGGCCGCCGCCCTCAAGCCGCTGCTCGCCGATCCCGCGCTCGGCACCGTCCGCACCGCGTCCGTCGTCGACACCGCCACCGGGCAGGTCCTCTACGAGTCCGGGGCGCGGGACGCGATGACCCCCGCCTCCACCGTCAAGATCGTCACCGCCGCGGCCGTGCTGGCCGCCCTCGGGCCCGAGCACCGGATCAGGACCACCGTCACGCCCGGCGCCGCCCCCGGACAGATCGTCCTGGTCGGCGGCGGCGACCCCTCGCTCAGCGCGAAGAAGAAGAACCCCGCCGGATCCGGCGGCAGCCTCGTCGCCCTCGCCGGCGACACCGCGCAGGCCCTCAAGGCCGCCGGCACCGACACCGTGACCCTCGGATACGACGACGGCCTCTACACCGGCCCCGCCCGCCACCCGATCGGCGCCAACCCCAACATCGCTCCGGTGACCGCCTTGACGGCCGACGAGGGCCGCCCCGACGACTCCACCTCCGGGCCCGTGGACCGCACCGGCGACCCCTCCGGGGACGCCGCCCGGGCCTTCCGCACCCTGCTGGCCGATCGCGGCATCAAGGTCACCGGCGAACCGGTCAGGGCCAAACCTGCCGCCGGTGTCCAGCCGCTGGCCGTCACCCTCTCCACCCCGGTCGCGGGGCTCGTCGAGCGGATGCTGACCAACAGCGACAACGACATCGCCGAGGCCCTCGCCCGGCAGACCGCCCTCGCCTCCGGCCGCCCGGCGAGCTTCGAGGGCGCCGAACGGGCCGTCACCGACCGGCTCACCGCCCTCGGCATCGACACCGCCGGCTCCCGCTTCGCCGACGGCAGCGGCCTGAACCGCGCCGACAAGATCAGCGCGGGCCTGCTGACCGCGCTCCTCACCAAGGCCGCCGACCCCCAGCGCCCCGAACTGCGGCCGGTCCTCACCGGACTGCCCGTCGCCGGATTCACCGGAACCCTCAAGGTCCGCAACTCCGGCAGTTCCCCGGCGGCCGGCCTGCTCCGCGCCAAGACCGGCACCCTGTCCGGGGTGAACTCCCTCTCCGGAACGGTCGTCGACCCCTCCGGCCGACTCCTCGCCTTCGCCTTCCTGACGGCGAACACTCCCGGCCCCGAGGGCGCGGAGAAAGCCCTCGACAAGCTGGCCGCGGCCGTCGCGACCGCTTCGTAGGGGGTCCGCCCGAGGGCCGGTCCACGTACGGTTGACGCATGACGAGCATCGGTGGTGCGGAGATGGTCGACTGGAACCTCGCGGTGGCGACCGCGACCCGACTGGTACGACCCGGCCCGGAGGTCACCCGGGACGAGGCGCGGGCCGTCGTGGCGGAGCTGCGGCGGCACGCCAGGACCTCGGAACGGCACGTGCGCGAGTTCACCCGGATGATCCCCGAGGGGTCGGCCGTCCCCGACACGCCCGTCCTGGTCGTCGACCGGGCCGGCTGGGTCAAGGCCAACGTCGCCGGCTTCCGGGAGCTGCTCCAGCCGCTCCTCGGCAAGATGCAGGACCGCCGCGCGGGCGCCTCGGGCGGAGCCGTCCTCGGAGCCGTCGGCGGCAAGGTCACCGGCGTCGAGCTGGGCATGCTGCTGAGCTTCCTGGCCTCCCGGGTCCTGGGCCAGTACGAGACCTTCGCGCCCGTCTCCCGGGACCTGCCCGCCTCCGCCGCCGGCGGCCGGCTGCTGCTCGTCGCGCCCAACATCGTGCACGTCGAGCGCGAGCTGGAGGTGCACCCGCACGACTTCCGGCTGTGGGTCTGCCTGCACGAGGAGACGCACCGTACACAGTTCACGGCCGTCCCGTGGTTGCGCGAGCACCTCGAAGGCGAAATCCAGACGTTCCTCGGAGCGACCGAAGTGGACCCGTCCACCGTGCTGGAGCGCATCCGCGAGGCCGCCCAGTCCTTCGCGGGCGCCCGCCCCGACGCCGAGCGCGGCGACGAGGGACGCTCCCTCGTGGAGCTCGTGCAGACCCCCGAGCAGCGCGAGATCCTGAGCCGGCTCACCGCCGTCATGTCCCTGCTGGAGGGCCACGCCGACTTCGTGATGGACGGGGTCGGCCCCCAGGTGGTGCCCTCGGTCGCCGAGATCCGGGAGAAGTTCCAGCAGCGCAGGGCCAGCGGGGCCGGCCGCCTCGACGCCGCCCTGCGCAAGCTGCTGGGCCTCGACGCCAAGCTGCGCCAGTACCGCGACGGCGAGCGCTTCGTACGCGCCGTCGTCGGCCAGGTCGGCATGGACGGCTTCAACCGGGTGTGGACCTCCCCGAACACACTGCCGACCAAGGCCGAGATCGCCCGGCCCGCCGACTGGGTCGCGCGGGTCCACCGCAAGGGGAGCGAACCGAGCGAAGCGGAGTGACACAGGGGGCGTAAACATGTCTCACTGGGGGAAGCAGCGTCACCCGTCCGAGGGACCGTGGGGCGTTGAAGGGCGTGCGATGCTCGGGGAACGGCTCGGCTCTGTCACCATCGACGCACTCTGAGTGACATCCTCCCGTTCCGCGGGGGCAGCCGGGCAGCAGCACCCCAGCACACCACCCCAACGCCTCCGAGGCATCCGAACTCCATCGAAGGGCACCGGACATGGGTCCCCATCCTGCGGTCGCGGCGATACGCCTGGCGGTCCGCCGCGTACTCCACGACGTCCTCACCGACCACACCGGCAATTCCGCCGGCCCCCACCGCGCCGGGGGCACCCTGCCGCTCGTCCTCGTCGCCTGCTCCGGCGGGGCCGACTCCATGGCGCTCGCCTCCGCCCTCGCCTTCGAGGCCCCCAAGCTCGGCATCCGGGCCGGCGGCATCACCGTCGACCACGGACTGCAGCCCGGCTCCGACCTGCGCGCCGCCGAGGTCGTCACCCGGATGACCGCGCTCCGCCTCGACCCGGTGGAGTCCGTCGCCGTGCGCGTCGGCCGCGACGGCGGGCCCGAGGCCGCCGCCCGCGACGCCCGCTACGGGGCCCTGGACGAAGCCGCGGACCGCCTCGGCGCCGCCGCCGTGCTGCTCGGCCACACCCGGGACGATCAAGCCGAAACCGTCCTGCTGGGCCTGGCCCGCGGCTCCGGCATCCGTTCGCTCTCCGGCATGCCGGAGGTCTCCGGCGGCAGCGCGGGCCGCACGAACCGCTACCGCCGCCCCTTCCTCCAGGTCGACCGGCAGACCGCCCGCAAGGCCTGCATGGTCCAGTCCCTCCCCGTCTGGGACGACCCGCACAACATCGACCCCGCCTACACCCGCTCCCGACTGCGCCACGAGGGACTGCCCGCCCTGGAGAAGGCGCTCGGCAAGGGGGTCGTCGAGGCGCTCGCCCGCACCGCGCAGCTCTCCCGGGACGACGCCGACGCCCTGGACGCCTGGGCCGCCGAGGCGGAGACCGGCGTGCGCGACGCGGACGGCCGCCTGGAGTGCGCCAAGCTCTACGCCCTGCCCCCGGCCGTCCGCCGCCGCGTGCTGCGCAGGGCCGTCGTCGCGGCGGGTTCTCCCGCGGGCTCCCTCTTCGCCCGCCACATCGAAGAAGTCGACCGTCTCATCACCGGATGGCGGGGTCAGGGCGCCATCAACCTGCCCGGCCGGGTCGAGGCCCAGCGGCAGGGTGGCAGACTTGTCATCCGGCAGGGCTGATTGGTGCTGAAACACGGCTGAGTCCTCCGGGGTCGCCCCCGGAGCCCCGGCCGACAACGAAAGTGATGCGGGTGGACGAGAAGGACATGGGCAGCGACCTCCAGTCGGTGCTCATCACCAAGGAAGAGATCGACGCGAAGCTGGCCGAGCTGGCCGCGAAGATCGACGCGGAGTACGCGGGCAAGGACCTGCTCATCGTCGGTGTGCTCAAGGGCGCCGTGATGGTGATGGCGGACCTGGCGCGCGCCTTGTCCACCCCGCTCACCATGGACTGGATGGCGGTGTCGTCCTACGGCGCCGGGACCCAGTCCTCCGGCGTGGTGCGGATCCTCAAGGACCTGGACACCGACATCAAGGACAAGCACGTCCTGATCGTCGAGGACATCATCGACTCGGGCCTGACGCTGTCCTGGCTGCTGTCGAACCTGGGCTCCCGCCAGCCGGCCTCCCTGGAGGTCGTCACGCTGCTGCGCAAGCCCGAGGCCGCCAAGGTCGCGATCGACGTGAAGTGGGTCGGCTTCGACATCCCCAACGAGTTCGTCGTGGGCTACGGCCTGGACTACGCGGAGAAGTACCGCAACCTGCCGTTCGTCGGCACGCTCGCCCCGCACGTCTACGGCGGCTGATCACCGCTCCCGCCCCCGGGAACCCCGCCGGTCCGCGGGGAACCTGGGGGCGTTTCCCTCCGTTGAAGCAGGGGAAAGCGGGTCTGTCAGCCGTCCCACAGGGCCGCGGGTGACAATTCAGGGGTACATTCCGAAGAACAGTCTTTACTCACAGCAGCATTTACCTACGGGCAGGAGGGACGGGACGCCTGGCGTCCCGTATGGATGGACGTGAAGCGATACTTCCGTGGGCCGGTCATGTGGATCGTGCTGGCCGTCCTCGCCGTGGTCGTGTTGATGAATGTCGTCGGCTCCGGCGGCGGCTACAAGTCGGTGGACACCAGCGAGGTCATCAAGGCGATCAACACTGGCCAGGTGGAGACAGCCAAGCTGACCACCGGCGACAGCCAGATGATCAAGATCGAGCTCAAGCAAGGCGAGAAGCTCGGCAAGCACGACGGCACCAAGTTCCAGGCCAACTACATCGGGGATCAGGGCGTCCAGCTCGCCCAGAGCCTCCAGACCAAGTACGACGCCGGTCAGATCCCGGACGGGTACTCCGTCACTCCGGACAAGACCAGCCCGTTCCTGAGCGTGCTGCTCTCGTTCCTGCCCTTCGTGCTCATCGTCGTTGTCTTCCTGTTCCTGATGAACCAGATGCAGGGTGGCGGCTCCCGGGTCATGAACTTCGGGAAGTCCAAGGCCAAGCTCATCACCAAGGACACCCCGAAGACCACGTTCGCCGATGTCGCGGGCTCGGACGAGGCCGTCGAGGAACTCCACGAGATCAAGGAGTTCCTGCAGGAGCCGGCGAAGTTCCAGGCCGTCGGCGCCAAGATCCCCAAGGGCGTGCTGCTGTACGGCCCGCCCGGCACCGGCAAGACCCTGCTCGCGCGTGCCGTCGCGGGCGAGGCCGGTGTCCCCTTCTACTCGATCTCCGGATCCGACTTCGTCGAGATGTTCGTCGGTGTCGGTGCCTCGCGCGTCCGCGACCTGTTCGAGCAGGCCAAGGCCAACGCACCGGCGATCGTCTTCGTCGACGAGATCGACGCCGTCGGCCGGCACCGCGGTGCGGGTCTCGGCGGCGGTCACGACGAGCGCGAGCAGACCCTCAACCAGCTGCTGGTCGAGATGGACGGCTTCGACGTGAAGGGCGGCGTCATCCTGATCGCCGCCACGAACCGCCCGGACATCCTCGACCCGGCGCTGCTGCGCCCGGGCCGCTTCGACCGGCAGATCGCGGTCGACCGTCCGGACATGCAGGGCCGTCTGGAGATCCTCAAGGTCCACCAGAAGGGCAAGCCGGTCGCCCCGGACGTCGACCTGGGCGCCGTCGCCCGCCGCACGCCCGGCTTCACCGGTGCCGATCTCTCCAACGTCCTGAACGAGGCCGCGCTGCTCACGGCCCGCTCGGACAAGAAGCTGATCGACAACCACTCGCTGGACGAGGCGATCGACCGCGTCGTGGCGGGCCCGCAGAAGCGGACCCGGATCATGTCGGACCGGGAAAAGAAGATCACCGCGTACCACGAGGGCGGTCACGCCCTGGTCGCGGCGGCCTCCCCGAACTCCGACCCGGTCCACAAGATCACGATCCTGTCCCGCGGTCGGGCCCTGGGTTACACCATGGTCCTGCCCGACGAGGACAAGTACTCCACCACGCGCAACGAGATGCTCGACCAGCTGGCGTACATGCTGGGCGGCCGCGCGGCGGAGGAGCTGGTCTTCCACGACCCGACCACCGGCGCGGCGAACGACATCGAGAAGGCCACCGCCACGGCGCGGGCCATGGTCACGCAGTACGGCATGACCGAGCGTCTCGGTGCGATCAAGTTCGGTGGCGACAACACCGAGCCGTTCCTGGGTCGCGAGATGTCGCACCCGCGGGACTACTCGGAAGAGGTCGCGGCGCTGGTCGACGAAGAGGTCAAGAAGCTCATCGAGACCGCGCACAACGAGGCCTGGGAGATCCTGGTCGAGAACCGCGACGTCCTCGACAACCTGGTCCTCGCGCTGCTGGAGAAGGAGACGCTGGGCAAGGAGGAGATCGCCGAGATCTTCTCGACCATCGTCAAGCGTCCGGCCCGCCCCGCGTGGACCGGCTCCGCCCGCCGCACCCCCTCCACCCGTCCGCCGGTGCTCTCTCCCAAGGAGCTCCAGCTGACGAACTCGGCGAACGGCACGTCGGCCAGTGTCGCGCCGGTCTCCACGGAGAAGGGCATCGAGGTGGCTCCCGAGGACCGCCCCGAGTAACCGGCGGCTCGCCCCACCCGGAATGGAAGCCGCGCCCCCCAGGTTCTAGCCTGGGGGGCGCGGCACATTTGTACGACCGCGTGTGCGGACAGGAACGAGGATGAGATGACCGACCCAGTGACCCTGACCGGTGACGAGGGCAGGATCGGCGAGTTCGACGAGAAGCGCGCGGAGGCGGCGATCCGCGAGCTCCTGATCGCGGTCGGCGAGGACCCGGACCGAGAGGGCCTGCTGGAGACCCCGGCGCGCGTGGCGCGCTCGTACCGGGAGATATTCGCCGGGCTGTACCAGAAGCCCGAAGAGGTCCTGACGACGACGTTCGACCTGGGCCACGACGAGATGGTCCTCGTGAAGGACATCGAAGTCATGAGTTCATGTGAACATCATCTGGTTCCGTTCCACGGCGTGGCGCACGTCGGCTACATCCCGTCCACCGACGGCAAGATCACCGGCCTGTCGAAGCTGGCCCGCCTCGTGGACGTGTTCGCCCGCCGTCCCCAGGTTCAGGAGCGCCTGACCACGCAGATCGCGGACTCCCTGATGGAGATCCTGGATCCGCGCGGGGTCATCGTGGTCATCGAGTGCGAGCACATGTGCATGACCATGCGCGGGGTCCGCAAGCCCGGCGCGAAGACCATCACCTCGGCGGTCCGCGGCCAGCTCCGCGACTCCGCCACCCGCAACGAGGCCATGTCCCTGATCATGGCCCGCTGAGCCGGAACCCGGTCGGCCCCGGCCCGGGGCCGACCGGGTGGCCTAGGCCTTGGCCGGGGCCTTGCCCGGGTCCTCGTCCTCCGGGAGTTTGAGGACGTGCTCCAGGAAGAGCGCGGCGGCGATAACCGCGATGCCCGCCAGGACCGAGAAGCCGGCGTACCAGGCCTGGTCGCGGCGGGCGGGGACGTCGAGGGCGTCGGTCAGCAGGAAGACGCCCACACCGCCGTACATGCCCGCCACCAGCGCGGCCACCAGTGCACTGGCCTGTCCGAACACCACCGCGCGGGCCGCCATCAGCGGCTCCACGCCCTTGGCGCCCGGGCGCCGCTCGCGCTGGGCCTTGAGGCGGGCGCGCATGGACAGGGCCGTGGCCAGCAGTACCGCAGCGATGGCGCCCAGGACGATCGGCGCGGCCAGCGGAACGCCCGGCAGGGTGCCGTAGGCGTTCCACAGGCGCGCGCCCGCCCAGGACAGGACGCCGGCGACCACGAAAATGCCCGCCAGGACCGCCGGCCTCAGTTGCTTCAATTGCCCGTTCCCCACTTCTTGCAGCGAGTAGCCGTGAACAGGCTACTAACGACTACTCGGGGAGGTGGAGTTCCAGGTCGGGGCGCGGCTCCACGCCGACCAGGCCGATTTCGGCCAGCAGCGCCGTGACCGGGCCGCGGCCCGGGATCTGGGCCTCCGGGTCGATGTCGTGCCAAGGGGCCAGTACGAAGGCGCGCTGGTGGGCGCGCGGGTGCGGGAGGGTGAGGACCGGGTCGTCGGAGACCCGGTCGGCGTACGCGACGATGTCCACGTCGATCGTGCGCGGCCCCCAGCGCTCCTCGCGGACGCGGTCGAAGGCCTCCTCGACGGCGTGCGCGCGCTCCAGGAGCGAGGACGGCGGCAGGGTGGTCTTCACGGCGACGACCGCGTTGAGGTACGAGGGCTGCGAGCCGGGTTCGACGCCCCACGGCTCGGTCTCGTAGACGGGGGAGACGGCCTTGACCCGCATGCCGGGAGTGTCACCGAGGGCGTCGATGGCACCCTGCAGGGTCTCCAGCCGGTTGCCGAGGTTCGCGCCGAGCGCGATCACGGCCCATTTGGGGTTCGACAGGGTCACGTCCGCCGCGTCGACCGCCTCCACGACGGAGGCGGGGACCGGCTGGACGGTGGGGTCGCTCGGGGCGTTCAGTCCGTTGTTCATGCGCGGCTCCGGGTGATCGTGATGGTCACGTCGTCGAAGGGGACGGTGATGGGCGCGTCCGGCTTGTGGACGACGACCTCCACCTGCGCCACCGCTTCGTGCTTGAGGCACTGCTGGGCGATTCGCTCGGCCAGGGTTTCGATCAGGTCGACGGGTTCGCCCTGGACGACGTCGACGACCTCTTCGGCTACTACCCCGTAATGCACGGTCTTTGCCAGGTCGTCCCCGGCCGCGGCGGGACGGGTGTCGAGGTGCAGCACCAGGTCGACGATGAAGGTCTGGCCTTCCTCGCGTTCCCGGGGGAAGACGCCGTGGTGCCCGCGAGCCTTGAGGCCGCGCAGCGCGACACGATCCACGCGAATCACTCCTGCTTTCGTAGGTGCTTCCGGTCCCGGGGCTCCCCGGGGCCATGGCTGCGCCGAGTGCGGTCGGCGTCGTCCGTCTTCGAATTTACCTGCGAAATAGTCCGGCTCCCGCCGAAGGGGTCAGGAGGCGTCCTCCTCCTCGTCCTCGTCGGACTCGGTGAGGACGGGAGAACCGTGGTGGGACCAGAGCCGCCAGCCCTCGGATGTGCGTCGGAACACATTCGTCGCGACGACCAGCTGACCGACGAGCGGGCCGAGTTCTCCGCCGTCCTCGGCGGGGCCGCCGCTGAGGATGTTCTCCGTACACGTCACCAGGGCGGTATCACCTATTACGGCCACTTTGGTGTCGGTGAGGAAGAACTGGATGTAGTCGGTGTGCGACATGATGAGCGCGTACGAGCGCAGGACCTCGCCGCGGCCCGAGAGCACCGGCCAGCCGGGATGGACGCAGGAGATCTCGTCCTCCAGCCAGAGCGCCGACAGTGAGTCGAAGTCCCCCCGCTCCATTGCCTCGTAGAAGGCCGTGTTGACCTCTTCGACCGCCTCGATGTCGGTTCTGCTCACGGTGCTCCTTGTCGGTGGGTACGGATCAGAGTGCGCCTTCCACGGCACGGGCCACTCGAACCGCGTCCGCGGTCGCCCGTACCTCGTGCACCCGTACGGCCCAGGCGCCCTGGTGGGCGGCGATCGCGGAGACGGCGGCCGTGGCGGCGTCGCGCTCGCGGGCGGGCGGCGGGGTGATGTCGGCCCCGCCGGCCAGGACCCGGCCGAGGAAACGCTTCCTCGACGCGGCGACCAGCAGCGGGAAGCCCAGCGCGCGCAGCTCGGGCAGGTGGGCGACGAGGGCCAGGTCGTGCTCGGCGTTCTTGGCGAAGCCGAGGCCGGGGTCGACGAGGAGCCGCTCGGGGGCTATCCCGCCGGCCACGACCGCGTCGATCCGGGTCCGCAGCTCGGCGGTGACCTCGGCGACCACGTCGTCGTAGACGGCGAGGCTGTTCATGTCGGCGCTGAAGCCGCGCCAGTGCATCACGACGAAGGGCACCTCGGCGGCGGCGACGGCCGGGATCATCCCGGGGTCGGCCAGGCCGCCGCTGACGTCGTTGACCAGGGTCGCGCCGGCCTCGACGGCCCGGGCGGCGACGGCCGCGCGCATGGTGTCCACGGAGACGGTGACGCCCTCGGAGGCGAGGCCCCGGACCACGGGGACGACCCGGCGCAGCTCCTCTTCCTCGTCGACGCGGGAGGCGCCGGGCCGGGTGGACTCGCCGCCGACGTCGACGAGGTCGGCGCCGTGCTCGACGAGGTCGAGGCCGCGCTTGACCGCGGCGGTGGTGTCGAACCACCGGCCGCCGTCGGAGAAGGAGTCGGGGGTGACGTTGACGACGCCCATGACCGCGCAACGGTCCCAGTCCGGCAGACCTGCGACCCGGCCCCTGCCGGTGGCTCCGCGCTTCGTGTTCATAGGTCCAAGGGTAGGGCTGACCTGGATACGACAGGGCCCCGGCGCCCTTGCTCCGCCGGGCGGTGCGAGGGCGCCGGGGCCCTGTCCGGCGTTCGGGGCTGCGTCGGGTTCTCCCGGCTCCTGCCGGGTTCTCCGTCCGGACCGGCCTGCGGCCCGGTTCTGAAGCCCGGGCTTCAGAACCGGGCCGCAGGTCCGGCGCGGGCTACGCGGCCTGGACCTCGCGCTCCTGCTGCTTGGGCACGGTCGTCATGTGGTTGTGCGTGCAGGTGCGCACCGGCTTGGGGCGGCGGCGGCTGGCGAACAGCCGGGGCAGGGCCACCGTGACGAAGCCCTCGGCCTGCATCACGGCGAAGCCGATGCGGGGCAGGTCGCGGCTGTTGCGGTAGACCATGAAGCGCGGCTCCCAGCGGGGGCGGAACTTCTCGTTGAACTTGTAGAGCGACTCGATCTGGAACCAGCGGGAGAGGAAGACCAGCAGGCCGCGCCACATCCGCAGGACCGGGCCGGCGCCGATCTTCTCGCCGCGGGCGAGGGCAGCGCGGAACATCGCGAAGTTCAGCGAGACCTTCTCGATCTTCAGGTCGGGGGCGGCCTGGAGGGAGGCGACGATCAGCAGCTCGTTCATGCCGGGGTCGGCGGCGCGGTCGCGGCGCATCAGCTCCAGCGACATGCCGTCCTTGCCCCACGGGACGAAGTGCAGGACGGCCTTCAGGTCGCCGTACGGGCTGGTGTCGCCCTCCTCGATGCGGTGCGCGGTGGCGATGAAGCAGTCGCCGTCGCCCTCCTCGCCGACCCGGCCCAGGGCCATCGAGAAGCCGCGCTCGGTGTCGGTGCCGCGCCAGGCCTCGGCCGCGCCGCGGACCCGCTCCAGCTCCTCGTCGGTCAGCTCGCTGACCCGGCGGACCTGGGTGGTGTAGCCGTTGCGCTCGATGCGCTTCACCATCTGGCGGACATTGCGCATGGGACGGCCCGCGAGGGAGAAGTCTTTGACATCGACAATCGCCTCGTCACCCAGCTCCAGGGCGTCCAGACCGGTCTCGCGGGTCCAGACCTCGCCGCCGGTCTCGCTGCAGCCCACGACGGCCGGGGTCCAGGAGTGGGCCTTGGCCTCCTCCATGAACCGCTCGATCGCGCCGGGCCAGGCCTCGACGTCGCCGATGGGGTCGCCGGAGGCCAGCATCACGCCGGAGACGACGCGGTAGGTGACGGCGGCCTTGCCGCTGGGGGAGAAGACGACGGCCTTGTCGCGGCGGAGCGCGAAGTGGCCGAGCGAGTCGCGGCCGCCGTGCTTGGCGAGCAGTTCGCGCAGCTTGCCCTCGTCGTCGGCGGTGAGTCGGGCGGCCGGGTGCTCGGGGCGGAAGGCCAGGTAGATGGTGGTGAGGGCGGTCAGCATGCCGAGGGCCCCGAGGGAGTATCCGACGGTCCAGGACACCTGGCCCGCGTAGTCGACGGGGCCCTCGAAGCCGAAGAGGCCGTAGACGACGTGCGTGATCTGCTCGTACAGGCTCGGGTTGCCGACGACCCGGTTCGGGTGGACGTTCACGATGAGCAGGCCGAGGCCGATGGATCCGGCGCTCATCAGTACGAAGTTGGCGAGGGCCTTCCAGCGGCTGCGCGGGTCGGGCAGCGCCTTGAACTCGCTCTGGTGGCGCAGCAGCAGCGCGAAGAGCACCGCTGCGATGACCACGCCGGGGATCGAGTGCCGGTAGAGGAACTGCGCCGCGGCACCGGCCGGCAGCAGTACGACCGCCGCCCGCCAGGCCCGGCGCTTGCGGCGCTTGAGGCCGTGCGCGAGCAGCAGGAGCAGTACGCCCGCGCTGATGGCGAGGGCCGCTGCGAAGGGGCCGAACACCGGCAGCACCTCGGCGAGCGCGTGGATCCGGCTGTGCCGGAACCGCGGGAACACCCCTGCTGCGATGTCCAGAAGGCCGACGATCATGACGGCCGTACCTACCAGGCCGGGCACCGACTCCGGCTGTGGGCCTCGGAGGATTCGGCGGACCCTGCTCGGAACCTGTCCCGACTTATCGCCATCTATCCTGCTAGACATCGCTTCCCGTTGCTCCGCGAGAGATCATGTGGTCGAAGGCCGCGACAGCCTCCGGTGTGTGGTGCGTCCCTTAGGACGACATCGACGAGGAGCGGGTTCACTCTTTCGTCGGAAAAAACGGTCCTGTTACAAGAAAGTCGACTGACTGCTCATGGGTCTCACCAGTAATACGGTTCTGGCGTTGGCCATCTTCGCCGGTGTGCTGCTCTTCGCGGCCACGGTGTGGTTCTGGCCGAAGCTCTCGGGCCGCACCTGGCGCGCGTTCGCCGGCCGCATCGGACTGCTGCTCGCGACCCAGCTGGCGCTGTTCTCGGCTGTGGGGCTGGCGGCCAACAAGTCGTTCCTCTTCTACGGTTCCTGGGCAGACCTGTTCGGCCAGGAGACGTCCATGGGCAAGGTCGTCGACCACTCGATGAGCAGCAAGGACATCAAGGTCGTCGACAAGCAGAAGCTGGACGTACCCGGTGGTGCCAAGCCCCAGGTCGGCGGTCAGATCCTGAAGGTTGCCATATCCGGGCAGAAGTCGAAGATAACGAGCCCCGGCTACGTGTGGCTGCCGCCGGAGTACTTCCAGCCCCAGCACAAGGACGAGAACTTCCCGGCGTCCGTCGTCCTGACGGGCTACCCGGGCACCGCCGAGAACCTGATCAAGGGGCTCGACTACCCGATGAAGGCCTTCAGCCTCTCCAAGTCGGGCAAGATGAAGCCGATGATCCTGGTCATGCTGCGCCCGACGGTGGCGCCGCCGCGGGACACCGAGTGCGTCGACATCCCCGGTGGCCCGCAGACCGAGACCTTCTTCGGGGTGGACCTCCCGCAGGCCATCCAGGACACCTTCCGGGTCGGCAAGAAGCCCCAGAACATGGGCTTCATCGGCAATTCCACGGGCGGTTACTGCGCCCTGAAGATCGCCGCGCACTACCCGCAGACCTTCGGTGCCGCCGCGGCCCTGTCCGCGTACTACGACGCTCCGGACGACCCGACGACCGGTGACCTGTTCCACGGCGACGCGAAGCTGAAGAAGCGCGCGGACGTCCTGCACGTCATGGAGAACAAGAAGCCGACCGGTACGTCCTTCCTCGTCACCAGCAGCGAGAAGGGCGAGCCGAACCTCGCCGACACCAAGAAGTTCATCAAGAAGGTGCAGGGCCCGGACCGGGTCTCCTCCATCATCCTCGACAGCGGTGGCCACAACTTCAACACGTGGCGACGTGAGATCCCGCCGATGCTGACGTGGATGAGCGGCCGCATCCAGGCCTGACCCGCCGCGTGCCGAACACCCGGCACCCCGACCGTCCGACACCCGTGACCGGCCTCCCGAGGCCGGTCACCGCTGTTTCCGGGGCCGCCCGCCCCCCCGGGCGTTACGCCTCCTGCAGCTGGGCCCGGCGCAGCGCCCGGTGGACGCCCTCCGGCGTCAGTACGCCGACCAGCGCGCCGGATTCGGGGTCCGTGACCCCGATGCGCCCCGAGTCCTCCTGGAGCAGGGCGGCGAGCGCCCCGCGCAGCGTCGACCCCAACTCCACCGAGGTCGCCGGGGCCGTCCCCTGGGCCGGTGCCAGGTCGGCCGCCTCGACCGGGGTGACGGCGAGCCGCTTGAGCCCCCGGTCGGCGCCGACGAAGGAGGCCACGTAGGCGGTGGCGGGCGCCCCGAGCACCGCCGCCGGGCGGGCGAACTGCTCGATGGTGCCGGAGCCGTAGACCGCGATGCGGTCGCCGAGCCGGATCGCCTCCTCCAGGTCGTGGGTGACCAGCAGGATGGTCTTGCGCACCGTCTTCTGCAGGGTCAGGAACTCGTTCTGCAGGCGCTCGCGCACCACCGGGTCCACCGCGCCGAACGGCTCGTCCATCAGCAGCACCGGTGGATCGGCGGCGAGTGCGCGGGCCACGCCGACGCGCTGGCGCTGCCCGCCGGACAGCTGCTGCGGGTACCGGCCCCCGTACACGGCCGGGTCCAGGCCCACCAGTTCCAGCAGTTCGGCGGCCCGGGCGCGGGCCCGCGCCTTCGGGGTGCCGATCAGCTGCGGCACGGTCGCCGTGTTCTCCAACACCGTCTTGTGCGGGAAGAGGCCGACCTGCTGGATGACGTACCCGATCCGGCGGCGCAGCTCGACCGGATCGGCGGCCGCGATGTCCTCGCCGTTCAGCAGGATCCGGCCGGAGGTCGGGTCGATCAGCCGGTTGACCATCTTCATCGTGGTCGTCTTGCCGCAGCCGGACGGTCCCACGAGCGTGACCAGCTCACCCTCCGCCACCTCGAAGGACAGGTCCTCGACGGCCGTCGTCCCGTCGGGGTAGCGCTTGGTCACGTGCTCGAATCGGATCACCATCCCATCCTTCCGTACGCCGGCAGCTGTTTTGTGAAGGGCGTGTTGCCCCCCTGCGAAGGATTCCGGCCATCGGGGGTGGTGGAGGTTAGGGTCACTGTGACGGGTGACCATGAATACATATGTTCGAATGATGGATGCGGGGGTGAGGGGCATGGCGGCGCAGAACTGCCTGGTGGCGAACGACTGGATCTGCTGGGACTACGTCACCTCCCGCTCCCAGGAACTCACCGACGCGACCCTCGAACACATCTGGATCACGGGCGCGTCGGTCCTGATCGGCATCGCCGTGTCCGTGCCGCTCGCCCTGCTGGCCCGCCGCGGCCGCCACTGGGCGGCGCCCGTCCTGGGTCTGACCACCCTGCTCTACACGATCCCCTCGCTGGCCATGTTCTCCCTGCTGCTGCCGGTCTTCGGACTCTCGGCGGCGCTGGTGGTGACCGGGCTGGTGCTGTACTCGCTGACGATCCTGGTCCGCAACGTCCTGGTCGGCCTGGAGGCCGTCCCCGAGGACGTGCGGGAGGCCGCCCGGGGCATGGGGTACGGCCCGGGCCGCCTGCTGTGGCAGGTCGAACTGCCGCTCGCGCTGCCGGCGCTGCTCGCCGGGGTGCGGATCGCCACCGTCTCGACGGTCGCGCTGACCACGGTCGGCTCCATCGTCGGCAAGGGCGGCCTAGGCAATCTCATCGCTCCGGCCGTGAACAGCTCCTTCAAGGCGCAGGTGCTCACTGCCTCGGTGCTGTGCGTGCTGCTCGCGCTCGTGGCCGACCTGCTGCTGCTCGGCGTACAGCGGCTGCTCACCCCGTGGACCCGGGCCGGCGCCCGGCCCGCGGCTGCAGGTGCGAGTGCGGGTGCGGGTGCGGATTCGGCTGCGGGTCCGGCTCCGGATTCGGCTCCGACTGCTGCTCCGGCGAAGGGGGCCTGAAGCCGTGGACGTGATCACAGGGGCCTGGGACTGGCTGGCGAACGGGGCCAACTGGTCGGGGGAGAGCGGTGTCTGGCACCGGCTCGGCGAGCACATCTACGTCAGCGCGGTCGCGCTCGCGATCGCCTGCGCGGTGGCGCTGCCGATCGGCCTGTTCCTCGGCCACCTCGGCAAGGGCGGCACCCTCGCGATCAACATCTCCAACATCGGCCGGGCCGTCCCCGTCTTCGCGGTGCTGGCGCTGTTCATGGTCTCCCCGCTGCGCAACGCCGGCTACCTGCCCACCATCGCCGCACTCGTGCTCTTCGCCGTCCCGCCGCTGCTGACCAACGCGTACGTCGGCATGCGCGAGGTGGACCGCTCGGTCGTGGAGGCCGCCCGCGGCATGGGCATGTCCGGGACCCAGCTCTTCCTGCGCGTCGAACTGCCGCTCGCGCGCGCCATGGTGATGACCGGGCTGCGCTCGGGCGCCGTGCAGGTCATCGCCACGGCCACGATCGCCGCCATGGTCGGCCAGGGCGGCCTCGGCCGGATCATCACCGCCGGCTTCAACACGTACAACACCCCGCAGGTCGTCGCGGGCGCCCTGCTGGTGGCCGCGCTCGCCCTGCTGGTGGAGGGCGCGCTGGTGGCGGCGGACCGGCTGCTGCTGCCGCGGGCGGCGGCGTCCCGCTGATTCCTGTCCATCGCCTCGAACGGAGTACCTCCATGACCAAGACCACGCGCGTCCTCGGCGCGTCCCTGGGCGCCCTGGCCCTGACGGTTTCGCTGGCCGCGTGCGGCGGCGACAGCCTGGAGAAGAGCAAGGACGGCGGCTCGGCCTCCGCCGACTCCTCCTCGGCCGCGGGCGGCGGCAAGGGCAGCCTGGTGATCGGCGCGGCCGGGTTCACCGAGTCGAACGTGCTGGCCGAGCTCTACGCGCAGGTCCTGGGGGACGCGGGCTACAGCACGTCGGTCAAGACGGTCAACAACCGTGAGCTGTACGAGCCGTCGCTGGAGAAGGGCGAGATCGACGTCGTCCCGGAGTACGCGGCCACGCTCGCGGAGTTCCTCAACGCCAAGGTCAACGGTCCGAAGGCGCCCGAGGAGAAGCCGGTCGCCTCCAGCGACGTCGCGGCGACCGTGGCGGGCCTGGAGAAGCTCGCGGCCCCGCTCAGCCTGAAGGCGCTGACCGCCGGTGAAGCGGTCGACCAGAACGCATTCGCCGTGACCAAGGAATTCGCCCAGAAGAACAACCTGAAGACGCTTTCCGACCTCGGCAAGTCCGGACTCAAGGTCAAGATCGCGGCGGGCGACGAATGCAGCGTCCGGCCCTTCTGCGCGCCCGGGTTGACTAAGACGTACGGAATTCAAGTTTCCGGTATCGACCCGAAGGGCGTCGGTACCCCGCAGGCCAAGCAGGCGGTCAAGGACGGCGCCGACCAGCTCGTGCTCACCACGACCACCGACGCCACCCTCGACAGCTACGGCCTGGTCCTGCTGGACGACGACAAGAAGCTCCAGAACGCCGACAACGTCCTGCCGGTGGTCAACGCCAAGGACGCCGGGGCCCCGGAGGTCGCCGCCGCGCTCGAGAAGTTGACCAAGGCGCTCACCACGGCCGATCTGGTCGACCTGAACCGCAAGGTGGACGCCGAGCGCGCCAAGCCGGCCGACGTCGCGAAGGCCTACTTGGAGTCCAAGGGACTGGTGAAGAAGTAGCGCGCACGGGGTTGATGCAGAAAAGTGGCTCAACTGCCTGGGAAGAGTTTGCCGGGCGGGTATCCCACTCGACCCCCATGCCCTGTAAATTTCGGGCCATGCCCCGTGGACGCCACCGCAATCCCGAACCCCTGCACCGGCTGCTCACGCCGACGACCGTGGCCGGTGTATCCGTCGTCGGCGCCGGCGCGGCCTGGCTGCTGGCGGAACCGATGGCGCTCCGGCTCCTCGTGGCCGTCACGGCGGCGGCGGGGGTGGCCGGCGCCGTCGTCATGCGCGCCTGGGACCGCTCGGCGGGCCGCCGCGTCGCCGAGCTCGCGCGCGAGCGGGTCAAGGACGAGTGGCGGACGGACGAGCGGATAGCCGAGCTCGAATCCGAGCTCGAAGAGGCCCGGATGCTGCGGGCCAGGCTGGACGCCAAGCTGCGCGCCAAGCGGGTCGAACTGGCGGGCCTGCGCGGCGAGCACGCGGCGCTGCTGCGGCGGTACGCGACCGCCGAGACCGAGCGCGCCAGCGCTCTGGAGGGCCGCCGGCTGCTGGCCATCGAGGCCTCCGCGGCGCCGGCCGCCGCGCCCAAGGAACTTCCGGCCGTCACCGAGGAGCGCACCTCGGCGGGCGCGCCCACCGCGGTCGGCTACGCCCTGGCCCACTCGGCCCTGGAGGCGTTGGCCCGCAGGAGGGCGGCGCGGGCGCTGCCCGCCGGGCCGTCGGCCCCGGAGCCCGATCCCGGTCCCGGTTCCGGTTCCGGCCGGGGCCGTGCTCCGGCCCCGGCCGCCGCGCCCTCATCGGTCCCCGCGCGCCGTCCGGCGGCCGCGGTGGCCCCGTACGCGGCGCAGCGGCGCACGGCCTCGCGCGTCGAGGGCGGCTTCGACTTCTTCGGCACCAAGAACGCGGCGCAGGCCCGCGCGGTGATCGAGGCGGTGCAGAACGAGGACCTGGCCGACGTGGTCGGCGCGGAGGCCCTCGCGGTGCACAAGGCCGAGTCCGCCCGGGCCGTCGCCGAGCCGGAGTTCAAGCCGGCGACCGACGAGACCCGCGCGGTGGGCCAGGTCATCGATCTGACGGCCCACGACGAGACCGAGCCGATCGACGTGGTCCGGCTCCGGACCGCGATCTCCTAGGTCGCCCCTCCGCGAGGGACGGCCCGGCGCCCCTCACCGGCCGCCCCCGGGATCAGTCCCGGTACGAGGCCACCAGCCGGGCCAGGTGCCGGCCCGCCACCAGGAGCGGGGTGCGGCTCATGGTGACCTGTGAGGTCGTCTCGGCGCCCTCCAGGGTGTTGATCACGGTGATCGCCAGGTCGCGGGCTTCCGCCTCGGGGTAGCCCGACGCCAGGAGCTTCGCGGCCACCAGGTGCTGCCAGTTGGCGAAGGCCCGGGCGCAGGCCGCCTGGAGCTCGGGGAGGCGTCCGACCGTCTCCAGGGCCGTGGCGGTCACCGGGCAGCCGTCCCGCCAGTCGGAGTCCTCCAGCGCCTGCGCGAGCAGGGCGGCCACGCCCTCGACCGCCTCGGCGGGGTCGGTGTGGGCGGCGAGCCCGGTGCGGAGCAGTTCCGCGAATTCCTCGTCGCCGAAGTGGATCGCGGCCACCGCGAGTTCCTGCTTGCCGCCCGGGAAGAAGTGGTACAGCGAGCCGAGGGTGGCCTCGGCCTCGCGGACGAGCTGCTTGACCGGGGTGTTCTCGTATCCGCCGTGCTGCATGAGGCGGGATGCGGTGCGCACCAGCCGGTCGCGCGTCCCGGGCGCTGTGGTCATCGCTGCTGTTGCCATGGGCGCGATCCTACCGCCGAATCTAGATAGAGCGTTCGTTCTAGCTCCGTGCTACGGTCGTCCCGAGCGCTAGATAGAGCGTTCGTTCTAGACGATGCGTTGGGGGAGAACTCCGTCATGAACCAGATCCGTACCACCCGGGCCCAGGGCGCCGAGGTCACCGTCGTGGGCCTCGGCCCGATGGGCCGCGCCATGGCCGCCGCCTATCTCGACGCCGGCTACGAGGTCACCGTGTGGAACCGCAGCGCGGGCAAGGACGAGGAGCTCGTCGCCCGCGGGGCCCGCCGCGCCGCCGGCATCGCCGAGGCCGTCGCCGCGAGCCCGCTGACCGTGCTCAGCCTCATCGACGTCGAAGCCATGTACGGCACGCTCGGCGACACCGACCTCGGCGGCCGCGTGCTGGTCAACCTGTCCTCGGACGTCCCGGACAAGGCCCGCGCCGCCGCCCGGTGGGCCGGGGCGCGCGGGGCCGCGTACCTCACCGGCGGGGTCAACGTGCCGCCCACCGGCATCGGGCAGGAGGGGTCGTCGATCTTCATCAGTGGCCCGCAGGAGGTCTACGAGGAGCACCGCGCCGCGCTCGACCTGCTCGCCGCCACCGACTACCGCGGCGCCGACCCCGGCCACGCGCAGCTCTACTACCAGCTCAACATGATCCTCTTCTGGACCGCCTACACCGGCTGGTACCAGGCCGTCGCCGTCGCCCGCGCCAACGGGCTGACGGCGACCGACATCCTTCCGTACGCCGGCTACACGGCCGACACCATGCGCGGCTTCTACACCGCGGGCACCCCGCTGATCGACGCCGACGAGCACGGCGGTGAGCACCAGCGCCTCGCGATGTGCGCCGCGAGCGTCGAGCACATCCTGCACACGGCCGCGGACTCCGGTGTGGACACCGGGATCCTGGCCGCGCACGCCGAGCTCTACCGGCGCGGTGTCGAGGCGGGCTTCGGCGCGGACAGCAGCTCGCGCCTGGTCGGCCTGCTGGGCGGCAAAGCCTAGGACCGGCCCTGGCGGATCGAGTCGAACCAGCGGACCACCTGGGGCGCCGAGCGGACCGCCGTGGCCGTGTGGTCGGCGTCCGGGCCCTGGTCCACGACCTTCGCACGGACCCCGTGGCGGGCCAGATCGGTGGCGCAGGCCCGGGAGTTGGCGGCCGGTACGTCCGTGTCGCCGCCGCCCGCGTACAGGCGTACGGGCGCGGCGGGCTTCCAGTCGCAGACGCCGTCGTTTGCCCGTACGGCCTCCAGGAGGGCCCCGCGCGGGCTCCGGATGTTCTCGACCCACTGCGGGGTCAGCAGCTCCTGCGGTGTCGCCGGGAGCGCGGCCACGATGTCCTGCACCTGGTGGCTCCCGTCGAACAGGCCTTCCACAGCCTGTGCATAGGGTGCGCGGAACACCTCGGCCGGGTCCTCGTAGAGCGGGTGGAGCCGGTTCTGGGCCGTGAGGAAGTAGGAGAGGTAGAAGACGGCGACGCGCGGATCGACCCGACCGTCGGTGATCCCCGGGAACTCGGTGCCGAGCAGGTCGTGCGGTCCGGCCATCGGGGCCAGCGCCCGCAGCCGCAGGCCGTCCCGGCCGCGGGAGAGCTCGCGGCCCAGGGCCATCGCCACCTGGCCGCCCTGGGAGAAGCCGGTGGCGTACACGTCCCGGCTGACCGGGCGGCCCAGCCGGTCGGCGGCGGTGCGGGCGGCCTTCAGCATGTCGACGGAGGCCGTGACCGCAGACCGGGTGTCCATGTACGGGTGGCTGCCCGGGCCGCCGCCCAGGCCCAGGTAGTCGGGTGCGGCGACGGCCCGGCCGGCGGAGGCGTGCAGGTAGGGGGTGAGCCGGTTGTAGCCGGCGCCCCCGGACGGGGCGTCGTCGCGGGTGGCGACCGTGCCGTGGGTGTCGGAGACCAGGTCGGGGCGGTGCGGGCCGCCGCGCGGCAGGACGAACAACCCGGTCGCGGTGGTGGGCCGGCCCTGCGGGTCCACGGTGGCGTAGGTCAGCCGGTAGGCGCGCACGCCGTACCGGACGGTCGACGGGTCGATTCCCAGCGTGCCGAGCTCGGCGACGACCTGGTCGCGGTTGAGGGTGTTCAGCGGGACGACGGAAACCAGGTCGCCCCGGGTGGTCGACGCGGTCGATGCGGTGGCCCGCGCGGCGGGCGCGGCCAGCGCCGCCGGGGCGGCGATCCCACCGAGTACGGCGGCGAGGGCCACGGCTGCGGCGCCGCGCCGCAGCCACTGCCGGCGGCGCTGCTGGTTGTGCTGCGTGATCGTCATGCCAGGAACGCTACGGACGCCCGCCGCGCCCCGACATCCCGTCAACACCCTTCGTCCCAGGGGGTTTTCCCCCGGTCGATCGGGGGAGCCCGCCGGGGGGTCAGGGGAAGGTCAGGACGAGCAGCACGGCCACCGCCTCCAGCGCCACCTGCGCGGCGAGCGCGACCCGTCCCGCCCGCGCGGGCGCGGCCGTCGCGACGACGAAGGACACCACCAGGGCGGCGAGCAGCGCCCCGAAGGCGTCGACCGGGAAGGGCGCACACTCGAAGTCGTTCACGAAGCACCGGCCGCCCCGGTCGGTGGTCAGCACCAGCACCTTCACGACGAAGAGGGCGGGCAGGAACAGCAGGGCGGCGCGCACCGCGCGCGACCGGATCCGGGACGCGGGGACGGTGGCGGGCTGCGGCGTGCGGGTCATGCCACCACGGTGCCGCGGGGCCGCCGTACGGGGATCCGCGCTGCTACTCAGCCCGCGCGGCCCCCGTACTCAGCTCCCGGCTCCGCAGCGCAGCCGCTCCTCAGAACAGCGGTAGTTGCCCGGGGTGTTCGGACAACACGAAGCCGTCCAGGGTCGGGGCGGCGGCGCCGAGCACCACCCGGGCCCGAGATCCGGGGCAGGACACCAGACCGCCGCGGACCCGCCCGGAGGGCGGATCGTGGCGGGCGATCCGTCCGGCGGTGACGGCGCAGTCGCGACCGCAGGAGGGGCAGGCCCGGCGGGGAGAGTGGGACATGGCGCCCAGTCTGCCCTGCCGCACCGACATCAGTCCTGCTGGGAAGCGAGCCACGCCTCGTGCGCCCGCTCGATCCGGGCCCACAGCGCCGCCCGGTCCGCCGCCGTCAGGTCGTCGAGCTCCCGTCCGAAGACGGTGGACATGGCCTCGAAGAGCTCCTCCGGGCCGGCCAGTTCGCGCTTGTCGCGGCCGCCCTGCGGTTCGAGGGTCAGCAGGACCTTGCCGTGCAACCGGTTCATGACCTCGCCGTTGCGCCGCAGCATGAAGAAGGACTGCAGGAAGGGGGAGTCCTCGGCGGTGGACAGCCGCAGGTGCTCGGCCTCGAAGTCGGCCATGGTCGCGGGGGCCGAGCGGAAGTTCATCGCGGGGAAGGGCGAGCTCTCGTTGAGGAAGGTCCAGCCCGCGTCGGGTCCGTCCGCGCTGCCCAGCGGCCGCAGGCCGTAGCGGAAGCCCAGCTCGTAGGAGCCCTCGCGCAGCGGCAGCGGCTCGGGCGGGCCGTCGCCCAGGCCGACGTCCACGAAGTAGGCCTCCCCGTCGATCCGTACGGTCAGGGTGAGGTGGTCACCGCTCACCTCTCCGGACTCGCGGTCCGCCGTCATGCCCCCGACGTGGCGGGTAACGTCGTAGCCGAGGCGCTCCAGCAGCGCCGCGAAGGCGCCGTTGAGGTGGAAGCAGTAGCCGCCGCGCCCGGCGCCGATGCGGCGCACGGACAGCTCGGGGTCGATGCCCGGCGGTCGGCCCAGCTGGATCTCGGTGTTCTCGAAGGGGATCCGCTCCAGATGGGCCCGCGTGAGCGCGAACAGCCCTTCGACGGAGGGGGATCCGGGTTCGGCGATGCCGATCCGCTCCAGGTACGCGGCGTAGATACCAGAGATGATCATGAGATCACCCTAGATCGGGCATCGCCCCCGGACGGGCTATTTGTCGATGTCACCGACGACGAAGAAGAGCGAGCCCAAGATCGCCACCATGTCGGCCACCAACTGGCCCGGCAGCAGCACGGCCAGCGCCTGGATGTTGTTGTACGAGGCGCTGCGCAGCTTCAGCCGGTACGGGGTCTTCTCCCCCTTGGAGACGAGGTAGTAGCCGTTGATGCCGAGGGGGTTCTCGGTCCAGGCGTACGTGTGTCCCTCGGGGGCCTTCAGCACCTTGGGCAGCCGCTGGTTGATCGGTCCCGGCGGGAGGTCGTCCATCCGGTCCAGGCAGGCCACGGCCAGGTCGAGCGCGTTGTGGGTTTGGTCCAGCAGGCACTCGAAGCGGGCCAGGCAGTCGCCCTCGGTGCGGGTGATCACCTTCAGGACGTCCTGGAGCTCGCCGTAGGCCAGGTAGGGCTCGTCGCGGCGCAGGTCGAAGTCGACTCCGGAGGCGCGGGCGATCGGGCCGGAGACCCCGTACGCGTGCACCGCTTCGGCGGACAGGACGCCGACCCCGCGCGTGCGGGCGCGGAAGATCTCGTTCCCGTGGACCAGCTTGTCGTAGACGTCCATCCGGGTGCGGACGTCGGCGATCGCCGCGCGGGCCCGCCCGAGCCAGCCGGCCGGGAGGTCTTCCTTGAGGCCGCCGACGCGGTTGAACATGTAGTGCATGCGGCCGCCGGAGATCTCCTCCATCACGGCCTGGAGCTCCTCGCGTTCGCGGAACGCGTGGAAGATCGGGGTGATCCCACCCAGTTCGAGGGGGTACGAACCGAGGAACATCAGGTGATTCAGCACCCGGTTCAGCTCGGCCAGCAGCGTCCGCATCCACACGGCCCGCTCGGGGACCTCCATGCCGAGCATCCGCTCGACCGCCATGACCACGCCCAGCTCGTTCGAGAACGCCGACAGCCAGTCGTGGCGGTTCGCGAGCATTACGATCTGCCGGTAGTCGCGGGCCTCGAAGAGCTTCTCCGCACCGCGGTGCATGTAACCGACCACCGGTTCCGCACTGACGATCCGCTCGCCGTCCAGGACGAGGCGCAGGCGCAGCACGCCGTGCGTGGAAGGGTGCTGGGGGCCGATGTTGAGCACCATGTCGGTGCTCTCCGCCGCTCCGCCGATACCGACCGTGGTCTCCGTCATGCGGGCATTGTCTCAGCCCTAGGGTGGACGCATGGAAACGGGGACGATGAGTGAGATGAGTGAGACGGGCGAACCCGCATGGGTCGGCCTACCGGGCGGGCTGCTGATTCTGCGGCGGACGCTGTTGCTGATATGGACGGTGCTGCTCGCCGTCGTGACCACCGTCGTACTGGGGCTGACGCTCGGCCTGCCGTGGGCTGCCCTCGGGGCGTTCTGGCTCGCGGTCCTGGCCTGGGGCTGGGTGCTCCTCGGCCGGAACTGGCGGTCCTGGCGGTACGCCGAGCGCGCGGACGACCTGCTGATCAGCCGGGGCGTGCTGTGGCGGAAGGAGACCGTGGTGCCGTACGGGCGGATGCAACTGGTGGAGGTCACCTCCGGTCCGCTGGAGCGGCGCTTCGGTCTGGCCTCCGTGCAGCTGCACACGGCCGCGGCCGCCACCGACGCCAAGATTCCCGGGTTGGTGCCGGTCGAGGCGGAGCGGCTGCGAGACCGGCTCACCGCCCTCGGCGAGGCAAGGTCGGCGGGCCTGTGAGCCCCGCCCCGGCCGACGGCGCCGGCGTACCCGCCACGGGCGGTCCTGCGGGCAGTCCCGCGAGCGGTTCCACAGTCGACCCCGCCGCCGATCCCACCACCGACCCCACCACCGACCCCGCGAGCGGTTCCGTCGTGGAGCGCCGGTTGCACCCCTTCACCCCGCTGCGCCGCGCCTGGGTGCCGATCGCCGCGACCGTCGGCGTGATCGCCCAGCAGGGCGACCAGGCCGGGAGATGGGTGGCCGACCTGTCCGCCCTCCTGCGGGTGGCGGCGGTGGTGGGCCTGATCGTGGTCTTCGGCGCCTACGGATTCCTGAGCTGGTGGTTCACCCACTACGCCATCACCGACACCGAACTGCGCATCCGCAGCGGTCTCTTCTTCCGCCGCACCGCGCACATCCGCCTCGACCGGCTCCAGGCCGTGGACGTCACGCGCCCCCTCCTGGCCCGGCTGACCGGAGTCGCCAGCCTCCGGCTCGACGTCATCGGCACCGAGGACAAGGACCAGCTGTCCTTCCTCAGCGAGAAGGAGGCCGTCGCCCTGCGCGCCGAGCTCCTCGCCCGCGCGGCCGGTTTCGCCCCCGAGGAAGCCGTGAGCCTGGGCGAGGCCCCCGAGCGCGAACTGCTGCGGGTGACCCCGCGCGAGCTCCTCGTGTCCCTCTTGCTCAACCTGGGTGCCTGGGTCCTGCTGGTCCCGGGGCTCACCGTGCCGGTCGTCGTGTGGTGGCTCAGTTCCAGCCCGTGGGCGGCCCTGGTCTCCGTGCTCCCGATGCTCGGCGCGGTCTGGGCGGGCACCGCGGGCCGCTTCCTCACCGAGTACGACTGGCGGGTCGCCGAGTCCCCGGACGGGCTGCGGCTGGACCACGGCCTGCTGGACCGGGCCCACGAGACCGTGCCGCCGGGGCGCGTGCAGAACGTACGGATCGTGGAGCCGCTGCTGTGGAGGCGGCGCGGCCTGGTCCGCGTCGAGCTGAAGGTCGCCGGCTCGGACAACACGGTCCTGGTCCCGGTGGCCTCGCGGGACGCCGCCACCGCCGTCATCGCCCGGGTGCTGCCCGGGGTGGACCTGGCGGCCCTGTCTTTCTCCGGCTCCCCGCGGACCGGGTCCCGCTGGGTGGTCCCGGTGTGGTGGAAGGGCTACGCCCTGGCGCTCTCCCCGGAGGTGTTCGCCGCCCGGCACGGCCGCCTGTGCCGGCGTACGGACCTCGTCCCGCACGCCAAGGTGCAGAGCGTCCGCCTCACGCAGGGCCCCTGGTCCCGCGCCCGCGGCGTCGCCGACGTGCACGTGGACACCGGCGCGAACTGCACGGTCACGGCCAGGCTCCGCCCGGAGCCGGAGGCCGCGACCCTGCTGCACGCCCAGGCCGCCCGCTCCCGCACCTCCCGGGCCGCAGCCCGTCCGGACCGCTGGATGACGGGGGCGGGCGCGGACGCCTGAACCGGCGCCCGGCGCCGGGTGGCGACCGGATGGGCCCGGTAGTACGCTTTTTGTCGCCGAATTCGGGGATGAAGAACCGGGCCCAGGCCGCCCACCGTGGCCGTACACCTCGGGCCGCCTCTGATCGCGATCAGCACGCAGGGTGCCGTTGTGGATGCCATCGACAAGGCAATCGGAGCAGAAGCCCACTGGTTGATGGGTCGCGTCATGCCCCGCAGGTTCCTGGGCGAAGTCCGCAAGCACCTCCACCACGTGGCGCCCGATCGCGAGGACGAGCTGATCGACGCGATCCGCGCGCGGGCGAAGGAGATCGCCGACGCGGACGAGGACATGGCCACCGACGGACCGTCGAAGGGCGCGCTGCTGATCGGTGCCGTGGTATTCGCCGCCTTCGAGACGCTGGTCCCCCTGTTCGAAGGGGACCGCAGGCGCACGATCCGCTATCTCCAGCACGCGATGAGCCCGGTGCTGAGGCGCCCCTACGACATGGCCTTCTCGACCCTCAACGAGAGGGACCACGCGCTCGACAAGATCGAGAAGACCTGCCGAGTGATGGTGAAGCTCTACCCCGCCCACTTCGAGTTCGACTTCCAACGGCCGGGGCCGGGGCTCTTCGAGATGAACGTCAGACGCTGCTTCTGGCGCGACTTCTTCGCCCGTCACGACGCCACGCCCGTCACGACGGTGATGTGCGCGTTCGACGTGAACTTCATGAAGGCGATCGACCCCGCCGTCAGCGGACTGCGCGCCGAGCGCACCTCCCTGCTGTCACTCGGTGACAGCAGGTGCCGCTTCGCCGTCCTGGAGACCGACGACCCACTGAACGGCTACAGCGACGCGCTGGAGACGCGGTTCGTCGACGGCGGGGAGCGGGGCGGCTGACGGCCGCCGCGCCGCCCCCTCGATCACTCCCTACCCGGCTCCGCCGCCGCCCGCGCGGACCAGGCCCGTTTCGTACGCAAGGACCACCACCTGGACCCGGTCGCGCAGCCCGAGCTTGGTCAGGATGCGGCCCACGTGGGTCTTCACCGTCGCCTCCGACAGGACCAGCCGGGCCGCGATCTCGCCGTTCGACAGGCCCTGAGCCACCAGCAGCATGACCTCGCGCTCGCGCTCCGTCAGCCGCTCGATCTCCTTGTTCTGCGGCTCCTGCGTGGTCGTCGGCAACATCGGCGCGAAGCGGTCCAGCAGGCGCCGCGTCGTCGACGGGGCCACCACCGCGTCCCCGCTGTGCACCGATCGGATGGCTGCGAGCAGCTCGCCCGGCGGGACGTCCTTCAGCATGAATCCGCTCGCGCCCGCCTTCAGGCCCGAGAAGGCGTACTCGTCCAGGTCGAAGGTGGTCAAGATGATCACCTTCGGGTGCTCCTCCGGCTCGCAGATCCGCCGCGTCGCCTCCACCCCGTCCAGCCGGGGCATGCGGACGTCCATCAGCACCACGTCCACCTTCGTGGCCCGCAGCACCTCCAGCGCCTCCAGGCCGTCGCCCGCCTCGGCGACCACTTCCATGTCCGGCTGGGCGGCGAGCACCATACGGAAACCGGTGCGCAGCAGCACCTGGTCGTCGACCAGCATCACGCGGATGGACATCAGTTACCTCGTCCTCGTCATTTCTTCTTCAGGGGCAGCAGTGCGCTGATCCGGAAGCCGCCACCGGGCCGCGGCCCCGCGTCCAGGGTTCCGCCGACCATACCGATCCGCTCGCGCATGCCGATCAGCCCGTGCCCGGCGCCGTCCGCGCCGCCGTCCTCGTACAGCTCGTGGGCCGCGCCCCGGCCGTTGTCCTCGACCAGCAGGCCGAGCCCGTCGTCGAAGTAGACCAGCCGGACGGTGGCCTTCGCGTCGGGGCCGCCGTGCTTGCGGGTGTTGGTCAGCGCCTCCTGCACGATCCGGTACGCCGTCAGCTCGACCCCGCTGGGCAGCCGCCGCGGGGCGCCCTCGACCTCGAAGTCCACCGCGAGCCCGGCCGTCCGGACCTGCTCGACCAGGACCTCGATCTGCTCGACGTCCGGCTGGGGCACGTAGTCCTCGGACTCCTGCGGCTCGCCGGTGCGCAGCACGCCCAGCAGCCGCCGCATCTCGGCCAGCGCCTGGCGCCCGGTGCCGGAGATGGTCTGGAGGGCTTCCTTGGCCTGTTCGGGGGCCGCGTCCATGACGTACGCCGCGCCGTCCGCCTGGACCACCATCACCGAAACGTTGTGCGCGACGACGTCGTGCAGTTCGCGGGCGATCCGGGCGCGCTCGGCGGCCACGGCCACCTTGGCCTGGGCCTCGCGCTGGTTCTCCAGGCGCTGGTTCCGTTCGACGAGCTGGGCGTAGTAGGCCCGGCGGGTGCGCAGGGAGTCGCCCAGTACCCAGGCGAGGGCGAAGGGGACCATGGCGAACAGCGTGAAGAGGACGTTGTCGCGGAAGCCGCCCCTGTCCACCTGGAAGCGCAGGGCGTACAGGGGGGAGGCGAGGAAGCCGATGGCGAGCGCGGTACGGGACATCCGGCGCGAGACCTCGGCGGAGGCGGCGACCGTGTACAGGATGATCAGCATCGCGAGGTCGGCGTTGTTCACCTCGGTATGGGTGATCAGCTTGTAGACGCCGGTGCCGACGGCCAGCCAGAACATCGGCTGCGTCCACTTGCGGCGCAGGGCCACCACGAGGCTCATCGCGACCACGGCGGGGACGGCGAGCAGCCGTGCGCTGGTGCTGCTGAAACTGTCGTCGGCGACTTGCAGCATGCCGATCCCGAAGAGGAAGACAGCCCAGAAGCTGTCGACGCCCGTCGGGTGTCTGCGGAAGAAGTCGTAGAGGCGCTGCACGTAACCCAGAGTAGGGAACGCAGATAGGTGCTGGAGTCAACCAGAGGTTCGAACCTGACGCCGGGGGCGTACTCCCCAAGGTGGACGGAAGCTTAGCCTTTGTCCGGTGAGCTCTCAGGGTGAAGGCGTGACTCCGGTCCGGTGGCGCAGTGCGATGGAGGCCGCGTTGTACGGGCCCGACGGCTTCTACGTGCGGCCCGGCGGGCCGGGTCCCGCCGGGCACTTCCGTACCTCCGTGCACGCCTCGCCGCTGTACGCCGCGGCCGTGGCCCGGCTGCTGCACCGGGTGGACGCCGAGCTCGGGCACCCGGCGGAACTGGACCTGGTCGACGTCGGGGCGGGGCGGGGGGAGCTGCTGGTCGGGGTGCTCGCCGCGCTGGATCCGGGGACGGCCGCGCGGGTGCGCCCGTACGCCGTGGAGCGGGCGGAGCGGCCCGCCGGGCTCGATCCGCGGATCCGTTGGGTCGCGGCCCCGCCCGAGGGGACGACGGGGCTGCTCTTCGCCAACGAATGGCTGGACAACGTGCCGCTGGAGGTCGCCGAGGACGGTCGCTACGTGCTGGTCGCCCCGGACGGTACGGAGAGCGCGGGCGGCCCGCTGGAGGCCGCGGACCGGGCCTGGCTGGAGGAGTGGTGGCCCGGCGGCGGCCGCGCCGAGATCGGCCGGGCCCGCGACGAGGCCTGGGCGGCCGCCGCCGGGACCCTGGCACGGGGCCTGGCGGTGGCGGTGGACTACGCCCACACCCGGGGCGCAAGGCCCCCCTACGGAACCCTGACGGGCTTTCGCGGCGGTCGGGAGGTCCCGCCGGCGCCGGACGGCTCCTGCGACGTCACCGCCCACGTTGCCCTGGACTCCTGCGCGGGGCCGGGAGCCGTCCTGCTGACCCAGCGCGAGGCCCTGGCCGCGCTCGGCGTCTCGGGCGCCCGGCCCCCGCTGGCCCTGGCCTCCACGGACCCGTTGGCCTACGTACAGGCCCTGTCCTCGGCCGGCGAGGCGGCGGAGCTCACGGACCGCGCCGGGCTGGGCGCCTTCATCTGGCTGGTCCAGCCGGCCGGCATCCCGGCCCCGGCGTGGCCGGTCGCCGCGGGCCGGGCCTGATCGACGGGACACCCGGCCCGGCCGGCCCGGACTAGCTCGGCCCGGGGGGTGGGGTCGGCGGCGGCGAGGACCCGACGCACGGAGGGCCGGGATCCGCTGCGGGATCCCGGCCCTTCTGTTGATCTGCCTGCCCGCGCGCCTACTGCGTCAGCTCGTCGTGGCCCTGGTGCAGGCCGCCACCGCTGCCCGTGCCGCCCGTCGGCTGCGAGACGACCGGCTTCGACAGCGGGGCCAGGTCGAAGGCGTAGTGGCCGACCGCGTCCGCGATGACGTCGACGTTGATGTCGAGCGCCTTCTGGTCGATGTTGGTGATGTCGTCACCCTTGCCGTGGTAGTTCACGTCGTAGGCGACGCCCGCCTGGCCACCGAACTTCGCGGCCTGCTCCGCGGTCTTGATGCCCTCGGCGCCGGTGAAGGTGCCGCCGGACGGGATGCCCACCTCGATGAAGGGGCCGTAGTCCGAGCGGCCCGAGAAGTCCGTGCCCTCGTGCGGGATCTTCTTCGAGTCGAGGAAGTCGTTGATCCCCTTCTCCAGCTGGGCGGAGCCCTCCGGGCCGGGGCCCGCGCCGGTCGCGTCCGAGTCGTCGCCGTCGTAGACGAAGTACGCGGCGTTCGGCGAGGCGATCATGTCGAAGTTCAGGTACAGCTTGATCTGCTTCTTCTGCGCGTCCGTCAGCCCGGCGACGTACGCCTCGGAGCCGAGCAGGCCGAACTCCTCCGCCGACCACCAGGCGAACTTGACCTTGTTCTTGATCTTCGACTGGCTGCTCGCGAGGCGCTGCGCGACCTGCAGGATGCCGGCCGATCCGGAACCGTTGTCGTTGATGCCGGGGCCGGCCGCGACCGAGTCGAGGTGCGAGCCGAGGAAGACGGTGTTGTTCTCGTCGCCGCCCTTGGTCTCGGCGATGACGTTGTACGTCTTGCGGTTCTCGCGCAGCTGCCGGATGTCGAGGGTGACCTCGACCGGGCCGGCCGCGGCCTCGGCCGCGAGCTTCTCGCCGTCCTCCTGGGTGATGCCGCCCGTCGGGACCTTGCCGACGTTCGGGTCACCGAGGGTTCCGTTCAGGGCGCCCGCGGTGTTGTTGTAGATGATCGCGCCGACCGCGCCGGCCGCCGCCGCGTTGGCCTGCTTCGCCGCGAAGGTGCAACCGCCGCGCTTGACCAGGGCGATCTTGCCGGTGAAGGTGCCGGAGGCGAAGTCGCCGGGCTCGCAGCCGTTCGTCCCGTCCGCGTCGACCGGGGCGACCGCGACGCCGGCGGTCACACCGCCCTCCGGGCTGTTCGCCGTGTACGACATCAGGTGGATCGGTACGTCGCGCTGGTTCGCGCCGCCCACCGTCAGCTTCTCCTCGATGGTTTCGACGTACACGAAGTCGAATTCGTTCTTGGTGACCTTGTAGCCGGCCGCCTTCATCACGGCCTCGATGTACTTGGCCGACTGCACGTGCCCCTTGGACCCGGCCGCGCGGTTGCCGTTGTTGTAGTCGGCGAGCGACTGCAGGACCTTGAGGTGGTTGTAGGCGCCCTTGCCGGTCGCTTCCTTGACCAGCTTCTTGGCGAGCGCGTCACCCCGGGCGGCGTCGCTCTGCGGGCTTCCGGTGGCTCCGGCCGGTCCGGCCAGCAGCAGCGGCGAGACGAGGGCTGCGGCTGCCAGGGCGGCGGTTGCTGCGGCTATACGGCGTGAGGGCATGAAGGTCCTTCCACGGCAAAGGCGAGCAGGGCAGGGCGGAGCAGGGCACAGCGGGGCGGAGCGTGGTGGTGCGCGTGAGCAGAAGTGGTGCGCGTTACGTGGGGGATCGGTGGACGCACGTTAGACAGCAAGTGGCCACCATGGCCAGAGTTTTCGCCGATTCCGGTTTATGAATTCCGTATATCGGTGAGTCTGGGCCGCCCAAATCAAGCCAAACGAACGCCGGTTGGTCCTAGCGGAGGATGCCCTCGATGAATTCCGATCCGATGCGTGCGACCGCCGGCAGGTCCAACTGGTGCTGGGCGTAACGGCCCTGACGCCGCGTGTGCATCAGCCCGGCCTTCTTCAGGACGGCCAGGTGGCGCGAAACCTCCGGCGCGGTGATCCCGTACACGGTCGCCAGCTCGCTCGTCGTGAACGGGGCCCGGGCCAGGCTCCGGCACAGCATCATCCGCATCGGGTGCGCCAGCGCCTCCATCCGCCGCTGGAGCAGCTCCACCGAGCCGGGCTCGGAGGCCAGTTCGGGGGAGCCGAGCGGATAGTGGACCACCGGCCGCCAGCCCGGCGCGTGCAACACCAGCAGGTGCGGCCAGCCGAAGTTGGTCGGTACGAAGACCAGGCCGGCGCCTATTCGGGGATCGGTCGCGGTCGTCGATCCGTGGACCATCTTGTCCGCGGTGATGGTCGTGCCGCCCGCGTCGACGCTCAGCGCCGCCGAGACCTCCTTCAGCACGGCCGGCAGCCCCTTGCGGCGCAGCACCTCCGTCTTGTGCCGGGCGTCGGCGCTCTGCCCGGGCTCGACGCGCTTCCACGTATCGGCGAAGAAGGCCTCGTCGCAGTCCTCCAGGAGGCGTCGCACCCACACCCGGACGGCGGCCGTGTCGTCGAGGAGCCGCATGGAGAAGTCCAGCTGGCGCGGGCCGCGCGCGGCGGCCGTCTCCAGCGCCTTGGCCCGCGCCGCCGGGTTGGCCAGCGGCGAGGAGGACGGGCCGCCCTCGTTGTAGAGCGCCAGCCAGCACTGCTCCAGGGCGGCCCGCACGAACCGCTCGTCGTCGAGGCGGTCGAGCACGTCCAGCGCCTCGGCCAGCGTCGCGGCCGGCCGCCCGGTTCCGCCGGGCAGCCCGGCGAAGGGCATGAAGATGTCGGAGAACGAGCTCCGCCACATGAAGTCGGCCTCCAGCAGCCGGTCCGCGAGGCACGGATCGAGCGAGGCGGTGGTGGCGGTGGTCCAGGAGGCCAGCCCCGGGTGGTGCGCGGGCTGGGAGAGCGCGTGCAGGGCCATGCAGAGCTCGGCGAGCGGAGAGGGCGCGAAAGTGATCCGCTCGGTGGGCAGGCCTGCGATGTCGATGGTGACGCTCATCAGGCCATTCTGTCGTTCCGCGCGCGCCGGGGACGCCGGGGCGACCTGCCGGGCCCTGCCGTACGGGTGGCCGCGGTCGGTTCGGCGCGGCGGCCGGACGAGTGATCGTTTGTGGCCGCGGGGGCGCTTTAGGGCCGTCGATTGACGGGGAACGTTAATTGTCGTGCGCGACGCCGCCGACGGGGTGAGGCTTGGTTCATGACCGCCATCGAGCAGTACATGATCGACACCTACCGGGCCTCCCAGCAGGGCGCCCCCATGCCCCCGCCGCCCGGGCGCGACGACGTCGCCGTCGTGCGTTCGCTGCGCACGTACGAGCAGGCCAGAGCCGTCCTGGACGGCAGATCGGGTCGCCACCCCTGGCGCGCCGCCCTGCGCCGGATATTCGTCCGCCCGCGGGCGTGCTGACCCCCGGGCGGCCTCCTCCCTGCATCTTCATAGACTCCGGACCACCCGAGCCCTGCCTTGCGTGCGGAAGCCGAGCGCGTGGCGATAGATCTCGGGCATGCGGTAACGCCCGTCGATGTCTCGGGCCAGTACACCCCACTGCCCCAGGGCTTCGACGTCGTCGGCCGTCAGTTCCACGTCCGCCGCGTCGAAGGGCATCTTCACGGAGTCCGAAAAAGTCGACATGCGCCTCAGCAGCGCTCCGAGCAGCGGATTCTCCTGGTTGATCTCCTCTACCTTCGCACGGCTGCACGCGCTCAGGGCGCGCCGCATGGCCACCGGGGTCAGCAATCTGTCCGGCCATTTCGCATCGCCCACGGAAGCGAGCGCCGCCTCGCGCACGAAGCGGACGACATCGCGAGCCTGAATCTGTTCGTTGAAGTCTCCAAGGGCGACCGGAACCCATCGTTCGGTCCACGCCTCGCGGGAGTTGTCGGTCCCGAGCTTCGCGCCCCAGAGGGGGAGGAGTGCCTGGACGATCTCGTCGTAGCCCATGTCGGCGATCGGAAGATCGGCGGTCGGCAACGCCTCAGCGTTCATCGCCAGCCACAGTGGCAGCCGGAGGGCGTCCTCGGTGTTCCAGCGCAGCTCATAGGGTGCGTAGCGGTCGAGGAACTGGCCGAAGTTCTGCCTGATCGCCGCGCGTACCAAGTCTTGGCGGACGAAGATCACGAGGCCGAGCGAGCGATGGCGAAGCCGACGGAGCCAGGCCGGAACCTCGATCAGCAGCGTCCGCAGCGCGATGCGCCTTGGTTCCGCCTCCAGTGACTCCAGCCAGTCCTCCAAGCCGTCGATGACGAAGAGGCAGGCCCCAGAGGGGTCCAGAGTCCGCTCGATGAGGAATTCCTCAGCGGGTTCACCCCGTTCGGCGCCTGCCGACCATGCCAGACACTCCAGCCAGCGCAGCCGCCAGAACTCCGGATCATCGGAGCGCTTGTCCTTGAGTGCGGCGTTCAGGTGGCTTCGGATCTCGTCCGCGGTGACGCCTGGCCCCCGTGCCGCGCGGTCCCTGAGCTCCTGCGGCGACACCACTCCCGCCTGAGGCTCAGCGATGTTGGCCGGGTCCAGAACAGGGATCACGATCGCTCGCCGTTCCACGTTCTGCCCGTTCTCCCGGGCGAACGCCTCCCAGGTCCCCGCAGTGCACATCCTGGCGAAGGTGAACGTCTTACCCGCACCTTTCGCGCCGACGACGACCGCGATCGGAAGGTCGGTGCTGTGATCCGCGATAAGTCGGCGTACCGGCTCGGTGGTGAGGAATCCGAGCCCCGAATCCATACCGCGCTGCTCGGCGAAGACGAGTCGGCGTGCGGTGCTCTCCAAGGCACGCCGTCTGTCGTCCAGCGTGGCCCGCCCCTCGGAACGAGGCGGGGCGGTCGGCACGACGCTTGGGGTGAATTCGGTGAGCAGACCGGGGAGACCACAGCGCCGGATCACCTCCACCACAGCGTCCCAGCTGCGGGGAAGCGCCAGCAGCTCCTCGCGGAACGGACTCAGCACAGGCTCGGTCAGGACCTGCTCATCCACTGCCAGATCCTCGGGCGTGTACTCGTCAGAAATCATGCCGGGCAGGACGATCGTGGACGACAGCGCTGCGGAGAGTCCCCTGCGGGCTTCTTCGGCATGGGCGTCATGGATGTCGAGCCGGTACTGCGTCACGATCGCGGCAGGGGTGGGATCCGTTCCCACCACTGCCGGGGACTGAGCCCCGAGCTGCTGGATCATGGCTTCGGTGCCTTGCAGGGACTGACTGCTGATCGTAGTGACGAACACCCGCATCACACGGGGGTCCAACAGGATGGGCGCTGCGAGCTCCGAAGCTCCGGCACGGAGGTCCAGTACGACGGTGTCGGCCTCGGCGGCGTTGGCGAGGGCTACCAGGGACTCACTGAGGAAGTACGGCGAGCGGTCCTCGGTCAGCAGGTCGGCGGGCCCGATCCGGGGCGGACCGAGCCGCACGCGCCGACTGGCCGGAAGGACTGTCACGCGTCCTGTCCCGGGATAGCGCGAGACCCGCTGGTTGGGCAGGTAGGCGGCGGCGATTTCCACCGCCTGCGTGGGGTCGCCCTGCCGTGAGGAGTGCAGGAGGGCGAGGAGGTCCTCGTACGCGATGTCGCAGCGGCCCCCTTGCGCCTGGTACATCCAGGTGATGCCAGGCGCCTCCAGGTCGGCGTCGACGAGAAGGACGTGCTGTCCTTGGGAAGCGAGGAGATCGGCCAGCGCCACCGCGTGCAGTGTGCGTCCCACGCCGCCCTTGAAGGAGTGGAAGGCGGTGAGCTGCTTGCCACCGGCGAACTGTGAGACCTCCGGGCGGGGGAGCGCCTCGCTCAGAGCCGAGGTGACACGGCGCTCGCTGAGCTTTGGGCGGCGGTGGGGGAGTGCGCCGGAATCGGCGGCTTCGACCAGGCGCACGGGAAGGAACTGGGGAGCGTTGGCCGTTGGTCGGTCCAGGGCGAGTTCCAGGCCCATTCCGTCTTCGGCGGTGGATCCGAGACCGAACTGTCCGTCCAGCCATTCGTGTACGGCGGCGGTCCCAGTACCCGGGAGGACTGTCAGCTCCAGCCCGTCCCACCAGGCATCGACCTCCAGCAGCCACTGCGGCCACCGGCCCTCCACAGCAGCTTCTGCAAGTCGGGAATCGATGTCGACCCAGGTGAAGAGCTTGCCGGTCATAGCGCTCAAGATCCCTTCCTGGCGTCCTCCACCAGTGACTTCAGAGCTTCCACCGCCGCTTTCTGATCATCGGCGCGCAGTTCTGCACCATAGCGCCATGCTTCATGCAACTCGTGGCTCTCGATCCAGGCGCCGTTCTTGTGCCTATGGCAGCGCAACGGATCCGGCCCAGGGGCGGGATCCTGGAGGTTCAAGGCCTTGGCCAAGCGGCGCAGATCGTGCGTCTGCAGGTCGCTGGGCAAGGAGGACGTGTCCTCGCAGCGCAGAACCCAGCGCGGCAGCTCAGCCTTCAATCCGCACTCGGCAGCGTAGAAGAGCAGTAGTCCGCTGACCGCGTTCTCCCCCGCCTGCTCGGCGGCCTCCCCCTGCTTGGCGAGTCGCTCGCGGCTCCGGCGCAGCTCGCTCACCCCCACGTCCACCATCGGGCCAGGCTACTCGCGGTGAGTGAAGGGGCGGGCAGGTTTCTCGGGATGCCGGCGGCTGGGACCGCGAGGATCCTCCCTCAGACGGCGCCGGGGTTTTTCACGGCTTGGAGGAAGTCCGACCAGGCGACCGGGGAGACGGTCAGGTACGTCTCGCCGGGATCGGCGCTGCCGGCCACGTTCACGGCCGCGTCGGGTCCGGCTGTCGCGACGTGCACGCAGGCCTCTCCCTCCTGGCAGAACGACGACTTTCGCCAGCGGGGCTGAGTCATGGGTGCTCCTCGGTTCACAGGGCGCGCAGGATGCTGTGGATGAAATCCCGGCTCTTCCCGCAGGCGAGGGCCGCGCCCTCCATGCGGTCCAGAAGCAGCCGGTACTTGGCGAGCTGGGCTTCGGCGTCGACCAGGGCGGGGCCGTGGGACTGGTCGAGGTGGACGGTGTCGAGCTGTGCCACGGGCCCGTGGACGTAGTAGATCGACTGGCCTGATCCCGGAAAAGAACCCGCGTCGAAGGGGATCACCAGAATCCGGACGTGGTCCAGTTCCCCCATCGCCAGCAAGTGGGCCAGCTGTGCCTTCACGACGGAGTGTCCGCCGAACTTCATGCGCAGGGCCGCCTCGTGGATGATCGCGGTGTACGGGACCGGATCGGCGCGGTGGAGCACTTCCTGCCGTTTGATGCGGTGGGTTACGCGGTGCTCCACATCGACCTGGGGCAGCGGTGGCAGCACGTGTCCGAAGATCTCCCGGGCGTGGTCCGCCGTCTGCAGCAGGCCGGGCACGTGGACGGTGTAGGCGGCGCGCAGCGCCAGACCGTGGTGCTCCAGCTCGGCGAGGTCGAGCAGGCCTTGCGGGAGGATCTCCCTGTACTCCTCCCACCAGCCCTTCGTACGGTCGCCGGCCATTGCGGACAGTGCGTCCACGAGCAGGGGGTCGCACACGGAGTACACCTGGGCCAAGGCGTGGACACGCTCGGGGCTGACTCCGAATCTGCCCGTCTCCACATTGCTCAGCTGGCCCTGGCTGGTGCCGAGTTGACGCGCAGCCTCGGTTGCCGTGAGCCCAGCGCGTTCCCGCAGCTTGCGCAGCTCAACGGCGACACGGATACGTCGGGCCGTCAGTGCAACTCGCCCCGCCATCGCACTCCTTTCCGGCAGCTGTCTCACTCACACGAGCGAATGAAGGCCTGGATCTCGCGAGATTCGCGCAAATAACACTTGCGCGACCCTAATCTGGGACGCAGGCCACCTCACCCGGAAGTACCCCGTTCGACGGAGCGGCACGGTCACCGGGCAGCAAGTGCAATGCGACCAACACCCCTCCGTGATCGGAGACTTCCATGCCTGCCACCGTATCCCCGTTGTGGGCCTACAGCCTGCAACTCCCACAGGATCCCCGCGCCCCCGGCCTCGCCCGCCAGACCCTGCGTTCCGTGCTCCGGACGCACGCGATGAGCGCACTCGTCGAGACGGCCGAGCTGCTGGCCGGGGAGCTGATGGCCAATGCCTATCTCTACTCCGACGGCCCGTACACCCTCCGGCTGCGGGCCATGGGGCCCGCTCGGCTGCGGGTCAGCGTCTGGGACAGCAATCCGCACATCCCGCCGCCCTTCGGAGCGGACTTCCCCTCCGGGACACCGCAGTTGGGTGCCGAGCGAGGCCGCGGACTCTTCCTCGTACGGGCGTACGCCGCCAACTGGGGCGGGTATCCGCTCGGCGGGACGGGGCTGTACGGGGACGCCGGGGGGAAGCTGCTGTGGGTCGAAGTCCGTGCCTGACCGGGCCGGGGCCGTACCCACGGGGTACGGCCCCGGTCTCCGGCGGCGTCAGTCGAATTTCGGCGCGTTGCGTTCGTACACCAGCCGCAGCCCGATCAGCGTCAGCCACGGCTCGTGGTCGTCGATCACCGAGGACTCGCCCAGCACCATCGGAGCCAGCCCGCCGGTGGCGATGACCCGCACGTCGTCCGGGTCGCCGTGCGGTCCCGCCAGCTCCTTCGCCATCCGCGTCACGACCCCGTCGACCTGCCCCGCGAAGCCGTAGACCACGCCCGACTGCATCGCCTCGACCGTGGACTTCCCGATCACGTTGCGCGGCCGCGCCAGCTCGATCTTCCGTAGCTGGGCACCCCGTACGCCGAGCGCCTCCATCGAGATCTCGATGCCCGGGGCGATCACCCCGCCCACGTACTCACCCCTCGCGGACACCGCGTCGAAGGTGGTCGCCGTACCGAGGTCGACCACGATCGCCGGGCCCCCGTAGAGCTCGACCACCGCGACCGCGTTCACGATGCGGTCCGCGCCGACCTCCTTCGGGTTGTCCATCAGGATCGGCACGCCCGTCTTGGTGCCGGGCTCCACGATCACCGCGGGCACGTCGCCGTAGTAGCGGCGGGTCACCTCGCGGAGCTCGTGCAGGACCGACGGCACCGCCGAGCAGATCGCGATGCCGTGGATGCCGTCGCCCAGCTCGCTGCCCAGCATCGGGTGCATGCCCATCAGCCCCTGCAGGAGCACGGCCATCTCGTCGGCCGTGCGCTGCGGGTCGGTCGAGATGCGCCAGTGCTCGACGATCTCGGCACCGTCGAACAGCCCCAGGACCGTGTGGGTGTTGCCCACGTCGATGGTGAGGAGCACGGGTTACACCGCCTCGCGCAGATCGAGCCCGATGTCCAGGATCGGCGAGGAGTGGGTCAGCGCGCCGACCGCCAGGTAGTCCACGCCGGTCGCCGCGTACGCGCGGGCCGAATCCAGGGTCAGGCGGCCCGAGGACTCCAGCACCGCGCGGCCGGCCACCAGGGCCACGGCCTCGGCGGTCTGCTCGACCGTGAAGTTGTCCAGCAGGATCAGGTCGGCGCCGGCCTCCAGCACCTCGCCGATCTGCTCCAGCGTGTCGACCTCGACCTCGATCGGAACCTCGGGGAAGGCCTCGCGCACGGCCTTGAACGCCTGGGCGACACCGCCCGCCGCCACCACGTGGTTGTCCTTGACCAGCGCCGCGTCCGCGAGCGACATCCGGTGGTTGACGCCGCCGCCGCAGCGCACCGCGTACTTCTCCAGCGAGCGCAGGCCCGGCGTGGTCTTGCGGGTGTCGCGGACCTTCGCCGAGGTGCCCTCCAGCACGTCGGCCCAGCGGCGGGTGGCCGTCGCGATGCCCGACAGCCGGCACAGGATGTTCAGCGCGCTGCGCTCCGCCGTGAGCAGGTCACGGGTGCGCGAGCGCACGGACAGCAGCAGCTGCCCGGCCACGACGGAGTCGCCGTCCTCCGCGTGCCGCTCCACCTCGAAGGCCTCCGTGCAGACCACGGAGAACACGGCCTCGGCGATCCGCAGACCGGCCACGACACCGTCCTCGCGCGCGACGAAGTCGGCGACGGCCTCGGCCTCCTCGGGCACGGTCGCCACCGTCGTCACGTCCACGCCGCCGTCCAGGTCCTCGGACAGCGCCATGTGCGCGATGTCCTCGACCTCGATCGGGTCCAGGCCGGCGTCGGCGAGCAGCTGCGCCAGCGCCGGGTCCAGGCCGCTCTCCTCGCCGTCACCACAGGCGCAGTCGTCGCCGCAGCCGCCGTCGTTCTGGTCGATCAGGGGAAGTTCGGGGGTGCTCACGGTCACTGCTCCAGGCTCGGGGTGCTCAGGGGGTGCACGGACGGGAAGTCCGCGGAGTCGGTGGGTACGACGACCAGGGCGCGCTTCTCGGTCGCCGAGAGCCGGACGACGAGATGGCGGCGCCAGTGGGCATCGTCCCGCTCGGGGTGGTCCTCGCGCCAGTGGCAGCCGCGGGTCTCCACGCGCCGCTGCGCCGCGGCGACCAGGACCCGCGCCACGCACAGCAGGTTCGTGGCCTCCCAGGTGTCCACGCCCGGCTCGGCGGTCTTGCCGTGCGCTTCGAGGTCGTTCAGGGCGGTGGCGTACAGCGCTTCGAGGGCGTCGGCCGCGGCACTGAGCGAGTCGGCGGAGCGGAGCACGCCCGCGCCCTCCGTCATGATCCGCTGGACCTCGTACCGGGCCGCGCCGGGCTGCAGCGGGCCGGTCGCCGGGACCGGTATGCCCGGGCCGCTGCCCGCGGGCCGCTCGGCGACGATGTCCTCGGCGATCCGCTCGGCGAAGACCAGACCCTCCAGCAGCGAGTTGGAGGCCAGCCGGTTCGCGCCGTGCACACCGGTGCAGGCGACCTCGCCGCAGGCGTACAGGCCGGGGACGGTGGTCCGCCCGTGCAGGTCGGTGCGGACGCCGCCGGACGCGTAGTGCGCGGCGGGCGCCACCGGGACGGGCTCGGTCACCGGGTCGATGCCGTGGGAACGGCAGGCGGCCAGGATGGTCGGGAAGCGCTGCTCCCACATCTGCGCGCCGAAGTGCCGGGCGTCGAGGTACATGTGCTGCGCGCCCTGCTCCAGCATGCGGCGCATGATGCCCTTGGCGACGATGTCGCGCGGCGCCAGCTCGGCGAGCTCGTGCTGGCCCTGCATGAAGCGCACGCCGTCCGCGTCGACGAGGTACGCACCCTCGCCCCGGACCGCCTCCGACACCAGCGGTTGCTGTCCCTCGGCGTCCGGGCCGAGGAAGAGCACCGTCGGGTGGAACTGTACGAACTCGAGGTCGGAGACCTCGGCGCCGGCCCGCAGCGCGAGCGCGACGCCGTCACCGGTGGACACCGACGGGTTGGTGGTCGCGGAGAAGACCTGGCCCATGCCGCCGGTCGCGAGGATCACGGCGGGCGCGTGCACGGCGCCCACCCCGTCGTGCTGGCCCTCGCCCATGACGTGCAGGGTGACACCGGCCGTACGACCCTGCGCGTCTTGCAGCAGGTCCAGGACGAGGGCGTTCTCCACGGTCTCGATGCCCGCGGCCTGGACGGCCTCGACGAGCGCCCGGGAGATCTCGGCGCCGGTGGCGTCGCCGCCCGCGTGCGCGATCCGGCGGCGGTGGTGTCCGCCCTCGCGGGTCAGCTCTATCTCGCCGGTCTCCGTCGAGGTGTCGAAGACCGCGCCGGCGGCCATCAGCCGCCGTACGGCGTCGGGGCCCTCGGTGACGAGCAGCCGGACGGCCTCCTCGTCGCACAGGCCCGCACCGGCGACCAGCGTGTCGTCGAGGTGCTGCTCCGGGGTGTCGCCCTCGCCGAGGGCCGCGGCGATACCGCCCTGGGCCCAGCGGGTGGAGCCGTCGTCGAGCCGGGCCTTGGTGACCACGACGGTACGGCGGCCCCCGGCGGCGCAGCGCAGCGCGGCCGTCAGGCCCGCCACGCCGGAACCGACGACCACGACGTCGGCGTCGAGGGACCAGCCGGGGGCCGGGGCGTGCAGCCGTATGCCGGTGCCTTCGCCTGCCCCGTCCGACGGGATGCCTCTGCCTGGGGTGCTCACGAGTGTGCTCCGAATTCCAATGGGATGTTGTCGATCAGCCGGGTCGAGCCCACCTTCGCGGCGACGGCCAGCACGGCCCGCCCGGTGAAGTCCGGACCGGTCTCGGTGAAGTCCAGCGGGTCCACCAGCGCCAGGTAGTCCAGCGCGAGCGGCGGCTCGTGGCGGCCCGCCTCGTCCAGGACGTGCAGCGCGGCGGCCCGTACGGCGTCCGGCAGACCGGCGCCGGCCACCGAGACGGCGTGCGCGTCGGCGGAGGCGCGGATCTCGCCGAGGCGGGCCAGGGCGGTGGCCCGCTCGTCGCTGGCCGGGGAGGCCTCGGCGCGGGCGCGCAGCGCCGCCTGCGCGGCGAGCCGGTCGCGGCCGGCGAACAGGGCGCGGGACAGCGCCAGGGCGGTGTGCCGCTCCGCGGGGGAGAGGTAGCGGTTGCGGGACGACAGCGCGAGCCCGTCCTCCTCGCGGACGGTCGGTACGCCGACCACCTCGACGGGGAAGTTCAGGTCGGTCACCATCCGCCGGATCAGGGCCAGTTGCTGCGCGTCCTTCTGGCCGAAGAGGGCCAGGTCGGGGCGGGTGAGGTGGAGCAGCTTGGCGACGACGGTCAGCATCCCGTCGAAGTGCCCCGGGCGGGTGGCCCCTTCGAGCCGCTCGCCCATCGGGCCGGCGCTGATCCGCACCTGCGGGTCGCCGCCCGGGTAGACCTCGTCGACCGCCGGGGCGAACACGGCGTCGGCACCCGCCCCTTCGGCGATCCGCAGATCGGCATCGAGGGTGCGGGGGTAGCGGTCGAGGTCCTCGCCGGCCCCGAACTGCAGGGGGTTGACGAAAACGGTGACGACGACCTGCCCGCCCGGCCCGGCCTGTTCGCGGGCCGTGCGGATCAAGGTGGCGTGGCCCTCGTGAAGGGCGCCCATGGTCATCACCACGGCCCGGCGGCCGGTGCGCGACAGCTTGTGCAGCTCCTCAGCGGTGTGCAGCAGCAGGTCGGTCACTGGTCGCCCCCGTCGGACTCCGTGTCGGCGAGCACACCGAGGAGGTCCTCGGCGAGCTCGGGCTTGAGCAGCCCGTGCGCGAGGGCCCGGTCCGCGGTCGTACGGGCCATCGCCAGGTACCCGGCGACCGCGGCGGGCGCGTGCCGCCGCAGCTCCGAGACGTGCGCCCTGACCGTACCGGCGTCCCCGCGGGCCACCGGCCCGGTCAGGGCGGCGTCACCGGAGCGCAGGGCGTTGTCCAGGGCCGCGCCGAGCAGCGGGCCGAGCATCCGGTCGGGGTGCTCCACCCCGGCCTTGGCCAGCAGCTCCATGGCCTGGGCGACCAGCGTGACCAGGTGGTTCGCGCCGAGGGCCAGGGCCGCGTGGTAGAGCGGCCGGTTCTCCTCCCGGATCCACTCGGGCTCCCCGCCCATCTCGATGACCAGGGCCTCGGCGGCCAGGCGCAGCTCCTCGGGGGCGGTGACCCCGAAGGAACAGCCGGCGAGCCGCTGCACGTCGACCTCAGTGCCGGTGAAGGTCATCGCCGGGTGCAGGGCCAGCGGCAGGGCGCCCGCGCGGCGCGCGGGGTCGAGCACGGAGGTCCCGTACCGTCCCGAGGTGTGCACCAGCAGCTGTCCCGGCCGGACCGCGCCGGTCTCGGCGAGGCCCTCCACGAGGGACGGCAGCGCGTCGTCGGGGACGGTCAGGAGCACCAGGTCGGCCAGCTCCAGCACCTGCGCGGGCGGTACGAGCGGCACGTCGGGCAGCATCCGCTCGGCCCGGCGCACGGACGTGTCGGAGACTCCGGAGACGGCGACGGGCCGGTGCCCGGCCTGCTGGAGCGCACACGCCAGCGCGGGACCGACGCGGCCGGCACCGACGACGCCGACGGCGAGCCGGGCAGGGCGTGGCTGCTGTGATGAATTCACGCGGGGGAGGCCCTTCCGTTCCAGTCCGCGGGGGTACCGGACGATACGCCGCCATGCTAGCTCCTGGGGCAGTTGGCCGGTCGGCGGCGACAGGAGCGAGGATCTTTCCCCATGAGTGATGACAGCGAGGACACCGAACGTACGAAGCGGCTGGTCGCGGCCTGGCGCGGGGCGGAGCGGAGGCTGTCCCGCAGCCTGCTGGAGCCCACCGTGGGGGAGCTGCTCGGCTCGCTCGCCGATGCTCCGTACGACATGGACGGGCCGGCCGATGTCTACGGCGACGGGGTCGTCACCGCACTGGAGCGCAAGGTCGCCGAGCTGCTAGGGACCGAGGACGCGGCGTTCTTCCCCACCGGCACGATGGCCCAGCAGATCGCGCTGCGGTGCTGGGCGGGCCGGACCGGGAACCCGGTGGTGGCCCTGCACCCGATGAGCCATCCGGAGCGGTGGGAGGGAGACGCCCTGTCGACGGTCTCCGGGCTGCGGGTGACGCACCCGACCACGGAGGCCCGCCCGCCGTCGGCCGCGGACGTCGAGGCGCTCCGGGAGCCCTTCGGCACGCTGATGGTGGAGCTGCCCCTGCGGGAAGCGGGCTTCCTGCTGCCCACCTGGGAGGAGCTGGAGGCGCTCACCGAAGCGGCCCGGGAACGGGACGCGGTCGTCCACTTCGACGGGGCCCGGCTGTGGGAGTCCACCGTCCACTTCGGCCGCACCCTGCCCGAGATCGCGGGCCTCGCGGACTCCGTCTACGTCTCCTTTTACAAGTCGCTCGGCGGCCTCAGCGGGGCGGCCCTGGCGGGGCCGCGGGAGTTCGTGGAGGAGACCCGGGTCTGGCGGCACCGCTACGGCGGCCAGATCTTCCGGCAGTTCCCGCAGGCCCTCTCGGCGCTCGTCGGACTGGAACGGGAACTGCCCCGGCTGCCGTCTTACGTGGCCCAGGCGCGGCTGGTGGCCGGGGCGCTGCGCTCGGCGTTCGCGGATTCGGGGGTCCCGTGGGCCCGGATCAACCCGGAGGAGCCGCACACCCACCAGTTCCAGGTGTGGCTCCCGTACGAGGCGGACCGGCTGACGGAGGCGGGCCTGCGACAGGCCGAGGAGACGGGCACGGTCCTCTTCCGCCGCTGGTCCGCCGACGGCCCGCCGGGCCTCGCGGTGACGGAACTGGAAATCACGCAGCCGGGACTGTCCTGGACGCAGTCCGACGTCCACGAAGCGGTTTCGGCCTTCGTGGCCCGCATCTAGGGGGCGCCTTGCGGATCCGGCCCGGAACCCCAGCCTCGCCGGCGTTTGAGGCGCGGGGTCCGGGGCGGGGCCCCGGGAAACGGCGAAAGGGCGGGGCGGGGACGAGCCCGCGCAGCGGTACCCGTCCCCCCCGGGAGGGAAGCGGCGAAACACCGAATTCCCGAAAGGCACCGGCGCGAGCCGGCCGCGGCGTTACCGTCATTGACGGCAATTACCGGCCACCGTGCCCGGAGGAGACACCATGACTGCTCAGCCCGCGTGGCGGAAGTCCTCGTTCTGCAGCGAGGGCGACGCCTGCGTCTACGTCGCCACCGCCCCCGGAGCCCTCGTCAAGGTCGCCGACCGCGCCGACCCCGCGCACCTCGTGCTCGCCACCACCCAGGCCGCCTGGGCCGACTTCCTGCGGGCGGTCAAAGAGACCGGCTGAGGTACCCGCCGAGCGCGCCACACCCGCAATACAGGGGATTTTGTCCGATTAGCGCGTATCTTCGGCCCATGCCCACGCCCTACGGATCCCGCGGCGGCATGGCGTTCAGTGCCGCTGAGCTGCACCTGCTCAGGCGCCTCCTCGCCCACGCCCTTCAGTCCTCCTCGGCCCCCCTGGCGGCCGAGGAGGTCCAGGACTGCCTGCGCCTCGCGCAGTCGGTGGACGAAGCGGTCCAGGAGGCGGGTCGGCTCAGAGCGTTCCTCCTCGCGGACCTCGCCCGCTACCGCGGCGCCCTGCCCGGCAGTCTCTCCGGCTACCTGGAGCTGCTGCAGGACGCCCTGGCCGCCGGGTACGAACCGGAGCCCGACGACCTCGCCGCCCTGCGCGCGCTGCGCGCCAATCCGGTCGCCGCCGCCCTACTGGAACGGGTCCGGACGGTCGCGGAGCGCTCCGTGCGCAGGCGGCTGTCGACGGCCCCGGCGCCCCGCACCCGGCTGCTGGCCCTGGCCGGCGGCAAGGAGCAGGACGAGCCGCCGGCCCGCCCGGCTCCGCACCCCAAGGAGCCGCCCCGCCCGGAGCGGCCGATTCCGACCCCTGGTGAGGTGTTCCCGCCGCGCCGCAAGCCCAGCCCGCCCCCGGCGGCCGGGCTGGCCGCCGGGTAGCTACGCTGTGGGGCATGGACTATGTCTCCGCGCTCGTGCCCCCCTTCGTGATGGCCGTGTTCTTCATCGCTCTCGTCATGACGATCGTGAAGAGCCAGGGCGGTTCCAACAAGGCCAAGGAGGACGCGGCGGTCGATGCCGTGCTCGCCCGGGCCGAAGCCACCCAGCAGCAGCAGAAGTAACCTTCGGGGCGTACGGCTTCACTGGCCGTGCGCCCGTTTTTCTGGCGCGTTGCCGAGCGAGTAGCCAGGCAATTCAGCACAAGCCGCACTATCGTGCTGGTGTGCCTCGCCCCCTGGGAGAACTCGAAGACGCCGTCATGACGCGGGTGTGGCAGTGGAACCGCCCGGTCACCGTGCGAGAAGTACTGGAAGACCTCCAGCAGGAACGGTCCATCGCGTACACCACGGTCATGACCGTTATGGACAATCTCCATCAGAAGGGCTGGGTGCGCCGGGAAGCCGAAGGCCGCGCCTATCGATATACGGCGGTCTCCACCCGCGCCGCCTACTCGGCCGCACTGATGAACGAAGCCTGGTCGACGAGCGACAACCCCGCGGCCGCCCTCGTGGCCTTCTTCGGCATGATGTCCGCGGAACAGCGGGAAGCCCTCCGGGACGCCGTGCGGGTCGTCCAGTACGACGACGAGTCGGGCGCCGACGCCGCCCCCGAACCCCCCGCTCCGCCCGTGGCCGAGGGGGAGTCCGACGAGCGCCCGCAGGAGCCGGGGCGATAACGTCCGCAGCCATGGGAGAGTTTTCCACTGCACATGCAGAAACAGTGACGATCCGCCGTGCCCGGACGCGTGATGTTCCCGCGCTGCGCCGCCTCCTCGACCAGTACGTGCAGCAGCGGATCCTGCTCGACAAAGCTCCGGTCGTCCTTTACGAGGACATCCAGGAGTTCTGGGTCGCGGAACGCGACTCCGACGGCCAGGTCGTCGGCTGCGGCGCTCTCCACGTGATGTGGGAAGACCTTGCCGAAGTGCGCACTCTCGCCGTCGATCGGGGCTTGAAGGGCGCCGGAGTCGGGCATCAGGTACTGGAGCAGTTGTTGCGCACCGCCCGCACCCTCGGGGTGAGCCGGGTTTTCTGCCTCACCTTCGAAGTCGAGTTCTTCGCGAAGCACGGCTTCGTCGAGATCGGCGAGACACCGGTCAAGACCGATGTCTACATGGAGCTGCTGCGTTCCTATGACGAGGGTGTCGCCGAGTTCCTCGGTCTCGAACGAGTGAAGCCGAACACCTTGGGCAACAGTCGGATGCTTCTGCACCTCTGATCGATGGCCTCAGCTTTTCCGGCGCTCTGCGCACCTGTGGCCTATGTCCGAATCGCGTACGTTTCCCGCCCTGTTGCGGTCTCGAACCTCTCACCGGGGGTTTGTGTTTTCCAGGCAAAAGCGGTTTCCTTTCCGCGTACTGCTTTTCGATGAAAGGAAATCCCGGTGGCACAGAAGGTTCAGGTCCTTCTTGTCGACGACCTCGACGGCGGCGAGGCGGACGAGACGGTGACGTTCGCTCTGGATGGCAAGACCTACGAGATCGACCTCACCACCGCCAACGCTGAAAAGCTCCGCGGTCTGCTCGACCCGTACACCAAGGGCGGCCGGCGTACCGGTGGCCGCGCGTCCACCGGCCGCGCCAAGGGCCGCACGGCCGTGGCGTCCGGCAACCCGGACACCGCGGAGATCCGCGCCTGGGCGAAGTCCCAGGGCCTCAGCGTCAACGACCGCGGTCGCGTGCCGCAGGAGATCCGCGACCAATACGAGAACCGGGGCTGACCCGTCAGGGACTGACCCGGCCGGCCCGCGAGGGAGGCCCGGCCACGGCGCTCCGCAGGGGCGTACGGCGCCGGAGCCGCGCGCGGTGACATTCCGTCGCCGCCGCGGAGACCAGGCGCACGAGATCGGGCCCGGCGCCCACCCGCCCGGGACCGGCGCCCTGTCCGGGACCGGACAGGGCAGGCAGAAGTGCCTCGCACCCCTGCTCGGGGGGCCGTAGCCACACGGCGGCCCCCCGGGGACTCCCGTCCCGTACGCAATGCCCCGGCGGCACCGGGGCGGTGATCCGGCCACCCGCACCCAGGGCGGCGAGATCGAGGGCGACCCCGCCCCACTCCAGCCAGTCGAGCAGCCCGTCGAGCTCCTCTGCGCTCCCCGCGGCCACCAGGAACCGCATCCGGCGCCCCATCAGGGCCACCGGGCCCGTGGCGACCGGCCTGCGCAGCAGGGCGGCCCCCGCGTCGGACGGCAGCTCCAGCACGTCGAACCGGCTCCCGGTCGCGAGCTGGGCGGGCGGCCCGCCCAGGACGGTCCAGCCGAGCACTCTCCGGTACCAGGAGGCGCACGCGTCCTCCTCGGGCGCCGGGCGGGGCGGCGGCACGGTCGACGGGGCGAGCGACGGGACGGTTACGGCCATGTCCGGAGCAACTTCCGAAAGGCCGCAGGGTTACGCTCAATGTGACACACCGCACTCACCGTCATGCGGAGCGTAAACATCCGTGGAGTACGGAGTCCACATTCGAGGCGCAACTGTGTTCGCCCTTAGCTGAGGGAACCGGTGGCGCCCGCATGGAGTGTCAGTCCTTACGGGTAAGACATTCCTAGTGGATCGGGGCGACACGCTGATTTGACGGGCATCCGTTCGCCGTCGGCGTACACGCATGACGGGTATCTGCCTGGCCTGCGGGAACATCGTCTCGCACCATCGAGTTGGAGCAGTTGTCGGCTCTTCAAGCCGGTTTTCCCGCTGATGCAGGGGTGAGCCGCGGACGGATGTCGGCAGTTGGAATGAGCTGTCCCGCCCCGCGGGACTAGCATGCGGAAGGACAGGCGGGGACCGACCCCGAACTGCCCGACCGCTCTGAGGAGCGATAAACGATGTTCGAGAGGTTCACCGACCGCGCGCGGCGGGTTGTCGTCCTGGCTCAGGAAGAAGCCCGGATGCTCAACCACAACTACATCGGCACCGAGCACATCCTCCTGGGCTTGATCCACGAGGGTGAGGGTGTCGCCGCTAAGGCCCTGGAGAGCCTCGGGATTTCGCTCGAGGCTGTTCGCCAGCAGGTTGAGGAGATCATCGGTCAGGGGCAGCAGGCCCCGTCCGGCCACATCCCCTTCACCCCGCGGGCGAAGAAGGTCCTGGAGCTGTCGCTCCGAGAGGCCCTCCAGCTCGGCCACAACTACATCGGCACCGAGCACATCCTGCTCGGCCTGATCCGCGAGGGCGAGGGCGTCGCCGCCCAGGTCCTCGTGAAGCTGGGCGCCGATCTCAACCGAGTCCGGCAGCAGGTCATCCAGCTGCTCTCCGGCTACACCGGTGGAGGCAAGGAGTCGGCCACGGCCGGCGGCCCGGCCGAGGGCACGCCCTCGACCTCGCTCGTCCTGGACCAGTTCGGCCGCAACCTCACCCAGGCTGCTCGCGAATCCAAGCTCGACCCGGTCATCGGGCGCGAGAAGGAGATCGAGCGGGTCATGCAGGTGCTGTCCCGCCGTACGAAGAACAACCCGGTCCTCATCGGCGAGCCCGGCGTCGGCAAGACCGCCGTCGTCGAGGGCCTGGCCCAGGCGATCGTCAAGGGCGAGGTTCCCGAGACGCTCAAGGACAAGCACCTCTACACGCTTGACCTCGGCGCCCTGGTCGCCGGTTCCCGCTACCGCGGTGACTTCGAGGAGCGCCTGAAGAAGGTGCTCAAGGAGATCCGCACCCGCGGCGACATCATCCTGTTCATCGACGAGCTCCACACCCTCGTGGGTGCGGGCGCCGCCGAGGGCGCGATCGACGCCGCCAGCATCCTCAAGCCCATGCTGGCCCGTGGTGAGCTCCAGACCATCGGTGCCACGACGCTCGACGAGTACCGCAAGCACCTCGAGAAGGACGCGGCCCTCGAGCGCCGCTTCCAGCCGATCCAGGTGGCGGAGCCTTCCCTCCCCCACACGATCGAGATCCTCAAGGGCCTGCGCGACCGCTACGAGGCCCACCACCGCGTCTCCATCACGGACGAGGCCCTCGTCCAGGCGGCGACGCTGGCGGACCGGTACATCTCGGACCGCTTCCTCCCGGACAAGGCGATCGACCTGATCGACGAGGCCGGCTCCCGGATGCGCATCCGCCGGATGACCGCGCCGCCGGACCTCCGCGAGTTCGACGAGAAGATCGCGGGCGTGCGCCGCGACAAGGAGTCGGCCATCGACTCCCAGGACTTCGAGAAGGCGGCTTCTCTCCGTGACAAGGAGAAGCAGCTGCTGGCGGCGAAGACCAAGCGCGAGAAGGAATGGAAGGCCGGCGACATGGACGTCGTCGCCGAGGTCGACGGCGAGCTCATCGCCGAAGTCCTCGCGACCGCGACCGGCATTCCCGTCTTCAAGCTCACCGAGGAGGAGTCCTCGCGACTGCTCCGCATGGAAGACGAGCTCCACCGTCGGGTCATCGGTCAGAAGGACGCCATCAAGGCGCTCTCTCAGGCGATCCGCCGTACCCGTGCGGGTCTGAAGGACCCGAAGCGCCCGGGTGGCTCGTTCATCTTCGCCGGTCCGTCCGGTGTCGGTAAGACCGAGCTCTCCAAGACGCTCGCCGAATTCCTCTTCGGTGACGAGGACGCGCTGATCTCCCTCGACATGTCGGAGTTCAGTGAGAAGCACACGGTTTCCCGCCTCTTCGGTTCGCCCCCCGGCTACGTGGGCTACGAAGAGGGCGGCCAGCTCACCGAGAAGGTGCGCCGCAAGCCGTTCTCCGTCGTTCTCTTCGACGAGGTCGAGAAGGCCCACCCGGATATCTTCAATTCCCTTCTCCAGATCCTGGAGGACGGTCGTCTGACCGACTCCCAGGGCCGGGTCGTGGACTTCAAGAACACGGTCATCATCATGACGACCAACCTGGGTACCCGGGACATCTCTAAGGGCTTCAACCTGGGCTTCGCGGCGCAGGGTGACACGAAAAGCGGCTACGAGCGGATGAAGGCCAAGGTCAACGAAGAGCTCAAGCAGCACTTCCGGCCCGAGTTCCTCAACCGTGTCGACGACACGGTCGTCTTCCACCAGCTCACCGAGGAAGACATCATCCAGATCGTCGACCTCATGATCGCCAAGGTCGACGAGCGCCTGAAGGACCGCGACATGGGCATCGAGCTGAGCGGCGACGCGAAGCTCCTGCTCGCCAAGCGCGGCTACGACCCGATCCTGGGTGCCCGGCCGCTGCGCCGGACCATCCAGCGCGAGATCGAGGACATCCTGTCGGAGAAGATCCTCTTCGGCGAGCTGCGTCCCGGTCACATCGTGGTCGTCGGCAAGGAGGGTGAGGGCGAAGACGCCAAGTTCACCTTCCGCGGCGAGGAGAAGTCGGCCCTGCCCGACCTCCCCCCGATCGAGGCCACGGGCTCCGGCCCGGACCTGTCGAAGGGCGCGTGACCCTCACGGGGCGCTAGGAGTACGAAGGGGCGGCCCCGGGACTGAGAAGTCCCGGGGCCGCCCCTTTTCCGTGTCCCGCTCCCAGGCCGAAGCCGGTGAGGGTGCTGTGGCGCCGGGCCCGGTTGCTGCGGGGAGCAGGACTCGAAGGCGGCCCTCCTGGCCCTCCTGGCCCTCCTGGCGCTCCGGGCCGCCGGGCCAAGGCCCGTGGATCCGGGGCGGACGGTCTCGACGCCGGGGAGGTCAGGTCACCCAGCGCCTGCAGGGCGCCGCGGGTCCGGCCCCACGGGCACGAAACCCCTAGTGACCTGGGTCGCAAACGGTCCTGGCCCCGGTGACAAGCCGCACAGGACAAAACGGACGTACTAGGCCGTTTCGTAGATCGAAAACGCCCTGTCGCGGGACCTTCGTCCCTGGAAGGGGCCGTCAACGGGGCGCGTCACACGGGCGCCGCTACGAGTTCCGCTAGTAATCGGGACATTTGGGGAAGTCCCGGGGCACGGGTTACCAAAGATGAGCCAGCCCGGCACTCGCTCGATCGTGCCGGGTCACTTCATGCCTCTGAGAGGCGTGAAACCCCCCTTGTCCCCGGCCCCGGAGGTCTGCACATGTTCGCGAAGCGCGTCTACACCCGTCGTACCCGTATCGCTGTCGGCACCACCGCTCTCGGTGCCGTGCTGGCCCTCGGGGCGGGCACGACCGCCGCGTTCGCAGACGCCCCGCAGGCCGCCCCCGCCGCCAAGGCCGCCGGCGCCGCCGGTGCCGCGGGCGCCTCGAAGACCGGTCTCTGGGACAAGCCGCTGGAGAAGTACACGCTGTCCGCAACCTTCGGCAAGGGCGGCAACATGTGGTCCCACAAGCACTCCGGCCAGGACTTCGCCGTCCCGGTCGGCACCCCGGTCAAGGCCGCGGCCGCCGGTACCGTCGTCAAGGCGGGCCCGAACGGTGGCGGCGACGGCCCCGCGTACGGCAACGCCATCGTGATCAAGCACGCGAACAACACGTACTCGCAGTACGCGCACCTCTCGAAGATCCAGGTCAAGATCGGCCAGAAGGTCAACGCCTCGCAGCGGATCGCCCTGTCCGGCAACACCGGCAACTCCAGCGGCCCGCACCTGCACTTCGAGATCCGCACCACCCCGAACTACGGCTCGGCCGTCAACCCGGTCGCCTTCCTGCGCACCAACGGCGTCACCGTCTGACCCGTCCCGACCGCAGCACCCGCAGCACCCGTCGTACCGGCCGACCCGCCCTGCTCACCGATCAGGTGAGCAGCCAGGCATGGGTCGGCTTCGGCGATGGTTCGAGCTTCCCCTCCTTGTACCCGGCGGCCTGCTCCTCCGTGAAGGCCATGTCGTAGGTCTTGATGCTGTGCAGGGTGCCCTGCCACGGACCGGTCCAGATGTCGTGGTGCTTGGACCGGCCGAGCTGGAGCGGACCCGGGGCCTGCCAGATGGGCGGCACCGGGGTCTCCCCGGCCTTCTTGCCGTCCACGTACAGGGCTATCGCCTTCTTCTCGGCGTCGTAGGTGGCCATCAGCAGCGTGGGCGTCTTCACCATGCTGAGCCCCTCGGCGGCGACCGTCCGCGTGGTGGCCGCGGCGCCCTTGTCGCCCGTCTGCACGCGGAAGATCCAGGCCTGCTTGCCGTTCACCTCGTTCACGCCCAGCTCGAAGGAGAACGACTCCCCGTCACCCTGGCTCATGATGATCCGGGAGCCCTTGGCGGCGGAGTTGTAGGCGCGGGCCGTGACGGTGAAGCTCTTGGTCACGTCCACGACCGGTTCGGCGGACTGCCCCCACGAGTTCCCGTTGCCCTTGCCGATGACCTGGAAGCGCTTGCCCCGCGGGCCGACCTTGAGGTCGGGGCCGAGCCGGATCCCCATGCTGCCGTAGCTGTCGCGCAGCAGCGTGTCGTCGCCCGCGACGGTCGCGGTGTAGGCGGCGGGCCCCTTCGAATCATCCGGCTCGGGCGAGGCGGAGGCCGAGTTCGCGGGCTGGGCGTCCTGTCGGTCCTCGTCGCCGCCCAGCAGGAAGAACGTTCCACCGCCGGCCAGCAGCGCGAGCACGATCACCCCGCCGCCCAGCGTCCACAGCCGCTTCTTGCGCCGCTCGGCCGCGGAGCGGTCGGCCATGGCCTCCCAGTCCGGCTGCTGCGAAGCGCCGGGCAGGTCCGGACCGGCCAGCCTCGTGAATCCCGGCTGGGCCGGGGGCGGAGCCCACTGACCGCCTCCCGCGTCCTGCTGGTAGCCCCCCGGGTCCGGTGCGTAGCCCCCCGGGTCCTGCTGGTAACCGCCCCCCGGGTTTTGCTGGTAACCGCCTCCCGCGTCCTGCTGGTAGCCCCCCGGGTCCGGTGCGTAGCCCCCCGGGTCCTGCTGGTAACCGCCCCCCGGGTTTTGCTGGTAACCGCCTCCCGCGTCCTGCTGGTAGCCCCCCGGGTCCGGTGCGTAGCCCCCCGGGTCCTGCTGGTAACCGCCTCCCGCGTCCTGTGGGTGGCCGCCTCCCGGGTCCTGCTGGTAAGGGTTCGGCTGCTGCCCCGTTTGCGGGTAGCCGTAGCCGGCGGACGGGGTCGGGTAGCCGTAGCCGCCCTGCGCGGGCGGTCCCGGCGGGAACCCGTATCCGCCGCTCCCGGGGGCGGGCTCGGGCTGCGGGTGGCTCGGGGGATTCGTACCGTCGGTCATGCCACGGATGCTAAGTCACGGACTCCCGGGCGGATACCGCCCGGTACCCGTCGCGCCCGACCCGCCCGACCCGCCCCGGTTCAGTCCTGCGGCAGTTTGAGGATCGGGAAGCTGCCCGTCGTCGTCGGCGCGTGCTCCGGAAGCCACAGGACCGCCACCGCGCCCGCCGCCGCCCCCTCACGCTCCGAGCCGCCCCGGGCGGCCACGTTACGGAAGGTCAGCCGGGCGCCCAGCACCCGCGCCTGGCCCTCCGCAATGGTCAGCCCCAGCCCGTGCCCCACACCCGCGCGGTCCGTGGACCCGGTGCGGAAGCGGCTCGGCCCCTCGCGCAGCAACGCCTCGGGGAAGCCCGGCCCGTGGTCGCGTACCCGTACGACCCGTCCCTCGACGTCGACCTGGATCGGCGGCTGCCCGTACCGCGCGGCATTGGCCAGCAGGTTCCCCAGGATCCGCTCCAGGCGGCGCGGATCGGTGCTGACGATCTCGTCCGCGACGACCCGTACGGTCGCCTCCGGCATCAGCGACGCCACCCGCCGGCTCACGAACTCGCCCAGCGCCACGTCCTGGAGCTCCGCCCGTTCCGACGCACTGTCCAGCCGGGCCACCTCCAGCACGTCCTCCACCAGCGCGCGCAGGGCCTGGGCCCGGTCCCGCACCAGCTCCGTCGGCCGCCCCGGAGGCAGCAGTTCCGCCGCCGTGAGCAGGCCCGTCACCGGAGTCCGCAGTTCGTGCGCGATGTCCGCGGTCACCCGCCGCTCGGCCTCCAGCCGTTGCTGGAGGGCGTCCGCCATGGCGTCCACGGCCCGCGCGAGGTCGTCCGTCTCGTCCCGCACGACACCGCCGACCGCATCCCGTACGCGGACGTCGGGATCGCCGTGCGCCACCCGCTGCGCGGCGGCCGCGGCCTTGCGCAGCCGGCGCGAGATCTGCCCGCCGATGAGCACGCCGAGCGCCGAGCCGCCGATCACGGCGGACAACCCGCCGATGACCAGGGCCCGGTCCAGGTCGGGGATCAGATTGGCGCCCTCACGGAACGGCGTGTGCAGCGACAGGACCTGCCCGTTCCCGAGCGGTACGGCGGCCCACACCTCGGCCGCCCCGCGCGGGCGCTCCTGGATGTAGGTCCCGCGCCGTCCCGACTGCGCCTTGTGCCGCAGTTCGGCGGGCAGTTCGGGGTCGTTGACCTTGGCGCCCATGGGAGGCTTGCGCCCGGCGTCGGCATTGCGCGAGATGAACTGCACGCGGTCCAGCTGTACTTCGCGGGCGCTCTCCAGCATCGACACGCGGGCAGCACTGTGCACCACCAGGCTCAGGGCGATCGTGACGAGGGCGCCCACGGAGGCGATGGCGACGGTGATCTTCCAGCGGATCCCCGTGCGCAGGGTGAACCGCCTCATGCTTTGAGCTTGTATCCGAAGCCCCGGACCGTTTCGATCCGGTCCTGGCCGATCTTGGTGCGCAGCCGCTGGACGTGGACGTCCACGACGCGGGTGTCGCCGCCCCAGTCGTAGTCCCAGACCCGCTCCAGCAGGCGGTCGCGCGACAGCACGGTGCCGGGTGCGGAGGAGAACTCCAGCAGCAGCCGCATCTCGGTCGGGGTCAGGGCCACCGCGGCGCCCGCCCGGCGGACCTCCATGCCCTCGGTGTCCACCTCCAGGTCACCGAAGGAGAGCACCCCGCGCTCGGGGTCCGAGCCGTTGTCGCCCGCGTTCGTTCCGCCGTTCTGCGGGCCGCCGGAGTGGTCGAAGCGGCGCAGCACCGCGCGGATCCGGGCCACGAGCACGGATCCGTCGAAGGGCTTGGTGACGTAGTCGTCGGCGCCCGCCTCCAGGCCCAGCACCACGTCGATGGAGTCGGCGCGCGCGGAAAGCATGATCACCGGGACGGTGGACTCGTCGCGGATGCGGCGGCACAGGCTCACGCCGTCCATGCCCGGGACCATCACGTCCAGCAGGGCGATGTCGGGCCGGTTCGCGCGGAAGGACTCCAGTCCGGACAAGCCGTCGGGCATGGCCGTGACCACGAACCCGTCGCGCTCCAGCGCCAGGGTCGTGGCCTCACGGATGACGTCGTCGTCCTCCACGAACAGGACATGGGTCTCGGCCATGCGGGAGCCTCGCCTCGGTTCTTCTGTGCTCGGTCGTGCTCAGTTCTTCTGACTCGTGACCGGGGCGGGCTGGACGCCGCCGTCGACCACGTTGCTGTACTCCGAGTGAACTCGGTCCTGCTCGGCGAACCCCTCCCCGTTCCAGCGGTACGTGATCACGTCCTCGCCCGACGGATAGGCGAGCGTGTCGCTCTTTCCGTAGACCTGCTTCGTGACCACCAGGTCGCCCCGGTCGATCTCCGCGTAGACGGGTGGCTGCTCGTCCGCGAACACATTCTCGTACGTCGTTCCGTCCGACCGGTACACGTAGGTTCCGCGACCCAGGGCGTCGGCGCAGGACAGGACGTTCACCACGATGTCCACGACGGGGCCGCCGGTGATCTTCCCGTAGCTCACGTCCACCGGGTACTCCTTGCCCGAGCAGGGCTTGAGGTCCCGTTTGACCTCGGTGCTGACCTTGGGGTCCTTCATCAGCAGCGTGACGGGGTCGACCTTCTTCAGCGGCCGGCCGGACGCGCCCGAGACGGAGTCCTCGGGCGCGGGCCCCGAGGGCGTGGCCTTGGCCACGGCTTCGGTGCGGGCCGGGCCGCCGTCGCGCAGGCCGGTGCCGCCCGTGGCGCACCCGACCGCGAACACGGCTGTGCCGACGAGGACGACCGCCCCCGCCGACATCAGCACCAGAGAACTTCCGGACAAACCTTGGCCGTTCAGGCCGCGCACCGCTCACGCCCCTCGTACCGCATGGTGTGGTCACCGCGCTCCAGCGCACGCATGTCCAGATCCCGGCTCTCCAGCTCCTGCCGAAGACGGGCCAGCGCGCGGTGCAGAGTGCTCTTCACGGTTCCCGCCGACATTCCGAGCGCCGCGGCCGTTTCCTCGGTGCTCATCTGCTCCCAGTGTCGCAGCACGACCACGCTGCGCTGCTTGGGAGCGAGAACCTTGAGGATGTCCATGAGGAGGGCGCGGTCGGCGCGCTGGTCGGAGCCGTCCTCGACGGAGGCGTCGGGGAGCTGCTCGGTGGGGACCTCTTCGAGCTTGCGGGCGCGCCACCACTCCGTACGGGTGTTGATCATGACCCGGCGCAGGTAGGCGTCGGCCAGGGACTTGTCGGCGATGCCGTCCCAGCGGCCGTAGGTGCGTACGAGCGCGGTCTGCAGGAGGTCCTGGGCGTCGGTGGGGTCCGGGACCAGGCGCCGGGCGCTGCGCAGCAGCGCGTCCTGCCGAGTGCGTACGTACTCCTCGAATCCGAGTACCTCGCCGTGCGCCATCTCAGACCGCCTCCACCCGTTCAACCGCTCATCCCCGTGTCCTACGGATTCGAAGGTACGGAGGGGTTGTCACGGGCCTGTGCGAGCCAGCCTTCGGTGGGCGCACGGACACCCATAGGTTGTGTAACAACCGCCGTGAGCTGCGGTTTCCCGGCAACAAGCGGAATCTCAGAGTCAGTTTTGGTCAGGGCCGCGGGACGGTCCGCAGAACGCTCTGGGGGGCGCCCTGGGGAGCACTCTGGGGCAGGGCCTGCGGGAGCCGGTAGAAGCCTCCGGCCAAGGGCTCCACCAGCCCGTCGGCCACCAGCCCGTCCAGCGCCCGGGCCCGCTGCACCGGCTCGTCCCAGACCGTGTCGAGCACCGCCTGCGGAACCGCGCCCACCGCCTCCCTGAGCACGGCGAGGAGCTTGCCCCGCACCTGCCGGTCGGTGCCCGCGTACGTCTGCCCGCGCCGCGGTGGACCCTCGTGCGCCGGCTTCCCGGCGAGCCGCCACGCGCACAGCCCGGCCACCGGACAGCGCGCGCAGTCGGGGCTCTTGGCGGTGCACACCAGCGCCCCGAGCTCCATCGAGGCCGCCGCCCAGCGGGCCGCGGTGCCCTCGTCCTCGGGCAGCAGGGCCCGGGCGAGGCGCCGTTCGGCGGCGGTCGTCGCGTTCGGCGGGTACTCGACCCCGGTCGTGGTGCGCGCGAAGACCCGGCGGACGTTCGTGTCGAGGACGGCGTGCCGCTGCCCGTACGCGAAGGAGGCCACGGCCGCCGCCGTGTACTCGCCGATCCCGGGCAGCGCCATCAGCTGTGCGTGGTCCTGCGGTACGTCGCCGCCGTGCCGGTCCGTTATCGCCACGGCCGCGCCGTGCAGCCGCAGCGCGCGGCGCGGGTAGCCGAGCCGGCCCCAGGCCCGTACGGCTTCGCCGGGGGCCTCGGTGGCCAGGTCCGCGGGGCGGGGCCACCGGGCGAGCCACTGCTCGTAGACCGGCAGGACCCGGCTGACGGGCGTCTGCTGGAGCATGAACTCGCTGACCATGACCCCCCAGGGGCCGGCCTCGGGGCGGCGCCAGGGCAGGTCGCGGGCGTGCTCGTCGAACCACGCGGTCACGGGGGAGTGCAGCGCGTGGGAGGAGTCGGGGGATGCGGCCGTGGAGGAAGCGGGAGATGCAGTCATGGCAGACGGCATCCTGGCACGTTTCCCCTCCCGCGGCGCGCCGGACCGCGATCGGTGAACCAGATGACGGCCGGGATGCCGCCCGCCCGGGCGGCGGTGACGACCGCACCCGTCGGACCGGCGAGCGCGAGGACGGCGAGGGCGGCGACCGAACCGCCGAGCAGCAGGCCGAACGCCACGTCGTGCGGGTGGTGCACGCCGACGAAGACCCGGGAGAAGGCCATCAGCAGCGCGAGCGGCACGGTCAGCGGCGCGAGCCGGCGCACCGCCAGGGCCAGCGCCACGGTGGCTGCGCCCGCGAGGGCCGCGTGGTTGCTGGGGAACGACCCGTCACCGGGCCCCGGGCACGGCACCAGCGGGGCCGCGGCTCCGACGACGGCCCGGCAGGGCCGCTCCTCGTCCACCGCGTACTTCACGAACTCCGACGCGCCGTACGCCACGGCCGTCGCCACTGGCGCGAGCAGGGCCAGCGCCACCAGACGGGCGCCCCGGCCGCGCGAGCGCCACCAGACGGCCGCGAACAGCACCCCGAAGAGGAGCAGCCCGTACGTCGTCCAGATCTCGAAGGCCGATTGCACCCATGAGGGTGTCCGGTGGGCGAAATCGGTGATGGCGCGGTAGGGGCCGGAGCCGTCGGAGCTGTCCATGCTCACCGAACGTACTCAAGGCGGACTAATCTCCACATCAACCCTTTGGCCAGATCTCGACGCCCCCGATTGCGCCCGCAGGATGATCATCGGCAAATCAAGTCCTCTGTGCGGCATGTGGGGCACTGATCGGGTCGCGAACTCTCGTAAGGTTCCGTCCGTGGGATCTCTGCGCAATCCGGTCGGGCCGCTCCCCTCCTCCATCTACTGGCGACGGAGGGCTGTGCTGGCTTCCGTTGTCGCGCTCCTCGCGCTCCTCGCCGTATGGACCGTCAGTTCCGGTGGGGGGAGGACGAGTACGAACGGAAAGGGCCAGGGCGGCCCCGACCCCGTCACCTCGATCACCCCGGGTCCGGCCGGTACCGGCCCCGCGATCAGTGCGGCCCCCGGTGGGCGCCCCGAGTCGGGCAGCGGCGGCAACAGCGGCTCCGGGGGCGGCTCCACCGGCGGCGGGGGCAAGAACGGCGAACCGGGCGGCGGCACGGGCTCGAACGGCAGCTCAGGTTCCGGTTCCGGGTCCGGTGGCGCCGCGGGCGGCCCGGCCCCGGTCCCGGCGGACTCCCCGCTCCCCACGTGCGCGCCGGGTGCGCTGCAGTGGGAGGTCAAGAGCGTGAAGAACGAGTACGAGGCGAACGAGAAGCCGCGCCTGGAACTGGTCGCCCGCAACACCTCAGGAACCACCTGCAAGATCGACCTCGGCCCGAAGCAGGCCGTCCTGACCATCCTCCAGGCGAGCAGCAGCAAGGCGGTCTGGTCCTCGGCGGACTGCCCGGCGGGCGCGGGCAACGCCTTCTTCCGCCTCCCGGCGCAGGGCGAGACGAAGCAGTCGCTGGACTGGGACCGCAGGTTCAGCGCGGCCGACCAGTGCCAGACGCCTCCGGCGGGGTCCGCCGCACCCGACACCTACGTGGTCGAGGTCAAGGCTCCCGGCATGCCGGTGGCCCGCACCTCGTTCGTCCTCAAGCAGGACTAGCCTCTTCCGGCAGCGGCGCACACACTCCCGGCCCCGCCGGCGCTTCAGGCGCGGGGTCCGGGGCGGCGCCCCAGCAATGGCGCGCACGCCGAACGGGCAGCGGAACGAGGGCGGTCGGCCGAGCGAAGCCGCAGGCTGAACGCAGGCTAGACGTACCGCTCCAGGATCGACGACTCCGCCAGCCGGGACAGGCCCTCGCGGACGCTCCGCGCACGGGCCTCGCCCACCCCGTCCACCGTCTGCAGGTCGTCGACGCTGGCCGCGAGCAGCTTCTGCAGTCCGCCGAAGTGCTCCACGAGCCGCTCGATGATCGCGCCGGGCAGCCGCGGCACCTTCGCCAGCAGCCGGTACCCGCGCGGCGACACCGCCGAGTCCAGCGTCTCCGGCGAGCCCGTGTACCCCAGTGCCCGCGCCACGATCGGCAGCTCCAGGAGCTCCGGATGCGTCAGCGCGTCCAGCTCCGCCAGCGCCTCGTCCACCGTGCGGGAACGCTTCGCCGTCGGTTCCGGCACGTAGTCGCGGATGACGAGCTCACGCTCCTGCTCGATCCCGACCGTCAGCTCGTCCAGTTGCAGCGACAGCAGTCGCCCGTCCGTGCCCAGTTCGACCACGTACTCGGCGATCTCGGTCGCGATCCGGCGGACCATTTCCAGCCGCTGCGCGACCGCCGTCACGTCGCGCACCGTGACCAGGTCCTCGATCTCGAGCGCCGACAGCGTGCCCGCGACCTCGTCGAGGCGCAGCTTGTACCGCTCCAGCGTGGCCAGTGCCTGGTTCGCCCGCGACAGGATCGCCCCGGACTCCTCCAGGACCCGCCGCTCCCCGTCCACGTACAGCGCGATCAGTCGCATCGACTGCGACACCGACACCACGGGGAAGCCGCACTGCTTGGAGACGCGGTCGGCCGTACGGTGGCGCGTGCCCGTCTCCTCCGTAGGGATCGACGCGTCCGGCACCAGCTGCACTCCGGCCCGCAGGATCTTGGTGATGTCCTTGTCGAGGATCAGCGCGCCGTCGAGCTTGCACAGCTCGCGCAGCCTGGTCGCGGTGAACTCCACGTCCAGGACGAAGCCGCCGGTGCACATCGCCTCGACGCTCTTGTCCATACCGAGGACGATGAGCCCGCCGGTGTTGCCGCGGACGATCCGCTCCAAGCCGTCGCGCAACGGCTGACCAGGTGCGACCGCGCTCAGCGAGGCGCGCATCATGGCCTCCTGCTTGGAGCTCGCACCCGACTTCCCGGATGCTGCTGCCCCGTCCTTGGCTGCCACTGCACTCCTCCGGTCGCGGGTTGCGCCGCCCAGCGCCGCGGGCACGAGGACGTGCGTACGGCCGGGCGGACCAGCACAAAGTCTACCGGCGCGCGCTACGGCCCCGCCGTGGCTTGGCCAGGTAGGGCCCGGGCGGGGCCCGTGCGGACGCCCTGACCAGGGGATCGTCCCCGGGTCTTCCCCCGGATCTTCCTTCTGGGCCTTCCCTCGGGGCCACCCCCGGGTCCTCCCCCTGGGGCTACCCCGATGGCTTCCACAGGTCTTCTGCAGGTCTTCCGCAGGTCTTTCCCCGGGCCGGCTACTCCGCGGACCGTTCCTTGGCCGGCGTACGCGAGCGGCCGCGCGGCAACACCCTTAGCGCGTCACCCATGTCGGCCACCTCGATGACCTTCATTCCGGCCGGCACCTTCCCCGGGTCCGCCGGGACCAGCGCGTGCGTGAATCCCAGCCGGTGCGCCTCCGCGAGCCGCCGCTGCACGCCGGTCACCCGTCGCACCTCGCCGGCCAGGCCGACCTCACCGATCGCCACGAGGTTCTTCGGCAGCGGGACGTCACTGGCGGCGGAGGCCAGCGCGAGCGCGATCGCCAGGTCGGCGGCCGGCTCGGTGAGCTTCACCCCGCCCACGGTGGCGCTGTAGATGTCGCGCTTGCCGAGCGCCGTGATCCGGCCGCGCTGCTCCAGCACCGCCAGCATCATCGACACGCGCGAGGTCTCCAGGCCCGAGGTCGTGCGCCGGGGGGAGGGGATCTGGGAGTCCACGGTCAGCGCCTGTACTTCGGCGACCAGCGGACGCTTCCCTTCCAGAGTCACCGTCAGGCAGGTGCCCGGAACGGCCTCGGCCCGCCGGGTCAGGAACAGCCCGCTCGGGTCGGCGAGCCCGGTGATCCCCTCGTCGTGCAGCTCGAAGCAGCCGACCTCGTCGGTGGCCCCGTACCGGTTCTTGATGCCGCGCACCAGCCGCAGCCGGGCGTGCCGGTCGCCCTCGAAGCTCAGCACCACGTCGACGAGGTGCTCCAACAGACGGGGACCGGCGATGGCTCCGTCTTTGGTCACGTGGCCGACGAGGAGGGTGGCCATCCCGCGCTCCTTGGAGGCGCGGATCAGCGCTCCGGCGACCTCGCGCACCTGGGCCATGCCGCCGGGCGCACCGTCGATCTCGGGGGAGGCGACGGTCTGTACGGAGTCCAGGATCAGCAGGGAGGGCTTCACGGCGTCGAGATGACCGAGGACGGCGGACAGATCGGTTTCGGCGGCGAGGTAGAGGTGATCGCTGAGGGCGTTGATCCGGTCGGCCCGCAGGCGCACCTGGCTGGCCGACTCCTCGCCGGTCACGTACAGCGTCCGGTGCTCGTCACTGGACGCCTTCGCCGCGACGTCCAGCAGCAGGGTCGACTTGCCGACGCCGGGCTCGCCGGCGAGCAGCACGACGGCACCGGGCACGAGCCCACCGCCGAGGACGCGGTCCAGCTCGTCCACGCCGGTGCTGCGGGCGGTCGCGGTCCGGCCGTCGACCTGCGCGATCGGCAGGGCGGCGGTCGAGACCCGGCCGGCGGCGGTGGTCCGTACGGCGGGCGCGCCCATCTCCTCGACGGTGCCCCAGGCCTGGCATTCGGGACAGCGGCCGAGCCACTTCGCGGTCGTCCAGCCGCAGTCGGTGCAGCGGTAGGACGGACGGTCCTTGGCGGATGAACGAGCGGTGCGGGCAGCCATGCCGTTCACGGTAACCGCCCGCACCGACAGGCCGGACCGGGGTCCCGGTCGGGGGGCGCGGAGGGTGCGGAGGGTGCGGCGGACCGAGGCGGCAGGCCCCGCCGGTCCGACCACGTCAGGGCATGCGTCAGCACCTCACCGATCTGTTCACCCGTAAGGGCTAAAAGTGGCGAAGGCTTCCAAGGCCTTACCAGCGCGCCGCCTACGGTCGCCAGGTGAACAGCAGCAGCCAGGCACACTCCTCAGCGCGCACCGGCGCACACCGGGCGCACGGGCACTCGCCCCACGGGGCCGAGCAGGCGCCGCCGTTCCGGCACGAGCCCTACCTGGACGGCCTGTTCACGTACTGCCTGTCGGTCCTGTGCGACCACGACACCGCGACCGACGTGCTCGGGGACGTCCTCGCCGTGGCCGAGCGGCACCCCGGTCGCTGCCCCGACGAGGGGCACCGGCGCGCCTGGCTGTACGCACTCGCCCGCTGGGGCTGCCTGCACCGGCTGGCCGATCAGCGGCGCGCGCGCCAGGGAGCGCATTCTGCTCGGCGTGCGCCGGCGCATGTTGAGCGTGACCGTGCGCCGGGTGATCCGGGTGATGACATGCCACCCGACCCCGGCCAGGACGCCCATCGGCCCCTTGACGTGAGCGCCTACCGCCGTACGGAGCTGGCCCGGCTCGCCTGGCCCGAAGCCGCCGGCACCACACCCGAGCAGCGCGAGGCCCTCGAACTCGCCGTCCGCCACCGGCTCGGCGTCCCCGAACTCGCCGCCGTCCTCGGCACCCCCGCGGCCGCCGCCCGTGAGCTGCTCTCCGGAGCCGCCTGCGAGGTGGAGCGCACCCGGGCCGCCCTCGCCGTCGTCGAGACCGGCAACTGTCCCGTCGTCTCCCGGCTCACCGGCGACGACGGCGAGGGCGACCGCAACGTCCTGCTCTCCAGCACCCTGCGAGCCGAGCTCGTCCGTCACGTCGACGACTGCCCCCGATGTCGGCGCGTCGCCGAACGCGTGGGCGCCGCGGGCCCCTGGCCCGGCTCCGGCGGCATCAACACCGCCGCGCTCCCCCTCGTACCCGCCCCTCGCACCGCCGTTCACGCCGCGATGGTCCGTTCCGGCCGGGGCCGCGGCCGAGGGCCCGCCCCACGCTTCGACCGCACCGGCTTCCCCATGGACCCGAAGGACCGTGCGGCCCGCCGGGAGCGGCTGCGCGCCCGGGTGGTGACCACCACCGTGGTCGCCACCGTCGTCGCCGCCCCGGTCCTGGCGCTGTGGGCGGCGTACCGGGGCGGACCCGACACCGGCGAGCCCGGCGGCGACGCCACCCGCATCTCCGCCAGCGAGTCCGAGCTCCCGACCGCACGGACCGACGGCCGCCCGCTGACCGCCTACGAGAACACCGGGAACGCGGCCACCACCACCAGTGGACCCGGCTTCGCCCAGAGCGACACCACCTCCGACGTCTCCGTCGAGGTCATCAGCAGCGGCCCGCCCGCGACCCCCGACCACCCCGGCGGTGCCGGCCGCCTCACGGTGGCCGCGTCCGCACAGGGCGCCGTCACCCTGCTCACCCTCACCGCTTCTGGCGGTGCCCCCGTGGACTGGCGGCTCTGGTCCGACGCCCCCTGGCTGCGCGCGAGCCGCACCGCGGGCACGCTGGCCCCAGGAGAATCGGTCACCCTACGGATCACCGTGGACCCGGAGGGCCAGCCGGTCGGCGCCTGGACGGCCCGCGTCGGGGTCGACCCGAGCGGCGCGGTGGTCTCCATCCAGGGCCGCGGCCGCCCCGCAGCGACGCCCGCGCCCACCCCGGACCCGACGCGGCCCGCGACCCCGGAGCCCTCGCCGGACCCGACGCAGCCTTCCACCCCGTCGCCGTCCCCGACGGAGCCGACGATCCCGCCGCCGTCCCCGACGCCCGAGCCGTCCCCGACGGAGGGCTCAGGCGGAACGGTTTCCCCCGCGCCGGACCCGGCCCCGTCGGCATCGCCGGGGCCCTGAGGGGCCCGAGGGGCCTGAAGGGCCTGGGTCAGGCAGGATCCGCGGGGTGCGGGGCCATCGGCAGCAGCGAGGACAGCCGCGCCTCGCACAGCTTCACGAGTTCGGCGTAGCCCTCCTTGCCCATCAGCTCCGTCAGCTCGGGGCGGTACGACACGTACACCGGCTCGCCGGCACCGTGCGCGGAGGTGGCCGACGTGCACCACCAGTGCAGGTCGTGGCCGCCGGGCCCCCAGCCGCGGCGGTCGTACTCACCGATCGACACTTGCAGCACGCGCGTGTCGTCCGGCCGGTCGATCCATTCGTAGGTCCGGCGGATCGGCAGCTGCCAGCAGACGTCGGGCTTGGTCTCCAACGGCTCCCGGCCCTCCTTCACCGCGAGGATGTGGAGCGAGCAGCCCGCCCCGGCGGGGAACCCCGGCCGGTTCAGGAAGATGCACGCGCCGTCCCAGCGGCGGGTCTGCTTCTCCCCGTCGTCGTCGTGCTGCGTCCACCCGCTCTCGCTGCCGACGTCGTGGAACTGCCACAGCTCGGGCGTCAGGCGGGCGACGTGCTGCGCGACGCGCTTCTCGTCGTCCTCGTCGGAGAAGTGCGCGCCGAGCGTGCAGCAGCCGTCGTCGGCCCGGCCCGCCTGGATGCCCTGGCAGCCGCTGCCGAAGATGCAGGTCCAGCGGGAGGTCAGCCAGGTCAGGTCACAGCGGAAGACCTGCTCGTCGTCGGTGGGGTCGGGGAACTCCACCCAGGCCCGGGGGAAGTCGAGCCCCTTCTCGTCGGCCGCGACCGCGGCCTTGTCCCTGCCACCCTTGGCGTTGGCCTTCGCCTTGGCCCTTGCCTTTGCCTTGTCGGTGTCCTTGCCCGCGTCCTTCTGCGACCGGGTCTTGTTGGCCTTCTTCGTATTTGGCACAAACCCAAGCCTATGCGCCCCTTACTCAACCCCCGAGTCTTCCTCGCAGTAGCGTTTCCCCCTATGAGACTCGGTGTGCTGGATGTGGGTTCGAATACGGTCCATCTGCTGGTGGTGGACGCGCACCCTGGTGCGCGCCCGCAGCCGGCGCACTCGCACAAGGTGGAGATGAGGCTGGCGGAGCTGCTCGACGAGCGCGGCGCCGTCACTCCCGAAGGCGTCGAGCGTCTCGTCTCGGTGATCCGCGACGCGGTCCAGGCGGCCGAGGACAAGGGGTGTGAGGACGTCCTCCCCTTCGCGACCAGCGCCGTACGCGAGGCCACGAACGCGGACGAGGTCCTCGCGCGGGTCAAGGCCGAGACCGGTGTCGACCTGCCGGTGCTGAGCGGCGAGGACGAAGCCCGGCTCACCTTCCTCGCGGCCCGCCGCTGGTTCGGCTGGTCCGCGGGGAAGCTGCTGGTCCTGGACATCGGCGGCGGCTCGCTGGAGATCGCGTACGGCATCGACGAGGACCCGGACGCGGCCGTCTCGCTCCCGTTGGGCGCGGGCCGCCTCACCTCGGGCTGGCTCCCGGGCGACCCGCCGGACGCGCTGGACATCCGGGCGCTACGGCGGCACGTGCGGGCGGAGATCGCCCGGACGGTCGGCGAGTTCCGCCGCTTCGGCGCGCCGGACCACGTGGTGGCCACCTCGAAGACCTTCAAGCAGCTGGCCCGCATCGCGGGCGCGGCCCGCTCGGCGGACGGCCTGTACGTGCAGCGGGACCTGAGCCGCAAGTCCCTGGAGGAGTGGGTCCCGCGCCTGGCGGCGATGACCACGGCCCAGCGCGCGGCCCTCCCGGGCGTCTCGGAGGGCCGGTCGAACCAGCTCCTGGCGGGAGCGCTGGTGGCGGAGGCCACGATGGACCTCTTCGGCGTGGAGGAACTGGAGATCTGCCCGTGGGCCCTGCGCGAGGGCGTGATCCTGCGCAGGCTGGACCACATGCCGGCACCGGGGGCGTGAGGGCCGGGGCGGCTCCGGCGGGCGGGAGCCTCTTGATCGGCGTCGGGGACGTGTTCGGGGTTTCCCGTCAGTCCCATCGTCCTTCCGGGTCGGGCCGGGCGGATGCCTTCAGGCGCGGGGCGGTCGAAGACGCCCTGCCCGGTCGGGCGTGAAGGGGTGCGACCGGCAGGCGGGGCCCATCGACACCGGCCCCGGGTCGGGGAGCGCGCTCCGTCGCCACGCGCTCCTCGCGTCTCAGCGTCTGACGGCCGTCTTGGGTCGGGCTCGGGCCGTCCCGGGTCGCCGTCCGCTTCTGGTCGACCGCGTCCGGCGGTCGCTCCGGGTACGGCCCGGCCGGGCCGTGGTCAGAGGGTGAGGAGCCGCACGAGCACCACCGTCATCGTGCCCGCGGTGAAGATCGACCCCAGCACGGTGGCGAAGAGGTCCATCCACCTCATGTCCCAGCCCTCGATCTCGAACCGGTCCGGCCTTTCCGGGTCGTACCGCACCGTGACCTGCGCCCCCACGCGGAAGGCGCTTGGGACCTTTCCGCGGCCGAACCTGGAGGCGTGTTCGCAGGCCCGCCCGTCCCGGTCCGTCCAAGCGGCAACCGGGGCGTAGAACTTGGTGCCTTCGTCGCTGCGCGAGATCTTGTGACGGACGATCCGAGCCCGGGCATCGACGCCGTGGCGGCGAACCGAACGGCTGTAGCGCAGGCCGTAGAGGCCGAAGGCGAGGAAGAGGACGCCGATCGTCAGGGGGATGAGGGAAAAGAGCCATTCGCGTCCCATGATCAATGCGACGCCTGCGCCGACGTGTTGGTTGCGGCTGGAGCGATAGTCCTGCAGCGGACGTTGCGCAGTGGAGCCGCGGCAGCGGGAGCGGGCGACGCCACGGACCGGCCCCCTGCCCCAAGCGCCCCGGCTCGCAACAGGTCGTCGGTGGGCCGCCCCCGTGGCCTGCGTCACGGTCACCCCCGCTCCCGGGCCCGTACCCTGTCCTCGTGGCAGAACCAGTTCGTGTCCCGACCGCGAAAGTCGCCCTATCCACAGCCTCGGTCTATCCGGAGTCGACGGCGACCGCCTTCGAGATCGCCGCGCGCCTCGGTTACGACGGCGTCGAGGTGATGGTCTGGACGGATCCGGTCAGTCAGGACATCGAAGCCCTGCGCCGGCTGTCGGACCACCACGGGGTGCCGATCCTGGCCGTGCACGCGCCGTGTCTGCTGATCACCCAGCGGGTCTGGTCCACCGATCCGTGGACCAAGCTGCAGCGCGCCCAGGCCGCGGCCGAGCGGCTCGGGGCGAGCACCGTGGTCGTGCACCCGCCCTTCCGCTGGCAACGCCAGTACGCGCGGGACTTCGTCACCGGCATCTGGCGGATGGCCGACGAGACCGACGTCCGGTTCGCCGTGGAGAACATGTACCCGTGGCGCTACCGCGACCGCGAGATGCTCGCCTACGCCCCCGAGTGGGACGTGACGAAGGACGACTACCGCCACTTCACCGTCGACCTGTCGCACACCGCGACCGCCCGTACCGACGCCTCCGCGATGATCGACCGGATGGGCGACCGGCTCGCGCACATCCACCTCGCCGACGGGAACGGATCGGCCAAGGACGAGCACCTGGTCCCGGGCCGCGGGACGCAGCCCTGCGCCGAGCTGCTGGAGGGCCTCGCGCGGACCTCGTTCGACGGGCACGTGGTGATCGAGGTCAACACCCGCCGGGCGATGTCCTCCGCCGAGCGCGAGGCCGACCTCGCCGAGGCGCTGGCCTTCACCCGCCTGCACCTCGCCACCGCCAGCACCGAGCGCGACGGGGCCCGCCGGCCGTGACCGATGCCCCTGACGCACCCAAGCCGCGCCGCCGCGGCCCCGGCCGGCCCCGGCAGGACGAGGCCGACGACGGCCCCGGCACCCAGGAGCGCATCCGGCTCGCCGCCCGCGAGGTGTTCGCGGAGCGCGGGTACGACAAGACGTCCGTGCGCGGCATCGCGAAGGTCGCCGGCGTGGACCCGGCGCTGGTGCACCACTACTTCGGCAGCAAGGACGACCTGTTCGCCGCGGCCATCGAGATCAGCATGGAGCCGGCCCTGGTGGTCCCCGCCGTCGTGGGGGAGGGGCCGGACGGCATCGGAGAGCGTCTGGCGCGCTATTTCCTCGGCGTCTGGGAGAACCCGGCCACCCGGGCACCGCTGCTCGCGGTGATCCGGTCCGCGCTGACGCACGAGGCCGCCGCGAAGGTGCTGCGCGGGCTGGTGCTGCGGCGGGTCCTGGAGCGGGTCGCCGCAGACCTCGACGTCTCCGACCCGACCTTCCGTGCCGAGCTGGCCGCCTCCCACATGGTCGGCATCGCGATCCTGCGGTACGTGGTCCAGGTGGAGCCCCTCGCCTCCGCCGACCCGGAGGAGATCGTGGCCCTCGTGGCGCCCACGCTCCAGCGGTACCTGACCGAGGAATGAGCCCGCCGTCCCGGCATCCGGACACGGTGTCCGGATCGCGGGCGGTGGGCGTAGCCTCGTAGCTGAGCCATATCCGCAGTCGCGGCTGACCGTACAGCCGCTCTCATGGGGAGTGAAACCGCATGCCCGAGCTGAGGTCCCGCACCGTCACCCACGGCCGCAACATGGCAGGCGCGCGTGCGCTTATGCGCGCGTCGGGCGTAGCGAGCGCGGACATCGGCAAGCCGATCGTCGCGGTCGCCAACTCCTTCACCGAGTTCGTCCCCGGTCACACCCACCTGGCCCCCGTCGGCCGCATCGTCTCCGACGCCATCCGTGCCGCCGGTGCGATCCCGCGCGAGTTCAACACCATCGCGGTCGACGACGGCATCGCCATGGGCCACGGCGGCATGCTGTACTCCCTGCCGTCCCGCGACCTGATCGCCGACAGCGTGGAGTACATGGTCGAGGCGCACTGCGCCGACGCGCTGATCTGCATCTCCAACTGCGACAAGATCACCCCCGGCATGCTGATGGCCGCCATGCGCCTCAACATCCCGGTCGTCTTCGTCTCGGGCGGACCGATGGAGGCCGGTCAGGCCACCCTCGTCGACGGCACCGTCCGCAAGCTCGACCTGATCGACGCCATGGTCGACGCCTCCAACGAGAACGTCTCGGACGCGGACGTGCTCCGCATCGAGGAGAACGCCTGTCCGACCTGTGGCTCCTGTAGCGGCATGTTCACCGCCAACTCGATGAACTGCCTCGCCGAGGCCATCGGCCTGGCCCTGCCCGGCAACGGCTCGGTCCTCGCCACGCACACGGCCCGCCGCGCCCTGTACGAGGACGCCGGCCGCACGGTCGTGGAGATCACCAAGCGCTACTACGAGGACGGCGACGAGTCCGTCCTCCCGCGCAGCATCGCCACCCGCGAGGCCTTCGAGAACGCCATGGCCCTCGACATCGCGATGGGCGGCTCCACGAACACGATCCTGCACCTGCTGGCCGCCGCGCAGGAAGCGGGCCTGGACTACGACCTCACCGACATCGACGCCGTCTCGCGCCGCGTCCCGTGCCTGGCCAAGGTCGCGCCGAACGTGGCGCCCGGCGGCACGTACTACATGGAGGACATCCACCGCGCCGGCGGCATCCCCGCCATCCTCGGCGAGCTGCACCGCGGCGGTCTCCTCAACAAGGACATCACCACCGTCCACTCGGACGGCCTGGAGGACTGGCTCGCGAAGTGGGACGCCCGCTCCGGCACGGCCAGCGACACGGCGATGGAACTGTGGCACGCGGCCCCCGGCTGTGAGCGCTCCGCCACCGCCTTCTCCCAGTCCAAGCGTTGGGAGACCCTCGACCTCGACGCCGAGGGCGGCTGCATCCGCTCGGTGCAGCACGCGTACTCCAAGGACGGCGGCCTCGCCGTGCTGCGCGGCAACATCGCCGTCGACGGCTGCGTCGTGAAGACCGCCGGCGTCGACGAGTCGATCTGGACGTTCGAGGGCCCGGCGGTCGTCTGCGAGTCCCAGGACGAGGCCGTCGACAAGATCCTCAACAAGCAGATCAAGGAGGGCGACGTCGTCGTCATCCGCTACGAGGGCCCGCGGGGCGGCCCCGGCATGCAGGAGATGCTCTACCCGACCTCCTTCCTCAAGGGCCGCGGCCTCGGCAAGTCCTGCGCCCTGGTGACGGACGGCCGCTTCTCCGGCGGCACCTCGGGCCTGTCCATCGGCCACGCCTCCCCGGAAGCGGCCTCGGGCGGCACCATCGCGGTCGTCGAGGACGGCGACCGGATCCGCATCGACATCCCGAACCGGTCCATCGAGGTCCTCGTCGACGAGGCCACCCTGGCGGCCCGCCACGCGGCCCTCGGCGGCGTCTACGCCCCGAAGAACCGCGAGCGCAAGGTCTCCGCAGCCCTGCGCGCCTACGCCGCGATGGCCACCAGCGCCGACAAGGGCGCGGTCCGCGACGTCTCCCTCCTGGGCTGACGACCGACCCGGCCGGCGCCCCCGCACCCTCCGGTGCGGGGGCGCCGGCGTCTCACCAGGCGCCGGGATCCCCTGCGGCCACCGCGAACACTGACCCGTCGGGCGCCCCCGTGAACACCCGCCCACCGCCGACCGCGGGCGCGGGCAAGGTGGAGGTGTACTTGGCGCTGGTGTCGGCCATGCGCGGCTTCGTCTGTCCCGCAGCACGCCCGTTGGCCGCGTCGAAGGCCAGGAGCCGCCCGTCCGGGGTCATCAGGAACACCCGGCCGTCGGCAAACACCGGTCGGGAGGCCACGGCCACGCCCGTCTCCAGTCGCCACTGCTCCTTGGCCGCTCCGACCGCGACCAGCGTGCCCGAGGTCCCGAAGAGGTACACGGTGCCGTCCTGGCCCACGGCCGGTTCCGCGTCGTAGACCGGCGCTGTCAGTTGCACGCGCTGCACCCCGTGCCCCGCCAGGTCGGCGCGCACGACCGCGCCGGTCCGGGAGGACGCGTCGAGGTCCAGCAGGTACAGCCCGCCCTGCGCCACGCCGACCGGGCGCAGCCGCCCCGCCGTCCGGAGCTGCCAGCGCACCGTCCCGTTCGACGGGTCCACCGCGGCGAGTTGGGTCGACCCGCTGTCGCTCCCGGGTGTCGCCACGTACAGCCCCCCGGGGGCTCCGGGCTCGTCCGTGCCGCCCCACCACTCGGCACCGGCCCCGCCGATCTGCTGGGTCCAGCGCGGCGTGCCGGTGGCCGCGTCCAGGGCAGTGACGCTGCCGGTCGGTCCCAAGAGCAGGACCTGCCCGCCCGCTGTCACCACCTGTGTGACGCCCGGCAGCTTCCGCCTCCAGGTCTCCGTTCCCGTGCCCGGGTCCAGCGCCTGGAGGGTCTCGTAGTCCGGCGCCACGACGAGGACCTGCCCGCCCGCGTGTAGCGGCGCACGGAGGGCCTTCGTCCGGGGCGCCTCGGTGGTCGCCTCCACCGCCCACAGGGTCGTGCCGTCCGCGGGGTTCAGGCGGGCCGCGACGAGGCCCGGACCGGCACAGTAGAGGGCCTGCGACTGCCAGGAGCAGGCTCCGATCCGGCTGCCCGTACCGGGCTTCCCCAAGGGGACGGCCCAGGGCGCGAAGCTCTTCTGCGGTGCAGGATCAGCCTGCGCGGCGATCTGGCCGGGGTGTCCGCCGTCCGTTCCGAATTGCCAGTACCCGCCGACTGCGGCAGCGCCAGTGAGCAGCAGCCCGACCCCGATCCCGACGGCCAGGCGGGCCCGGCGTCCGGCGGCCGTCCCGGGTTCGACGGCGCTCCGTACCCGCTGGTGCGTGATCTGCTCCGAGTCGGCGGGCTGCCGCTGCCGGGGGACGAAGGCCTGGGTTTCCTCGGCCGTCGGGTACGCGATCGCCCGCATCTCGGCGATCAGCTCCTCGGCGGTGGGCCGCTGCTCCGGATCCTTCGCCAGGCACCGGGCGACGAGCGGTACGAGCCGCCGCGGCAGCCCGGTCAGATCGGGCTCGCTGTGCACCACCTGGTACGCCACCAGGTAGTGGCTGTCCGAGTCGAACGGTCCGTGCCCCGTCGCCGCGTGCACGAGCACGGACCCCAAGGCGAAGACGTCGGCGGCCGTCCCCACGTCCCGCGGTCGTTGGAACTGCTCGGGCGCCATGTACGGCGGAGTGCCGATCAGCTTCCCGGTCTCGGTCCGCAGGTCGCTGTCCGCCGGACGCGAGATCCCGAAGTCGATGACCCGCACGCCGTCCGGAGCCATCAGCACGTTGCTGGGTTTCAGGTCCCGGTGCACCACTCCGGCCCGGTGGATGTCCCGCAGGGCCTCGCTCAGGCCGGCGGCGAGCCGGGCGAGTTCCACGGGGTCGAGGACGTGTTCCCGTACCCGTTCGGCGAGCGTCGGCGCGTCGATGAACAGCGTTGCCATCCAAGGCCGTTCGGCATCGGGGTCGGCATCCACCACGGGCGCGGTGAATGCCCCGCTCACCCGCCGTGCGGCCGCGACTTCCTGGCGGAACCGAGCCCGGAACTCCGGATCCACCGCGTGCTCGGCGTGCACGATCTTGACGGCGAGTTTCAGCCCCGAGTCGGACGTGGCCAGATGGACGACGCCCATCCCTCCGGAGCCGAGCACCGATTCGAGCCGGTACTGCCCGGCGTACTCCGGAAAGCCCACGTAGTCCGCGCGCAGCGAATGCACCGCTCACCACCCCCGTCGGAGCCTAGTCGATGACCCCTGCGCATCTTCAAGGTCCTGCTACCCTGCGCGAGTTGCGCAGTGCAACAGCCATGGGGGGAGATTTTGCATGTCAGTTGAGAAGGATTCCAGCCAGATCCAGAGCGCGGCCTCCGGTTCCGGCTACCCGATGTTCCCGGTCGCTCCCGGCGCCCGGCTGAACGTCCGCAACGGGCCCGGCACCAACTACCCGATCATCGAGGTCCTGCCGCTCGGAGCGATCGTCTCGCTCCGTTGCCAGTGCGAGGGCACCACCGTCTCGGGTCCGTACGGCACGACGGACATCTGGGACTGCGTCGGCAACGGCCGGTTCGTCTCCGACGCGTACGTGAGAACCGGCAGTGACGGCTACGTCACCAACCAGTGCGGCTGACCGTCCCGGAGCGGGCCCGGCGATCGGCGGGCGGCGCGGCGCGCCCGGCGTGTCCCGGCGACCCGTCTGACACGTGAGACACACCCGGCCCGACCGGCCCGGCGAGGGATAATCGCTGACGTGAGCGACGACCAGCGAGACCAGACCCACGCCGAGCCGGCCGAGCCGGCCGCGGTGCCCGCAGGCCCGCAGCCCGAGCCGATCCCGTTCTTCGGCACCACCTGGGTCGAGCACGACGGCGGCTACGCGCTGCGCCGCGTCGCTCTCGCCATCGGCTCGCTGGCCACCGCCATCGCCTCCGCCATGATGCTCCGCTTCGCCTACGAGGGCCTGGAGATCGGCAACGTCGGCCCCTTCCTCAGCATCTCGGTCGTCATCCTCTTCGCGATCGCCAGCTCCATCGCCTTCACCAAGACCTGGGCCTCCTACAGCAGTCGCCCCGCCCCGTCCTCCGACGAGGCCGCCCTCAAGGGCCTCAAGGCGATCGGTTTCATCGGCTCCCTGATCGCGTACTTCCTGCGCTGCCTCGGCGAGGCGCCGGGCGAGAAGCTCCGCCGCGCCGAGTACGAGCGCGCCCGGGCCGAATACGCACGCCGCCGCAGCACCCGTACGGGGAACCCGGCCGCCCGCCGGTCCAAGCGCAAGAAGTAGCCCGGCGCCGCTCGCGGCGGCGCAGCAGCAGGAGACAGCCCGCATCCATCCCGGCGATTGACGGCACGGCACCGCCAGGAGCATTATTCATCACATGATGAATAACCAGGCCGAGGGAGACCCGGCCGCCGTCCACGCCCGGGACCTCACCGTCCGGCGCGGCACCGGCCGCACCCTCCGCACCGTCCTCGACTCCCTCGCCTTCGACGTCCCCCGCGGCCGCATCACCGGCCTCCTCGGCCCCTCCGGCTGCGGAAAATCCACCCTCATGCGCGCCGTCGTCGGCACCCAGGCCCACGTCACCGGCACCCTCGACGTCCTCGGCGACCCCGCCGGCCACCCCCGGCTCCGCTCCCGCATCGGCTACGTAACCCAGGCGCCCAGCGTCTACGACGACCTCACCGTCCGACAGAACCTCGACTACTTCGCCGCCGTCCTCGACCCCGGCCGCGCCGCCGCCGACCGCCGCGCCGCCGCCGTCACCCGCGCCATCACCGACGTCGACCTCACCAGCCGCGCCGGCGTCCTCGCCGGCAACCTCTCGGGCGGCCAGCGCAGCCGCGTCTCCCTCGCCGTCGCCCTGCTCGGCACCCCCGAACTCCTCGTCCTCGACGAACCCACCGTCGGCCTCGACCCCGTCCTGCGCCGGGACCTGTGGAACCTCTTCCACGACATCACCGCCACCCGCGGCGCGACGATCCTCGTCTCCTCCCACGTCATGGACGAGGCCGAGCGCTGCCACGACCTGCTCCTCATGCGCGAGGGCCGCATCCTCGCCCAGGACACCCCCGACGCACTGCGCACCCGTACCCACGCCACCACCGTCGAAGAGGGCTTCCTGCGCCTCGTCGACGAAGCCAATGCCAATGCCAACGCCGAAGCCGCCGCCGCCAACGTCACCGCCATCCGGGAGCAGACCCGATGAACGCCGCCCGCACCGCCGCCACCGCCGCCCGCGTCCTGCGCCAGCTCCGCCACGACCCGCGCTCCATCGCGCTGATGCTCCTGATCCCCGTACTGATGCTCACGCTGCTGCGCTTCGTCTTCGACGGCAGCCCCAAGACCTTCGACGGCATCGGCGCGTCGCTCCTCGGGATCTTCCCCCTCATCACCATGTTCCTGGTGACCTCCATCGCCACCCTGCGCGAACGCACCTCCGGAACCCTGGAACGCCTCCTCGCCATGCCGCTCGGCAAGGGCGACCTCATCGCCGGCTACGCCCTCGCCTTCGGCGCGGTCGCCGTCCTCCAGTCCCTGCTCGCCACCGGCCTCGCCCTCTGGGCCCTCGGCCTCGACGTCGTCGGATCCCCCTGGCTGCTCCTCCTCGTGGCCCTCCTCGACGCCCTCCTCGGCACCGCGCTCGGACTCTTCGTCTCCGCCTTCGCCGCCTCCGAATTCCAGGCCGTCCAGTTCATGCCGGCGGTGATCTTCCCCCAGCTGCTCCTGTGCGGCCTCTTCGCCGCCCGCGACACCATGCACCCCGTCCTCGAAGGACTCTCCGACGTCCTGCCCATGTCCTACGCCGTCGACGGCATGACCCAGGTGCTCACCCACACCGACATGACCGCCGACTTCGTCCGCGACGCCGCGATCGTCGCCGCCTGCGCCCTGTTCGTCCTCGCCCTCGGCGCGGTCACCCTCCGCCGCCGGACGCCTTGACACCTACGGGCCTGACCGCACTCCGGACAGCGCCTCCCGCTTCCCCGCCCGGGTGCAAGGATGAGGACGTATACGTAGCTCACGCGCAAGAACTGTTCGGCGAGGTGGATCGGGAATGACCCAGACAGTCGCAGTCCTCGGTACCGGCAAGATCGGCGAGGCCCTGCTCAGCGGAATGATCCGCGGCGGCTGGCCCGCCTCGAAGCTCCTCGTCACCGCCCGCCGCACCGAACGGGCCGAGGAACTGCGCACCCGCTACGGGGTCGAGGCCGTCTCCAACGCCGAGGCCGCCAAGCGCGCCGACACCCTCATCCTCACCGTCAAGCCCCAGGACATGGTCAAGCTCCTCGACGAGCTCGCCCCGCACGTCCCCGCCGACCGCCTGGTCATCAGCGGCGCCGCCGGCGTCCCCACCGCCCTCTTCGAGGAGCGGCTCGCCCCCGGCACCCCCGTCGTCCGCGTCATGACGAACACCCCCGCGCTCGTCGACGAGGCCATGTCCGTCATCTCCGCAGGCAGCCACGCCACCGCGGCGCACCTCGCCCACACCGAGGAGATCTTCGGCAGCGTCGGCAAGACCCTGCGCGTTCCCGAGTCCCAGCAGGACGCGGCCACCGCCCTCTCCGGCTCCGGCCCCGCGTACTTCTACTTCCTCGTCGAGGCCATGACCGACGCCGGCATCCTCCTCGGGCTGCCCCGCGCCCAGGCCCACGACCTGATCGTCCAGGCTGCCATCGGCGCCGCCGTCATGCTGCGCGACAGCGGCGAACACCCGGTCAAGCTCCGCGAGGCCGTCACCTCCCCGGCCGGCACGACGATCAACGCCATCGTCGAACTGGAGAAGCACGGCGTGCGCGCCGCCCTCATCGCCGCCCTCGAAGCGGCCCGCGACCGCAGCCGCGAGCTCGCCTCCGGCAACAGCTAAGACGTCCGTACGGTGGGGTCCCGCGGCAAGCGGGGCCCCACCCGTCACGGCTCCAGCAGCCCGATGGCCCGGTACGCCCGGTCCACCACCGGCCGCGCCAGCTCCCTGGCCCGCCCGGCACCCTCCCGCAGCACCTTCTCCACCTCGGCCGGATCGCCCGCCAGCTCCGCGTGCCGCTCCTGTACGGGCCGCAGCAGTTCGACCACCGCGTCGGCGACGTCCCGCTTCAGCGCCCCGTAGCCGCTGTAACCCTCGGAGAGCAGGGCCGGATCACCCCCGGTACACGCCGCCAGGATGTCCAGCAGATTGGCGACTCCCGGCCGCGCCTCCCGGTCGTAGACCACCCCGTCGTCCCCGCTGTCGGTGACCGCCCGCATCACCTTCTTGCGCACGACCCCGGGCTCGTCGAGCAGATAGACGATCCCGGCCCCGCTCTCGTGGGACTTCCCCATCTTCGACGTCGGATCCTGCAGGTCCATGACCCGCGCGGCCACTGCCGGAAGCGTCGCCTTCGGCACGGTGAAGGTGTGCCCGTACCGCTGGTTGAACCGCACCGCCAGGTCCCGGGTCAGCTCGACGTGCTGCCGCTGGTCCTCCCCGACCGGCACCTCCTGCGCGCCGTACGCCAGGATGTCGGCCGCCATCAGCACGGGATAGGTGAGCAGCGACAGCCGCAC